>JAVKLU010000020.1:0-66470 GCA_031538895.1 Burkholderiaceae bacterium | reverse complement strand
TGGGCGATTTTTCATCCACGTCCACCAATCGCCGCTCATCGGGATGATGGCCACAGGGTCTTTAACAAAAGGAAGCGTGCGATAAATCAAAAGCGCACTGGTGTTGTCGTTGGCGGTTGCCGCATAGGTCGTGTAGATAAAGCCGTCGTCTGCAACCAGTACGCGTTGTGGCGCCGATATGCTGTAGGTTTTGCCACCAGAGGTCAAGGAAATGTTGCTACTGTAGTCCAATGATACCCGTTCAATTCCGCCACTGGTGGCGGAACGAACCATGCGAATTGCTTTATCCGTACCACCAAAATTGCCATACATCAGAGCACGGTAGGTATCGGTATTAACAAAGTGATTGTTGGTACCGCTATCCAAAGTTAAGCGGCTGGCGTTGGCGTTGTTTTGAATCATCACGAAATCGTTGCCGTTACCACGGGTCAGCTGTGCCACAACTTCGCCACTTTTTAGCGTGGTGAAAAAAGTAACGTCTTCGTTGTCTTGGGTAATGGCTTTGTTAGTTAAATCCGACACTAGCACTTTGTATAGGCGCCCCGTGGTGATTTTGGTAATAGCCGTTTTGTCGTTATTGACGGTAAAGCTATTGCCCAAAATGTACAAATTGCCGTTGTCGTCAAATTGAATGGTTTTTTGGCTGGCACCATCTTGTTTGCCAAAATCTTTACCAACAAAGGATACGGCCTCGACGCCACGCAACACGCAAGAAAAACTGTTGTCGGTCGTGCTGACCCGATAAATGGCGCAGTTGTTTTGTGCAATGTAACTTTGATAGTTGTTGCTATCACCCACAGGCGCGCTGGAGGACATGGCTACGTACAGGTCGGGGTTGGTTGATACCGGCGAACGGACGGTGAAGATGATGCGAATCGGGGTGGTGCTTTCATAAGCCGGATAACCCACACCCTTGGCATCAACGGCAATCAGGTTGAAACTATTTCCCGTGGCGCTTTCCTGTGCCATTGGCACAGAACGGGTGCTCATAATTTGTGTTGTCGGCCCTTTAGGAAGTGAACCTTTTGACGTAGGAAAAGCATCAGAAAACACCGGCAGACGTGGCTTGAACAGATTTTGAATTTGGCTTAACACGCTGCTTGATTTCGCCATATCTTGTGTTGCGGTTTTTTGCGCGACATTGGTGCTGTATACCTGTGCCATGCCTTTTACATTAAAAGACAGTGCGGTGGTAACAGGGGTAGTCGGGTTGGTAACAGGGGTAGTCGAGCTGGTTGGAGTTGGATTAGAGCTACCACCACCACCACACGCCGCCAAAACAGACAGCATTAAACCACTCAAAACAAGCGACAGCGTGTTACCCACACGCGTAAGCCTTTGTTTTACAAAGAAACGCTCAAAATTCTGAAAATAGAGGGGGGGGGGGGGGAAACATGAATAGCTCCTTAAAAATAATAGGGGAATGTTGTTGTACAGCACGCTTGCTGTTTACAGTTAATGATTAACTGCTGGTTAAAATTCTAGCATAGTCGCACTTAAAGCTCAACAATTGAATAAGCCCTGCTCGGTGACAATCTGATCCAGACGATAGTCGTGGGCTTCGATGGCAAAATCGGTTTGTTGCTCTGCGAACGCCAGTCCTATGCTTAAAGGTGCGGGTTGGTGCGCTTTTAACCAGCGATCATAAAAACCACCCCCATAACCCAGACGGTATTTTTCTGAGTTAAAGCCAAGGCAGGGGACGATCAGAATGTCGGGACAGACTTCTGCGCTATTGTCGAGCGTAATCGGGGCGTTAATTCCAAAAGGGCCAGCACACAGTGCGCTCACACCATCCCAGGGTACAAAACGCATCGTGTTTCCTGTGATTTGCGGCAGCGCCAAACGATAGTGCCGCTCTAGCAGTGCGGGAATCATCAGATGACAATTCAATTCAGATCCAAAGGGCGCATACAAAGCGATTGTTAAATGGGCTTGTTGGGGCAAGAGTTGTAGTACCTTGGCACAGGCGCGCGCTTCTTTCTCCCGTCTATCGGTGCTATCGGCACAGAGTTTTTGACGGATGTGGCGTAAATAAGGACGTTGTGTTTCTTTTGAGGGCGGTAATGATGAATTCACGGAATGGCCTTTGCTTAACTTTGTTTAAATATATTGATAAACTACATTAAAAAATTACTTTAAGTTATTGATTTATATAGTGTAATATCGACGAGATAGATTTTATGGCACTTCGATCAATTCATTTTTGCGGCGAATTGCTGTGTTGCGCAGTACGCGAAATCCTCACGTGCTGTATGTACGCTCCGCTTTCTGTGTGCTGTGCGCCGCGCACTTCATCCGCACATTCTGTATTTATAGAAGTGCCCTTTAAAGTAACCATACCATTGGATTGATAAATGTCAGAAACTATTGTGCACGATTTTTGCGGTTTAGTGATAAATGTGACGCGGCGATCAAAACGCACAAAGGCGACCTATCCTTGCTTGATATTGTGCTGTGTCGGATTATTGTTTATTGTCGGACTTGATGTCTTTACTCATGCTGCTTGGGGCCGAACCAAAGTGCGCGAACCCTTAGCGGCTAAACCCTTAGTTGCTTCAACACAGTCATCAAATCAGACGGTCACAGCGGCAGATTCGGCGGGGCGAATTTTTTTTGAATTGCGTAATGCCGCGATGCGTAACGACTATGCCAAGGTGCATCGGAATCGGCCCTTATTGCAAAAGACGATTTTTGCCACAGATGCAAATTACTACGATTTAAGTGTGCGCCTACGCAACGGCGATGCAATCGCCCTAAAAGATGAAGTACAGGCATTTATCGCCGCGCATCAAAAAGAATTTGTGGCCGAACGCCTGCTTCAAGATTGGATGCGCGTTCTGGGTACGCGACAAGATGACACGCAGTTCATGGCTTTATACGACCCAGCGCGTGATGGGCGCAATATTGAGTTGAGGTGCTATCAATTGTTGGTGCGCCTGCGCGCGAATGACGATGTTCTTGTCGAGACTCGGGGGCTAATGAGCGAATTTACAAAAAACCATCAGGGATGTATGAGTTTGTTAAGAGCCTTGTCCTCTCGTCAAAAAATGCCCAATTCGGAAATGTGGTCTTGGACGCAGCATTTTTTAGAGCAAAACCAGAGCGATGAATTTTTGGCAATGTTGTCTGTATTAGGCCTTGAGGCCAGTCAAGTCAAACAATTGTTATCGCATCCGCAAAGTTTATTGGACCGAATGATTGCCAATCAAGCAATCGGCGTGCTGGCGCTGACGGCTTATGCGCGGGCGCAACCTGAAAAAGCGCAGGCGTGGTTAAGCGCCAATTATGATCGGATGCCGGCCGCCATGCAGGGTCAAGCTGACAGTGTGATGGCTTTGCGTTTGAGCTTGACGGCAAGCGCAGACGCACATATCTGGTGGAAAAAAATCAATGAAAATACGCTCTTGACCCAATTTCAACAAGAATGGCGTGTACGCGCTGCGCTTCATCGGCGTGATTGGACCGCCGTATTGGGCGCAATTGCGCAGATGCCCGAGAGTTTGCGCAATGTGAATGCGTGGTTGTATTGGCGTGCCTATGCTCTAGGAGCTTTAGGACAAGACAGCGAGCTGCGTCAAAAGCTGTTGGAAAAAGTGGCCCAAGGGCAGGGTTTTTATCCAGATTTGGCGCGTTTGGCACTTGATAAAAAGGTGAGTCGAACCAATCAGCTGTCTGAGTCCGATGCGTTTACGATTGATCAAGCACGATTTTCTAAGGCCCTAGATCGCATTCAATCTTTGCAGGCTATCGGCTTGTATGCCGACATGATCAGTGAATGGAGTTGGTTATTGCGCGATTTGGATGAGCCCAATTTACTGGCCTTGGCACGTCAATCTTGCGAACGCAATATGATTGATCGCTGTATTGCCGCATCGCTACGGACGAAGAAAAATATCGATTGGTTGCAGCGCTATCCCGTCCCATTTAAAAAAATGGTCGGTGCTGAGGCGCGATCGGCTGGTGTGAGCACGTCTTTTATCTATGGCATCATGCGCCAAGAATCACGCTTTGTGACCAGTGCGCATTCATCAGCCGGAGCGCGGGGACTGATGCAAGTCATGCCAAAGACCGCGGCCTTAGTCGCGCGTCAATACCGTATACCGTTTCGTCGTCAGTCTTTGGCACATCCCGATGTTAATGTCCGTTTAGGCGTGCGCTACCTTAAAACGCTGCTGGATCAGTTTTCAGGGTCTTGGATATTGGCGGCGGCGGCCTATAACGCGGGGCCTGGTCGTGCGCACAAATGGAAAAACAGTTTTGACGGAAGTGTTGAGGGTGCCATTTTTGTTGAAACAATTCCTTTTAATGAAACCCGAGACTATGTGAAAAATGTTGTCCATAGCGCTTGGGTATATGACGCATTGTTGGAACAAAAAAATATTCCTCTAAATGACGTTCTGGGTGACATAAAACCTGCCGGTATATGAGCGAATTGACGATTTATCGTGTTGGCGGTTCGGTACGAGATCATTTTTTAGGCATCAGCGCAAGCGATCAAGATTTTGTCGTCGTTGGCGCAACGCCAGAGCTCATGCGGTCCAAGGGATTTTTGCCAGTCGGTCGAGACTTTCCGGTTTTTTTGCATCCGCACACCAAAGAGGCCTATGCCTTGGCACGCACCGAGCGTAAAAATGGCCGGGGTTACCATGGTTTTATTTTTCATACCGATCCCAGCGTCACTTTAGAGGGCGATTTAGCGCGGCGTGATTTGACGATTAACGCAATGGCGATGACTTTAGACAGTAATCAAGTCATCGATCCCTATCGCGGCATGGCGGATTTGCAGGCCAAAATTTTGCGTCATGTTTCGCCGGCGTTTGTCGAGGACCCTTTGCGGGTTTTGCGGGTGGCGCGTTTTGCGGCACGATTTTCTGACTTTTCCGTCGCCCCAGAAACCACGGAGTTAATGCGCGTGATAGTCCAGCGTGGTGAGTTAGTCGATTTGCCGCTGGAACGAGTCTGGCATGAATTGAGCAAAGGCTTATTAGAAGCCGCGCCGCAACGAATGTTTGACGTCTTGCATCAAGTCGGGGCATTGGCGCAGTTGTTACCCAAAGCGGCGCAGTTATGGGGTAATACCACGATCGTATTTGACGCCTTGTTTCGCCATGCGAATGCGCAGTTCGTCAAAATTTCACAACAGACTAAAGATGCGATTGCCGATCAATCCACGCAGACTATTCAAACGCATCAATCACATTCCCGTCTGGTGCATTTATTCAGTGTTTGGGCAATGGTTTTGTACGGCCAGTCCGACCAGAGCACGCGATTTTTAGTGCACGATTTTGGTGCATGGCGTTTGCCAGCGAACGTATTCGATTGCGCGCAGTTGGCACTAAAACATCGTGCTATTCCAAACCTCGAGATGCATGATTTGCAGAATCCAGAGATGGTGATCGCGGTGATGCGCAGTTGTGACGCCGTGCGTCGGCGAGATCGCTGGCGTCAATTGGTCGCCATTTGGTTAAGTGTCGCGCAATTTAATCAAGCTGATAGCGCGTGTTTGTCGGCTTTGCAAAAATGGGCCGATGTGATTGACGATCTGGCGCACATCAAAATTGATTGGGATAGCGTGATTCCTTCTGAACGTACGGCGGCGCAGTGGCAAGCGCGATTAGCACACTTACGCAGTCAGTGGTGTTGATGATTTAAAAAATGAAATGATGGAAAATTAACCGAGACTTTTAAGCTAATTTTTGAGTAAAGAGAAACGATGATGAAAAGCACAATACATTGGGTGGCGAGTGCTGGAATGGCCTTGACAGCAGAAACGGGATCAGGGCATTTATTAAATATGGATGGCGCACCGGAAGGCGGCGGGCGGAATTTGGCGGCGCGTCCGATGGAAGTTTTGCTCAGCGGTGCGGGTGGTTGCACCACTTATGACGTGGTGTTGATTCTGAAAAAAAGTAATCAACAAGTGACGCAATGTGAAGTGCGTTGCGAAGCTGAACGCGCTGAAACAGACCCTAAAATCTTTACCAAGATTCACTTTCACTTTGTGCTTACGGGGCGCGCCCTAAAAGAACACTTGGTTGCGCACGCGGTCAAAGTGTCACAAGAAAAATACTGTTCCGCATCAATTATGTTGAGCCAAGTCGCGCAAATCACGCACAGTTACGAAGTACACGAAGCGCCATAAGAGCAGATATGGCGGCCCGATAAAGAGGGCTTCACAGGAATAAAAAAAGGGCGAGAATTCTCGCCCTTTTTTATGATCATCATTTGTACAAAATGACGCCGCTGAATTGATGGTTCAGCTTATTTTTTGGTTGCGGCAATCGCTTCAGCTAAATCAGTTTGTGCTTTGTCTGATTTTAGTTTTTGCCATGCTGCTTGATCATTGTTCATGCTCGTTGCAATCGCCGCTTTGGCAATTTTCTTCGCGTTTTCTGGATCGATTCCGACCAATACATAAATCGTGCCATCAGGTCCTTCAACCGAGCGGTAAACTTTGCTACCGACGATGCTCTCGTTGGTTAATTGGCTGGTGACTGAGGAGTTGACTTGATCAACGGTTTCTTTATCGCCCGCGCCAGTCGTTTCAGCAAATTGTTTGATCTGGTTTTGTACTTGAACGCGCATTTGTTGCGCCAAACGAACGCGCGCCGATGCGGCCGCTTGTTGTTTCATAAAGTCTAAGCCTGCGGCAGTTTTGCGTGCGCTACCGACTGCTTGTACTTCAATCCCATCAACCGGTGCGTCGCAAACCCATAAAGGGGCTGCTTTTTCTGAACCGGGGAATACGCATTCTTTAACCGGTTCCAGTGCGACTTTTTTTTCTTCTTTTACTGGTGCGCTACCCGAACACGCCGCCAATACTGGCAGGGTTAATAACCATAAATAACTTTTATTCATAAGATTTTTGTTCATAAAGCTCTCCAATCAATTAAAAAAACGAATTTAATCATACATTTCACACTGGACACATCAAGCACACCATTCATGTGCATGGGCATAGATTCTACAGGGCACTTCTATCAATTCATTTTTGCGGCGAATTGCGTTGTTGCGCAGTACGCGAAATCCTCACGTACTGTAGGTACGCTCCGCTTTCTGTGTGCTGTTCGCCTCGCACTTCATCCGCACATTCTGTATTTATAGAAGTGCCCTACAGGCGTTTAGACTCGAACCGTTCCATTGCCCAAAACCACGTATTTCAAGCTGGTCAAACCTTCTAAACCGACCGGGCCGCGCGCGTGCAGTTTGTCGTTAGAAATGCCAATTTCCGCGCCTAAACCATATTCAAAACCATCGGCAAAACGCGTGCTGGCGTTGACCATGACCGAAGCTGAATCGACTTCGCGTAAAAATCGCATCGCGTGGCCGTAGTTTTCGGTGACGATGCTGTCGGTGTGTTTTGAGCCGTGTTGGTTAATAAAAACTATCGCCGCATCCAAATCATCCACTACTTTGATCGCTAATATCGGCGCAAGGTATTCAGTATCCCAATCCTCATCTTGCGCGTGGCGTAAATACGCATAGCCTTTTAATAAAGCATAAGCGGCGTCGTCAGCGCGTAATTCGACTTTTTCGTGGGCCATGCCTTGTGCGATTAAAGGCAATATCGTGGGTGCGATCGTGCGTCCGATCAACAAGGTTTCCATCGTGTTGCAGGTGCCATAACGGTGACATTTGGCGTTGAATGCAATCTTGACCGCCATATCACTGTTGGCGTCGTTATCAATATAAACGTGGCAAATGCCATCCAAATGTTTAATCATCGGCACCCGTGCTTCGGCGATTAAACGCGCGATCAGGCTCTTGCCGCCGCGAGGCACAATCACATCAATGTATTGAGTCATTTGCACTAAGTGCGTCACCAGTTCGCGATCCGTACTGGGAATCAGCTGTACGGCATCGTCGGGTAAGCCGACGGAGTCGAGTGCTTGAGCAATCAGCTGCGCTAAAAAATGATTGCAAAAAATCGCTTCTCGCCCGCCACGCAAAATACATGCGTTACCGCTTTTGATGCAGAGCCCGGCCGCATCAATCGTGACGTTGGGGCGCGCTTCGTAAATGATTGCGATGACACCCAAAGGCACACGCATACGCCCCACTTGAATTCCCGACGGACGCGAATTCATATCGCTGATGCCGCCAATCGGATCGGCCAAGGTGGCGATTTGGATCAAGCCCTCGCTCATTTGCGCAATGGATGTGGCGGATAATTTCAAACGGTCTAAAAGCGCATTACTGAGTCCTTCTTGCTGCGCGGTCGCAACATCTTTTTGATTCGCCGCCAAAATTTCTGACTGATTTTTGGTGATCAGCGCGGCTAAATTGAGCAGACATTGATTTTTAGTTGCGGTCGTCGCGCGTGCAATCAGTTGGCTGCTGGCGCGAGCTTTTTTGCCCATTGCATCAAGATGGGTTGAAGAAAATTGAGACTCCGAAGTCATAAACGTGCAAATAAAATAGGATTCGCTTATTTAAATAAAAGGCGTGCAAAAACTGATTGTCAGGATTTAGAGCGAACATTAACGCTCTTTATTATCCGCGTATAAATAAATAAAGATACAAAAAAAGATACCGATTGACAAATTGAGGAGTCATGATGAGCTTAATTTTTGAACCCGATAGTTCACAAAATTTACCCTCTGGTCGCGCGCCCAACGACGATACGCATTTAGAAAAATGGCGTGTTGTAATGAACGATGGCAAATCGTTCGTCGTGCAGGCGCTATCAAGGCTCTTGCCGACTCGTTATGTGGCGGCTTTGAATGGAGAGGTATTTGTTTTGGTGCGCAAACATTGGGGTCAAGTTCGCATGTGGACCATCCCCTTACCACTATGGACGAGAGCAGAGCAAGGCCGTGACTCGTCTGCTGATTCGCTGACTTACTTAATTCGTCGTTGGTCACGCTTGTCAATTCTGGGGCGAATGCCGACGCCGCGTCGCGTGGTGTGGCTAGTTGATTCGGCATTTTGCGTTAGCGTCACCGATTACGCTTTGCCCGACATCAATCTACACAAAATGCGGCTAAGGGTTAAAAAATTAAGCGCGTCAATCGTGCCTTGTGATTTAGACATGACCTTTTGGTCATTGACGCATTCACGTCAAAATCACACGACAAAAATTGAGGTAGTCTCTTTGGCCATGATAGCAGTGCCGCGCGCCTTGATGGCAGTAATGGGCGGCGAGATAGATCAAGTGTTAGTGTCTGCGCGTGACGCGGATCAATGGCAAAAAGGTTTGCCTATTAAGCTGGTTCGTCGTGCAAACCATTGGCATCCGCTGGCACAACAGGCATTGATCGGTTTGTTTGATGAATCCATGATCTTAAAACGCCGTGCTGACGATTGGTTCAATCTAGATTCACGCAACATCGGCAAAATAGTTATCGTGGGCATCGTTGTTTTAGCACTTTATTTTTCGCTGGGTGTTTTGAACAAGGTAATTGAGCAAGATTTTTTCCCACGCGCGCGGCAAGCAAATTTGGAGTTAGCGGATGTACAGCAACAAAAAATGGTCACCAGTAATGTGCTGGCGCGGCAATTTTCGCGCGACCAGCAATCGCTGCAGCAGCAGAAAAATCAAATTCAACGTGATCAACGAACCCAGCGGCAAAGTCAAACAATGGACGATGTGGTGGCCTTGTGGAGTAGCATTCCGATACACAGTCAGGTGGAGTTTTTGCGATGGGAGAGGGGCCGTTTGACGGTGCAATTGCTGACGCGTGATCTTGCAGAAATTGAACAATGGCGTCAGAGTTGGTCAAAACAGAATCAGGAACATTCGCCCAATATGAAAAAGATACATTTGCGTCAAATACAAAAAGACCGCGACGCACAATGGCGCGTCACGGTCTTTCTGGCATCTTAACGGGCTTGACTAAAGACCTGATTAGGTATTAGACCTTAATCATCAGACCTTAATCATCACGTGCGATGTCCTAATTACGGTGCTGTTGAGGCGTCTTTTTTTGCAGGATTATGTGGCGTTTTTTCATGCGCCATTTTTTTATCCATATTTTTATTCATGCGATTCGCAAACTTATTGCGCATTTCTTGTGCACTGGGTGCAAACTCCACATCAAAAGTTTTTTTCTGCTCTGCTGACAGAGTGCTATAGAAAGCCGAAACCGCTTCGTAATGGGCAGTAAAGTGCGCGTTGCCGACTTCTTGTAATTTCTTCATACGGTCTGGCGTACTTAATTTATCTAACTCGGCTTTCAAATTTTGATCATGGACAGGCGGTTTACTTTTTTGTAAAAAAGTATCCCAAGCCGCCATTTGATTTTGTTCCAACTTTAATTTAGTTTTCAAACGATCCATTTGAGCTTGGTGGAAACGCTCCATTTTTTCACCCATTTTGTCATCTGCGTGCGCGCTGGTGTTCAGTGCTAAAGCGCCCAAAGTCATTAGGCCGACGAGAATAATTTTGTTCAGTTTCATTACGAACTCCTAAAAATAATTAGTCAATATCGAAAACCTTCATTGGGGTACTTAAATTAGGATGCTTAAATTAGGATGCTTAAATTAGGATGCTTAAATTAGGATGCTTAAATTAAGGTGATTAAGGGATCTCTGCAAATAGGCTTTACGATGGATGAAGTCTAGAAAGTATTTGTAGAATTTTAGTAAGCGATTTGTGAAGATTCTGTATGGGTTGCGACATATTTACCAGCATAAATATGCAATTTTGCACCTGAAGTCAAAAGGAATTCACGAGGTTTTAGTCGCATATTTCGATACGAAACTTCAATACGAAACCTGGCGATAAATTAAAAAAAATCAGTTTTGTCACAATCCTGTCACATAGGCTACCTACAATCGGCGCTGTAAAAAGACTAGGGCCAGTTTTTTACGACAAAACCCAGATCAGGTCGGCCACAAATAGATATGAGCTTGACTGGGAATTTACTGATTGAAGGTTTGTTGTATTGACTGAATTTTGATCGTAGCTATTTTTAGGAGAGTTTTAAAATGAGTACAAAAATCATTGTGATAGCGCTGGCGATTTTTTGTTTAACCGCACATTTAGCCGCACCAATCCACGCTAAAACCACCGTAAAAATTGATGGTTCAAGCACGGTATATCCAATTACTGAAGCGGTTTCTGAAGATTTCCAAACCTCACAAAAAGGTAAAATTCAAGTCACCGTGGGCATTTCGGGCACGGGTGGTGGTTTTAAAAAATTCTGTCGCGGTGAAATCGATATTGTTGATGCGTCACGTCCTATTTTGAAAAAAGAGATGGAAGAGTGCGCTAAAACCAATATCAAGTATTACGAATTACCAATTGCGTTTGACGCCTTAACTGTGGTCGTTAATCCAAGTAATACCAGTGTTAAACAATTGACTGTTGCCGAATTGAAAAAAATGTGGGAAGCCGATGCGCAAGGCAAAGTGACTTCATGGAATCAAGTCAACCCTGCATTTGGTGCAACACCCTTGAAGTTATACGGCCCAGGTTCGGATTCGGGAACGTTTGATTACTTCACCGAAGCGATCAATGGCAAGGCCAAATCATCACGCGGCGATTACACCGCTAGCGAAGACGACAATGTCCTAGTGCAAGGCGTATCGCGTGATAAAGGTGGATTGGGCTATTTTGGTTATGCCTATTACATTGAAAACAAAGCTAAATTGCGTGTAGTGCCGATTGTGAACAAAGCAGGTAAAGCGATTGAACCCAGCGAACAATCGGTGATTAGTGGTGAGTACAATCCACTGGCGCGTCCATTGTTTATTTATGTCAGCGAAAAATCAATGGCCAAACCAGAAGTTGCGGCTTTTGTTTATTATTATTTAAAGCAAGCGCCAAAATTGGTGAAAGAAGTGAAGTACGTTCCTTTAGCGGAACATTTTTATTCTTTGGTGGCCAAAAATATTAACAACAAAAAATTAGGCACTGTGTTTGGTGGTCACGCAGATATCGGTGCAACTTTAGATGAGATTTTGAAACGCGAAGGCCAGCATTAAACTGTTGTCGCGTGATTGTTATGGTATTTTAAGGATGCTGATCAAGTCATGATTTAGGTGGTTTGATCAGTATTTTCAGTGAATGATGGTGAGTTTCAAGCACCGCTAACACAAAGCGTCTAAAGCGGTACCGAATCAGTTTTTAAGTTGTTTTTCGGTAATTTTTAGGCAGTTCTTGATGGGATGATGTTTTATTTACGTTCGACATAATTTTTATGACTCTTTCCGCGCGTCCCCCACGTCGTACACGTCGATTATCCGAAAGGGTAATTGAGTTTTTGCTGTTTTGCGCAGCGGCGACTTCGGTTTTAGTCACCTTTGGTATTTTTTGGGTATTGATTAGTGGCGCGGCAGGTTTTTTTAAGTTGGTATCTATATGGGATTTTTTAACCGATACAGTTTGGCTCCCTTTGTTTGACAGCCCGCGTTACGGCATTATGCCTTTATTGACGGGAACTTTGACAACGTCGATGGTCGCTTTGTTAGTGGCAATTCCGATGGGGACCATCATCGCGATTTACATTTCAGAATTCTCTAGTCATCGGGTGCGTGAAATTGTCAAACCCTGTTTGGAGTTATTGGGCGGCGTCCCAACAGTGGTCTACGGCTATTTTGCCTTGACTTTGATTACGCCCTTGTTGCAAAAAATGTTGCCAGATTTGCCTGGTTTCAACATGTTGTCGGCGGGTTTAATCATGGGAATTGCCATTATTCCCTACATCAGTTCGTTAACCGAAGACGCGATGCGCGCAGTGCCAATGAATTTGCGAGAGGGTTCGTACGGTATGGGGGCAACGCGTTTTCAGACTTCGGTTCGAGTGGTGTTCCCTGCTGCCTTATCCGGTGTTTTATCGGCGTATATTTTAGGAATCTCGCGGGCAATTGGCGAGACCATGATTGTTGCGATCGCCGCTGGTATGCAACCAAATTTATCGTTTAACCCGATGGAAGCCGGTCAAACCGTGTCATCCTATATTGTGCAAGTAGCGATGGGTGATTTGCCACATGGCTCGGTGGGTTACCAATCGATTTTTGCCGTGGGTTTAAGTTTGATGTTAATTACTTTGTTTTTCAATTTAATTGGTCATTACATCCGTCGTAAATATCGCGAAGCTTATTAATCATGATGAATTCAAGCAAGCTCTCTCAGTTAGTTAAAAAAAATCGCCGCTGGGATGTGATTTTTTCGGTCAGTAGTTTTTTAGCCTTAATGCTCGCGGTGATGGTTTTTATTGTGTTATTTGCACAAATGTTGTTGGATGGATGGCCACGTTTAAACGCCGATTTTTTTACGCAATTTCCATCGCGCCACGCGGCACGCGCCGGAATTTTTTCGGCATGGGTTGGTTCGCTTTTGGTGATGTTGGTGACCAGTATGACTTCAGTGATTCTGGGAGTCGCGGCAGGGGTTTACTTGGAAGAATACGCGCCCAAAAATTGGATGACTGACATTATCGAAATCAACGTGAGTAATTTGGCAGGTGTGCCCTCGATTGTGTATGGTCTATTGGCCTTAGGTGTTTTTGTTTACGCTTTTGGATTTGGACAAAGTATTTTGTCGGCGGGGCTGACTTTGGGTTTATTAGCGCTGCCAATTGTGATTGTGGCAACGCGCGAATCAATTCGTGCGATTCCACAATACATCCGCGAAGCCGCATATGGCCTAGGTGCAACGCAGTGGCAAGTGACGCGTGATCACGTTTTGCCGTATTCAGCATCTGGAATTTTGACTGGAATCATTATCAGTTTATCGCGAGCGATTGGTGAGACCGCGCCGATTATTACGATAGGTGCGTTGACGTTTATTGCATTTTTACCGCCATCTCCGATTGGAACTGACGCGCCATTTTTGAATTTTGATTGGCTTTTTTCAGCGTTCACGGTAATGCCGATTCAAATGTTTAACTGGACTTCGCGTCCAGAAGCCGCTTTTGTGCAAAACGCCGCCGCCGCCGGTGTGGTATTGGTGTTGATGACACTGGCGATGAATGGTGCGGCAATTGTGGTGCGCTATCAATTGCGTAAACGTATTAAGTGGTAACCCTGTAGTTATTTTTTGCGGTAAGCACTTACTTGATTGTTATGGGCACTTCTATCAATTCATTTTTGCGGCGAATTGCTTTGTTGCGCAGTACGCGAAATCCTCACGTACTGTATGTACGCTCCGGTTTCTGTGTGCTGAGCGCCTCGCACTTCATCCGCACATTCTGTATTTATAGAAGTGCCCTTATTGGAATTTTGCTGAAAAATTTATGAACGAAACCAAACTAGATGTGAAAGCTGAAGCGCAAAATTTTAGTTTTTATTACGGCGCATTCCAAGCCTTGAAAAATGTAAATTTGACTCTTTGCGATAAGAAAGTCACTGCCTTAATTGGGCCATCAGGTTGTGGCAAGTCAACGCTGTTGCGTTCGTTTAATCGGATGCATGATTTGTATCCGGGCACGCGTTACGACGGCGTAATTCGTTTGTATCCGGACGATACCAATATTTTGGCACCGGAAGTTGATCCGATAGAAGTACGAATGCGTATTGGGATGGTATTCCAAAAACCCAATCCTTTTCCGAAGTCAATTTTTGAAAACGTCGCCTACGGCTTACGTTTGCGCGGTTCTTTAAGCCGCACCGAAATCGAAGACCGTGTTGAACAAGCTTTGAAAGACGCGGCTTTGTGGAAAGAAGTCAAGCACCGTTTGCATGAATTGGCAAATTCTTTATCCGGCGGTCAGCAACAGCGTTTGTGTATTGCGCGATGTTTGGCAACCGAACCTGAAATTTTATTATTTGATGAACCGACTTCAGCACTTGATCCCATTGCCACGGCGAGTATTGAAGAATTGATCGCGCATTTAAAAGAGCGTGTGTCAATTTTGATTGTGACTCACAACATGCAGCAAGCGGCGCGGGTGTCTGACTTTACGGCCTATATGTATTTAGGTGATTTGGTTGAATACGGTGTGACCGATGAATTGTTTTTGAAACCAAAACGTAAAGAAACAGAAGACTACTTAACCGGACGTTTTGGTTAAATCGATTGAGTTGGTAATTATTTGTTGAATTAGCAATGCGTTTAGCGCATTGATTTTGAATCAAAGGAAAAAAATGAATCACGCCTCAAAACAATACGATTTAGATTTAAACGATATTCACAGCAAAGTCCTGCAAATGGCCGGCTTGGTTGAAGCACAGTTTTGCGACGCGGTACAAGCTTATTTAAGCAATGACAAAGTTGCGGCCGCCAAAGTGGTCGCGATGGACGAAGAAGTCAACAGCATGGAATTGGCTTTGGATGATGCTTGCGTGCATTTGATTGTGCGCCGTCAACCTGCCGCGAATGATTTGCGCGCTGTGATGGCGACTTTAAAAATTGTTACGGATATTGAACGCATGGGCGATGAGTCGGCCAAGATCGCGCGGATTGTATTGAACGCTCCCGAAGACAAGCGCGACATTAAAACCTTAACCAACTTTGATCCTAATGCCACGATTCGCGTCGCGTACGACTTGGCGGTCAGCCAATTGCGGTCGGCCTTGGATACCTTTGCGCGACAAGATGTGGATTCGGCAATGCGCGTGATTCGGGATGATAAAACCCTCGATCAAGCCTATCGTTTGTTGTTGCAATCAGTCATTCAAGTAATGCAAGGAGATTCTTCAACGATTACGACAGCTTTGGATTGCATGGCCGTCGGTCGAGCGATTGAACGAATTGGTGATCACACAAAAAATATTGCGGAATACGTGGTGTTTGTGGTCGCAGGGAAAGATATTCGTCACAAAAACGCATCGAGCGACCTGTAATCTGAAATTAAAAAGTACGCAGGATATTCACCACGAATTGCTTGAGCAAAACCTTCAGGCTGCATTTTTCAGTCAGCATAGTGAACAAAATTAATTACACGATAATGCTGGGCTGTTAGCGCGTCGTTTGCACGCGACATATTTACTTTACTCCTATGTCATTACCTACGCCTTTAAGCATTCAAACCCATATCGCAGCAGAGTTAGCGTGCGAGCACATTGAAGTTGACGGTGACGGTCAACACTTTAATGCGATTATTGTGAGTACGGCATTTGCCCAACTTTCGCGCATCGCGCGCCATCAATTGGTCTATGCAGCATTGGGCGATCGTATGAAAAGTGAAATTCATGCGCTATCGATCAAGGCCTTCACCCCTGCCGAGTGGCAAGCTGCCTCGTAATTAGCTTTATCGTAATTCATACGATGGGCTATAGACATTTGGGCACTAGGTCTTTTTCGTTTTACCTCATTTTTTCTTATGGCCACAATTCGAGTTCGCGGTGCACGCACCCACAACCTCAAAAACATTAATTTAGATATTCCTCGTGATGAATTAGTGGTCATCACCGGTTTATCAGGTTCGGGAAAATCATCTTTAGCGTTTGATACCTTGTATGCCGAAGGCCAACGTCGTTACGTCGAATCATTGTCAGCGTATGCGCGTCAGTTTTTGCAATTGATGGAAAAACCAGATGTTGATTTGATTGAGGGTCTATCGCCCGCTATTTCGATTGAACAAAAAGCGACTTCGCATAATCCGCGTTCAACCGTTGGAACAGTCACCGAAATTCACGATTACTTGCGCCTGTTGTATGCCCGCGTTGGGACGCCGTATTGTCCCGATCATCCCGGGCACGCCTTGCAAGCGCAGTCGGTATCGCAAATGGTTGATAGTGTCCTGACCGATTGCGCAGACGCACGGATTTTGATTTTGGCACCAGTGGTGTTAAATCGTAAAGGCGAACACCTTGATTTTTTCACCAATATGCAATCGCAAGGTTTTGTGCGTTTTCGTATTCAAAGCGGTACGGGAAGAGCCAAAATTTACGAAGTCGATGATTTGCCGACTTTGAAAAAAAATGAAAAACACACCATCGATGTCGTGGTCGATCGTCTGCGCATTGCACCAGAACACAAGCAACGTTTAGCCGAAAGCCTGGAAGCCGGACTGCGCATTGCGGATGGACGAGTGCAAGTTTTTAATTTAGATACTGAACAAGAAACGATTTTTTCTAATCGTTTTGCCTGCCCAATGTGCGGTTATGCCTTGCAAGAGTTAGAGCCGCGTTTGTTCTCGTTTAACAATCCGGTTGGAGCCTGTGGTACTTGCGATGGTTTGGGCACAACGCATTTTTTTGATCCGGCGCGTATCGTTGCTTATCCGCATTTAAGCTTGGCCAGCGGCGCGATTAAAAGCTGGGACAAGCGTAATCCGTTTATGTTTTCGATCATCAAAAGCGTGTTGGCGCATTACAAGGTGGATATCAATACGCCCTTTGAAGAGATGGCGGAAAATGTTCAACAAGCAGTGTTGCACGGATCGGGCAAAGAAGAAATTTCGTTTGAGTACGCGCATGAGCACGGCTCTAGCCGCAAAAAACACGCGTTTGAAGGTGTCATTCCCAACTACGAACGACGTTATCGCGATACGGATTCTTTAGCGGTCAAAGAAGAGCTCTCACAATACATCAATCGGCGACTGTGTATTGATTGCGGTGGTTCGCGTTTAAAACCCGCTGCGCGTTTTGTGCGCATTGGTGAAGATTTGTTTAATGGGCTTCCTGGACGCGCGATTTATGATTTGTCGGCCTTGTCCTTAAAGGAATGTTTGCAGGTCTTTCAGCATTTGACTTTGAGCGGAGCGAAAGCCGAAATCGGTTCGCGCATCATCAAAGAGATCGCCGCACGCTTGAGTTTTTTAAACAACGTCGGTTTGGATTATTTGTCTTTAGATCGTAGTGCTGAAACCTTATCCGGTGGCGAATCACAGCGGATTCGTTTGGCCTCGCAAATTGGGTCTGGCTTAACGGGAGTGATGTATGTTTTGGATGAACCTTCGATTGGTTTGCATCAACGCGACAACGATCGTTTGATTACAACGCTGAAACATTTGCGCGATTTAGGCAATAGTGTTTTGGTGGTGGAACACGATGAAGACATGATTCGGGCGGCGGACTATGTGATCGATATGGGTTTGGGTGCCGGCGTGCATGGCGGTGCGGTCATTGCCCAAGGTAGGGCGGCAGATATTGAAAAAAATAGCGAATCACTCACCGCGCAATATTTGAATGGCACCTTGTCCATCAAAGTGCCTGAACAACGACACCAAGCTGATCCGAATAAACAATTGGTGGTTAAAGGCGCGCGCGGCAATAATTTAAAGGCGGTCAACTGCACCATTCCGGTTGGTTTAATGACCTGCATCACGGGGGTATCAGGGTCAGGAAAATCGACTTTGATTAACGATACTTTGTACGCGGTTGCCGCGCATGAACTCAATCGCGCACAAACCGAACCGGCACCGCATGATGCGATTGAAGGGATGGATCATTTTGATAAAGTGATCGCGGTAGATCAATCACCGATTGGTCGCACACCGCGTTCTAATCCGGCGACGTATACCGGATTGTTCACGCCGATACGCGAGTTATTCGCCAGCGTGCCACAGTCCAAAGAGCGCGGTTATCAAGCCGGTCGCTTTTCGTTTAACGTGAAAGGCGGACGCTGCGAAGCTTGCGAAGGCGATGGCGTGTTGAAAGTGGAAATGCATTTTCTGCCAGATATGTATGTGCCTTGCGATACGTGCAAGGGTAAACGTTATAACCGCGAAACCCTCGACGTGCATTACAAAGGCCGCAACATTGCGCAGATTTTGGATATGACGGTTGAGGATGCCTACCAATTTTTTAACGCGGTGCCAGCCCTGGCGCGAAAATTGGATACCTTGTTGCAAGTCGGTCTGGGCTATATCAAATTGGGCCAAGCCGCAACCACATTGTCTGGTGGCGAGGCGCAACGGGTCAAGTTGTCTTTGGAACTGTCCAAACGCGACACCGGTCGTACTTTATATATTTTGGATGAACCGACCACGGGTTTACATTTTCACGATATTGATTTGTTGTTGAAAGTCTTGCATCACTTGCGTGACATGGGCAATACCGTCGTGATCATTGAACATAATTTAGATGTGATTAAAACCGCTGACTGGGTGATTGATTTGGGCCCAGAAGGTGGCAATGGAGGCGGTTTGATTTTGGCGACGGGAACGCCTGAAGAAGTTGCGGCGAATAAAAATAGCGCGACCGGGACTTATCTGAAAAAAGTGATGAGTCCTAAAAAAGCATTTCTTGAACCTCCCCCAACTGAAAAACTGACGACAGCAAAAACGCTAAACAAGGACAAAACGTTAAGCAAGGACAAAACGGTAAGCAAGGAAAAAACGGTAAGCAAAGCAATCAAACCGACGGTGAAAACGCCGCTTAAAGGAAAAACAACAAGCAAAAAATAATCGGCACAAACAATTTGTAAGCGTTTTTATTCGTGCGATAAATTTATGATTGACGATGCCATTTTGTTGATTGGTAATGCGCCAGTTGATTTGGTGTTATTGGCACAAACTGAACAGTATTTACGCGGACATCATTCGTCTTTGCGTGTGGTGGCGG
Source organism: Burkholderiaceae bacterium (assembly GCA_031538895.1). Lineage (GTDB taxonomy): Bacteria > Pseudomonadota > Gammaproteobacteria > Burkholderiales > Burkholderiaceae > JAVKLU01. The sequence continues at coordinate 47,072 of JAVKLU010000020.1, read as the reverse complement.
CTGATGGCGGGGCGCTTTACGCGCAACAAATAGACGTTCAAGTTGACGATTTGATTGGTGATTTTGACAGCGGGGGCGCAAGACTGCCGGCGCGACGACATTGGCATCAAGCTAACCAAGACAATACTGATTTTGATAAAGCCTTGGCACAGTTTTCTGCACGAGTGTGGTGTGCTTTAGGCTTTAGCGGTGGGCGTTTGGATCACACCATGGCGGTCTTGGCCAGTCTGGCCAATTTATGTCACACAAGTGCTTTGATCAATCCGCAAAAATTTTTATTACTTGACGATGCGCAAGTCTCTCGGGTGTGCGTTGGTGCGCAGTCTTTTGCCGTGCAGCCTGAGGCGCCCATCGGCGTGCTGGCCTTGAGGTCAATGCGCTTTTCCTACAGTCAGGGATTATTCTGGCCTTTGGATGGGCTAGAGTTGGCGCCTGACCGCATGGTGAGCGTGTCTAATCGCGCCATCGCGTCACAAATTATCTTGACGCCAGAAGCAAGTAGTCAAAGCGCGGCCTATGTGGTGACCGCGCCGACAGAATTGTGGCCATTGTGGTGGCATTCTTTATCACCGACGACAGAACCGATCTAGCGCATCACGCGCGTGCGAATGTAAAGAATTACAGTGCAAAGGATTACATGTGACTGCTTTTAATTTATGGGGGATTACCGTCTCATTTTGCTCCTGATTTTGATGAAGGGTATCGCGTGCAATCGTGTGCAATTTGTTTGTAAGGCAGCGCGAATATATTGGCAATCATCATTAAAAATAGTTGAGACAGTATCTGCGCCATTGCATCAATTTAGAGGTTTTAGTTGCATGAAGTAATGGCTCCACGTAGCGCAATCACAGCAGTGTTTACAATCGCTAAAGGCACATCGTGAGACAGACCGCGATCTTCGCCATTCTTTGCTGAGGGTGTGGGGATTCTCTATCGTCCAGAACAAACCCTGATCGCGAATAGTGCGGTGGAATATGACTGATGGATTGGTGATTGAGCTAGTTGCTATTGAGCTATTTGTTATTGATTTATTTACGGATCGATTTATGGAAATTTTTGGTATTTCTCTTCCAGCTTTGCTCGGACAGTTGTTACTTGGACTGATTAACGGCTCGTTTTATGCGATTTTAAGTTTGGGTTTGGCGATTATTTTTGGCCTGTTAAACATCATCAACTTTGCGCACGGCGCGCAATACATGATCGGTGCATTCATCGCGTGGATGTTGTTGGAGTATTGGGGTATTTCATTTTTTTGGGCTTTGCTGATTGCCCCCTTAATCATGGCCGGAATTGCGATACTGATCGAACGTCTATTGTTGCGTCATTTATATCAACAAGACCATTTGTATGGATTGCTTTTGACTTTTGGTCTGGCTTTGATCGCCGAAGGTGTGTTCCGCCATTTTTATGGCATCTCGGGATTGTCGTATGAAGTGCCCCAATGGTTAAAAGGGGGCATGAATTTGGGTTTTATGTATTTGCCGATTTACCGTGCGGTGGTGGTAGTGGTGGCATTGGTAGTGTGTTTCATCGCCTGGTATCTGATCGAACGCACGCGTTTGGGTGCCACCCTGCGCGCGGCGACACAAGGTCCCGATTTGGTACAGGCTTTGGGCATTAATGTGCCTTTGATGATTACCGCGACTTATGCCGCCGGTGCCGCACTGGCGGCGTTTGCCGGCGTGTTAGCGGCGCCAATTATGCAAGTGACGCCAGTCATGGGATCAAATCTGATCATCGTGGTGTTTGCCGTGGTGGTGATCGGTGGAATGGGGTCAATTATGGGCGGTGTGATTACTGGCGTAATGCTGGGCATCATCGAAGGCTTCACGCGATTTTTTTATCCTGAAGCGTCTGCTGTGGTGATTTTTTTGATTATGGTATTGGTATTAGTGTTGCGACCGGCAGGTTTGTTTGGTAAAACCGCATAAATTGCCGCGCCGCCAGTTGGGAATATGCTGAACAGGCGATCACGATTTTTTGTACAACAATTGATTGAATCAAATTGATGATTTCACATTTATTAAATCCATCATGCCCTCTTTTTTTATGAGCGCGCAACGGCGCACGATTTTGACTTTTATCGCGCTGATCTTGATTGGCAGTATCGCGCCGTTTTTGATGTACCCCACTTTTTTGATGAAAGTGTTGTGCTTTGCTTTGTTTGCCTGCGCGTTTAACTTGCTCTTGGGGTTTGCCGGATTGTTATCGTTTGGACATGCCGCATTTTTTGGCGGATCGGCGTATGTGATGGGCTACTTGTGCCACAACATGGGCTGGTCGCCGGAACTGGGCTTGCTTGCTGGGACTTTGACTGGTGCATGTATGGGCGCGCTGTTTGGCGTGTTAGCGATTCGCCGCTCTGGAATTTATTTTGCGATGATTACTTTGGGTTTGGCACAACTGGTTTTCTTTTTGGCCTTGCAATTAAAGTTTACCGGTGGCGAAGACGGACTGCAAGGAATTCCGCGCGGCTATTTGTTTGGCGTGTTTGATTTGTCGGAAAACTTGACGATGTATTACTTTGTGTTGTGCGTATTTTTAGGTGGCTATGCCTTGATTCACCGCGTTATCCATTCGCCTTTCGGACGCGTACTCAAAGCGATTCGTGAAAACGAAGCCCGCGCCATTTCTTTAGGGTTTGACGCCGCACGTTACAAACTATTAGCGTTTATTTTGTCCGCTGCATTGGCCGGTTTAGCGGGTTCAACCAAAGCCTTGGTCTTTCAATTGGTGTCGCTGACTGATGTGCATTGGCACATGTCAGGACAAGTGGTGCTGATGACGCTATTGGGTGGTTTGGGAACCTTGTTGGGGCCGATTGTTGGCGCCAGCGTGATCGTCGGTTTGGAGAATTTATTGGCCGACAAAGTGGGTTCGTGGGTCACTGTGATCATGGGGGTAATTTTTATCTTGTGTGTTTTGTTATTCCGCCGTGGCGTTGTGGGAGAAATCAGTCGTTGGGTCAGTTGGCGAAAACCCCGTTGATCGGAGTCGTGAATCTACCCATAGACATGGAGTTTTTCCTTGCTAATTGAGCGCTTTAAGGAGAGCACGAATGAATTCTCAAATCAGTTCTAACAATAATCCGTATTTGCAAGGTTTGGATAAAAATTTGGCCAATTTTGTGGCGCTCTCGCCCTTGAGTTTTATTCAGCGCGCCGCACAAATTTTCCCCGAGCATTGCGCCTTAATTTATGGCCCGCATCGTCAAACCTGGCGCCAGACTTATACGCACTCACGCCGCTTGGCCAGTGCTTTGCAGCAAAAAGGTATTGGTGTCGGCGACACCGTGGCGGTCATGTTGCCCAATGTTCCGGCGATGTTTGAATGTCATTTTGGGGTCCCCATGAGTGGCGCGGTATTGAATACTTTGAACACGCGTTTAGATGGTGCCAGTATTGCTTTTATGTTGAGTCATTCCGGTGCGCGGGTGTTGTTGACCGATCCTGAATTTGCCGCAACGATTGAAAAAGCACTGGCAATTTTGGGTGACTCTGCACCTTTGGTCATTGAAGTGGAAGACGACACCGCGCCAGCTAATAAAGCCTTGGGAACGATTACGTACGAAGATTTTTTAGCGCAAGGTGATCCAAATTTTGCCTGGTCCTTACCTCATGATGAATGGGATGCGATTGCCCTGAATTACACCTCGGGAACGACTGGCGATCCCAAAGGTGTGGTGGTGCATCATCGCGGTGCGTATTTAAATGCGGTCAGTAATGCGATATCGTGGAGTTTGCCAATTCATCCGGTGTATTTATGGACTTTGCCCATGTTTCATTGCAACGGCTGGTGTTTTCCTTGGACGATGGCGCTGAATGCGGGAACCAGCGTGTGTTGCCGTCGCGTTGATCCGGCCGAGGTGTTTCCGTTAATTCGCGAGCATCAGGTCACGCATATGTGTGGCGCGCCGATTGTGTACAGCTTGTTAATCAACGCGCCCCCAGAAATTCGCCAAGGAATCACACATACGGTACAAGGCTTTATCGCAGGCGCCGCGCCTGCGCCGGCTGTGATTGAAGGCTGTGAAGCTATCGGCATCAATTTAACTCACGTTTATGGTTTGACCGAGGTGTATGGCCCAGCGGCGCTGTGCGTCAAGCAAGAACATTGGAGCGATTTGTCGCGTGAAGAGCGTGCGCGTTTGAATGGGCGTCAAGGCGTTAGCTATCCCTTGCAAGAAGCAGTGATGGTTCTGAACCCTGATACGCTTGAGCCCGTGCCGATGGATGGCACAACCATAGGCGAGATTTTTTTTCGCGGCAATATTGTGATGAAAGGTTATTTAAAAAATCCGGCAGCAACGGCGGCAAGCTTTGCTGGTGGCTGGTTCCATACGGGAGATTTAGCGGTGTGCTATCCCGATGGCTATATCAAAATTAAAGATCGCAGCAAAGACATCATTATTTCGGGCGGCGAAAATGTTTCGTCGATTGAAGTTGAGGATGCGCTACACAGCCATCCTGCGGTCTTGTCAGCCGCGGTGGTGGCAATGCCTGACGACAAATGGGGTGAAGTGCCGTGCGCCTTTGTTGAGCTTAAATCCGGCGCAATGGTCAGCGCAGAAGAAATCATGCAGTATTGCAAAACCGTGCTGGCAGGATTTAAAACCCCTAAGCGCGTGGTCTTTGGTGTGTTGCCAAAAACCGCGACGGGCAAGATTCAAAAATTCGTTTTGCGTGATCACGCAAAGTCTACTGACGCGATTCAATAACGACTATGCAATAAGGACTATGACTTTTATTTTAGAAACTCGTCAACTGAGCAAAGAATTTTTAGGTTTTTCGGCCGTCAAAAATGTCGATCTGAAAGTCACCGAAGGATCGATTCACGCTTTGATCGGGCCCAATGGCGCGGGCAAAACGACAGTCTTTAATTTGTTGACCGGTGTACATCAATCAAGTGCGGGCAGCATTTGGTTTAAGGGTCAAAACATCACGCGTTTGAGTCAAGTAAAAACCGCGCGTTTAGGCATGGTGCGCTCGTTCCAAATTTCGGCCACCTTTCCACATTTAACGGTCATCGACAACGTGCGCGTGGCGCTACAACGCCATCGTAAAGATTCATTTTATTTTTGGCGTGCCGAAAAATGTTTAGACAGCGTGAATCAGCGAGCGATGGATTTGCTCAAGAACGTTGATTTGCAAGACGTCGCTAACACACTCACCGTCGAATTACCTTATGGACGTAAGCGCGCCTTGGAAATTGCGACGACTTTGGCGCTGGACCCGCAATTGATGTTGCTGGATGAACCCACCCAGGGAATGGGGCACGAAGACATCGCGCGCGTGGTTGAACTGATTCGTAAAGTGGCACGCCAACGCACTGTCGTGATGGTTGAACATAATTTGTCGGTGGTGGAAAGTTTGTGCGATCAGATTACGGTACTGCAAGCGGGGCAAATTTTGTCAGAAGGCGATTACGCCACGGTGTCGCAGGACCCGCGCGTATTAAGCGCTTACCTTGGCGTTGATATTGCTCAAGAGGTTTTGAATGTCAACGCAACAACGGAGGTCCACGCATGAGCGCTTATTTAACCGTCAAAGATTTACACGCCTACTACGGTGATTCGCACATTTTGCATGGCTTGAGTTTTTCGGTCAACGAAGGCGAACTGGTGACTTTATTGGGGCGCAACGGCGCTGGTCGCAGCACGACATTAAAAGCAATCATCGGTTTGACCGGACGCAAAACCGGTCAGATTCAATTGAAAGGTCGTGACATTATTGATGACGCACCACATGTGATCGCGCGTTTGGGCGTCGGTTATTGTCCGGAAGAGCGCGGGATTTTTGCGGGTTTAAGCGCAGAAGAAAATTTATTGTTACCGCCTTTGATTGAATACAAAGGAGCAGGTGCCGCGCAGCCGCCAATGAGTTTGGATGAAATCTATGAATTATTCCCCAATCTTTACGAACGTCGACACAGTCCAGGAATGCGCTTGTCGGGCGGCGAACAGCAAATGCTGGCGATGGCGCGAATTTTGCGTACCGGCGCGCGTTTATTGTTATTGGATGAAATCACCGAAGGCTTGGCGCCTGTGATCGTCAAAAAAATTGCACAAGTGATGATCTTGCTGAAAAAGCGCGGTTATACGATCGTGTTGGTTGAGCAGAACTTTCGTTTTGCTGCGCCTTTAGCTGATCGACATTTTGTGTTGGAGCATGGGCAAATCGTGATGACGATTGAACAATCGGAGTTGGCGGCACAAACCTCAACCCTACATCAGTTGCTCGGGGTATAGATTTAGTGATTTTTAATGCGACACGTCATTTTTTGTGTGAATTTTTGTGTATGAGTTGTTTTTGTGTGTGGTTTTTTTGTAGTTGTGGGATCAGGTCATTTTTTAAAGCGGTATTTTTTGATGATGTTAAACAAGGAGAATGTATGAAAAATATGATTAAACGTTTACTCGTTCCGATATGCGCCCTCACCATTGGTATGAGTGCCCAAGCTCAAGTCAGCAATGGCGTAATCAAAATTGGTGTGTTGACTGATTTATCGGGTTTGTATTCCGATTTAGCCGGTCAAGGGACGATTGTTGCCACGCAAATGGCGATTGATGATTTCATCAAACAAGAAAAACCAAAATTCAAAATTGAAATAGTCTCGGCAGATCATCAAAACAAAGCGGACATCGCGGCCAACAAAGCGCGGGAATGGTTTGAAAAAGATCAGGTGAATGTGGTTTCAGAATTAGTCACCACCTCAACGGCCTTAGCCGTACAAAAAATCGCTAAAGAGAAAAACAAAATCGCCTTGATTTCAGGCGCAGGTTCAACCTTGATCACTAACGAAAACTGTAATGATGTGTCGGTGCATTGGACTTACGATACCTACTCAGTATCTAAAGGCACAGCGGGTGCAGTGACCAAACAAGGTGGTAAAAAATGGTTCTTTTTAACGGCGGATTACGCCTTTGGTCAGTCTTTGGAAAAAGACGCAAGCGATGTGGTTAAAGCTAACGGTGGCGAAGTCGTCGGTTCTGTGCGTCATCCTTTCCCCGGAACTGATTTTTCATCGTTCTTGTTAAAAGCGCAAAGCTCGGGCGCGCAAGTGATTGGTTTGGCAAACGCCGGTGGCGATACGATTAACTCGATCAAACAAGCTGCTGAATTTGGCATTACCGAAAAACAATCCTTGGCGGGTTTATTGATGTTTATTTCAGACGTGAATTCTTTGGGTTTGAAAACGACGCAAAACATGTATTTGACCGAAGGTTTTTATTGGGATTTGAACGATGCGACGCGGGCATGGTCAAAACGTTTTTTTGAGTTGCATAAAAAAATGCCAACCATGGTGCAAGCGGGCCAGTATTCGTCAATACTGCATTACTTAAACGCAGTCAAAGCGATTAATAGCGATGACACAGCAAAAGTGATGACACAAATGAAGAAAACGCCGGTCAACGATTTCTTTGCTAAAAACGGCAAAATTCGTGACGATGGCCGTATGGTTCACGATATGTATTTGCTACAAGTTAAAAAACCGGCAGAATCAAAAGGCCCTTGGGATTATTACAACGTCCGCGCAACAATCCCTGCGGATACCGCCTTTCAACCGTTGTCGGCATCAAAATGTCCTTTGATTAAAAAGTCATAAAAAGAACGGGTCATTTGTCAATCATGTGCGCGCTTGAATTATTTTAATCGCGCACATGAGCTTTTGAAACATGAATGTTTGAAATCTGAATTTTTAGAACAGAATCAGCCCTGACTTCTTATCCCAGTACCTTGTCATACGCGATCAAAATCTGTGTGTGCATTTGGCTGCCTTCCATATTGGGCCCCAGCGTATTAAGACCAAAAAATCGCTCGCTGCCCACACTTTGACCGCCCAGTAATTTCTGCGCTTGTGCGAATGTTGGTGCGCCGTAAATCAATTGCAATTGATCGATAAAGTCATAGAGTGTTTCCATTTCGTCTTCCAATTGCACAATGTTGGCGATACAACGATAGACGCGTGCGCGCTCTTCGGTCATTTGACCAAACTGACGAATCCAAGAACACGCGTCCAAAATAACCTCATGATCTTTGACCGCAATGCCCAGCAAAGCTTTGATCTCACCCACGCGCATCGTCGCCCAAATAGTGTTTGGGTCAGCGGCCAGACCGATCAGTGTGGTCAGTGGCAACTCGTCGGCCAAGTCGAGTTCCAAAAAAGTGTCTAATAACTCGCGACACGCCGTGACGCTTAAATTGGGGAGGTCCAGCAGGGCGGGACGGACTAAATTTCCCACGCTATTGTTTTGCCATTGCAATTCCTCAATGGGATAAATCTCTGATATGCCTGGCACCAAAATGCGGCAGGTGTAAACACCCAAATGTTCAAAATCAGCGACATAGATTTCGCCGGAGCCCGCGTCACTGTGGCAGGCGTGAATTGTGTTCACGCACCAGTCGTAATCCTGTTGCGTGGTGTGAGAAAAATTCCAATCGACAAGTTCGTAATCTGGCGTATTGCGCAAAAAATTCCAACTAATCACGCCACTGGAATCAACAAAATGAATTTCTAAATTTTGCGCGTCAGCAATTTCGGTCATATCAAATCCGGGTTCGGCAAAACCGGTGAGATCGTCAATCGCTCGTCCTTGCAAAAGCTCGGTCAGTGCGCGTTCTAGCGCGACTTCAAAACGCGGATGCGCCCCAAAACTGGCAAAGCAACCTTGATCTGTGGGGTTTAACAGCGTCACGCACATGACGGGATATTGGCCACCCAAAGACGCATCTTTCACCAAAATGCCATATCCTGCGGCGCGCAATCCGTCTATCCCTGCTTGAATCTGTGGATAGCGCGCCAGTACAGTCGCAGGCACGTCGGGCAAACACAGGCCGTCTTTGATGATGTGAAATTTGATGTAACGCTCAAAAATTTCAGACAAGGCTTGCGTGCGTGCTTCGATTTTGGTATTGCCCGCTGACATGCCATTGCTGACGTATAAATTGCCAATCAGGTTGACGGGAAAATAAACCCTCGCGTCGTCGCGTAGCCTTTGATAAGGAATGGCGCAAATGCCGCGCGCAGTGGAGCCTGAATTCAAATCAACTAATTGACTTGCCAATACCGCACCATCTGGGTTATAAAATTTTTGCAACTCTGGCGTCAAAATCTCTTTTGGCCATTGATCTGTTTTGTCGGATAGTGGAAACCACTTTTCATTGGGGTAATGGACAAATTCCTTGACGGCATTTTTTGCCCCTAAATAAAAATGGGTCCAAAAATAATGGGTTCCCAAACGTTCAAAATACTCGCCCAAGGCGGATGCGCGTGCGGCCAATTGACTGGCCCCTTTGCCATTGCTAAACAAACGTGGACAATCGCGATCGCTGATATGGACTGACCAAATGCCCTTAACATCGTTTAACCATGAGCGTTCTTCGATGTGAAAACCAAGCGCGAGTAATTGCGCGCTCAACACGCGGATAGAGCTTTCTAAAGAGGCGTCTTTGCTGGTGATAAAGGTTTCCTTGGACATAGTGTGATGAGAGAAATAAGAACGTCAAAAAATGCGTGGTTGCGGTGTCTGATAGCAGTATCAAAGACGGCAAAGTCAAGCGAATGCGTGACACTGTTCGTCATTTAGCTAAAGGGCACTTCTATAAATACAGAATGTGCGGATGAAGTGCGAGGCGCACAGCACACAGAAACCGGAGCGTACATACAGTAGGTGAGGATTTCGCGTACTGTGCAAAAAAGCAATTCGCCGCAAAAATGAATTGATAGAAGTGCCCTAAATCAAACAAACGGGGAAGTTTATCGCCAAGGACGATAATTTTTGCGGTATCTGTACAATGGGCGTACTTTAATTGTAAGTAGGATGCCCAACATGAAAAAAACATCGTCACTTTTACAAGCAAGCAAGCAAGCAAGCAAGCAAGCAAGCAAGCAAGCAAGCAAGCAAGCAAGCAAGCAAGCATAATCCCCTAATGACGCGCGCCCGTCGGGCGCAAATAAACAGACCAAGCGCGCCAAGTTTTTTACGCTTTGCGCGGTTTTTGATTGCCAGTGTTTTGGTGGGACTAGTGACCGCGTGTCCCACGCCCACGCCCACGCCCACGCCCACGCCTACCACGCCTACCACGCCTACCACGCCTACCACGGCTGCTAAGCAAGTAGACATCCAAGATTTGGGTCTTCTCAGTGTACAAATTTTGGATAACGCTACTTCTGTAGTGAAAGGACAAGCGGTATATGGGCAAGTTAAAGCCAGCTATGCAGCTAGCGTCCGGCCAGCAGATATTACGTATACGCTTGATAGTGGCGTAATGTCTCAGTTAGCCAAAGGCACAGACGGCGAAACCTATTTCACAATTGATGCTAAAAAACTAACAGTAGGCAAGCAAGACTATGTGGTCAGGGCAACCAATGTTCAGACTCAAAATTACGCACTCATTAAAGGCACTCTAACGGTGGTAGAACCGGCTGTACAAAGCACAACCAGTCTTGGCGCACAGGGGGCGTCTATTGACCTTGGTGACGGGAAAACGGCAAGCATATCTGCAAATAATCTAGAAGCACCCGTGCAAATAGCCACTACCGTAGCGAATACCGATAACGGTAAAAAAATTCAGTTTTCTTTGCCGAAAAGTGCATTAGATAAAAATATAAAAATTAACCTACCTCAAGGAAAACCGGCTTATGACCCCTATAGCGTTTTATCTAGTGCGAATGTCGGTAGCCAGTCTATTTTGGCGAGAATAAGCCAAGCAATACAGAGAGTTGTACAAGCATTTTCTAGCCCCAGCCTGAATAAAGACCCTTACGTATCTCACAGTACCGCCAACAATGGCATTAAACCTATTATTAGCAATGGCTTAGGGCAAGTGGTGCTACAGGGGGATGAAGTTGCGTTCGATTCGGCTTTAGATGTAGTTTCCGAACGATTTTGGGATCCGACTTTCGGTCTACCAAGTTATAACGATCCTGGGATTGGTGTTTTGGACAAGATCAAATCTACTTTTAACGATATTAAGGATGCGACAGAACTCTTCATTACTACCGAACTACGCCCTGCTTATGAAGTACAGACCAGCATCACAGGCGATGTTCGTTCGTTTAAATGGGATGGGTACGAGCCCATTTTATTTGTTCATGGTTTTAATCTTACGATTGGCGGAGGGGAAGGTACTTGGGGCAACTTTCCTAAGCTGGCGATGCAAACAGCATTGCCCAACGGCAATAATTTGGTTCCCTTTGAGTTCCATTGGTACACCAACCAAAGCTTTCGTTTGGCGGCGGATGATTTAGCGACGACGGTAGAATATATTTATAAGTTGTCTGGCAAAAAAGTGCACATTGTGGCGCACTCGTTTGGTGGCGTGCTGACACGCACTATGTTGCAAGGACTGTCGCGGTATGCCACAGCACATAGAGAGGTAGGGGGCAAAGTGGCATCCTTAATGACCTTAGGGAGTCCTCATTCCGGAATTTTGTCGGCAGATGGTGTGATTGATGGGATTAGTTTGCCTGACGGTCAATTTGCGGGAGGACTTATTCCGGGATGTCAGGAGGTGTCTTGCTATGAAATGGGAAAACCAGTTACTGCTTTTTCCGAACAAACTAAGCAAGATGTTGGCTTAAGTGGCAATTATGCGCAGGCGGGTTATTTGCCTGCCGCGATTGCCCGTTCAGAAAACAATCTTCCCACTATTCCCGTGTATGTGGGTATTGGTTTGGGCGTGAACACATCTAATCTTGTGTCAGATGGAGATTATTTAATTAGCTTTGCTGGGCAACGTTTTCGTGCCAATAACACGTCGCAGGCGCGCAGCAATAGTCTGCTACAGCAAGCTAAAGTGGGTAATGCCACTGTTACAGAAGTGCTGTTAGGGCTAACACCGGAGATACGTCCCAATCAAACAATAGCCAATAATAAATTACCGGTAGGACGTGCCGGCGGTTATTACCACTCAAGCACTACAGGGCGGGGTAATTGGGGTTCGTCGGATGATGGTAAGTTGGGCCTTATGGCGTCCCCTAATTACGGTTGTGCTACCACTGTATCGTGTTTACATGCGGGCTATTTACTTTTTAGACAATTGCAAAATGATGTCCTTACAGGGGCCAATGTCGGTGAATTGACATTACCTAGCAATATGGCGGCACAAAATTTAGTGGTTAAAAATAAAGCCGCTTGGACAAGCGCACAATTGGCAACAATTCAAGCCATGATCGATAACGCTAAGGCGAAAAGTATTATTTCGGGTAAGCGTATTGTTTGGGAGCGTTTAAGTGAAAATGAGCGAAAAAGTGAACTCGGAAAGTTGGCAGGTATTCCCGACACTGAACGGACTAGCTATATTAAAAATAACTACGCTGAACAATTCGCGGCGCTCAATCAATATCTCAGTAGTGATTTATACAAGGCTAATTGGTCGGCCACGGGACAAGGCTTGTATGGACGTGGCGCCCTAAACGACTGGTTGGCAGTTGCTGGAGCTGGGGTTAAGTCGGTTACGGGGGTACTGCAAATAGCCTATCCTGTAGCGGCAATCGCGGCGGATGGTGGGACACAGGTTATACAGCAAACCAGTGATACGCAAAAAATGGTGCAGTACATTATTGCTTTGAATCGTTCAGCGCAGATCATTAGTCTAATCAACAATTGTGGTCCTGATGTAAAGTCCAGAGTCAATGAATACCAAACGGCAGTGCGAGAAATTAGTAATGACAATCTGACCAGTAAAAATTTTACTACCGCGATTACGGTGCCTTTGCAATGTGTGAGCAGTCTTGCATCTGCGGGAAATATGAGCAATGCAGCTTTGATTGCCGACGTATTTACGGGCAGCGTAACACTTAGCGCTAGCAACGAAAAAATGGTTATGGCGCAGGTTTGGCTGAATTTGGTGAATTCGGCCTTGGCCATGTTTCCTGATTCAGTATCGATGCAATACGCCAAAGGCACTTTAAATGTCGTCACTGGTTTTTTAGATGCATATGTCATTGGGCAACAAATGAATGCGCGTGCCGACGAAGCTTTTGTCATCAGTTCAGACGTGATTCTGAAGGGATCGCAAAAAATGACGGACACTTTGATGGCAGAGCCGGTATTGGCGATTCTTAATGCCAAAACAACTGACTTGTATACGGCTGGTTTTGACGCCACCATCAAAACCAGCGTCCCTACGGTGACGGTAGGCAGCAGTGTTGATTTTTGGTTAGAGGGTGCACCCAGCAATGTAGGTTCGGTGGCGTGGCAATTAACAGGCTACACAGAACAAACCGCAAACGTTAGTGCGGGGGTAGCGGGCAAAATTAGCATCACCATCAACACTGCGGGCAGTTATGCCGCCACCATTACTTATTATGGTGGGGCGAATAAAACGGGTACCTTATTGGGCACACAGACTTACACCTTTACCGTTTGTGCAGTAGGTCAAGGCCTAAACGCTAGTGGGGTCTGTGCGAAAAATTCCCCCACTCCGCCCACCATTACTAGTGCGGCAGCCCAAGCCAATGGCACGGTGGTGGTTAGCGGCACGGCCGCCAATAATGCCAATATCAAAATTACTTGGCCAGATAACAGTACCGCCTTATTGGTGGCCAGTGGTAGTGGGGGTTGGAGCACCAGGTCAAGCAGCACCTACGCTGCCGGCGCGCTGGTCAAAGCCAACACTTACAACACCACCGGCAATAGTGCCTTGGTGTCGGCCACCATTACCGCGTACACTACCAGCAAACTCACCGACACCGGCATCACCGCCAGCCAATGCTATAGCGCGGGCAGCAACACGCTCATCAGTTGCACCAGCAGCGCGGCCGTTAGCCTCAACAGCCAGCAAGACGGCATGGTGGGCCGCGACGTGAGCAATAATGACAACAGCGACGGCAAGCTGGGTTTGAGCTACAGCAGGGTGGGGAGCTATGCGCTGACTGAATGCGTCAAAGACAATATCACGGGTTTAATGTGGGAGGGCAAACCGGCCAGTGGCAGTGGTGTCACAAGGGGCAATCCCGCACTCGACCCCAACGGCACTTACACCAATTACCACAGCAGCTACTACGGCTCCCAATCGCAAATGGATGCGACCACCAACACCTACGGTTATGTGAATGCCGTCAACGCAAGAGGCCTGTGCGGCTACAGCGATTGGCGCTTGCCCACCGCTGACGAGCTGCAAAGCATCGTGGACTACAGCGTGGCCTACCCCGGGCCCACGGTGGATGGCACCTGGTTCCCCAACACGCCAAGCTACAGCTATTACTGGACATCTTCGCCGTATGTGGGCGATAGCTACTACGCCTGGGACGTCGGTTTCGGCGGCGGCGACGTCAGCAGCCGCGGCTACTACTACCGCTACGACGGCCTCCGAGTTCGGTTGGTGCGTGCCAGTCAGTAATTGGGCGCGAAGCGCTTTGGCTTTGTAAATCATGAGCACACCACTGCCCCCCATTTACCGCGACTGCCGCCGCTTGCTGCTGCACACCGAGCAAATGGTCATGCGTTTTGCCCGTTACCACAAATACACCGTGGGCACGGACTTGCGCCAGCGGGCCTTTGGCATCATGCAGCAAGTCAACAAAGCCGTGCACGACAAGCCCCGCCAGGGCGAGCATGTGCAGGCGCTGCTCTGGCTGGTAGACGATTACAAGCTCTGCTTGCAGCTGACCATGGATGTGGGCGCTTTTGCGCGCACACACAAGGGGCAGCAGGGCCAGCCCAGCCCCAGCTTTGCGGCTTTTGAGCAAGCCGCTACTTTGGCGGCGGGCATAGGCAAACAGTGCGGCGGTTGGTGGCAGGCCTTGGCCCGCCGCCAACGCCCAAACCAAGTCGCCCCTGACCGGGGCGCCGGGTCACAGCCCCAGCCACCGGCTGGGGCCCACCCCGCTTCACTGAGTGGGTGTGCCACCCCACCAGCGCCAGGCTTTGCGCCAAGGGCGGCTGATGGGGTTCAACCATGACGATGCGGCGCTACCCTTTGGGATGCGCAGCGGGTTCGCCAGCGTACACCCTGGCTTGGGGCATTGGCTGCAGTGGTAAGGTGCGCCCAGCATCTTCGCCGTATGTGGGCAATAGCAACAACGCCTGGAACGTCAATTTCAACAACGGCAACGTCAACAACAACAACCGCAACAACAACAACCAAGTTCGGTTGGTGCGTGCCAGTCTGTGGAGCGCCACTTGCAAGCCGTGAATGTTCAGACCCCGCGTACCGCCAGCCCCCGGGTGCCGGTGCGGGTGTCGCTGGCCCAATGCCATGCCGCGTGGTTGGCCGCGCGGCGCGGCAAAAAGCCCAGCGCCAACCAGCTGCGTTTTGCCAGCCGCTGGTTGCAGCATTTGCAGCAATTGCAAGCCGATTTGGGCGCAGGCACCTGGGTGCCGCGCCGCACTGTTTCTTTTGTGGTCAACCGGCCCAAAACCCGCGAAATCCACGCCCCCGACTTTGCCGACCGGGTGGTGCACCACTGGCTGGTGCCACAGCTAGAGGCGCTGTATGAGCCGGTGTTTATTCACGACAGCTACGCCAACCGGCGCGGCAAAGGCAGCCACGCGGCGGTAGACCGGCTGCAAACCTTCATGCGGGCGCAGCAAAACGCTTGCGGCGGACAAGGCTGGTTTTTGCAGCTGGATGTGCACAATTTTTTCAACACCATCCACCGGCCTACGCTATACCGGTTGTTGACAGCCAAATTGGATGCAAAGGCGGGGATCTACACCTCCCTGCGCAGCCTGTGCCACAAACTGCTGGCCCACCCCGTGCAAGAAGCCGTGCGCAACCCCGAAGCAGCGCAGCGCGTGCCCCCGCACAAGCGGCTGTGCAACGCCCCAGCCGGTTGCGGCCTACCTATTGGCAACCTGACCAGCCAATTTTTTGCCAATGTGTACTTGAACGAGCTGGACCAGTTTGTCAAGCACAACCTCAAGGTGCGGCACTATGTGCGCTATGTGGACGACTTTGTGCTGCTGGCCGACAACCCCGCGCAGCTGCGCCTGTGGCAAAGTCAAATTGCAGATTTTTTACAAACACGTTTACGCTTAAAGCTCAAAGACGAACACCGGGTGGCCCCCTTGCAAGCAGGGGTGGACTTTTTGGGCTACGTGGTTTACCCGCACCACCGCCTGGTGCGCCGCCGCGTGGTGCAGCACTGCAAGCAAAAGTTGGCGCAATGGGCCGCCCGCCATTGCCGGGGTGGTGGCATCTACACCAGCGCCCAGCAGCTGGCGCAGTTGCAGCACGTGCTGGCCAGCTATTGGGGGCACTTTGCCCATGCACACAGCGTGCGCTTGAGCCATGCCTTGTTTGCGCGTTACGGCTGGCTGCGGGCCTTGTTTCACATCAACCCCGCTGGGCAGATTGCCCCGCGTTGGGTGTTGCAAGGCACCACGCTGGCCGAGCAAGTGGCCTGGCTGCGCCAGCAGTGGCCGCATGCGGTGTGCGAGGTGCAAAAGGGCTTTGAATGGCTGCGCTTTGCACCCCTGCAAACACCCGACGGCAGCCGGGTACAGGCAGTGCAAACCGGCTGGCTCAAACACGGCACACGACGGCGGGAAATCACCGATTTTTATTTCAAGGAGATCACATGAAACACTCAATGACACGGGCTGCGGCCCCCATGCTGTGCATGGCCCTGGTGGCGGCAACCCTGAGCGCCACCGCCCTAAAAGCCCATGCCGCCTGCCCCAGCTGGCCCACCGCAGAGCGCTTCAGCATCAGCGGCGAGGAGGTGACCGACACGCGCACCGGCTTGGTGTGGAAGCGCTGCAGCGAGGGCCAAACCCTGAGCGGCAGCAGCTGCACCGGCACGGCAGCAAGTTATACACACGAGCAAGCGCTGGTCCGGGCCAAAAGTGCCAACACCGCAAACAGCACGACTGGTTGGCGTCTGCCCAATGTGAA
This sequence comes from Burkholderiaceae bacterium, assembly GCA_031538895.1. Classification (GTDB taxonomy): domain Bacteria; phylum Pseudomonadota; class Gammaproteobacteria; order Burkholderiales; family Burkholderiaceae; genus JAVKLU01. The sequence continues at coordinate 30,228 of JAVKLU010000020.1, read as the reverse complement.
AGAGCTGACCAGTCTCGCCGACAAGGGTTGCCAAAACCCCAGCATCGACAGCACGGCCTTTCCAAGCACGCCCAGCAACTGGTACTGGTCATCTTCGCCGTATGTGGGCACTAGCGGCTACGCCTGGGTCGTCGATTTCGGCTACGGCAAGGTCGGCGACGGCAACCGCTACGGCTACTACGGCCAAGTTCGGTTGGTGCGTGCCAGTCAGTGATTGGGCGGCGTAGCCGCTTTGGGTTGCCCGCAGGGCGGGGAGGGGGCAGAGGCGGGGCGGGGGCAAATTTAGCGGTGTAGTTCCTCGCGGATAACGCGCCGCACAGTGTCCTCTATCGTGTGGGTCGTCATGGCCTCTCGAAGCGTGGCGTTGATCAGCGTTTGATAGCCACGACCGCCAGCCTGCGAGCGATACCAACCCAGCACGTCGGGGTCAAGGGTGATGTTGATTTTTTGCTTTTTCAGTGCCGAACGAAAAGCCGCTTTGCCCTCTGCTGGCGTTACCTCTTTACCCGCAACCTTCCAAACCCCGCGAGCAAGGTCGGCTTGCGTCAGTTCGGGAAGCACGTCGTACTCTTGCGGGGCAATCTCGTGTGCATCCACTCTTGCCATATCACTACCCAAATTTTGATTGTTCGCGTTCATTTGCTTTCCTCATTGAGAAAATGTGACGACCATCGTCACGTTGAAAAAATATGACGATCATCGTCACGTTGAACATAACCAAGCACTGTCAAACGACCGTACAGGTAGCCAAAACAAATCATGCGTTTTTCGCCATAGTTTTCTCGCGTATCCTCATACTCAAACGTCGCGCTGGCAAAAATCTGGTTGGCATCAGCAAAGTCAAGACCACGCTCAGCTAACGCCGCTTGTCTCTTTGGTTCGTGCCATGTCAGTTTTGAGTTCATGGTTTGAATTGTATAGATGATTATCTACCTTGAAAAGGCAATTATGGAGATATTTTTTCTGACGTTTTTTCTCACATAAGGGAGCGGATTTTTGGAATAGCACCTTGCGAAGCGGCATCATCTACAAACATTGATCGCGTCGCGGCTAGTTTGAGCCGCGCTGGCAGCGGCGCGCGCGAAATCAGTGCCACTGTTGGCGTACAAAATCGCGCGGGATGAATTGATGATCAATCCTAAACCTTTGCTATCGCAAGCTGCGGCAACCGTCGCGGCGATGTCGCCGCCCTGTGCGCCGACACCAGGCGCCAGAATCGGTAGGTTTGGCGCTAATGCACGAACGCGTGCGAGTTCTTCTGGAAAGGTTGCACCAACCACTACACCACATTGATGGTTCGTATCCCAAACCTGTGCAATCGTGTGTGCGAGGTGTTCATACAGCAGGCGTCCATTTTCTAAACGTAATCCTTGAATATCCGTGCCGCCCGGGTTAGACGTGCGGCACAACAAAAATACGCCTTTATCAGCGTACTGCAAAAACGGCGCAATGCTGTCCAAGCCCATGTAGGGATTTAAAGTTACTGCGTCGGCGTGATAGCGCTCAAATGCTTCGCGCGCGTAATGCGTCGCAGTGCTGCCAATATCACCACGTTTGGCGTCCAGAATCAAGGCGATGTGTGGATAGCGCTGCTTGATGTAGTGACATAATTTTTCTAAAATCGATTCGGCGTGAACGCTGGCGAAATAGGCGATTTGCGGTTTGAATGCGCAAACATACGGCGCGCAAGCATCAATCATGTCACGGCAAAAAAAATCGATTTGAGTGCACGCATCATGATGATGTAAATGCGCCGGCATCTGCGCCAGGTCAGGATCCAAGCCGACGCACAGTAAAGAGTTTTGTTGTGTCCATGCGTGTTCTAATCGGGATGAAAAATTCATGATAAAAGTAAAATGGGAAGGGAAAAATTCAAACTTGACTGAATGGACGGTTGAGCTGTTTACCTATCTACCCATTGCGTCACTGAGGCGGGGGTGTTCAATAAACGTTCAAACAAATTGGCAAAGGCTTGCGCATCGCCAGAGGTGCTCACCGTCACGGGAGCTGTAGTGTGGTTTGAGTCAAAATAAGTGCGGTGTGAATCAAAATAATGGTGTGACACTAGGCGCTGGACTTGCGCAGCAACGGCTTGCCCAATATCAATAATCGTGACTGATGGCGTTAATGCGTCGCCAATCATATCGGCAACAAAAGGGTAGTGTGTGCAACCCAACACGACCGTATCAACAGATTGTTCGCGCAAGGGCTGGCAATAATGTTCGATCAGCGCACGTATTTTGGGATAGTCCCAGTCGACTTTTTCAATTTGCTCGACCAAGCCCGGGCAGGCTTGTATCACCCATTGGGTATGTGGTTCGCTGGTTTTGAGGTGTGAGAGCAAGTTTAAAAATTTGTCGCTATTGACCGTCAAACGCGTTGCCAAAACCCCGATACGATGCTTACGCGTGGCGGCAAGCGCGGGCTTTAATCCCGGTTCAACCCCCACAATAGGAAGCGTGGGATAGCGTGTGCGCAAATTATTGGCGGCGGCGGCGGTTAGTGTGCTACTGGCTAATACCAGAGCAGCGAGATTTTGAGGATGGTGATTCTCGACAATATCTAACACGCGTGCACAGACCCATTGATCGGTTTTGTCACCATAAGGTGCGTGCGCGGAGTCGGCAAAATAATGCAAAGCGTGATGGGGGTAGTGCGGCAGTAAATGCCGCAAAATCGATAGTCCTCCCACGCCTGAATCCATGACCAAAATACTGCTCCTGTTTTGACCCGCGCTTTTACCGATATTCATACGCATTGACCGTGTGATAAAAATATAATGATCGGATTATCAGCACTTTACTCCCTAGATTTATTTTTTGGGTCGCGCGGTCTCAGGATGGGATTGAATTCTATCTTGATAAGGGGGCGTTTGGTCAGACTGCGTATCCGACTGTGTAGCTAAATGCGTGTACGTTGGCAAAACGTAATCATGTTCGGGTAATCTGCTGATGTAATCATGTTATAAGATCAATTTATCCTCTTCTTTTTACTTTTTTAATCCTATGAATATAGATAAAATTTCAGCCGGACGCGATTTACCGCGCGACATTAACGTCATTATTGAAATTTCGCGCGATAGCGATCCCGTGAAATATGAAATTGATAAAGATTCGGGCGCGGTGTTTGTCGATCGCTTTATGGGTACTGCGATGCATTACCCGCAAAATTACGGATTTATCCCGCACACGGTGGCCGGTGATGGTGATCCTGTTGATGTATTGGTGATGTCGCCCTATCCTTTGCCCCCTGGTAGCGTGATTCGTTGCCGTCCGATTGGCTTGTTACGGATGACCGATGAAGGTGGTCAGGATGCCAAAATTTTGGCCGTGCCGCACGAAAAATTAAGTCCTTTATATAAAGCCGTACAAAAACCTGAAGATTTTCCCGCACTGATTTTGGATCAAATCAAACATTTTTTTGAACATTACAAAGATTTGGAACCCGGAAAATGGGTCAAAGTGGAGGGCTGGGAAGGTTTGGCTGCGGCTGAAAAAGAAATTATGGACGGCGTTAAAAACGCGGCGAAATAATTTTGACCGGTGTTTTCACCAATGCTTTGACCACTTGAAAATCGTCCCGAAAACGGGTGCTTTTGGGGCGATTGACTTATTTGTTAGGCAATCAATTGTCCTTATTGACAAGCTCGGTTAGAATCGCTCTTTTTTAAGTTTTGTAAAAATTATTATGGTTGTAATTAGACTGACTCGTGGCGGCGCCAAAAAACGCCCTTTTTTCACTATTGTGGTGACTGATTCACGCAATCGTCGTGATGGTCGTTTTATTGAAAAATTAGGTTTTTATAATCCTTGTCACGCTGGCGCCGATCAAGCATTTCGGGTTGCTGCTGATCGCTTAGCGCATTGGACGAGTAATGGTGCGCAATGTTCTGATACGGTGGCCCGTTTAGTGAAACAATACGCTTCTTAATATCGCGTTTTGATTGAGCATTTATCCGTAGATAGTGTAGATAGCGCTGGGAACGTAGCTAGCATAGGAAAAGTCGGCAGAGTTCTGGGTGCGCGCGGTGTTTCGGGGACTCTGAGAGTGATGCCCTACTCTGGATTGGATACCGTACTCACGGCAGTCGCTAAAATTATTTTGGTGGCGCCGCAACCCGATATTCGATTGGCCGCCCGAATGGCGACCAAAATTGATGCGATTGTTGGGCTTGAAGTTCCTGTTAAAAAGTTTTTTTGGCAGGGTAAAACGCTCATGCTTGAATGTGTCGGGATAGACAATCGGGAACAAGCGGAAGCCTTAAAAGGGTGCGAAATACAGTTAGAGCGAGGGGTGTTTCCTACGCTACCCCCAAACGAGTTTTATCAAATTGATTTGCTGGGTTTCGAAGTATTCAGTTCTACCCACAAAATTGGTGTGTTGACGAGCTTTATCGAAAACTCTGCGCAGTCGGTAATGTGCATTAAAAAGACGCAAATCGAAGATGATCAGTCGGTGCGTCATACAGAAGAATTAATTCCTTTTGTGTCGCAAATTGTTCTATCAGTTGATCTTGAGGCGCGAAAAATTGTAGTGGATTGGGTTTATGACTGATTGAGCGTGACTGATTGAGCATGAGCGTTTTGAAAACATGGAATTTTTGGAAGCATGAGATTTGATGCAGTAAGCTTGTTTCCTGAAATGTTTCAGACGCTGACCTCGCAGGGTATCAGTGCAAGAGCTTTACAAAATCAGTTATACAGTTTTAATGCGTGGAATCCGCGTGACTTTACGCAAGATGCAAGACGTACGGTAGATGATCGCCCGTATGGCGGTGGGCCAGGGATGGTGATGATGGCAGAGCCGCTCACCGCCGCGATTAGCGCAGCAAAGAGTGCGCAGTTAGCGCTAGAAATAACACCGCATGTGATCTGTTTGTCACCGCAAGGTCAGCCGCTGACGCAATCTTTGGTGGCGTCACTGGGGGGCTACTTAGGTTTAATTTTAGTGTGCGGGCGTTATGAAGCCATTGATCAGCGTGTGTTGGATAAGGTGATCGATAGTGAAATTAGCGTGGGCGATTTTGTGATGTCTGGCGGTGAGTTACCGGCGATGTGTTTGATGGATGCGCTGATTCGTCGGATTCCCGGTGCGCTTGGCGATAAGGATTCAGCCGCACAAGACAGTTTTGAAGCGGGTATTTTTGATTGTCCCCATTACACACGTCCACCCAGTTTTGCTGGGAGTGAAGTCCCTGATGTGTTGATGAACGGCGATCATGCAAAAATTGTGACTTGGCGACGTCAAGCTGCGCTCAAGAATACATTGGACAAGCGTCGCGATTTAATTGATAGCGCTTATAAAAACGGTTTGTTAGATAGTAACGATCAGCAATATTTGGTCAGTTTAGGCTGGCAGTAGGTGGGGTAGAGTTTGGGTATGGTGGGGTAGAGTTTGGGTATGGTGGGGTAGAGTTTGGGTATGGTGGGGTAGATGGGGTATGAATGGTTGCGGTGTAATCGGCAGCGCTTGTGTGCTGCGAGTTTGAATTCAGTTTTTTAAGCAGTGTTTTATTTTTTTATTCAATTGTTATGAATCTCATTGATCAACTTAGTCAAGAAGAAATTCAAAAATCAGGAAAAGTAATTCCTGTTTTTGGACCTGGCGATACCGTATTGGTTAGCGTAAACGTTGTTGAAGGGACACGTAAACGTGTTCAGGGTTACGAAGGCGTTGTCATCGCCAAACGTAATCGTGGCTTCAACTCCAATTTTATCGTGCGTAAAATTTCTTCAGGTGAAGGCGTTGAACGTACGTTTCAATTGTATTCACCGCTGATCGCTTCGATCGAAGTAAAGCGCCGTGCTGATGTGCGTCGTGCCAAGCTGTATTACTTACGCCAACGTTCGGGTAAATCTGCGCGTATTAAAGAAAAACTGGTATTTAAAAAAGTCGCTTAATTTTTGCGCTTTGCAGGTACCTTTTATCGCGAGTGTTCGCGTTACTTGGTAGTGTTTTCAAAGCTCATAAAAACCGCTCAATCATCGCAGATTGTGCGGTTTTTTGTGCTTTTATGCGCGCTAAATTTTGATTGTGTTTGACGGCGTTTGACGGCGTTTGACTGTATGGCTTATGACAAATCATCAGGAAGAAGTTAACACCCCAAAGCTGACTTTGCGACGCTCACCCGCTTTCGCAGCCCCTGTCTTAGCTTCTTTGTGCAAACGGCCGAACGGGCTGACCGCGCTGACTAACGAACAGATCGCAGTTCTGTTAGCGCACAATTTATCGACAGCGGTTGAACCACGATGGATGCAAACTTGCACTCCCGATGCGCGCCAATCTGCGGTATTGATAGTGTTAATTGGCGAGCCTTTTCCAAAGCAAGTCTTGTTTACAATGCGTGTGCGTGGCCTGTCCAGCCATGCTGGGCAAATTAGTTTTCCCGGTGGGCGAGTCGAATCTGGTGATGCGTCTTTAATCGCCACCGCGCTGCGGGAGGCGCATGAGGAAATTGGATTAGATTCCCAGCAGGTCAGTGTTTTAGGTATGATGTCGACGCTTTATGCGCACACTGGTTATTTGATCACACCGATTGTCGCAACGATAGCGACATTACCGGTGCTATCGTTACAAGCGCGAGAAGTGGATCATGCGTTTACCGTTCCGTTTGATTTTTTGTGTGATCCGAAAAACCATCGTTATTGCCGACTGACTCGAATCAACTCAGACAAGTCAATACGCCATTCGCACACCTATACCATGCATTATGGCGATTGGGATATTTGGGGATTGAGCGCGTTAATTGTGCGCCGTTTTTATGCTGTGCTGAGCGCCAGATAAACAGATTGAGTGATTGAGTGATTGAGTGATTGATTAACTGATTTTTTTATTTATGCCCCACACATTACACCCCACTATTGCGCAGGTCACACAGACTATTATTGAACGTAGTCGCCAAACCCGTCAGGACTATTTAGCCAAAATTAGATTACAAAATCAAGCGCCAAAAGTTGCACGGCATGAACTGGGCTGTGCCAATTTAGCGCATGTTCAAGCGGCGTCAACGGCCAGCGAAAAAACGATTTTATTGCACCAACAACAGGTCAACATTGGCATCATTACGGCCTACAACGATGTGTTGTCGGCGCATCAACCCTATGAACACTATCCGGCCTTGATTAAAGCGGCGGCGCAAAAAAAAGGTGCAGTCGCGCAAGTCGCCGGAGCTGTTCCTGCGATGTGTGATGGCATTACACAAGGTCGTGCGGGGATGGAGTTGTCTTTGTTCTCACGCGATGTGATTGCGATGTCAACGGCAGTGGGAGCGTCGCACGATGTATTTGATGGCATGATGTATTTGGGTGTATGCGACAAAATTGTTCCGGGCTTGTTATTGGGTGCCTTGTCATACGGTCATTTACCGGCGATTTTTGTGCCAGCGGGCCCGATGACATCAGGTTTGTCCAATAAAGAAAAAGCCAAAGTGCGTGAAGAGTTTGCCGCAGGGCGCGTGACTAAAACAGATTTATTAGCCGCCGAAACAGCCTCCTATCACGGCGCCGGAACGTGCACGTTTTATGGCACTGCCAATTCCAATCAATTGTTGATGGATGTGATGGGTTTGCATTTAAGCGGTGCGGCGTTTGTGCCGCATGGTCCTTTGCGTCAAGCACTGACCGAACGCGCGACTGAAGTATTGATCGATTGGTCTGACGCACGTTTGCAGCAGGGGGCAAAATTTACGCATGCTTTGGGCTTGATAGTCGATGAAAAATGTATTGTCAACGCCATCATCGCCTTGTTGGCAACAGGCGGTTCGACTAACCATACTTTGCATTGGGTCGCGGTGGCACGAGCAGCGGGCATTTTGATTAACTGGGATGATTTCTCTGCACTGTCGGCGGTGATTCCTTTGTTGACCAAAATTTATCCCAACGGTACTGCGGATGTGAATCAGTTCCACCAAGCCGGAGGCACGCCATGGTTGATTCATGCCTTATTGGATGCGGGTTTATTACATGCTGATGTGGTGACGGTGATGCCAGCACAAGAATCTGGTTTGTACGCGCAAACTTTGATGCCAAGTTTGCAAAATGGCCGCGTCGCATTTTCTCCATGCGCTGATAAAAGTGCAGATGACGCGGTGCTACGCGCGCCGATTGACGCTTTTGCACCGCAAGGCGGTCTGGTCGTATTGAAAGGGAACTTGGGTCGCGGCATTATTAAAGTCTCGGCAGTGGCGGCGCAGCATCAACGCGTGATCGCACCGGCGCGACTGTTTGATTCGCAAGAGGAAATGTTGGCACGTTACGCCGCCGGTGGTTTGCGTGAACACTTTATTGCAGTGTTGCGCTATCAAGGGCCGCGCGCGAATGGTATGCCCGAATTACATAAATTGATGCCTCTGTTGGGCAATTTACAAAACGAAGGTTTTTCTGTGGCGCTGGTGACTGATGGACGTTTGTCGGGAGCTTCGGGCAAAGTCCCCGCCGCGATTCATGTCTGTCCTGAAACTCAAGACGGTGGCCCGATTGGAAAAATTATGGAAGGCGATGTCATCGTTCTGGATGCCACGACGGGCGAATTGTCGGTGCAAGTCGATGCCGCAGAATGGGCGCAGCGCAAGGATGCACGCCGTGCGGCAGTGGCAACTACCGGTTATGGTCGCGAATTATTTGCGGGATTTCGTCAACAAGTCGGCACTGCAGAAGAGGGTGCCAGCGTATTGTTTGTTTAAAAGAACACTATGAATGTATTTGCTCAATTAAAAATTAAAACGCGCGTCATTCCAGTGGTCAGCTTAACGGACGCAGCACAAGCTTTACCACTGGCCCATGCCTTATTAAAAGGTGGTGTTGATGCGATAGAAATTACCTTGCGTCATCCTTGTGCCCTCGAAGCAATTGCGCGTGTGGTGCGTGAAAAACTACCGATTTGTGTGTTAGCCGGAACGGTGTTGAGTCCCGCACAATTGGAACAAGTTCGCGATGCGGGAGCGGTCGCGGGATTGTCGCCAGGTTTTGATCCCGCCGTGGTCGAGCTGGCAGCGCGTTATCGCTTTCCTTTTATTCCGGGTGTGATGACGCCTTCCGAAGCGATTATGGCAGTGCGCGCCGGCTGTGACAGTTTGAAATTTTTCCCTGCCGTGCAAGCCGGTGGCATCGGTAGCTTGAATGCCTTAGCCGCGGTATTGCCTGATGTCCGTTTCTGTCCAACTGGTGGAATTGACATCAACACCGCGCCGGAGTTTTTACGTTTGCCAAATGTTGCGGTGGTGGGTGGTTCGTGGTTGACGCCAAAATCGGCGCTTGAAACCGCTGATTGGAAGCGAATTACAGAATTGGCGCGCGCGTGCTCGACTTTATAAGAGTGATTTTAAAAGCGATCTACTGAGTGAGCTTTTGTAGGGCCTCTGTTGCGCCCGTGACGTTTTGCTCCAGGGCTTTGAGATACAGACGGCGCGCCAATTGGGTGTCTTTTTTGACGCCATTGCCATGCGCGTATAAGTTTCCCAAATTCAGATAGGATTGTGAATGTCCGTTTCTGACCGCGCTCTGGTAGTACTGCGCTGCTTTGGTGACATCCTTATCAACGCCCAATCCCAGTTCGTAGATCTGGGCCAAGTTAAATTGTGCGTCCATAAATTCGCGCTCGGCAGCTTTTTCAAACAGTGCGCGCGCTTTAGCGTAGTCTTTGGTAACACCTTCGCCATTTAAATACATCAAGCCCAAAAAATTTTTCGAGCTGTTGAATAAGGTGTCTTGCTGCGTTTGATTGACCGGCGGATCTTGATCGGCTAAAACCTGATACCAGCGCGCCGCTGCTGGGAGATCAGCTTTGCCATCATCACGACCTTCACCATGTGCATACATCCACGCCAGATTAAATTGTGCTTCGGCGTGATTTTGTTCCGCCGCAGCTTTATACAAAATCACGGCGCGCTTTTTATTGAGCGCAATCCCGTCACCGTTTTCATACATTTGCGCCAAACGAAATTTCGCTGACGCGTCGCCTTGTTCAGCGGCAATTAAAAACCATTTCTTGGCTTCGACTTTGTTGATGGGAACACCTTTGCCCACATCGTAAATTTCACCCAAAATTCTCGACGCGTCAGATGAATGGTGTGCTGATGCTTTTTGATACCAAGCCAGCGCCTGCGTCATATTGGGTGCGCCAATCTCGTTGCTCTGGTACAAAGCCCCTAGTAAAAATTCGGCTTGAGCATAAGCTTGCGCGGCTGCTTTTTGATAAAGCACCAGCGCTTTTTGAATATCTTTTTGACCTGCAGGGGCGAACTGATATTGCAAGGCTAAATAAAATTGTGCTTGCGCGACGCCTTGATCCGCCGCCTTTTGATACCAGGCGATAGCGGTTTGTCGGTCACTCGCCACACCGTCACCATCGCGATACATATTGCCCAATATCAATTGCGCCCGCGCCAATCCTTGATCGGCGGCTTCACGCAGCAAAACTAAAGCCTGCGTAATATTTTTTCGATCAGCTTTGTCCTTGATTGTTGCACCTTCTTTACCGGTTAAATCAAGTATTGCCAAATTCACTTTAGCATCCAAAAAACCTTGATCAGCCGCTTTTTGATACCACGCGCGTGCCGCTTTGAAATCGGGCGCTTGTCCTTCGCCAAGTTCCAGCATTGTCGCCAGCGCAAATTGTGCGCCAGGCAAACCTTGGTGGGCGGATTGCTGTAACCACTTGATCGCTTCTTGTGGATTTTTAGACGTGCCGTCACCTTGGCGGTGCATATTGCCCAAATTCCATTGCGCGGGGGCGAAACCTTGCTGGGCTGATAGCGTGTACCAGCTTAGGGCCTTTTTTTTGTCGACGCTCACGCCATCACCCTCTTGGTACATTTGCGCGAGTTTTGCTTGTGCGACCACTTGTCCTTGGATGGCGGCTTTTTCAAACCAGACGGCGGCTTCGACTTTATTTTGCGCGATACCTTCACCCATTAAATAAGCAAAAGCCAATGCGTTTTGTGCTTCTGCTTGCCCCGCTTTGGCGGGTTTTATGAGCAATTCGGTGGCCAGTTTTTGATCAAGCGCAACGCCTTCACCTTTACTGTACATCACGCTTTGCATGATTTGTGCTTCTAGAATTCCTTGTTCACTTAAGCGAACAAACGCGCTGAATGCGCTAGCGTAATCTTTATCTTGATAAGCCTTTTGTGCTTGTTCAAACGCATTTTTTTGCGCAAGCGTTTGGGCGTGAGTCGGACTGATTAGGATAGTACTCACCGCCGTCACGGCGAGCGTCGTCAATAAAACTCGAATGACATAAGATGAAAATATTGGTAAGGTCATCAAAAATTTTTTTATTAAAACGACAAGCGCGTACCGACGTATAGATAGCTATTTTTGAGTTGATAAGTCAGTTGAGCGGGCAATCCACCGTCGTAGTAGCTGTAGCTATAACTGGGAATATAGTTGGCGCCAAAAATGGCACTAAAGAATGCATTGATGCGAACTTCACTGGCCAGGCCAATGTTTGGTTTGATGACAAAATTATGATTAGATTGAGTGGCGGATGAATTTGAAGCAATTGAAAAATTAAAATCATTGTTCATGGCGATAACGCCAACTTTTAAAATCGCATCGACATCAGGTGTGACGGCGTAACGCCATACGGTGTTAATCGGTAAGAGTTGAGTTTTTTGGCGGATTGAAATATTGATCGTCTCGATCTTTTGACCAAAAAAAACACTGCCCGGGCCATAGCTTTTTTGAACATCGTTTTCTGCGTAACCCAGTTCTACTGCAAAATACGGCGCGAACTTATATCCATACGTTAAATTTAAGGGGTTTTGTGTTGACACTTGTGTGCTTACTGCTGGCGTTAAATCCGCAGTCCAAAGGGCGCCATTACCCATCATGGCATCGAGTCCAAAATAGTGTTTACTGGGTTCTTGTCCGAATGAGAACTCTGGTGCGTCTTCGGCGCAGACATTTTGTGTGATGCTAACAATGGCGATTAAAACTATCAGCGTACGCAATCGGGCAGGAGTCAAGTTTTTGAGATGAAAGTTTTTTGACATACGTACTGTAAAAATATTTGAGTTAACCAACAATATAACAAGCAATAAACACTGATCTGGAAATTATATGAGTGCGCCAGATGGGTCGACACAATTAAGACTTCAAAAGAATCACCAGTTCAAGAGAATCTGTTTTTATTGTCGGCGTTAAAACCTTGCAAAAATGATTGATCAAAACATGTTTACCCTGATTAAAAATTATTCTCACAGTAGCTGGCATGAGGTTTTATACGAAGGCGTGACGGCAATCAATGCGCGCACGCCTGATTATTTTACGCAGTTAAATACAGACTATTTTTTACCTCATCGTGGTCATATTTTTGCCGCGTTTTCGGTGCCACGCGATCAAGTCCGTTTTGTACTCTTGGGTGAAGCGCCTTATCCGCGTGCGGCCAGTGCGAACGGTTACAGCTTTATGGATGGTGCCGTGATGTCTTTGTGGCGGTCTGATGGAGGCGGTTTGTCGCGTGAGGTTAACCGCGCCACCTCGTTACGGAATTTTGTCAAAATGTTATTGCTGGCCGATGGATTATTGTCCGCCGACAATACCAATGATTTACTGAATGTCCCAAGGACGCAATTGATTCAAAGCGGCGCGCAGTTGCAGGCCAATTTATTGGCGCGCGGCTTTTTGTTATTAAACGCCGCCTTGGTGTTTCGTCCAAATATCACACCCCAACGCGAGGCCGCGCATTGGCAAGCTTTGTTAAACAGTGTGATGCGTGCTTTGGCGGGGCAAGCACAAGCCCCCACCTGCTTGTTATGGGGCAATATTGCGCAAGCAACCATGCAGCGATGTTCGCTTGAAACTTTTACAATTCTGCCCACATTAGCGTCGGAACATCCGTATAACTTAAGTTTTATTCATAACGCCGCCATGCAAGAATTATTTCGTCCCTTGCGCTTGTTGCACCCGATGTAATGGGGTGCTTTGTTGTGAACGCGCGGTGTGAGGTCTATTGATCTTCAATTTCAAGCGATACTTCACTTTCATTTTCACTTTTATTTTTATCTTTCATTTGTTCACGATGTTCGCTTATAAAAACCAACAATTACAAGTTGAAAACCTGCCTCTGCTGGAGCTCGCACAACAATACGGCACGCCTTTATTTGTTTACTCCTACGCCCAACTACATCGCGCGTTTCATGCCTATCAAACACCTGCGCAAGCTGCCGGTGCATTGATTGCTTATTCGGTAAAAGCCAATGGCAACCGCGCGTTATTGCAATTGCTGGCGCAGTGGGGCGCAGGATTTGACATCGTGTCGGGCGGCGAATTGCAACGTGTATTGTTAGCCGGCGGTGCGGCGAATAAAGTGATTTTTTCGGGCGTTGGTAAAAGCGATTGGGAAATGCGCGCAGCGCTGCACGCGGGGATTAAATGTTTTAACGTTGAGTCAACTGATGAGCTCGATCAGCTCAATTCGATTGCTCAAGAACTTAATATGCGCGCGCCCATTTCTTTACGGATTAACCCCAATATCGATGCGAAAACGCATCCCTATATTTCGACAGGTTTGGCAGAAAATAAATTTGGCATCGCGCATACCGCAGCCCTAAGCGCGTATCAGTACGCGCAACAATTGCCGCATTTGGATATTGTGGGAATCGATTGCCATATTGGATCGCAAATTTTGGAATTGCAACCGCTGCTTGACGCGACTGATCGGGTGCTTGATTTGTGCGCAGAATTGCAAGGCCTCGGAATTCACTTAGCGCACATTGATATTGGGGGTGGCGTAGGAATACCGTATCGTGCGCAGGAAAACTCGCCGGCGGTGACTGATTTTGTCACGCAAGTGACACAGCGAATCAAAGCGCGGCAAGCACAAGCACAAGTCATTTTTGAACCCGGTCGTTCGATTGTCGGCGCCAGTGCGGTTTTGTTAAGCCAAACGCGGGTGCGTAAATTGGGCCAACATAAAAATTTTTTAATCATTGATGCGGCGATGAATGATTTGATGCGTCCATCCTTGTATCAAGCCTATCACCACATCAGCGCTGTCCAACAACGTGATGATGAACCCGAGCATATTTATGAGGTCGTCGGCCCTATTTGTGAAACGGGCGATACGCTGGGTAACGCACGTGCTTTGGCGGTTAAGTTGGGCGATGTGCTGGCCTTGCATGACGTTGGCGCGTATGGTATGAGCATGAGTTCTAATTACAACACGCGTCCGCGCGCAGCAGAAATTTTGGTCAAAGGCGATCGCGTCACTGTGATTCGTGAACGCGAAACGATTCAGACATTGTTAGAAAATGAACGCGCATTGCCCTTAGAAAATTGGTGAGGTCAGGCGATCAGATCAAGAACCGCCACCGCCTCAACTCTTATCCTCAACCCTTATAATCAAGCGTTAATTGCAGTGTCTGTATACGGAGAGGTGGCAGAGTGGTCGAATGTACCTGACTCGAAATCAGGCGTACGGTTTCCGTACCGAGGGTTCGAATCCCTCCCTCTCCGCCAGTGACTTTTGGCAATGATTAAAACTTGACTGAACGACAAGAACATCGCTTGGGCAATGTTTATGCGCAAACTAAGCACAAGAACTAAGCATAAGAACCGTTTAATTGATTCCACCCATCTTGAGTTATGACAGAACAAATAATAGAACCAAGCGATGATGAGATTAGCCTACTGGATATTTTGGTCACGCTGGCCGAGGCTTGGCGATTGTTGATCATTGGTCCTTTGGTGGTGGCTATTTTAGCCGGTGGGGTAAGTTTTTTATGCCCTAAGACTTATGAATCCATCGCCAGTCTACGTTTGAATGATGAAGAAATCGCATTACTCCATACTACGCCTGTACTGGACCAATTGATTGACAAATTTGGCTTCTTGGCCAAGGCCGATGGGGTAAAAGACGATGCGCGTCAGTTGCTAAAACAAAATCTTTCGTACTCAATCGACAAAAAAACTAAATTGGCCACTCTCGTGGCGAAAGGAACGAGCCCTGAAGACGCCCAAGCCTTAGGCCGCAATGCGGTAGAAGTGTTACTCATCGAGCTACAACCTAAAGGTCAAGAACGGGAGGCGATTGTGCAAAAAATGGCCTTGAATCATCAGTTGATTGCTGATGGGGTAGGCACATTTAGGCGATCTAGCAATAAGACAGATATTGTGGATCCAAGAGTCGATAATATAGAGTTGAGTTTGAAGTTAAAAGCGAGGGGTGCGGAGGTGTTTGCTCAAGAACCCAGCCTGTCGTCAAAGCCAGTGTCGCCAAAGCGCAGTCTCATTATCGTGTTAGCGACCTTGGCTTCTGCTTTTGTTTTGCTGCTATTTGTTTTTGTGCGCAAGGCTTGGCGAGGCGCGGTACAAGACGAAAGCGCGGCAATTAAAATTCAACAGATCAAGCGGTCTTTGGGACTGAGCAAGAGCTAGAGAGTGGTTTCTGACAGACTTGCCCGCCTATCCATGCCGCGTATATTGCAGAAGCCGCAGAAATTTGGAGCGATCTGATGGAACTTGGGGATTTTGAACAAGTGATCGCTGATCTTTAAATAAGACAGTCGCTAAAACAGTCGCGATCAGATAAATTTTCGCATCTTCTTTGACCACAACATATCTACATGTTTGATCACCATTTATACGCGGTCGGCAATGCGCTGGTCGATTCAGAATACGAAGTCAGCGACGCGCAATTACAAAACATGGGCGTCGATAAACGACACATGACTTTGGTTGATCAAGATCGTCGCGCCGAGTTGTTAAATCATGTCGTCGATCTGACGCCGCGTAAAACAGGGGGAGGGTCTGCAGGCAATACCGTTGTCGCGCTGTCGCAGTTAGGAGGACGGGCATTTTATTCGTGCCGAGTTTCTGACGATGAATTGGGTCATTTTTACGCAGATGATTTGCGACGTAATGGGGTGGCGACAAATGTGTCAAATACCAAGGAGCAGCAAGGACAAACCGGCAGTTGTCTCGTGTTTGTGACACCCGACGCGGAACGCAGCATGTGTACTTTTTTGGGTGTCAGCGCCCAATTAGATGATGCTTCTTTGCAGCCCAAAGAGATTACACAATCGGCCATTTATTACATGGAAGGTTATCTTGCGGCATCGCCCACCGGCTTGATGGCGGCGATCAAAGGCAAAAGCTTTGCACGTGGCGCAGGAGTCGCTTTGGCTTTGACTTTGAGTGATGTCAGCATGATTCGTTTTTGCCGATCTGGTCTTGATGCCATGCTTGCAGGTGGTTTGGATTATGTGTTTTGTAACGAAGAGGAAGCCAAAACCTGGTGCGGTAGCGACGACTGGTCAAACGTCGAATCGAGCATAAGCGTACTCGCCAAAACAGTGTGCGTGACACGCGGCGCGCGAGGATGTTTAATCCTAGCTAAAGATTTTCAGGTTGAAGTGCCCACTCCTGTGGTCGAGGCAGTCGATACCAACGGTGCGGGTGATATGTTTGCAGGTGCTTTTTTATACGCAGTGACGCAGGGTTATCACCCTGCGCAGGCCGCCTTATTAGGCAATCGTTGTGCCGCCGAAGTCGTGCGTCAACATGGTAATCGTTTGACTAGGGCCAAAATGCGATCGTTGTTAGAGGGCTTTACACGCGAGGTTCAAAAGACCGCGTAGGTACTTTTGCATGCGCTAGAACAGGTTAGTACACGCTAATACAACTACGACGCAATTTTTTCGAGACCCGCCGTATTGATTTTGACAGACACGGGTTTGTTGAGAAACTCTAACAAAATCATTGAACGGCGCTCGGCATCGGTGGTTTGATAGATCGCTTCAAAACCGATAAATGGACCCTCAGTAACGCGAACGTGTTCACCTGGCTGGAATAATGATTCGGTAGGGTGGGTCGATTCGCGAGAGCGCAATAAATCAAGCAATCGATCATCAACTTTTGCAATCTGTGTGCCAAAGCGCACTAGCTGGCTGACACCGATGGTGGATCGGATTGGCGCCCAACTTTGATTTTCGTCACGCTGATTCAGTTGGATAAATAAATAACGAGGAAACATTGGCTCGATGACGACTTCGGCTTTGTGACGACGAATTCTTTCGATTTGCAGTTTGGGTAAATAGCACATGTATCCCTGCTGTTCGAGATTGATCAGCGCAGTGTCTTCTTGGCGCGGTTTGGTGTGCACCAAATACCACGAAGCGCTTAGGCCATTTAGAGTACTTGAGGTTCGGACACTTTCTGAAGCGTTTTGAGAGCTTTGTTGAGCGTTAATTACAGACTGATTTTTTAACATCGATATTTGATCTGACCAATTATTCAAAGGAGAACGTTTTATGAGTACGCTAAATATTTTGCTGTGCGGTGCGCGGGGCTTTGTGGGGCGCAATATTAAAGCGGCGCTGATTATAGAAGGGCATACTATTGTTGAAGTCAAAGCGGATTTTGCCAAAGATACCTATCCTGAGGTATGGATTGCACGTCTGGAAAATATAGATGTGGTGATCAATGCGGTTGGCGTGCTACGCGACAGTCAATCGCGCCCACTGAAAGCGGTGCATAGCGATACGCCAAAAGCCTTGTTTGATGCTTGTGCAACAGTCAGTCAGATGCGCGCCACGCCAATTCGGGTGATCCAAATTTCTGCACTAGGGGTTGGCAGCACTGCATTGGACAACCCAACTGACTACGCGGCCACTAAGCGTGAAGCGGATATTCATTTGTTATCGCTGATTAAAAAAGAGCAACTGAGCGGCACGGTGCTACGCCCCAGCATCATCTTTGGGGCGGGTGGCGCCAGTAGCAAGATGTTTGTTGCCTTGTCAAAACTGCCGATGCTCGTACTGCCCAAACCAGTGTTAAGCGCACAAGTACAACCCATTGCAGTGCAAGATTTGGCCAGAGGTGTGGCGAGTTTGTTAAGACATTCCAAAATTGACGCCATGTATGAATGCGTCGGTACAAGTGCCTTGCCTCTTGCCGCTTTTATTGCCAATTTGCGTGAGCAACAAGGTCGAAGGGCTGCGCGAATACTCGTCTTGCCTGCGTGGATGACTCGCTTAAGTGCACGTCTGGGCGACTATGTGCCCTTTGCACCATGGTGTAGTGAAACTCTGGCGCTCTTAGCGCTCGATAACGTCAGCGCATCAAGTGCATTCGCTTCAATACTGGGCAATACACAATTGCCGCTTTCTCATTATTGGAATCAAGCATGGCTGTCTGAAAAAGATAAATGAATGATTCAGGTTTTTCCTTAGACCTGCGCGCTTAGTTCTCTGCGCTGAGTTCTGTACGCTTAGTTCTGTGCGCTTAGTTCTGTGCGCTTAACCGACTAAGAAAAAATCATCTTCACCTTCTTCTTCTTCATCATCACCAATCATTGCCTCGTTAATCCGGTGCAGGCCGGACAGTAAACTGTTTTCATCAATTGAAATTAAACGCACGCCTTGTGTCGCGCGCCCCATTTCTCGAATCTCAGCCACACGGGTGCGAATCAATATACCGCCGTTGGTGATCAACATCACTTCGTCAGTATCGTTCGCCAGCGTCGCGGCGACAACTTTACCGTTTCGTTCCGAGGTCTTGATCGCCGTCATTCCTTTAGTACCACGGCCATGGCGCGTGTATTCAGTAATCGAGGTGCGTTTACCAAAACCGTTTTCAGTGGCGGTCAGCACCGATTGTGCTTCGTCTTTAGCCACCAGTAAGGCAATCACCGATTGACCTTCATCTAAATTCATTCCGCGAACACCGCGTGCCCCACGGCCGACACTGCGCACATCGTTTTCGTCAAAGCGTACTGCTTTACCCGCGTCAGAGAACAGCATCACGTCGTATGTGCCATCAGTCAACGCGGCGCCGATCAAGACATCACCTTCATCTAAATCAACCGCGATGATGCCGTTTTTGCGTGGGTTAGAAAACTCCGACAAAGGTGTTTTTTTCACTACGCCGGCGGCGGTTCCTAAAAATACAAAATGGTCTTGGGGAAATTTGCTCATCCCGCCATCCAATGGCAAGGTGACGGTGATTTTTTCACCCTCTTCCATAGGGAATAAATTGACCAGTGGTTTGCCACGCCCAGCACGACTGCCGATTGGCAGTTCCCATACTTTTTGCCAGTACACGCGACCACGGTTTGAGAAGAACAAAATAAAGTCATGTGTATGGCCAATAAATAATTGTTCAACCCAATCGTCTTCTTTCATTTGAGTGGCCGCTTTGCCGCGTCCGCCGCGTTTTTGCGCGCGGTAGTCCGAGAGCGCTTGTGCTTTGATATAACCGGTGTGACTGATGGTGACAACGCGGTTTTCTGGCGTGATTAAATCTTCAGTTTCTAAATCCGCTGAATTGAGTTCGATTTCTGAACGACGTGGATTACCTTCACCGTAAGCCAATTGCACGGCAGTGGTTTCTTCAATGATGATTTGTGTGACCCGAGCAGGCGTTTTTAAAATATCAATCAAGTCGCTGATGTGCGTCATGATTTCATGATATTCGTTCAAGATTTTGTCTTGCTCTAAACCGGTCAAACGTTGCAAACGCATCTGCAAAATTTCTTGCGCTTGAATTTCTGACAAACGATACAAACCATCACCTTGCAAACCAAAATCAGCCGGCAAAGATTCCGGACGATAGGCACTGACATCGCCCGCGTTATTTTGCGCAGCACGCTCCAACATATTTCGCACTAAGGATGAATCCCAAGTTTTATTCATCAGGGCGATGCGCGCTTCAGGCGGTGTTGGCGCGGCTTTAATCAAGGCGATAAAGTCATCGATGTTGGCCAGTGCCACGGCTAAACCTTCCAGCACATGACCGCGATCACGCGCTTTGCGTAATTCAAAAACGGTGCGGCGTGTGATGACTTCGCGGCGGTGATTGAGAAAAGATTGCAAGACTTGTTTGATATTCAATAAGCGCGGCTGACCATCGACCAGCGCCACCATATTGATTCCAAAGCTGTCTTGTAACTGTGTGTGTTTGTATAAATTATTTAATACGACTTCAGGGATTTCACCGCGTTTTAACTCAATCACTAAACGCATCCCCGATTTATCGGACTCGTCGCGTGCATCGCTAATGCCGTCTAATTTTTTATCGCGTACCAATTCAGCCATCCGTTCGATCAGGCTTTTTTTATTGACTTGGTAAGGAATTTCGTCGACAACAATCGCTTGGCGATCACCCGAACCGTATGGTTCAAAATGTGTTTTGGCGCGCATCACGACGCGTCCACGTCCGCTGTGATAGGCGTCGCGAATTCCCGATACGCCATAAATTAAACCGCCAGTAGGAAAATCAGGCGCCGGAATAAAACCCATCAACTCATCAATCGTCGCTTCAGGATTGGCCAGCAAATACAGTACACCTTTAGTAATTTCATTTAAATTGTGCGGCGGAATATTGGTCGCCATTCCCACCGCAATTCCCGATGACCCATTGATTAACAAGTTCGGCAAGCGTGTTGGCAGTACGGCCGGTTCGCGCTCTTTGCCGTCGTAATTGGGAACAAAGTCAACGGTGTCTTTATCAATATCGGCCAGTAACTCGTCAGCGATTTTGTCCAGTCGGCACTCGGTGTAACGCATTGCCGCAGCGTTGTCGCCATCGATCGAGCCAAAGTTTCCTTGTCCATCAACCAGTGGATAGCGCAATGAAAAATTTTGCGCCATTCGCACCAAAGTGTCGTAAATCGCTTGATCGCCATGAGGATGGTATTTACCCATCACCTCCCCAACGACGCGTGCGCATTTGACGTAAGAACGATTCCACACATTATTGGTTTCGTGCATCGCAAACAAAACGCGTCGATGCACCGGTTTTAAACCATCACGAACATCGGGCAGCGCACGTCCCACAATCACACTCATGGCGTAATCGAGATAACTTTTGCGCATCTCGTCTTCTAGAGAAATGGGGAGGGTTTCTTTGGCGAATTGAACCATGAGAATATTGGCGGATAAATTGAATAAAATGATCATCAAACCGTATTGCTTCGGGGTACTTGTTGCTCCTAAAGATACGGTTTTGTGCAGCCCAGCATTTTACTCTTTAATTGATTTCACATCCAAAAGTCAAAAAGGGCATATTTCAGTCAGAAACTGGGGTTTCTGGCGGTCGTATCACAGACGAAATCGCAGACGAAATCACAGACGAAATTTGTCCATACCAACTGTCTTCATCTAGGCCCTTAGAACTGGATTTTTTACCATTTGCAACTGCGGAAAAAATCAGTAATTTTTTGGCGCGGGTGCACGCGACATAAAACAAATTCCATTCTTCTTGTTGGGCGTAATGCTGTTCTTGAGCGAACAGCGCATTGCGCGCCACACCGCGAACATCTTTATTCCAAAACGCCGAGATGTGTGTGGGATGCGCCTGTTCGAGTGGCCAGTCAATTAACAAATCTAATTTGTCAAATGAGTTTGAGGTGTTACTGTTTAATAAAACCACCACTTGCGCTTCTTTTCCTTTCGCCCCGTGGATGGTCATAAATTGCACGCCATCGTCGTGGCTGGCCGGTAGCGCGTCATCAGACAGCGTGCCAAATTGAGCGACAAAATCGGCCAAGCGCGGATAGCGTCCGGCGTTAAACGACAAACTTGCGTGCAGCAAGGCGTATAGATTGCGTTCGATTTGCGCGTGCTCATGTGAGGGTGTGTTGCGCCAATAACACGCGGGCACATCGGCGCGGGCAAATACCGAATCAAAAAAATCATGAATCGATAAACGCCGCGCCGCGTCTATCCAATCAAGGAGTAATTGCCAATGTTGTTGAATCAGGGTGATCGAATCTGCTGACTCATCACATTGTTGTAAAAATTCGGGCAGGGTGCTAAACCAAGACAGGGTGGCGCGCTCGCCAGTGTTGAGTGTCTGTTTTTGTGTTTTGACAAAGTACGCTAACGCGCTCAAACGTTCGTTTGGCCAATCAAACATTGGACTGGATAAAACGTGTGCCAGGGCATGATCGTCTTGAAACAAAACAAAACGCGCGAGCGCTAAAAAATCAGACACTTCGAGTGACTCTTGCCAAGAATTTTTTCGATCCGATGAAAACGGAATTCCGGCGGCACGAAACGCCTCTTCGTAATCAGCCAGATGCGAGCGCGTACGCATCAACAACAAAACTTCATTCCACGCAAAATGATGTGTTTTTTGTGCGGCGATCAGCATTGCGCAAATCTGTTGTCCTTCAATTTCGCGCAAATGTTGTTCGTGCTCTACTGCGGGATAGTGCAATGGATTACGCAAAACCGTCACTTCAGTGGTATCGCGCACTTCTTTGGGAGCGGCTTGTATTAAAGGCAATACGGTGACGGCGGCCATATTGTCGTCAGTCGCGCCACTGCTATGGGGGTGGTAACGTGGATTGTGGGCAAATAATTGATTGAGCGTGCTCGTGATCGCCGGCGCATTGCGCCAAGTGTGGTCGGTGCGCAAAAAAATACTGTTGGCAATATGTGTGCGCAACCACTGTTGTGCGGTATCGAACACGCGCGGATCAGCGCGTCGAAATCGATAAATTGATTGTTTGGGATCGCCAACTAAAAACAAGGTGGGAATAGCTTCGCCGACTTCGACATAACCTTGCAACCAGGCGTACAAAACATGCCATTGCAAAGGGTTGGTGTCTTGAAACTCATCAATCAAAATGTGACGGCAACGCGTTTCTAAACGGGCTTGAAAATAGGCGGCGTATTCCTCTTCGCACATTAAACGCAGCATTTCAAATTCCAGATCGGCAAAATCTAACACTCGCGCATCATTTTTTTCGCTCTGATAAAAGTTCACCAAATGATGTCCTAAACGCATCAATGGCGCATGCAAACTCAACAATAAGGTATCTTCACTGCGATGCAAAAAATCGGCAATCATTACACCCATCGACTCCCATGATGCGGCAAATTCGTCGAAAGAAATTTTGACTTTTAAAGGTTTTGAAGGTTCATTTTTTTGCGTTAAAAAAATTGATTTAATCGCGTCAAAACGTGTCAGTGCTGATTCATCATCGACGGGTATTGTGCTTAATACCGCCTCAATCGCACGCGCTTTATTTTGTTGCGCGTCGCTTCCTTGTCCCAAAGTGCTGGCGAGCGTTTGTAGTTGCGCGCAATGTTCGGGTGTAAAAAAATCATAGCGCGGATCACGCTGACCATCAGTGCCGAATAAATCTTTTAACCACTGATACGGGGTTAACTCAGTCGAGTCTGCATCATGATCAGAATAGACTTCGGGGCTATCGTGATAGGTCGCCAAGCGCCATTCTGCGCGGTAGGCGATAAAAGCATTTAATAAATGATGCGTTTGGCGATCACCAAGCGCCATGTAAAGTGTGCGCAAATCCTGCATTTGCGCTGGCAAGCGCAAATTTATCCAACGATGCCAAACGATGTCGCGAAAATGCGCGTCGTTTTCCAGCAAATTAAATGCTGGCGTGACGCCGGACGACAATGGCAATTGCTTGAGCAAAGACACAAACCAACCATGAAAAGTGGTAATGCTTAAACCGCATCCTTGCCCAAACGCTAATGGATACAACTGGCGTGCGGCCTCAAGTTGTCGTTCGGGGTGATCAATTTGCATCGCTGCCAAGCGCGCAATCACTTTGTCGTCAGACTCTTGCGCCAAGTACTGCAACATCTGTTGCACACGTTCCAAAATTTCTGCGGCGGCTTTGCGCGTAAAAGAGATGGCCAAAATTTCATCTGGTTTTACGCCGCTTAATAAAATTTTGGTGATGCGCGCGACTAATAAAGTGGTTTTGCCGCTGCCGGCGCACGCCTCGATCGCTACTGAATAGCTGGGGTCAGTCGCCAGCGCGGTGAATTGTGCGCTATCGGTGGCCTGTTCGTTGTAAAAAAAAGCGGGCATGGATGAATCAATAAATTTTGATTGACATAAAATTAAAGCGACAGCTTCGATAACTTCAACAATTGCAGCAATTACAAAGAACGCCGACAAATTCCGCGCATCTCGCAATAGCGGCAGCTTGCAAAAGTTCCATGCGCGGGTAAGGGCGCGGTGTTTGCAATCGCGTCCAGTGTGTGAATCATTAGTTTTTCCAGTGCCTTGCCAAGCCCTTCAATATCAGGCGCATCAACCCAACCACTTTTTTTTGCGGTCGGTGTCATCGCGTAATACGCGGCGTCAATCGGGCCCGGCACATCGTTTTTTAACAGCAGCGCATAAAACGCCAATTGTTGTTTATCGGTGTTAGTGATCCATTCGCGCAGTTTTTGTTCAGTTTGTGTTTTGTAATCAATCACGCTTGTTGTCGCCACATCTGAACCTATCTTTTGTTGATCAATGCGATCAATGCGCCCGCGCAAAGAAATGAGCGCGCTACCGTCGGCGCGGTGCAGTGTTTTTTCAAACGTCTGTTCAGCGGCAAAAAATGTCCAACCTGCCAAACGCCTTTTGACGTCGTCTTCTAAATACACGTCAATCAGTTTTAAAAAGCGACATTCATACGCCAATGCTTCGCCGTAAAGGGCCAATTTTTCTGTAAACACTTGCCCCGCTAATGCGTGCAGCGTCAGGCTACCACTGCTTCCACCGGCCTGATGCCAACGATGAAAAATATCGTGTAACCAAATGCCGTACTCTCGTTTGTCTGGTGTCTCTTGCGCTTCTTGTGCCGGTTTTAACTCCAGCATATAACGCGCATAAAACTGAAAAGGGCA
The DNA here is from genome assembly GCA_031538895.1 of Burkholderiaceae bacterium. GTDB lineage: Bacteria > Pseudomonadota > Gammaproteobacteria > Burkholderiales > Burkholderiaceae > JAVKLU01. The sequence continues at coordinate 5,624 of JAVKLU010000020.1, read as the reverse complement.
GTCTTGCAAACTTTGCCACGCTTGTGCGGACAAATAGCGCGGTAACAATTTCGGGGCCGTCGCGCGTCGCATTTTTGGAGTCGCGCTTTGTTTATTGATTTCCGTGCTGATTGGATTCAATGCAGAGATGGGCGTGAGCGGCTCCTCAGAATTGATCGTGTGTTGATGCGCATCATTCATCCACGCCAACCAATGCGATCCGCCTGATTTTTCGCCATTGCGCGGACGGGTCGTGATCACTACTTGGGCGCAACTCATTAAGGTGCAGGTGAAGTTGAATACTTGCTGCATCAAATGATCATGCGCACTAAAAAGTCCTAATTCACGTTTGACTTCGGATGAAAAAAATCCCTGTTCACTCGCGCGTTCGGGTAAGGTGTCAACACCCGCGCCGACGATCAGTACGGCATCAAATGCGGGCAAAATCGCACCCGATAAAGACATGAGATGAACGGCAGAATCGTGCATGGCATCCCTATCGTCCTTGGGAGAGGTTGACGTTGTCACGGTGCTATTGGATTCAAAAAATTCTTGATGCCACAACCATTCCAAATGCGTCAGAAAACCGCGTAAATCTAGCGGGGGCGTATCAGACAAGCGCGTCAGAGAACTCAAACTATCAAGACAGGCTTTGCCATCAATACTGGAACTTAAAGGTTCAATTAGTGCGAGTTTTTCTAAAAATTGATACAGGGCATTACCCCAATCAGCAATGCTGTGCGTGCGCGTCAGCGCAGGGGTGTAAAGCTGATTGATCCATTTTGATAATGATGCGCTCATCGGTAAATCGCGCCAGGGCGTCAAATTTTTCGCCGCGAGCTGCTCTAGTACCGCGATGTCAGACCACGGAATATTGGGCAAATAATGACTGGCGTGATGCAAGACATCAATCAAAGTAGATAAGGGCGTTTGTGGTAAATGTAATTGCAAGAGTCCATGAATCAAGGTCGCGGCGTGACTACTGTCCAAGGGCCAACCAAGCTCGTCAATGATGATAATTTTTTGTCGCGCCAATAAGGCGGTGATGCGCCGCGCGATCACACGATCTAAAGTGACGAGCGCAATATTTTTTGTGCCGCGATTACGCCATTGAACGATGGTTTGGCACGCGCGTTGCGCCTCATCTTCAAGATGTGCCGCTTGGATCAATTCGATAGCAGCGAACTCAAGAACCTCATTGGGTGTCGATGAATTTTCATTGGAACGCTCATTCAAACTTTCATTCAAATTTTCATTTGATCGTTCATTTGAATCATCGAATAAATCAGTCGCGATGTTCACACTCACTGTGTCTGCACAATCAAAGGCATTCATCAAATCGTAATTAAGCCATGCCGGTAATTCTTGAGTAATGACCAAATTTTTTCGCCACAGAGCACGTGCCGCCGCAGTGGCGGTCGGATTGACGTAAACCACCAGCGGATCGCGCGTCAGTGCACTTAAAAACTGCTGTTCTAGCGGTGTTAATCGTCCCGTGCTTAACCAAATCACTTGGGTTTGTGCGAGGTTTTTTGCGCGTTTTAGCCATGCCCGGCTTTGTTGCGCTACTACGCTGTGTGTTTGAGTTTGCCAAATCTGCCAAATCAAATGGGCTTCTTGCGATAAAGGTTCGCGCAAACGGGGATTGAGTTGTTGTAAAAAAGGATCGAGCGCGCGTTGCCATGCGTCTTTATGACGAGGCAATAGTGTCGCGCTTAATTGTTCGCACAACTGCGTCAAAGATGCCGCCAAATCTAAGACTTGCGCTTCGCTGTGCGTGCGAAAGACAGCTTTTAAATTATCGAGACTACGCAATTGTTCAAGCAGGTGATGGATTTGTGTCAATCGCGTCTGCGCGGCATCGTGCACTGATTCGAGGCCTTGCTTATGAACAATTTCCACACGCTTGAGAATCTGTGCACCATCGGTCGTAGGCTTGAGTACAGTCTGAAAATGTTGCGCTTGCGCTGTAGTGGGTAGGACAATTAAAACGGTATCGCGCGCCTCCTGCGAAAAAATCTGGCGGCGGACAAGCGCGATCAATTGATCCCAAAAATGAGACTGGGGTAATAAATCAATCCGCTGCATCGTGATTTAAAAATTAGACATCACTGTAAATTCAGCAAGGCTTGCGTGCTGGCATGACGCCATTGATTCAAAGGGGTATCGTGGGGATTGATCGTCAAATCGTGGCTGCCTTGACGCAAAGAATCACTGATTTTTAGCGAACTCTGTGCACGTAAGCCCTTGATCAGTGCCAGTTGATCCGCAGCCAAAGTGCTGACATCGGTATAAGTCCACGACACTAAAATGACATAGGTATACAGGCTCCACAAATTTTGCTGCTGTCCGTTCAAGATAGACACCATCAACAATTTTTTACCGTGTTGGCGACGCCAAGTGCGTTCCAGATTTTTTTTAACTTTTTGCAAATCGGCGGCCCTGACCAAGGTATCGTCAGAAAAAGGTAGCAAGGCCAAAATGTGAATGTGCTCTTGCGGCGCGGAAATAGCATTCAGCCAATCGCGTTGCAGAGCGCGTTCGGTGACCAGTGCATAAATTTTTGCCACACTGAAATACAAAACTGCCCAGGTGATCGGTCCGGTGACATCTAAATACCAACCGATTAAATTGATCGTGATATAGGAGCTGATCAATAAAGACAGCTGTCCAAGGCTAAAGGTGCGATTGACTTTGTCGCGATTGAAGTTTTTAAAGAATGAAATCGCGGTTAACCACAATAAAATAAAACTGAATAAGACGTAAGGCAGTAGCCCTTGCCAGGTGCTTAAGTAATCTTGATTTTTGAAGTTATCAATCGCCGTTGCCAAAATCTCAACGCCCGGAAAAACGGGACTCATACTGGTTGCTTTGATGTCGGACAAACTCGCGGCGGTGGAACCAATCAGCAGAATTTTGTTGGCGAATTCATTCGCTGGTCGGGTTGGATGTTCCAGACTTAAATCTTTGAAAACATCGGAAAAACTGACGTAGCGATAGGTATAGGGTTTGCCACGCCAATTGAGCAGTATTTTTTGTGGAATCTCTGTTTGATTTTGAGTCAGTGGTTTGTCACCCCGCATTAAGTTTTCCCCGACGCTTAAGGGCAAAGAGGGCAGGCGCCAACCGTATTCACCGCCCCACAAAGGATATTCGCGCACGACACCATCTTTATCCGGTGAGATATTGATCGTTCCCATGCGATTGCTTTGTAAGGCCGAGACAAAGTTCGGCAAAACGAGGGCGAGGGTCGCATCAGGATTGCCGCTTTTACTGGAAAGTTCGCGGATGCTCGCAATCATCGAGGGCTTGATTTGACTTAATTTGTCATCAGACGCGGATAAGCGCAAGAAAGAAAAATAGGTATTGTTTGACGCGGCAATTATTCGATCAAAGTAGGCATCGCTATCGGGATTTTGTATATCCGGATCGCTAAAGAGCACATCAAACACAATTGCTTTGGGATTTTGTTGATTCACTTTTTCGATGAACTCAGCAAACACTTGGCGCGGCCACGGCCAACGGCCATATTCCTGCGCCAACGCGGCAATACTTTTTTCATCAATGTCTACAATAATGATGTCGGAATCCGGTTTGGGAACGATGATGCGTTGCTTTACGACTAAATCAAAGGCTTTTTGGCGCATGTTTTCACCGACGTGAAAAACACTGGCATCAATCAAAATAAAAAAAGAAAAAAGTGCGCCCAAATACAAATAAAAATTATTTTGTAATCGAGTGCCCAGCCAGGCTGCAATGCGATTGATGAGAAGTGCCAGATTCATGATGATTATGAGAAATCGTGTGAGTGCAGAGAGTGAATGCAGAGGATGAGTGCGATTAGCCTAATTCAAAGGGTTGTCAATGAGTTCAACGTCTTTAGGCACCACAAAATGGAATTGTGCGGTATTCAAAGATGGATTGCTGCGCACTTTGTCCAGTTGGATCAAGCTTGCTTGTCCAAAGCTGTCATATAGCTCCATCACCGCAATCGTGTTGTTTTTCATCCCAATACCGACGCGAATAAATTGCCCTGACTTTTTGGGAGTCGCTTCGACCCAAGTCATACCATCGTTTTTATCGGCAACATTTTTGAGCGTAAAATTTTGATTCAAACTGGATAAACCAACAAATAAAATTCCTGCGGGCGAGGCTTCAATCGCTTCGCCAAAACCCAATCCTGTAGTTAGAATTTGGCGCGTGACTTGTTTTAAGTCTTTATCAAACACATAAAAGTATTTACCGTCTGATTGCAATAATTGTTCGTAAGGTTTTTGATAATGCCAAATAAAACGTCCAGGTTTTAGAAACTGAAATTCACCACTGTTTTTTTGTCCTAACTTCACGCCATTTTTGGCGTCTTTATTGGCGTCTTTAGTCACTCGATATTGGGTGAATTCGCCGGTGCTGCTGCGCAGGTTTTGCACGATGTCTTGCAATCGTGCAATGGCGTCTGGTGGCTGTGCGGCCTGTGCAGCTTGTGCAACTTGTGACACGGCACTGAAACTTAAAATTCCGCCGATGAAGAACTGGCACAAGCATCTAAATAAGTAACTAAGAAAATTTTTTTTCATGAAGATTGGTCTCAAGTTTCAAATCAAAACGACTTATGTCGTGGCGTGAAAAATACCGCCGGTCACGCGCTCAATCCCAGCCAAATCACGCCAACTTTGCACTTCTTGCGCCTGGTGTTGTTGCAATAACTGACGAACTGTCGGCGCTTGATCAAAACCGTGTTCCAGCAAAATTCGAGTTGATAATTTTTTTGCCGAATGCGTGTGCGCGAAATCAATAATTTTTTTGATTGCGCCCAAACCATCCGAACTGCCATCGGTGAGTGCGTGCTTGGGTTCAAAGCGGCAATCGCCTTGACTCAAATGGCGGTCATGCGCGGCAATATACGGTGGGTTGCTGATCATCATCGCGAAGGGTGCATTATCGGGCGCCTCACTCATTAAAGCCTCACCCCAGTTGCTCAATCGAAAACTAATCGCGACATCGTGCGTTTGCGCATTGATACGAGCGCACTCCAGTGCGTCAGCGTCCTTGTCAATTGCCGTAATGGATAAATCACGTCGATGGTGCGCTAAGGCGATAGCAACGGCGCCGCTGCCCGTGCCCAATTCCAATAAACGCGAGTGGGGAGGGCTTAACTGAATCGCCAATTCAACCAGCAATTCAGTTTCGTGACGCGGAATTAACACGCGCGAATCAAGGGCAAAGGTCAAACCAAAAAACTCTCGGGTCTTTAACAAATAGGCGATCGGTTGCCCCAAGTGTCGCGCCTTTACCCACGCTTTAAAAGACTGTTGCGCGGCAGGCGTCAAAACATCGTCAGCTTGTGTGACCAATTGCGCGCGTGAGCAAGGAATTGCTGCGCTTAACAACAAGCGTGCTTCGCCAAGATCGATCAGCGCAGCGGCCCATTCCAGTGCATCATGACGATTCATGAATCGAGTTGTGAGAATGTCACCAATGTCGCCAATGTCACCATCACGCGGTGATATTTAAGACCTGATTTAACGGGCATTTCGACGAAATAAAAACCAAGTGCACACACTGGTTAAAACAATAAACATGAATAAGGACCAGCTCACAATTGATAAACCAAAAATCGGTGGTAATGCCGCCGAACATAAGCCGTC
>JAVKLU010000019.1:0-6177 GCA_031538895.1 Burkholderiaceae bacterium | reverse complement strand
GTCATTCGTTTGTGTGCCAACACGGGTTGTCATTTGCATTTAATCGAGCCGATGGGTTTTCCACTGGACGACAGCAAAATGCGACGTGCCGGTTTAGATTATCATGAATTCGCCAGCGTGCACACTTATGCGTCGTTTGATGCGTTTATCAACTGGCAAAAAAATACCCATCCGCAAGCCAAACTTTACGTCTTGACAACCAAAGGCAGCGATGATCTTTATGCTCAAAAAATTATGCCCCAAGATTGTTTGATTTTTGGCAGCGAAACTGCTGGCTTAAATCCACAGATTCGACAGCAAGCAGATGCGCAAATACGTTTGCCCATGTTGCCCCAGCAGCGCAGTTTGAATTTGGCCAATACGGTTGCGATTGTGGTATACGAAGCCTGGCGGCAAAACCGCTTTGCTCAACCCGCGCAATGATAGAGTTGATATGAGCTCTTTACTCATCCTAATTCCCATTGCGCTACTCTTTTTTGGCATCATCGTCGGCCTGTTGGTGTGGACGATTTCACGCGGTCAATACGATGATCTTGATACGCCCGCTACGATGGTGTTGCTGGATAACGATTCGAGTCAAGCACCCTCTGCCGTAAACTCAATAAAGGCTAGTGATGAATCCGCTTCTTCATCGTAAAAAGACCGCAAAATTTGACGACTTCGTTTTTAACTATTTTATTTTTTAAATAAGATTTCCGTGCCCACCATCGCTCCTATTCACACCATCGCCTTGTCAGGTCGTTATTCGGTTCGCGGCATGGAAGGCGAAATGATCGACGCCTTGCTGTCGATTGCCCAATGGTTGCGCGACAACAATTACACCGTCTTAATCGATAAAGAAGCACACCAATATTTACACAATTGCCCCTATGCGCAAGTTGATTTGGTCGACGTTCCCAGCATCTGCCAATTGGTGATCGTGGTGGGCGGCGATGGGACGATGTTGGGGGTTGCGCGCCAATTAGCGGGATCAAAAATTCCTTTGGTTGGCATCAATTCCGGACGCGTCGGATTTATCACCGACATCGGATTGTCGCAATGGCAGCAAGCACTCGAAGCAATTTTGAGCGGACACTATGCCAGCGAACACCGTACCCTCATCGCGGGCAGCGTGTGGCGTGATCAGCAATGTGTTCATAGCGCTCAAGCGTTGAATGACATCGTTTTGTTGCGTAGCGCGGGCGCAGGTATGGTGGATTTACACGTTGAAGTTGATGGTCATTTTATGGTGGAAGAGCGTGGCGATGGTTTAATTGTCGCGACGCCAACCGGTTCGACTGCTTATTCATTGTCGCTGGGTGGGCCTATCATGCATCCTAATTTGCCTGGGTTAGTCTTGACCGCGATTGCGCCGCACGCGCTCTCCAACCGCCCAATCATTGTGCCGGACACCGCCGAAATATCGATCCGTATTAAAAGCGACGATGCCTTGAGCATCAGTTTTGATATGCAAATTTATAACGATTTAGAGCACGATGATTTGGTGCGAATTCAACGTGCGCCGGCGGCGATTATTTTTTGGCATCCGCACAATTGGAATTACTACGAAACACTGCGTCAAAAACTGCATTGGCATTTGCCGCCGAAAAGGGGTAATGGTTAAAACCCTAATCTAAAAATTAAGGCAGCAATCCTCAATTCACTTTTTGTTCCGTTTACATTTTTGAGCTCATGCCCGAATTACCCGAAGTTGAAGTTGTCCGGCGTGGCTTGGCGCCTGAACTCGTTGGTCAAATCGTCCAGTCCTGCACGCTCGCTCGCGCCGATTTGCGCTGGCCCATGCCCAGCGATTTGCCGCAATTGTTGCGCGATAAAAAATTACTCAAACTGTCGCGACGCGGCAAGTATTTGTTATTTCATTTTGAGCACGGCATGATGCTGGTGCATTTAGGAATGAGTGGCACTTTGCGCTTTGTGCCCATCAATAGTCCGCCACTGATACACGATCATGTGGAATGGATCATCGGGCGAAAGTGCTTGCGCTTGAATGATCCACGACGATTCGGTGCGGTGTTTTGGACTCAGCAATTTGAACATCCGCTATTGATGAATTTGGGCATAGAGCCTTTTGACGAGACGTTTACACCGGCTTATTTTTATCAGAGTTTGCAGGCCTGTCGTGGCCCGATCAAAACCGTTTTGTTGGCGGGGAAAATTGTTGTGGGCGTCGGTAATATCTATGCCTCTGAAGCCTTATTTTGCGCGGGCATACATCCGGCTCGGGCCGCCAATCGAATCAGTGCCACGCGCGTTGCCACATTGCATCGCGCGATTGTCTTGACGCTCGAAAAAGCGATTGAGGCAGGAGGCAGTTCGATTCGAGATTTTTTGAATGTCAATGGAACACAAGGTTATTTCCAACAAAAATATGTGGTGTACGGTCGCAGCGGAGAACCCTGTCGAGCCTGCGCCACGCCGATTCGTAAATTGGTGCAAGGACAGCGCACGACGTTTTATTGCCCCACTTGTCAACGTTAAATCAAGAAAAAATTATGCCGAATATTTTTAAACAACATTTTGCCAGTGATAACTATGCGGGCATTTGTCCGCCCGCCTTGGAATCATTTTTACAAGCCAATAGCAGCGGACACGATTTAGCGTATGGCGACGATCAATGGACGCAAACCGTTAGTGACTCTTTGCGTGAATTGTTTGGTATTGACTGCGATGTGTATTTTGTGTTTAACGGAACTGCGGCCAATTCTTTAGCGCTCTCGGCACTGTGCCAAAGTTATCACTCGGTTATCTGCACGCCAGTTGCCCATATTGAGACTGATGAGTGCGGTGGACCAGAATTTTTTTCCAACGGGTCAAAACTGTTAGTTGCTGAAAATCAATCGCCTGCCGCAAAATTGGGCAAGCTGACGCCAGCTGCGATTGAAGCTTTAGTCACTAAACGCAACGACTTGCACTATCCGCGTCCTAAGGTGGTATCGATTACCCAGGCGACCGAATTGGGCACAGTTTATTCGGTAGAAGAAGTTCGCGCGCTATCGTGGATGACTAAAAAACATCAGCTCAAATTACACATGGATGGTGCGCGTTTTGCCAACGCAGTGGCGAGTTTGGATTGTTCACCTGCCGATATTACTTGGCGCGTCGGTGTTGATGTCTTGTGTTTTGGCGGCACTAAAAATGGTTTGCCCGTGGGTGAAGCCGTGATCTTTTTTGATCGAAAGTTATCTGAAGACTTCGCCTGGCGCGTAAAACAGGCGGGACAACTGGCATCCAAAATGCGTTTTATTTCGGCGCCTTGGGTGGGTATGTTGAAAAACAATGTGTGGCTTGACAACGCGCGTCACAGCAATGCGATGGCGCAAAGACTGTATGCGGGTATCCGCGATCTGCCGGCAATCAAAGTTTTGCATCCCCCTCAAGCCAACGGTGTGTTCGCGCATTTGCCCACCGCCGCAATCAAAGCACTACACGCCATGGATTGGAAGTTTTACGAATTCATCGCCGATGGCGGGTGCCGCTTTATGTGTTCGTGGGACACCACCGCCGAAACGGTGGACGCGTTTATTGCCGATATGACCAAAGTCTTGGCCGATCTCCAATAATTCATCAAAAATATTTGCTATGTCGGCATCATCCCCAATGACATCTTTGAGTTTGCTCAACTATTTCGCGCCTAGACAAATTACTTTTGACACGTCACAACAAGTGGCACTGATCGATCTGCAAAACTGTATCGATCAATGGGTTCGATATAAGAAAAAACGGACATCGACTTTGCAACGTTTAATCAATCACCCTGATTTTCCGCGCGGTGTGTATTTGTATGGCACATTTGGAACGGGAAAATCTTTGTTAATGGATGGTTTTTTTGTAGTGGTTCCGGTCGCACGAAAATGGCGCGTGCACTTTCATGTCTTTATGCATTTTGTGCACACCGAATTGCATCGCCTGCGCGGTCATGACGATCCTTTGCAGATGCTGGCAAACCAAATTGCTAAAAAATATCGTCTGATTTGTTTTGATGAATTCCACGTTTCGGACATCGCCGATGCGATGATGCTGTATCGCTTACTCGATAGTCTGTTTAGTTCAGGGGTTTGTTTCATCATGACATCTAACTACCACCCCGATGATTTGTATCCCAATGGCCTACATCGCGAGCGTATGCTGCCCGCGATTGCATTGATTAAATCCAAAATGGGCATTACCCGCGTGGGTATCGGTGTGGATTACCGTCAAAGTTTTTTACGTGACGAACACATGTACCACACGCCGCTGGGTGAGAGCAGTAATACAGCCTTGAGGCGAATTTATGAAGGGATTACCCACGGCGTTGATGATCCGGCCTTAATGGAAATTGAAGGTCGCTTGATCACTGCGATTCGACGTAGCGGAAAAGTATTGTGGATTGAATTTAATACCTTGTGCAAAGACGCCAACGGTAAAAGTGATTATCTGGCTTTGAGTCAATTTTTTGACACGATTTTGTTAGCCAATGTGCCAGTGCTGACAGCGGATATGGCCAATACGGCGCGACGGTTTACTTGGTTAATTGATGTTCTATACGATCATAAAATTCGTTTAATCATCAGTGCAGCAGCGCAACCGGATCAGTTGTATCCTGAGGGTGAATACTTCAGCGAGTTCCAGCGCACAGCCTCGCGTTTGATCGAGATGCGGGCGCAAGTGTAAATATTGTTCTAGAGTCTGCAAAAAATAGCTTTCAGATATTTTTAAACACGTTTTGTTGAAATTATTTTTAAATTTTATGCACATCGAATCCGAACTCAAACTAGATTTTAAAGACGTATTGATTCGTCCTAAACGCTCGACCTTAAGCTCACGCAAAGAAGTTGACATTCATCGTGAGTTTATTTTTATGCACAGTTCACACCGCTATTTTGGCATCCCGATAATCGCCGCGAATATGGATGTGGTTGGCACGATGGAAATGAGTGCGGTATTTGCACCTTTGAATTTGTCCGTCGCGCTACATAAACATTATTCGGCAGATGAATTAGTGGCGTTTTTTACGGCGCTTGAGGATAAATCGCGTGCGTTTTATTCGATGGGTTTGACCGATGCCGACATGAAAAAACTACAACAAGTCATGAATACTGTACCCGATGCGGTGCGTTATTTGTGTGTTGACGTGGCCAACGGTTACACGCAATCCTTTGTCGATACGATTAAAAAAATTCGCGAACAATGGCCACATTTAGTCATCATGGCGGGAAATGTAGTGACTGGCGAAATGACCGAAGAATTGTTATTGGCGGGCACCGATATTGTCAAAGTCGGCATTGGACCTGGGTCAGTATGCACAACGCGCAAAATGACGGGTGTCGGGTATCCGCAGTTGTCGGCGATTATCGAATGTGCCGATGCGGCGCATGGCTTGGGCGGGCATATCTGCGCCGATGGCGGTTGTACGGTTCCTGGCGATTTAGCCAAAGCCTTTGGTGCGGGTGCGGACTTTGTTATGTTAGGTGGAATGCTGGCCGGTCACGATGAATGCGCGGGCGAGTTGATTGAAGTAGGGGGTAAATCTTTCAAAGCTTTTTACGGAATGTCCAGCAAAACCGCGATGGACAAGTACGCAGGCGGTGTCGCACATTATCGCGCCTCGGAAGGAAAAGAGGTTCGCGTGGCCTACCGCGGCCCTGTTGGCGCGACGCTACAAGATATTTTGGGCGGCGTTCGTTCGGCCTGCACCTATGTTGGCGCGCGCAAACTCAAAGAGCTGAGCAAACGCACGACATTTATCCGCGTGACGCAACAGTTAAACGAGGTATTTGGGCAAAGTTAATCGTGTAGAGCGTTCAAGGCGCTTCTATTAAGGACTGCGGTTCTAATGACGAAATGCAATTTGATGACGGCGATTCAGTTGCTGGTTATTAAGCAACGCGTGTTTCGAATTGTTTTTGATAGACCCGATTCAACATTTCTTGTACTTGTTGTAATGGTCCAGTCCAGTCCTTGTAAGAGGTTTGTTTAATCAATTGCAAGTTTTCGGGATACCACAAACTTTTCATTTGCTCAGTTTGCCAAACCCAGTCAACTTCTGTATTGGACAAGTAAATGCTTGTGATACCCAAGGCGCACGCTAAGTGAGCCGTGTTTTCATCACTTGAAATCACAATATCCAGATTGGCAATAAAGCAGGCTAAATCATGCGTTGTCGGTAAAACTTCGCTGTAGTCTTCTATCTCGCCTGCG
>JAVKLU010000018.1:0-6939 GCA_031538895.1 Burkholderiaceae bacterium | reverse complement strand
AGATGGTGATGCCTGGTGATAACGTATCGATTTCGGTGAAATTGATTGCGCCGATTGCGATGGAAGAAGGTTTGCGATTCGCGATTCGTGAAGGTGGCCGTACCGTTGGTGCAGGCGTCGTTGCGAAAATTACGGCTTAAGTTTCAACCTTAGGTGGTTAAGTGGTGGGTGATTTGCTAGGGGTGTAGCTCAATTGGCAGAGCGTCGGTCTCCAAAACCGAAGGTTGGGGGTTCGATGCCCTCCGCCCCTGCCATAGCGGTCACGAGGGTTTAAGGGTCCATGATGGCGTGAGAATAATTAGGAATAGGTGCTCAGTTTATGAATCAAGAATCAAAAGAATACCGCAACCCAAAAGTTGATAAAATCATCGTTACCTTAGCGATGCTATTTTTATTCGCGGGAGTTCTGGCGTTTTACCTGTTATCAGGCTCTGCGACGCTGATTCGTTTGGCGGGACTGTTTGGTGGAATCGTCATTGCTTTGGCGCTGGCGTTTTTTTCAGAGTCGGGGCGGACGTTTTTGCGGTTTTGTCGTGATTCTTGGCGCGAGGTTCAAAAAGTGGTTTGGCCAACACGTAAAGAAGCCATTCAGATGACCGGTATTGTTTTTGTTTTTGTTTTGATTGTGGCTTCTTTTTTATGGTTTTCTGATAAAGCCTTGGAATACGTTTTATACGATTTAATTTTGGGCTGGCGGCGTTAATTTTGCGCCGATTGCCTAGCTGTTTTTGAAATTCATTTTTGCCCCTTATTATTCGCGTATGACGACAGAAGTTGAAAGCAAAAAATGGTATGTTGTACAGGTTTATTCCGGAATGGAAAAATCGGTGGAGCGTATCTTGAGGGAGCGTATTGCAGCCTCTCCCTACGCGCATCAATTTGGTGAAATTTTGGTGCCAACCGAAGAGGTGATGGAAGTTAAAAACGGTCAAAAAGCTTTGACCGAGCGGCGTTTTTTCCCGGGCTATATTTTGGTCGAGATGTTAATGAGCGACGAGACTTGGCACTTGGTGAAAAAAACCAATAAAGTCAGCGGCTTTTTAGGTGGAAAAACCAATCGCCCGCCCGCGATTCCTTATAGCGATGTCGAAAAAATTCGCATTCAAATGCAAGATGGAGTGCAAAAACCCAAACCCAAAACAATGTATGAAATTGGCCAATCTGTTCGGGTGAAAGAGGGGCCTTTTGCTGACTTTAATGGCCACATTGAAGAGGTTAATTACGACAAGTCTCGCGTGCGAATTTCGGTAACGATTTTTGGTCGCGCAACGCCGGTTGATTTAGAGTTTGGTCAGGTTGAAAAAACCTGATTAGTAGTAGCGTGTTAGCAGTAATTTAGCAGTTAGAGCGCCGCAGAGTTTGTGGCGTCTCGCAGAGGAGCCTAACTGGCAACAAAGTTTAGGCGTTATGACTCATTTTTAGGAAAATAGACATGGCAAAAAAAGTCGTTGGCTATATTAAATTGCAAGTTCCTGCGGGTAAAGCCAACCCGTCACCTCCGATCGGCCCAGCTCTGGGTCAGCGCGGCCTTAACATTATGGAGTTCTGTAAAGCCTTCAATGCCCAAACCCAGGGCATGGAGCCTGGTTTGCCCGTGCCGGTAGTGATTACTGCCTTTGCGGATAAATCCTTTACTTTCATTATGAAGACGCCGCCCGCAACGGTGCTCATCAAAAAACTATCAGGTGTTGCCAAGGGGTCGGCCCGTCCGCACGTGGATAAAGTTGGTAAATTAACCCGCAAACAAGCTGAAGAAATCGCGACGACAAAGATGCCTGATTTGACAGCAAAAGATATGGACGCCGCAGTGCGTACCATCGCGGGTTCTGCGCGTTCGATGGGCATTACGGTTGAGGGGGAATAAATATGGCAAAAATATCTAAAAGAGTTAAGGCGCTACGCGCCAAAGTTGATCCAGCCAAAATCTATCCTTGTGACGAGGGTTTGCAATTAGTCAAGTCTTGCGCGACGGCTAAGTTTGATGAGTCGGTTGACGTTGCGGTTCAATTGGGAATCGATGCGCGTAAATCTGATCAGGTGGTTCGCGGTTCGGTGGTGTTGCCGGCAGGAACGGGTAAAACCGTTCGCATCGCGGTATTTGCCTCGGGTGAAAAAGCCGATCAGGCCCGAGCTGCGGGTGCTGATATTGTCGGTATGGAAGACTTGGCAGATAAAGTTAAAGCGGGCGAAATGAATTTTGACGTAGTGATTGCTGCGCCAGATGCGATGCGTGTGGTGGGCGCTTTGGGTCAAATTTTGGGTCCGCGCGGTTTGATGCCAAATCCTAAGGTCGGCACGGTAACGGCGGACGTGGTGACTGCGGTTAAAAACGCAAAAGCCGGTCAAGTTCAATTTCGTAATGACAAGGCGGGTATTGTTCATGCAACGATAGGTCGTGCGTCATTTAGTGTTGAGCAGTTAAAAGAAAACTTAAAAGCCTTGGTTGAGACGATTCAAAAATCGAAACCTGCGAGTAGCAAAGGTGTTTTTGTTCGCAAGGTGGCGGTATCCTCAACAATGGGTGCAGGTTTACGCTTAGAGCTGTCTTCACTAAGTTAAAAATTAATTAACACCCGGCGATAGATTTTGCTGGGTGATAAGAATTAAGTCTGTTGGTTTTGGACTTATGGGTGGATGAGAAGTTTTCATCCGGTTGTCAAAGACCGTTGGGCGGAAAGTTGTTGAGTTTGCCGTTAAACGCGATGTCTAGGCGTCGCCCCAGCGTAGATGGCGAACCCCATTGAAAATGTTTTTTCATTCAAATTGTAGTTTTTGGGTGTAGGAGTATTGGATAAAAGGTCGCCGGCTCAGAAGGGTTTGATAGGCTTCGTCGCTTTGCGATAAAATATCAATCTAGACGAGATTTTTAGGAGGTATTTGTGAGTCTTAATCTGAACCAAAAAGAAGTCGTTGTTAAAGAGGTGGCGGCGCATTTGGTCAAGGCACAAACTTTGGTTATGGCGGAGTATCGCGGGGTAAAGGTTGATGCGTTGACAATTTTGCGTAGCAAAGCAAGAAGCGAAGGGGTGTATTTACGCGTCATTAAAAACTCCTTGGCGCGTCGAGCTGTTGAAGGCACGCAATTTTCCGGTGTGGCGAATGAAATGACCGGCCCGCTGATTTATTCGATTTCTGTTGATCCGGTGGCGGCTGCCAAAGTTGTAAATGACTTTGCAAAAACCAACGATAAATTAGTGATTCGTGGCGGTAATTACGCCGGAAAAAATCTGGATGCTGCGGCAGTAAAGGCTCTGGCAAGCATTCCTGGCCGTGAACAGTTGTTGGCAATGTTGTTAGGCGTGATGCAGTCGCCTACGTCTGCTTTTGCACGAGGTTTGGCGGCATTGGCCGCACAAAAAGCAGAGGCCGCAGCCTAATACAAGCTGGGACCGCATTACTCTTTGAGTGGCGCGGTGCAATTTGCTGACGCAACATCTTAGTTAAACAGTTAATCTTAAACAATTTTGATCGATTTTGGAGAAAAAAATGGCTTTATCAAAAGACGAAATTTTAGAAGCAGTAGGCAGTATGAGCGTGATGGATTTGCATGACCTGGTCAAGGCGTTTGAAGAAAAATTTGGCGTGTCTGCCGCGGCAATGGCCGTTGCTGGTCCAGCCGGCGCCGTTGCCGCCGTTGAAGAAGAAAAAACAGAATTCAACGTAAATTTAGTTGAAGTCGGTGCAAATAAAGTTGGTGTCATTAAAGCCGTTCGTGAAATTACTGGTTTGGGCTTAAAAGAAGCTAAAGACTTGGTTGACGCGGCACCAAAAACAGTTAAGGAAGCGATTCCAAAAGCTGATGCCGAAGCCGCTAAGAAAAAATTGGAAGAAGCGGGCGCAAAAGCAGAAATCAAGTAATTTTTGCTTAAGTGTTGGGGGTTGTTGAATGGCGCGATTAAGTTAATTTAAGAGTGCGGTCAGCAGCCCTTTTGCCGCTTTTTTTGAGCCAAAAGTGTCGCACCGTTTCAGATGAGAAATGTGGTTGGCGCAAAAACTAAAGTAATTGGCGTTGTTAAAACAGTAGTTAAGCAGTAGTTGAAGCAGTATTGTTAGTGCCGCGCACGATATCGCGCACTCGGTGTCTTTTCCTGCGTTAGTTTTCAATGTGATTGCGAACTGGCGTGGTTTTGAGTACGAATTTTCGTACCCACCGCTCTCTTTGTCGATGGAGTCTCAATGCGTTATTCCTTCACTGAAAAAAAACGAATCCGTAAATCCTTTGCCAAGCGCGAGGTGGTAGAAAAAATCCCTTTTTTGTTGTCGGCGCAGTTGTCGTCTTACGCCGATTTTTTGCAGGCCGAGTTTACGCCTAAAACTCGTCGGGATCTGGGTCTGCAATCGGTATTTACATCGGTTTTTCCGATTGTGTCAAACAATGGCTTTTCGCGTTTAGAGTATGTGTCATACGCTTTAGGTGCGCCGCAGTTTGATGTGCGCGAATGCCATCAGCGCGGTTTGACCTACGCCGCGCCCTTGCGCGTGAAGTTGCGTTTGGTTTTGTTGGATCGTGAAAACCAAAATAAAGATGTCATCAAAGAGGTTAAAGAACAAGATGTTTACATGGGTGAAATTCCACTGATTACCAATAGTGGTTCATTCGTGATTAATGGCACGGAACGCGTGATCGTGTCACAGTTGCACCGTTCTCCAGGCGTGTTTTTTGAGCACGATAAAGGTAAAACGCACAGCTCGGGCAAGTTATTATTCTCGGCGCGGATTATTCCTTATCGCGGTTCGTGGCTGGATTTTGAATTTGATCCCAAAGACGTTTTGTATTTCCGTATCGATCGGCGTCGCAAAATGGCGGCAACGATTTTATTGAAAGCGATCGGCATGACGGTTGAGGAAATCCTCGAACGTTTCTTCTCTTTCGACCATTTCGTGTTGAAAAATGAAGGCGCAGATATGGCGGTTAATTTGGCGCATTTCAAAGGCGCAACCGCAGCATTTGATATCGTCAATAAAAAAGGTGAAGTCTTGGTGGCGAAGGACAAGCGGATTACGGCAAAATTATTGCGTGATATCGAAGCGGCAGGGCTTAAAACGATTCCAGTTCCGGAAGAGTTCATGTACGGCAAAATGTTGTCCAAGGCGATTACCGATAGCAGTACCGGCGAAGTCTTGTTAAAAGCCAATGCCGAATTGACCGAAGACAGTTTTAAAATGTTGCGCGCGGCTGGAATTAAAGAAATCAGTACCATCTTTACGAATGATTTAGATCGCGGCGCATATATGTCGCAAACTTTGTCGATAGATGACACCGAGACGCAATTGGCGGCAAAAGTCGCGATTTATCGCATGATGCGTCCCGGCGAGCCGCCAACTGTTGATGCGGTTGAAGGTTTGTTTGATGGTTTGTTCTCATTGCCAGAGCGCTACAGTTTGTCGCAGGTCGGACGGATGAAGTTTAATCGTCGCGTGGGCCGAGGCAGCATTAAAAATGGCGGCAAAGATATCGATAAAGGTTCGATGACTTTGGACAAAGACGATATTTTGGCGGTGGTTAATACTTTAGTTGACTTGCGTAATGGGATTGGCGAAGTCGATGATATCGATCACTTAGGTAATCGGCGCGTTCGTTGCGTGGGTGAGTTGGCAGAAAATCAATTCCGTTTGGGGTTAGTGCGCGTCGAGCGCGCTGTGCGTGAACGCTTGGGTCAGGCGGAGGCAGAGGATTTAGTGCCGCATGACTTGATCAATTCAAAACCGATGTCGATGGCGGCGCGCGAGTTCTTTGGAACTTCGCAGCTGTCGCAGTTTATGGATCAAACCAATCCCTTGTCAGAGATTACGCATAAACGCCGCGTGTCGGCGTTGGGGCCTGGCGGCTTGACGCGTGAGCGCGCCGGGTTTGAGGTTCGAGATGTGCACCCAACCCATTATGGCCGCGTGTGTCCTATTGAAACGCCGGAGGGTCCGAACATTGGGTTGATTAACTCCTTGGCCTTGTACGCTCGTTTGAATGAATATGGTTTTTTAGAAACGCCGTATCGCCGCGTGGAAAATTGCCAGGTCAGCGACAAAGTGGATTATTTGTCGGCGATTGAAGAGGCCAATTATGTGATCGCCCAAGCGAATGCGCAGATCGATTCCAGTGGTCGTTTGGTTGATGAGTTAGTCTCATCGCGCGAAGCCGGTGAAAGTATTATGGTTTCGCCAGAGCGCGTTCAATATATGGACGTTGCGCCAGGTCAAATCGTTTCGGTTGCGGCGTCGTTAATTCCGTTCTTGGAACACGATGATGCGAACCGCGCGCTAATGGGCGCCAATATGCAACGACAGGCGGTGCCGTGCTTGCGTCCTGAAAAAGCCTTGGTCGGAACGGGAATTGAGCGGACGGTCGCAATGGATTCGGGGACAACTGTTCAGGCAATGCGGGGTGGTCGAGTCGATTACGTTGACGCGGGTCGTATCGTGATTCGGGTGAACGATGATGAGGCCGCTGATGGCGACACCGGGGTTGATATTTATAACTTGACCAAATTCACGCGTTCAAATCAAAACACAAACATCAATCAACGCCCTATCGTGGTCGTGGGAGATTTGATTGCTCGAGGGGATGTGATTGCCGATGGCGCCTCGACAGACTTGGGTGAACTCGCCTTGGGTCAAAATATGCTGGTCGCGTTTATGCCGTGGAACGGCTATAACTTTGAAGATTCGATTTTGATTTCAGAAAACGTGGTGGCGGAAGATCGCTTTACCTCGATTCATATCGAAGAGTTATCAGTGGTCGCGCGTGATACCAAAATCGGTTCAGAAGAAATCACACGAGACATTTCCAATTTGGCGGAAAGCCAATTGGGCCGTTTGGATGAATCAGGGATTGTGTATATCGGTGCCGAAGTTGAAGCGGGCGACGTTTTGGTTGGTAAAGTGACCCCCAAAGGAGATGGTCAGCTGACTCCAGAAGAAAAATTACTCCGTGCCATTTTTGGT
>JAVKLU010000017.1:0-34688 GCA_031538895.1 Burkholderiaceae bacterium | reverse complement strand
CGCGCCCCCAAGGCACTCACTGTGCGACGAAGCAATCTCTGACACCGCGACATACTCTCCACGCAATTTGTCAAATTTAAGCTTATACAGTTTTGTATTCATCACTAAATAGCTAAGCAATCGAATTCGAGTTTTCCGAATTTTTAAATTTAAACCTCAAACTAAAATCATAATCGAAGTAACTCCGGATCAAACAATAATCGAAGCAAATCTAGAAGAGCGAGAGTAATTTATACTTTTTTACCACATTACACAAAGTATAACTTAATTTTATTTATTAAGTAAATATCCTAACTAATTGTTTTTAAATGGTTTTAATGTAAGTAAAATAGCAACATGGCGAGATTAAATCCCCAAACTGCGGCAAATGATCGGGACGGCCACCATCATTCGCGTTCGATAGCGTCGAATGATTAAAGCTGATTTTGTCGACCAAAGAAGGGTTTTTGACGGCAGTAATCCCCGGTCAATTAAGAAAGCTTAAAAATAGAGCATTCCAAGTTCCGAGGGCAGAAAGCGTTTGACCAAGGAAACATTGATCGCTATCTAAACCACTCGTAGGAATAAAGAGGAGGAACGTGCTAGGGACGCAATCTAGGCGTCGTAAAGATAAATCTTAGTCGCATGAAGCGCAGGCGGAAGTGCTCAAAACGCAAGGCTTCACTACCATTGGGCTGGCATCACGCTTGACGCCGCGCCGCCAGTGCCCGCATCATCTCGTAACAGGCACCGGTGGTGTGATAATCCACTTTACCAGCCGGACTTTTTTCCTCAGTAACATGACGGTTGTCGCGTGACAGTAAGCGAAACCAGGCTCCGTGTTGGTGATCAACCCAATGAGTCCAACAATACTGCCACAGTCGTTCGTACCAAATCCAATACTGAGGATTATTGGTATGCGCCCCCAGTACCGCCGCGCTAGCCAAGGTTTCGCACTGCACCCAGTGATATTTTTCAGGAAAGCAAATCGCGCCATCGGGTGCAAAACCGTAGTACAAACCACCATGCGGCTCATCCCAGGCACGCGTCAGGGCCGTTTGAAATAAAAATTCAGCACTGGGCAAAAGCCATTCCTGCGGTCGATGCTGGGCGAGCAAAACCAGCAGCTTGGCCCATTCGGTAAAGTGACCGGGTTGGTATCCCCACGGGCGAAAGATATTGCGGCTGTCACCCTTGTTGTACGCCCAATCAATCGTCCAATCATCGTGGTAATGTTCCCACAGCAAACCCTTTAATTCGCCCTCACCTTGCCGTGCTAAACCTTGAATCACCGCCTTGGCGACGGTTTCGGCGCGATCCAGAAACTGCGCATCAGCAGTCGCCTCGTAAGCGGCTAAACAGGCTTCAGTCATGTGCATATTGGCGTTCTGTCCGCGATAGGGTGACAGTCTCCAATGGGCATCGGCCTCATCGGCGTATAGATGATGTTCGTTTTGCCAAAAACGATGTTCCAAAGTCGCAAACACTTCGTATAACCAAGGCCGCGCCTCTTCTATGCCGGCCATCACAGCATGGGCGTAGGCTAACAAAACAAAGGCCAAACCATAACAGTGATGCGTCTGGTCAGTGACCTGCGCCCGCCCATCACGCCATTGCAACTCCCAAGCGTAGCCGCCGGAATCGGCATTGAAATGGGCACTGCGCAAAAAATTGACGGCATGGCGGGCATGCGCCAGATAACGCGGGTCTGAAAAATGTCGTGCCGCCATTGCCCAAACAAACACAAAACGGGTGCTACTCACCAGGTGCCGTGAATGCGTGTCGTAAACCTTACCGTCATTCAAAAAATAGTGATAGCAACCGCCGCTAGGGTCTATCGCCCTGTCAACATAAAACGCCAAAGTGTGTTGAACGTGATCGCGCAGCACTTGTGCTGAATAAAAATCGGGGGAAGGAGGAATGGTCATTAGAGATTAAAAATAGAAAAATCAACCAAAGTGAACATCATATACGTCCTTTGACATACGCCCTGTTGGCACTTCTATCAATACAGAATGTGCGGATGAAGTGCGAGGCGCACAGCGCACAGCACACAGAAAGCGGCGCGTACATACAGTACGTGAGGATTTCGCGTACTGCGCAACAAAGCAATTCGCCGCAAAAAATGAATTGATAGAAGTGTCCCTGTGATACACGCCTTGTGCTGTGGCGGGTCGGCGAGACATCTGTCACGTCCTGTGTGACTCCCTAGCGCGCTGACGCTCCCATAAAAAAACCCATCAGAAGATGCTCTGATGGGTTAAAAGAAAGTACAAAAGTGTGATTGGTGACACGAGTGCCGCTGATTCAAAGGCACTCGTTTTTCCAAGTCATCCCGCGCCAAGTTAATTTACGCTCAATCATCCTACGCTTAATCATCCTACCAATCAAACGCACGCTCTTGGATAGGGATGGCCATCAATCAGACTTAGAAACTGTAACGCAAACCTACGCCATACAAGCTGGTCGCAGTTTTAACATCAGTGTCATAGCTCGTTTGTGCAAAACGCGCATAGCCGTTGACGTTTTTGCCCAATTGATGGTTGTAACCCAGGGTAAAGGTTGTTGCTTTAGCAGAAGCACCATCGATCTTTATAGCTGATTCCGCGTACTGCACCAAAGCATAAGAACCATCAGCCCCAACTGGGATTGTTACCCCCAAATTGGTTCGAGTGATATCGGTCTTGATTTCAGTACCGGCAGGGGCAGCAGCCTTGTAAGTCGTTGTCTTATCTGTCGCGCTGCTGTAGCCCAAGAACACCTTGACCACCTGCAAGTTATAAGAACCGCCCAAGGTGTAACCATCAATAGAATTGGTGGAAGCATCGGTGGATTTAACGATTACAGCGTCCTTAGCGTCGTTAAGCCCGGGAGCCTTGGTAGCGGCAACGCCCGATGTTCCTCTGGTCGCATAACCCAAGACCAGGTTCAAATCACCTTGGCTAAACGCGGCACTAAAAGAGGTGGTATCACCCGTAAACGCGGTGGTTTTTACCCCAGAGGTCACGGCGTTACTGGCAGCCTCGCCCAAAGCGTGCTGGACGCCAATAGTCACTGGGCCCATCGTATTCCGATAGGTCAAAGCATTATCGACTCTGGGGCCAATGATGTCATCCGCGGCGCCGGTGCCTGCAACTGAGACACTTAAAGCAGTGTCTGCAATCTTAAAGCTGCCCCAACTACCCTCCCAACGGATATTTCCATCCACTGACACCGCGCCAGTGATTTGATCCAACTCGGTGTATTGACGGCCAAAACGAACTTGACCAAAACCACCAGTCAAACCGACATAGGATTGCCGATTACCCAGACTGCTTGCGGCGGTCGCATCAACTGACACGCCGGTTTCGTAAACAAAATCGGCTTTCAGGCCGGGACTGACTTCCTGCCAACCCTTAAACCCCAAACGACTGCCATACAAGCCACCTGCTCCTAAATGAGTTTTGTCAGCCGCGCTTGTAGCAAGTGGCGCACCGACGCTGTCTTTGCCGACATAAATATCCGCCACGCCATAAAGTTGCCAGTTAGTGTCTTTACCTGAAGCCACTGGATCAGCAGCGTGGGCAAGCCCTGTTAAAAACACACCCGATACCGCAATTGCAATAAGATTTTTTTTCATACAGTACTCTCCAATTAAAATAATTTAAAAATCATTTCCAAACATAGGAAACATAGGATTAGTGTTGCTCATCTACGTTCACCTATTCACCTATTCACCTATTCACCTATTCAGCTACATCACTTGACAACGATATCCCCCTTGTTAATCGGTATTTTGAACATGCAAAAAGGCCTTGCATTATCAAACAGTTGCCGGCGCGCTGTCAAGCAAAAAAATTCTGAGCGCTAGCACATTATCGACAACGACGCGATCGACAACGCCGCGATCGATTTTTTCTGTGTGTGCATAAAGCCTTGACAAATCAAGGGGTGGTGTGGGTGGACTGAATGGTGGAAATAACTTTTTGGCTGCTGTGACCATTTTTGCCTTTGCTGCGCTCCTTTGTGACCGTTTTTTGAAACTCGATCAGGTGCAAGCCACTGGTCCATTCGCTGAGTTTTTGAAAGTCTTTGAGGTTGGTGTCTTTGCGCTGGTTGTCAATTTGCCAAAGCGCATTGGTATCGCGAAACCACCAAATGACAAAAGCGATGGGCGCGCTGGTGAGAGCGGTGAGCAGCGTCCACAGCGGACGCATGGCTTTGAGCGAGTCGCGTAAATTAAGGCGTTCCCATTTGCGGCGCAAGCGGCGTTTGCCTAAATCTATTTGTAAAGTCACTTGCCAGCGAAGGTGCCATTCGTAATGCTGGCTGCGTGGGTGGCCAATTGGGTTGCAAAAATATTCCCATAAGACGCGGGCGGCAATAACGGTGAGGGTGATGAGGGCGAGAGGTTTCATTTCGACTCAAACAAGTGACTTAAAAAATGATCCAAGGCAGCAGTTGCCAATTGCGTACCCAGCGCGCCAAGGCAGTGGCGACAACATCAGCGACAACATCGGCTGGTGAGGATAAAAAATCTAAGCGCATGTCTACAAAGCGACAAGCCAAAGTTGCAGGAATTATGGAATAATCCAACGACAATAATCATTGCTCCAACTGTTTTGAAAACTGAAACCTCCTCACACCCTGCATCGATTGATCCGCCTATCGTCACAGAATTCTCGTGGTGGCGTGCGATGGCGCTCAGTAGTGGCGCCGCAATCGCCACTTTAATTTTGCTCACGCAGAGTTATTTCTTTTTTCAACTGGCCTGGTGGACTGTCATTCCGCCACGACAAACGCAATTTATGACGTCGGTGCTGGACGCGGATCAAGCCCCTGCCCTACTTAACGCAGCCAAAGCATCGGCAGCCAAAAAATCAGCGCTCATACAAAATAAAGACCAGACAAAACTCAAGGCGCCAGCCAAACCAATTACCACCCAACCGGTGCGCAAGGTGAAGCCCCTCAGTTATCAGTGGACTCCTTACTCCGCCATTTCGATACACATCAAGCGCGCCGTGATTGCCAGCGAAGACAGTCGCTTTGCCGAACACACCGGTGTGGATTGGCAAGGCATCGAGCAAGCGATCAAAAAAAACAAACGCAAAGGCCGTTCGGTATCAGGCGGATCGACAATCTCGCAACAACTGGCCAAGAATTTATTCTTGAGCAGCGAACGCAGCTATGTTCGCAAAGGACAAGAGTTAGTCATTACCAAGATGCTGGAATTTTGGATGGATAAAACACGAATTTTGGAGTTGTATTTGAATGTCGCGCAGTGGGGCGATCACCTGTATGGGATTGAAGCGGCATCCCAACATTACTTCAATATCAGTGCCGCTGAATTAAACGCCGATCAGGCGGCACGTTTGGCGGTGTTGTTGCCCGCGCCAACGCGTTATGGCAAAAATATTTACAGCGGCTTTATCAACGCGCGCACCAATATGGTTTTGACACAGATGCCCAGTAGCGTTTTACCTTAAAGCCTTTTACTTTAGGGCGACGCCAAGCCATTGCTCCCCTTCATAATGCGCCCCTATTCACCCTCCTATTCACCCTCCTATTAACTCCTTAACGAAGCAAAAATGACCTACAAAACACCGCTATTGATGTGGCTTGGAACAGATCGCAAATTTAACCTCGCGCCATCTGCACTGATTTGGATTTTTGCCTTGGTCAATCTTGTCGTCTTTCATGGGCCGCTGATGGGATACGTGAATTCCAATTTGGACTTGAACAGCGGCTTGGGGGTTGGGGTAGTGATGATTTTGCTCGGTGTGTCATTGCTACTGATGTGGCTGTTGGTGGGCGCGGCGGGTTTGCTTTCCAGTCGTTTTCTGAAACCTTTGATGGTTGTGATTGCGGTATGCAATACCCTGGCTATTTACCCCATCGTGACTTATCAAGTTGTTTTGGACAAAGCCATGATGGGTAATGTCATCAATACCAATGCCGATGAATCGCTGGCCTTGTTTCACCCCCGATTATTGATTTACCTATTCTTTGTGACGCTTTTTTCGATTGTTTTGTGTCGCTTTGTTCGTTTGCAGCAGCAATCACGGCTAAAGCGCTTGGGGCATTTTTGTCTCGCGATTGCTCTCTCGTTGGGTTTAATTTTTATGAATTCAAGTTCATGGCTGTGGATTGATAAACACGCCAAAGTAATCGGCGGTTTATTCTTGCCTTGGTCTTACACCATCAACACCGCACGCTACTTAAATGATCAAACATTGGCATCACAAAAACTAGCGACGCTGCCTGAGTTGAGCTGGGCTTCTGATAACCGTTTGCCCATAACAGTGGTGTTGGTCATTGGTGAGTCCGCTAGAGCACAGAATTTTTCTTTATTGGGTTACGAACGCCAGACCAACCCCCGCTTGGAAAAACGCAATTTTGTGTTGATGAAATCGGCGCAATCGTGTGCGACCTACACGACCCGATCTTTGGAATGCATCCTCTCACACGATCCCACGGCCTCTGGACTGACCCATGAGATTTTGCCCAATTACCTGCACCGTTCAGGACGGGTTCAAGTGCTTTGGCGCACCAGAAACTGGGGCGAAGCTCAACTAAATTTTGATCAGGTTTTGCGCGGTAAGCAGTTGTCCGATTTATGTGTCGCGCCAAATTGTCGACATTCAAATCAAGATGAAACCTTGTTGGCGGGTTTGGAAGCCGAGATTCAAAAAACCAGTCATGACAAGCAACTGATCGTATTACATCAATCCGGTAGTCATGGGCCCGAATACCAACAAAAATATCCGACCGAGTTTGCCCGTTTTGAACCTGCGTGTGATACGGTGGATTTAAAAAAATGCGCCCCACAAGCGCTGATCAATGCCTATGACAACAGTATTCTTTACACGGACTACGTGTTGGATCAGTTGATCGCTTTGCTCGAACGTCAAACTCAAAGACGTACGGTCATGATTTATATTTCAGATCATGGCGAGTCTTTGGGTGAAGGAGGATGGTATTTGCACGGTACGCCAGAACTTCTGGCGCCCAAAGAACAAAAAAATATTCCATTTATCGTTTGGGCGTCACCTTCTTTTTTGCAAACCAGCGAACTGAAATCGATGCCCGCGCAATCCATGAAAGCCATGATCGGAAAATCAGTTAACTCCGGATCGATCAGTGAGCAGCATCAAATTTTCCACAGTGTTTTAGGTGCCCTGGGTGTTTTAGGTGTTTCAGGTGGAAAAAATTCGGTCTATCGAGAAAATTTGGATATTTTCCAAACAGGACGGCAGCAAAAGTGACGCGCAACACCTGCGCACCACGTCAGGGATTGACCGCTATTGATCGCGCTGTGCTAAAACCTTGATTGCGTCAGATTGTCCTTGGGTTCAATGACCACAAATATCACGACGCTCAGGATTAGTAAAAACAAGGACAAACCCCAGGCCGCCTCTAGATTACTTTGGCCCGGGCGTCCTAAGTATTGATATAACAGATTAGGCAAGGTCATCGTCTCGGGACGCGACAATACTAAATTGCTCGTGAACTCTCCCATAGAACTGGCCGCAACCAGTGCCATGCCGCGCCGCAAGGGTGCCTTAAGCAAGGGCCGATAAATGCCTTGAAAAATACTCAAGGGGCGCGCACCTAAAGTTTGTGCGCCCTCAATCAAATCTTTGGGTAAGTTTGCCAAGGCCGGTAACAGGCTAGTGGTGATGATGGGATAACTCATAAACACCATCACCACCACAATCAATCCGCGCGAACTGCTCCATTGGGGATAGCTCAATAAATATCCAAAGCCCAAAATCACTACCGGAATCATCAGCGGCAAAGCAATGACCAGCGACAACAAACGATGCTGGGGTTTAGCCATCAATAGCGGAATACTGCCCACGACCACCGCCCCCGCTAGCACCAGCGCAAGCACGAACAAACTGTTATATAAAGCCAAGCGCGCACCCCACAACAGATTGATCCAATCCTTCATCATCAGGCCATGCCAAATCACAGTCAGCAAAGGCAGGCCCAACACAATCAACAGGGTTAATAAAGAGAGCGTGAATTGCAGGTGTGCGCTAAGACCCTGAATGGGTTGAGGAATCGCGCGGTCAGCCATCTCCAAAGTCAATTGAGGGGTATAAAAATGACGCCCGATGATCAGCGCAATCAACAGCAGCGCCATCAGTACCAGCGCTAACACCAGCGCGTCTCCAATCAATAATTGCTGCGCGATCAAGGTATAAATTTCAACTTCTATGGTGGCGTATTGCGTTCCGCCTAATAACAAGGCACAACCAAAACTGCTCACGCAATACAAAAAAATCAAGACGTTGGCCGCACCCATCCAGTGCTTGATTTGTGGGCACTCGACACGCCAAAAAATCGACCAAGTACTCGCGCCCAAAGTTTTGGCGGTATCCACCACGCTTGGCGGAATTCGGCTAAAACCTTCATACGCGGCGCGAATCACGATAGGTAAATTAAAAAATAAATTTCCCCACAGCATTAACACAGCGCTGCCTTCGCTGGGCAACTCCAACCATGCCCCCACACCATGACGCAATGCTAAGGCGAGCACAATCATCGGCGTCACGATGGGTAAAAACAAGGCGCGCAATAACCACGCCCGTCCACTAAATGAATAACGCGCCAACACCCACGCAATTGGCAGACCGATCGCGCTGGCAATAACACAAGTGATTAAGGCTTGCGCCAAAGTCCAAACCAAGCGCCATTGAATATAGCTTTGATCTAAAACAGCGAACGACGCGAAAAAATCATCATGACCGATTGATACCAGTTCGCTTTGAATCAAGCCTATTTGAAGCAAACCCCATAGGGGAATAAGGCAGGCGAGGCTGATAAATAAAACGAACACTATGCGCGCGCTTAATACCCACCCTTGCAGTGGCGATTGCAGTGGTGATCGCAGTGGTGATGAGCGGTTCTGAATACGTCTCATCGCATCGGATTCATTCAATCAGCAAGCACGCAATTAGTGCGTCATCACATCAAGCCAACGTTTGATCCATTGATCTTGAACTGTGGCGCTGATGATTGCTTGATTCGAAGCATTGTTCTTGGGTGATTGCGCGTGTTTGAATACGTCTGGCATCGTGACGTTTTTCAAGACTGGCCACATCCACATTTGCGTCGGCAAATCAGTTTGAACCGCTTTTGATTGCAAAAAATCAATGAATTTTTGCGCCAAAATAGTTTCTGTAGTTCCCGCTAACACGGCTACACCTTCGATTTGCTCATACACACTGCCTTTTAATAAGAGATTCGCCGTCGGCGATTCGGTCAAAGAAATTTTGCTAAACGCGACTTCAGCAGCAGGACTGCTGGCATAACTCACCACAATTGAGTAAGCACCGCCATTACGTGAAAAATCGGTGTAGTAGGCGGCCGTCCAATTGGGTGCAACTTTGGCCCCATTGCGACGCATCGCGCGCCACCAGTCAAATGCTTTTTCTACGCCAAAATGCGCGACAGTCGCTAATAAAAATGCGCGTCCGGTGCTTGATGTCGCTGCGTTGGGCACAACCAGCATGTAACGGTAAGCCGGCTGAGTCAGGGCGTCCAAACTTGTCGGTAAAGGTTTTTGCCCCTCTAAAGGTTTTTGCCCCTCTTTTGAAAATTTGGCGCGGTCGTAATTCAACGCCACCCAACCGTAATCCACCGCAGCCATACCCGACAAAGTTCGTAGCAATTGCGTATCGTTGGAATGCGTCGGTGCCAAAATATTGGCCTGACGCGCTTTATCTAATAAGACCTTATCAATTCCATACACCACATCGGCCAATGGATTGGCACGCGTCAAAATTAATTTATTGAGCATTTCCCCTGCGTCGCCACCTTTGATCAGCACGAGGGTCACGTGATTGTCTTGCTCAAACTGCGTCAAAAGTTCCGCTGACACCGCAAAAGAATCATGCGTGATCACGCGCAATGTGGCCCGCGCTGATGGTGTTTGTGCTGATGCTACTTGCGTTGATGGTACTTGTGCCTTGCTGATGCAGACCACCGTCGTCATCATCATCGCACATAAAACAAACCGAACAAAACTAAAAGTGGGGGCAAGACGAATTGACATGTCAGTTCTCCAAAAATTAAAAAATGGAGAGCGAATGATGGGAAGCCGTGCGCACAAAAGGCCGCATCAGCATCATCACACTCCCTCCGCTGGTATGACCCAGATCAGGTTTAGGGGTGTGATGAAACCGCTTAAAAGCCGTTTTTCACACCCTTAGGGTATTTCTCAGTCCCTCACGGGACACCCCTGGTGACGCGCTATGTTTCTACTTAAATTCTAGGGCACTTCTATCAATTCATTTTTGCGGCGAATTGCTTTGTTACGCAGTACGCGAAATCCTCACGTACTGTATGTACGCTCCGGTTTCTGTGTGCTGTGCGCCTCGCACTTCATTCGCACATTCTGTATTTATAGAAGTGCCCTCTACTTAAAAATTGCTCAATACAGAGTCGTCATTCAGACTATCACTTGATTACAGTGCCGCAAGCACCGCAGCACCCATGGCGCTACACGACACGCTTGTTTCACCTTTGCGGGCGATGTCGGCAGTACGAAAACCTTTTTTCAAAACAGTTTTGACGGCATTTTCAATTCGCAGCGCGGCTTCCGCTTGACCCAAGCTGTAACGCAACATCAGGGCGGCCGACAAAATCGTCGCTAAAGGATTGGCGATTCCTTTACCTGCAATATCGGGCGCCGAACCATGCGAGGGTTCATACAAACCTTTTTTCGCATCGTTCAGCGAGGCCGAGGCCAACATCCCAATTGAACCGGTCAACATTGACGCTTGATCCGACAAAATATCACCAAACAAATTACCCGTCACAATCACGTCAAACGATTTGGGTGCGCGGACTAATTGCATCGCCGCGTTGTCCACATACATATGTTCCAGAGCAATATCGGGATAGTGCGCGTGGGTTTCAATCATCACTTGACGCCATAAACGCGAGGTCGCCAACACATTGGCTTTATCGACGCTGGTGACTTTTTTATGACGCAAACGCGCTGATTCAAACGCAACCCGCGCAATCCGTTCGATTTCTGGGCGCGTGTAACGCATCGTGTCAAAACCTTCTTCAGCACCTGCAAACAATCCATCAGGTGAAGTGCGAATGCCGCGCGGCGTGCCAAAATAAATATCGCCCGTTAATTCGCGCAAAATCAAAATGTCCAAACCTTGGATGACTTCGGGTTTTAAACTGGACACGTCAACCAATTCATCAAACAAAATCGCCGGACGCAAATTGGCAAACAATCGCAAATGTTTACGCAATCCCAAAATTGCTTGTTCCGGTCGCAATTCTGGCGCCAAGGTATCGTATTTCCAATCTCCCACCGCGCCAAACAGTACCGCATCAGCTGAATCGACCAGCTTTAGCGTCGCTTCCGGTAAAGGATGACCGGTTGCGTCATACGCAGCGCCACCCACCAAACCGGTTTCAAAACTAAAAGGAAGATGAAGCGCTTGTAGCACTGTGACGGCTTCTTGAATAATTTCTGGGCCAATACCATCGCCCGCGAGTACGGCAATTTTCATGATCACATAATCAAAATAGTAAAGCCGCGATTATCCCCA
This sequence comes from Burkholderiaceae bacterium, assembly GCA_031538895.1. Classification (GTDB taxonomy): domain Bacteria; phylum Pseudomonadota; class Gammaproteobacteria; order Burkholderiales; family Burkholderiaceae; genus JAVKLU01. The sequence goes on along the minus strand of JAVKLU010000017.1, from coordinate 23,148 downwards.
GACTGAGCAAAACTTCTAAAACTGATATTTAACAGCCGTGCACTGAATACAGTATGATTCTCCACCTGTTGATCTGGGCAGCACGAAGGATTTTGTCTAAAAGTTACATTCAAGACCTTTAATACTCAAGCGGTCTGGACGTCCTAACACTCATTTAGGAAAAACAGCAGGTGTCTTTTTTACTGTCATTTTTTGGAGATTATATGAAGAAAACAATTAAGTCATTAGTAGCGTTAGCCGCGGTTGCCAGCATAGGCACTGCGCTTGCGCAAGAAGTTGTCGTAAAAATTGGTCACGTTGCGCCAATGTCTGGTCCTCAAGCTCACTACGGTAAAGACAACGAAAATGGTGCCCGTTTGGCAATCGAAGATCTGAACAAACAAGCATTAAAAATCGGCGGTAAAACCGTTAAATTTGAATTAGTGGCAGAAGATGACGCCGCAGATCCTAAACAAGGTACTGCAGTGGCACAAAAATTAGTGGATGCTAAAGTCAATGGCGTGGTTGGTCATTTGAATTCAGGCACCACAATTCCCGCATCAAAAATTTACAACGATGCTGGCTTACCACAAATTTCACCTTCAGCATCTAATCCAAAATACACACAACAAGGTTTTAAATATGCTTTCCGTGTATTGGCTAACGATAACTATTTAGGTGCGGCGGCGGCTGATTTAGCTGTTAAGAAAAATAAAGCAAAAACCGTAGCTGTGATTGATGATCGTACCGCTTACGGCCAAGGTGTTGCTGAAGTGTTCACTAAAATTGCGAAAAAAGACGGCGCTAAAGTTGTGGCAACACAATTTACTAACGACAAGGCAACTGACTTCAACGCAATTTTGACTGCGATTAAAGCAAAAAAACCTGATGCAGTGTTTTACGGTGGTATGGATGCGCAAGCGGGTCCGTTGATTCGTCAAGCAAAACAATTGGGCTTAAACGCGAAGTTCTACGGTGGCGATGGCGTCTGTACAGATGAATTAGCCAAGTTGGGCGGCGACGCAATTGATGCGAATGTATTCTGTTCAGTCGGTGGCGCAGCAATCGACAAAATGCCAGGCGGTAAAGCATTTAACGATCGTTATAAAGCCGCGTACAACCAAGAAATTCAAGTGTACGCACCTTTTGTTTACGATGCGGTGATGGCTTTAGCAAAAGCAATGCAAGCGGCAAAATCAGTTGATCCAAAAGTGTACGCACCATTTGTATCAAAAGTTGATTTTGTGGGTGTGACAGGTCATATTAAGTTTGACAAAAATGGTGATCTCGCTATTCCAGTCGCTTCGGTATTTAATTACCCAGGCAACAAAAAAGCACCTCTGTAATTTCGTGTAATTGCGTATTACGTGGTTAGAAACGGGCAGATCACTCTGCCCGTTTTTTTTGTGCAGTTTTGTGCGGTCTTGTATAGGATAGCTCTGAATAAATTTGATTCCTTGGTTTGATCCATTGGTTTGATCCATTGGTTTGATCCCTTTTAATGCGATCATTTATTCAAAGCTTTTTTACCTTCATTTAACTTTCTTACCTCCTTATGTTGCGCTGGTTACTGCCTGATCATTTCTCTGATGTCTTGCCGCCAGAGGCGCGCGCCATCGAATCTGCGCGCACACGCGCCCTAGGATTACTGACCCGCTACGGTTACGAATTGGTACAACCGCCACTGATTGAATACTTGGACGCCCTGACCGTCGGTGCGGGCAAAAATTTAGCGACTGAAATGTTTCATTTACCGGACGTCAGTTCAGGAAAAATTCTGTCCTTGCGTGCCGATATCACCACCCAAGTCGCGCGTATCGATGCGCATATTTTGAACCGCAAAGGCATCACCCGCCTGTGTTACGTCGGTTCAGTTTTGCGGCGTGCCCCCACGCATTTACAAGGCACTTGCGAACCGATACAACTGGGCGCAGAGCTTTACGGTTACGAGGGTTTAGCGGCCGATCGCGAAATCATTCAACTGGCCACGCAGTTGGTTCAGGATACCGAAATCACGCAATACCGTATTGATTTTTGCCACGTCGGAATTGTCAGCGCCCTACTCGCGCAAGACGCTTGCGCGATCAAGGCCAAAGACGAACTACTGACCTATTTGCAAAATAAAGATCAATCACGCATTGCACAATTGGATACCTCAATTTGCAGCGCGGCAACGCGCGCGCAATTGCTCACACTGACAAGATTAAATGGCGGCAAAGATATGATTCAACTGGCGCGACAACAATTGCCTGCATTGCCACCCATTAAACAAGCTTTGGATGAGTTAAGCCAGATCACTGCGCCTCTAGCGGATGATTTGGTCAATATTGATTTGGCAGACTTACGCGGTTACGACTATCACAGCGGCCTGACTTTTGCGATTTATTGCCACGGTTTATCTAATCCATTGTTACGTGGCGGACGTTACAACAGCATTGGTGCAGCTTTTGGACGCGCGCGCGCCGCTACTGGATTTTCAGTAGATTTACGCGCCTTGGTCAGCTTACAAGCGAGTACACCCACTCGGAATACGATTTGCGCACCTTGGTATGACGCTGCCGTAGAACCGCAATTAGCGCAACTGATCGCCCGCGAGCGCGAGCGCGGCGAGATCGTGATTGAATTGCCCGAAACGGATTATTTGGCACAGCTCAAAAATCCAGCACCCCTGAACGAATACGAATTCGATCGCATCATTGTGCGCGCCGCGACGAATTGGAACATACAATTTTTAACACATTGACTATGACCACCACAGACTCTCTCAATCAAGTTCGCAACATTGTTGTAATGGGCACCCAATGGGGTGACGAAGGTAAAGGAAAAATCGTCGATTGGCTCACCGAGGATGCAAAAGCCGTGGTGCGTTTTCAAGGCGGACATAACGCCGGACACACTTTGGTCATCAATGGTCAAACCACCGCGCTGAATTTAATTCCTTCAGGCATCATGCGCCCCGATGTGCAATGTTATATCGGCAACGGCGTTGTCGTTGACGTCGGTCATTTATTTAAAGAAGTCGATAAATTGGAAGAAAAAGGCGTCAAAGTCGCCGGACGTTTATGGCTATCACCCTCATGTCCGCTGATTTTGCCCTACCACATTGAATTAGATTTGGCACGCGAAGCTGCGCGTGGCGAAGGCAAAATTGGCACCACCGCCAAAGGTATTGGCCCTGCCTATGAGGACAAAGTTTCTCGACGCGGCTTGCGTATCGCCGACTTGCTCAACCCAGAACACCTACGGGCGCGTTTGACCGAAAATTTGCACTACCATAATTTTGTGTTGACACAATTTTTTCAACGCCCAGCGATTGATTTGGAAGCTTTACTCGCGCAATTATTGCCCTACGCTGCGCTGATACAACACATGTTGTGTGATGTCGGCTTAGCACTGGCCCAGCACAACCAACGTGGCGAATCCGTATTGTTTGAAGGCGCGCAAGGCACCATGTTGGACGTCGATCACGGTACTTATCCCTTTGTCACCTCAAGCAATTGCGTGGCAGGAAATGCCGCGGCTGGTACCGGTGTCGGCCCACAATTTTTGCACTATGTTTTAGGCATTACTAAAGCCTACACCACGCGCGTTGGCTCTGGACCTTTTCCGGCGGAACTTTCTGTTAAAGAAGGCGTTGGTCAACACCTCTCAAGCGTCGGCCGTGAAATTGGCACGGTCACCAAACGTGTGCGCCGTTGTGGTTGGCTCGATATTCCGCTGTTACGTCGATCAACTTTGGTCAATGGCGTCAGCGGTTTGTGTTTAACCAAATTAGATGTGTTGGACGGCCTGCCAGAAATCAAAATTTGTACCGCGTATGAATTGGATGGCAATCGCATTGACTGGTTTCCCAGCGGCGCTGATGATGTCGCGCGCTGTGTCCCAATTTATCAAACCTTTGCCGGATGGAATGAATCCACCATTGGCATCACGGAGTACGAAAAATTACCGACCAATGCCCGCACCTATATTGAGGCGATCGAGCAGCATTTAAAAACCCCCATTGCGATGGTATCAACAGGTCCGGACCGTTGCCAAACCATCGTTAAAAAAAATTTTTAACACGCTATTTTCAAACCGTCACTTATGACCGATTCTGCTGAAAAAGATCTCTGGTTTAGCTGGAGCGAATATTATTTATTGATCGAAAAACTGGCCCAACAAGTGCATGAATCCGCATGGGATTTTGATTGCATTTTATGCTTGGCGCGCGGCGGCTTGCGGCCTGGCGACGTGTTCTCGCGCATTTTTAATCGCCCCTTGGCGATCTTGGCAACAAGCTCTTATCGCGAAAACGCCGGACAAACGCAAGGTGATTTGGATATCGCAAAGTTCATTACGATTACGCGCGGCGAATTACAAGGCAAAGTGTTATTGATTGATGACTTGGTCGATTCTGGCGTCACATTCCAAGGTGTACAAGAACATTTGCGCCAGCAATACGCCGCGATTACCGAAGTTAAAACCGCAGTGATTTGGTACAAAGCCTCGTCGGCGTGTCGCCCAGATTATTTTGTGCAGCACTTGGCACACAATCCTTGGGTACATCAACCCTTTGAACAATACGACAGCTTGCGTCCTGCGCAATTAGAAGCATGGATTCGTAAAACCAATTAAAGGGCGCTTCTATCAATTCATTTTTGCGGCGAATTGCTTTGTTGCGCAGTACGCGAAATCCTCACGTACTGTATGTACGCTCCGCTTTCTGTGTGCTGTGTGCTGCGCGCCTCGCACTTCATCCGCACATTCTGTATTTATAGAAGTGCCCTAAACACTGAAATCACTCATTCAAGTACGAAATACCGTTTTGAATAATCAGTTTGAATAATCAATTTGATCGACACAAAAATCGCAAACGCAAATCCCCTTCCATCACAACACTCTCGATTAGCTCAAGCGCAATACCTTGGCTTAATTGATCGATTTGCCAATTGACCCAGCCACGCCCTTGACCCAAAATTTTGGGCGCGAGGTAACACAAAACTTCATCCACCAATCCGGCTTTTAACAAGGCCGCGCTCAAGCTCGCACCGGCTTCAATCAGAACCTCGTTATATTCCAATCGCGCCAATTGCCGCATCACCGCATGTAAATCAACGGCTTCAGTTGTCATAGTGTCAACTGAGGCAAATTCATCGCTCGTATTGCCCCACTGACCATTTGTCCGACACAACCACACCTGATGTCCTGCTTGACGCAGTGCATCGGTGCGCGAATTTTCGATTGCACAAAAAATATGAATCGACGTGTTTTGTAAGATTTTGGCGTCTAGCGGAATTCGTGCTTGACTGTCAATCACGATGCGTTCAGGCGCAATGCTCATCGTCGCATCACGCACCGTTAACTGAGGATCGTCCGCCAGTATCGTCCCAATTCCGGTCAAAAGAGCGCACGATTGCGCACGCCACTGATGGGCATCGCGACGCGATGTCGCATTGCTGATCCATTGACTTTGTCCGTTGTGTAAGGCGGTCACCCCGTCTAAGCTGGCGGCGATTTTTAAACGACACCATGGTTTTTGCCGTTCGATGCGACTGAAAAATCCGGCATTGATTGCGCGCGCGGCAATTTCACCCACGCCTTCATCCACTTTTATTCCCGCATTAAGTAAAGCGGATATCCCTGCACCAGCAACTTTGGGATAAGGATCGCGTGTCGCCACCACTACCCGCGCGACTTGCGCTGCAATTAACGCGTCAACACAAGGCGGAGTCCGACCAAAATGTGCGCAAGGTTCAAGCGTCACATACGCTGTCGCGCCTTGCGCATCATGGCCTTGCGCACGTGCATTTTTCAGTGCGACGATTTCAGCATGATCACTGCCCGCCGCTTGCGTCGCGCCTTCGCCAATAATCTTGTCGCCTTGCACCAGTACCGCGCCGACTCGCGGGTTGGGACGCGAACGCGCACCCACGCCGCGCGCCAAAGACAAAGCGCGTTCCATAAAATAATCGTCTTGATTGTTCACAGCCGCATCAGATAGAAAAGTCATTACATTAGTAAAAATTGGAGCACCCTTTTAAATCAATCCGCATCTTATCTGCCAAATGATTGGCGCGATGATTGGCGCGATGATTGGTGCGATGATTCTAAAGGGCAGTTCTATCAATACAGAGTTTGCCGATAACGCGCAAAAAAATCAAGCATTTAAAAGCTTCGTCAAGGTCATCAAAACCCAGGAGCTAGCCCGCATCCAAAGGCGATTTTGGCCTGCCTTTATAATTACCTACTTTGATTTTTATACCCTCGCCTAAATTAGTGCTTTAATTAGTGTCTTAAAAATCGTCGCCGTCATTCTTGGCGCCGCTATTGAAAAAGACTTTACATCAGCACTTTAGGCGACTTCGTTTTAGGCGGCTTCATTTTAGGCAGCACCATACCAGTTTCAGTAATATCTAAAAGCGGAGCGAACCCTCGTTTTCGCTACATTATTTTTGTTTTTTAGGAGCCCGTTATGTCCGATTGTGGATGCAGCAAGACAGACAAGGAGAAACGTACTTTTTTAATCGCCGGTTGTGCTGGCGGTGGCGCCTTAGGCGCAGCAGGATTGGGTGCCTTGGTCTCAAGTTTTCAACCTTCAGAACGAGCCAAAGCCGCAGGTGCGCCAGTTGAAGTCGATATTGCTGACCTTAAAGAAGGTGAAATGAAAATTGCAGAATGGCGCGGCACACCCGTTTGGATTTTGCGTCGCACGGCGGCAATGCTGGCCACACTTAAAATAACAGAGCCTGGCTTAGTCGATCCTGGCTCTGATCGCAGACCCGATTACACGCCTAAATACGCGCACAATCAGCACCGCTCGATTAAGCCTGAATTTTTAATCGTGATTGGGATTTGTACGCATTTGGGTTGCTCGCCCAATCAAAAATTGACCCCTGGCCCGCAACCGTCCTTGCCCAATGATTGGCAAGGCGGCTTTTTGTGTCCATGTCATGGCTCCACCTTTGACTTGGCCGCTCGCGTATTCAAAAACAAACCTGCACCCGATAATTTACCGGTCCCACGTCACATGTATTTAAGCGATACCCGCATTGTGATTGGCCGCGATCAAGAAGGAGAAGCGTAATGGCTAAATTTGAAGAAAAAAAATTACCTGAAAACGCCAGTTCTGGCGCGCGTTTGTATCACTGGATTGACGCGCGTTTGCCAATTGGTGAAGCCTTGCGCAAACACATGACGGAATACTACGCACCTAAAAATTTCAATTATTGGTATGCGTTTGGATCTTTAGCGATGTTGGTTTTGGTACTGCAAATTATCACCGGTATTTTCTTGGTGATGCACTACAAACCAGATGCCCAATTGGCGTTTGCTTCAGTCGAATACATCATGCGCGAAGTCCCTGCGGGTTGGTGGATACGCTATATGCATTCAACTGGCGCGTCGGCGTTTTTCATCGTGGTGTACTTGCATATGGCACGCGCATTTTTGTACGGCAGCTATCGAAAACCGCGTGAATTGTTGTGGATTTTTGGCGTCGCGATTTTCTTGGCCTTAATGGCTGAAGCCTTCATGGGATATTTGCTGCCCTGGGGTCAAATGTCTTACTGGGGCGCGCAAGTGATTGTGAATTTGTTTCAGGCGATTCCTGTGATTGGCCCGGATTTATCCTTGTGGATTCGCGGCGATTACGTGGTGTCCGATGCGACTTTGAATCGTTTCTTTTCTTTGCACGTGATTGCCATTCCACTGGCATTGGTCGGCTTAGTATTCGTACATATATTGGCCTTGCATCAAGTGGGTTCAAACAATCCTGATGGTATCGAAATTAAAGAAAAAACAGACGAAAAAGGCATACCACTGGATGGCATTCCATTTCATCCCTTCTACACCGTGCATGATGCGTTTGTCGCTGCGGTGTTTTTCTTGGTATTCATGGCCGTCGTATTTTTCATGCCCGAATTTGGGGGCTACTTCTTGGAGTACAACAACTTTATTCCTGCCGATCCTTTGGTGACGCCTTTGCATATTGCACCAGTGTGGTATTTCACGCCGTTCTATTCGGTATTGCGTGCGACGACAGGTACGTTCATGTGGGTCTTATCGATTGCTGTGATCGCCTTTGCGGTGTTCTTATGGAGTCAAAATCTCAGTAAAAAAGCAAACACTATTCTGGCCGTTTTTGTGTTGGTGTTACTGGCTGGCTTTTTCACTTTAGATCCAAAATTCTGGGGCGTTGTTTTAATGGGTGCTGCGGTAGTGATCTTGGGTGCGATGCCTTGGTTAGATCGTTCGCCCGTGAAATCCATGCGCTATCGCCCACGCTGGCATACCGGCATATTGCTTGTATTTGTCATCGCATTTATCACATTGGGCTATTTGGGCATTAAACCGCCCAGCCCCGTGTTTGAAAAAATGTCCCAACTGTGTACCTTGCTGTATTTTGCATTCTTTGCGTTGATGCCATGGTGGTCTAAAGCGGGGCAGTTCAAGCCAGAGCCGCAGCGCGTCAACTTCACTGCACATTAACAGTAACTTTTTATTGAGGCGCATATTTTTGCGTCTATTGAATGAACGATTATTCCAAAGGAGCTTGCATGCGATTGCGACTTGTTTCTCTCTTAGCTGTTTTCACGGTTTTATCGGCACACGCCAACACCGGTGTCATTTTAGATAAAGCGCCCGATCATCGCGATGATTTGCCTGCATTACAAAAGGGTGCGCAAATATTCATCAATAACTGTTTAGGCTGTCACGCTGCCGCATCAGTGCGCTACAACAGCCTGATCAATTTGGGTTTGACTGAAACACAAATCAAAGAAAATTTATTGTTCACGGGTAATAAAGTCAGCGACTTGATGATTAACACCATGAAGAAAACCGATGCCAAAGCATGGTTTGGAGTCGCGCCCCCAGATTTATCGATCATTACCCGCGCACGTTCCTCGGCCGATGGCAGTGGGTCCGATTGGGTCTATACCTATTTGCGCTCGTTCTATCGCGATGACACGCGTCCGACTGGTTGGAACAATGTGATTTTTCCTAACGTCGCAATGCCCCACGTCTTAACGGCGTTGCAAGGTGTGCAAAAACTCGATGTCAAAGGCGAACATCATGAATTGGTTTTAGAAACCTCTGGTTCGATGACCCGCCGCGAGTACGATGAGTATGTCGGTAACTTGGTCGGCTTTTTAGACTGGATGGCAGAACCCGGCCGTTCACAACATCAAAAAATTGGTTATTTCGTATTGTTGGCATTGCTTGCTTTAGTGTTCATCACTTGGCGCTTAAACAAAGCCTACTGGAAAGATATTAAATAAATCATGATGGTTCGCCCTATCGTATTTTGGGCGAGCTATTGTTTTGACCGTCTGTGTTCTAAAAGCGGTTTTTTGTTGTTATGTTTTTAATTTTATAAATAGGTACTTTTATGATGGTTTTGTATTCGGGCACAACCTGCCCCTTTTCGCACCGTTGCCGTTTCGTATTATTTGAAAAAGCGATGGACTTTGAAGTGCGGGATGTTGATCTGTTCAATAAACCGGACGATATCCAAATCATGAATCCGTATGGGACCGTACCCATTCTGGTGGAACGCGAACTGATTATTTACGAATCAAACATCATCAATGAATACATTGATGAACGTTTACCGCATCCTTTATTGATGCCGGTTGATCCTTTAATGAAAGCGCGCGTGCGTTTAATCATGAGTAATTTTGAACGTGAATTATTTGTGTTTGTGGCAATGTTAGAAAACGAGCGCGGCAAAAATTCTGAACGGATTCACGAAAAAGCACGTTCTGAAATTCGTGATCGTTTAACCACAATGTTGCCTTTGTTTGAAACCAATAAATTTTTATTGGGTGGAGAATTCTCAATGTTAGACGTCGCTATTGCACCTTTGTTGTGGCGCTTACAACATTATGAGATTTCCTTATCTAAGCTTGCCGCACCGATGATGAAATATGCGGAACGTGTATTTTCACGACCTGCATTTATCGAATCATTAACACCGGCTGAAAAAATCATGCGCCGTTAATTTTTTGACCATGACTCCGACCGCACCGACTGATAAGGATAACGCGCAACTCAGCGTGCGCCCTTATCTTTTGCGTGCTTGGTACGACTGGTGTGTGGACCAAAATTTGACGCCCTATATCACGGTATTCGTTGATCAGATGTGCACTTTGCCAATGCAATTTGTGCAACAAAATATGATTACCTTGAACTTAGCGCCGCACGCGATTATTCAACTGCAACTCAAACACATTGTTTCATTTAGCGCGCGCTTTAGCGGCGTCAGTCAAGAAGTCATTGTTCCGGTGGGTAATATCACTTCGATTTTTGCGTCAGAAAATCAAATTGGAATGTCCTTTCCCTACGTGTGCGCAGAGATGCCAATACCGCCCAAGGATAGCGCGAAAATATCGCCCTCACCAACCCTCACTTCAGCACCACCTAGCGGACCATCAAAGCCTTTACGCAAAGGACATTTGACGCTCATCAAATAATTTTGTATGGTGCCCGTCACCGCGATAACTTCAGAAAATCACTCCGACAGTAACGCCCAACTTTTAGTCTGGGGGGTGAATCATCACAGTGCGCCGATCGCGATTCGTGAACAATTTGCTTTACTCGAAACACAAATTTCGCCCTTGCTGCAACAATTACAAAAGCAACTGAATCAGGCGTTTTTGCAATTAAATGATAGTCCAATCCCCGTTGAATGCGTAGTCGTTTCGACCTGTAATCGAATGGAACTTTATGTGGTGAGTCCACCGCATAGCCAGCTTGAATCACTGATACACCAAGTGCTTAGCGCCGTGTTAACGCCACAACAAAACGCGTCCCTCAGCACTGACTATTTGTTTATTAAAAAAAATTTAGACGCAGCGCGACATTTGTTTAGCGTCATCTCCGGACTCGACTCGATGGTGTTGGGAGAAACCCAAATTACCGGACAAATCAAAACTGCTTGGCGTCAAGCGGTCAGCGCACAGACCACCGGTCCACATCTGAATCATTTATTTCAAACCGGTTTTCATGTCGCCAAACAAGTCCGACAACATACGGGTATTGGTCAACAAATTATTTCTTTCGCCTCTGCTGCGGTACAACTGTGTTGCCGCATATATGGTGATTTACAAAATCAACGCGTGTTACTCATCGGTGCCGGAGAAATGATCGAATTGTGTGCGGCACATTTTGCCGCGCAAAATCCAGCACAACTGTTAATCACTAATCGTACGCGCGCACACGCAGAAGAACTGGCACAGAAGCATCACGCACAAGTTCTGGATTTCTCAAACCTGGATAACAGCTTGACGCAATGCGATATTGTGATCAGTTGCACCGCAGCACCTAGCGTAATTATTGAACGTCAGCACATCGCGCATGCACATAAAACGCGACGCAACAAACCCATGGTGTTAATTGATTTGGCCGTCCCGCGTGACATCGCAAGCGATATTGAAAAACTTCCCAACACGTATTTGTATACCGTCGATGATCTAGGTGAAATTACTGCGCAAGGACTTAGTGCACGTTCTAAAGAGGCACTTTTAGGTCAAAAAATTATTGATCGTCACCTCCTTGATTTTGCCAAATGGCAAGATACGCGTACGCTGATTCCCCATATTCAAGCACTACAAAACCGTGTCGAAACAATTCGTAAAGAAGAGTTAGAACGTGCGCAACAACAGTTGAATAATCATGAAAACAGCGCCCAAGTATTGTTACGTTTTAGTCAGCGATTAAGTGCGCGCTTATCAGACAGTGCTCTGGCGGCGATTCATCATGCTGATCACACCGATCAAAGTTTTTTACACCGTTGGTTACCACGATTGTTTTTGCACTCACGCCGCACAGATCAACCCAAAAAATAAATGTCAGCATTACACTTAATCAAGACTCTTTTACTGATCAGTATTTTTGATTTCTTATTTTTAATTCACAAATGATGCGCCCTAATTTTCTGACCCGCCTGATTGTTTGCACCATCTTATGCTCTAGCTACTCCTCTTTATACGCGAAATCAGTGCCGGCAGAACCCGCTAAAGAGACGATAAAAAGTTTGAGTGATGCCAACAATCCTGCAACATCAACAAAATTATCTTTGCTCGACGCGATGCGCGCCGGTAGCGTTTCCTTAGGTGTCGCTAGCCGCCATCCACCCTTCTCTTTTGTTGATGAACGTGCTATTCCGCAAGGTTATGCTTACCAATTGTGTACCCGTTTAATCGTTAGCCTGGCCTCCTCCCATCGTATTCCGATTCCAGCAATCATCACCGTCGCGCTCAAACCAGCGCAACGCGAACGTGCGCTCATGGAAGGTCGGGTCAATCTGTTATGCGATGCCAATTTAATTCATAAAACTCGCGCAGTGACGTGGACGCGTCCCATTTTTATCGAGCCCATGGTGTTGATCAGCACCACCGAAAAAAAATATGCGGATCTCAACGAATTAAAGTATCGCCGGATCGGTGTCATTTCGGGCACATATACCGCCAAAACCCTGATCGAGGCAAACTTATCTCGGCAACTGGCCTTGTCGATTGAACCCTTAACTGACTTTGACACTGCGTTAAATATGTTAGAAAAAAAACAAATAGATGCCTTATGGACTTCTATCACACAGGTCAGCAACGCATTAAAAACATTACCCGTGGCATTTCAGTGGACTCGATTAGACAATTTAGGCTGGCCGCTTGGCTTGGCGCTGCGCTCCAATGACACCGAATCCAAACAGATCGTGGACCAAGAATTGTCACGCTTAAGTCGAACAGGCGAGTGGGCAAAAATTTATCGTATGTTTTTTGAGCAACAATCATCATGGACCTTACCAATGAGCGATGCGCAAAAAGCCTTACTCAAAGATGAAGCGCCGTGATCTACCGCGTTGTCATTGATTACCGACTTAATTCAACTCATCTCAATTTGATATCGTGGCCCGCTTAACCCGTCTTCGTGCACTGGGACTCGTTCATTATGTGATTCAAGAAGGCATTGATGATATTTTTAGATCGGATGCTGACTATCTTTATTTTCTATCGTTACTGAGTACTTACGCGCGTCATTACCACGTACAAATCCACGGCTTTACACTTTTACCCACGCAATTTCATTTACTTCTCACCCCTACTGTTGAGGCTGGATTAACGGAATTATTGAAACGCAGCGGGCGCTATTACGTCGGGTATTTCAACCGTACCCACCAACGTAAGGGCAGATTGTGGTCAGGGCGTTATCGTGCTGGCGTGATTCAAACATCCTATTTTTTACCTACATTGCGTTACATAGAGTCACTGCCTATCAGCACCCATTTGTGCACATCGGCCAAAGACTATTCATGGTCAAGTTATCGACGTCACAGCGGCGAAATCAGCACTGCCTCGGATGCTTGGCTACATCCTCATCCAAATTATTTATTGTTAGCTAACCAACCGTTTGAACGCGAGCGTGCGTATTCTGATTTTTTTCAAGCGTCGCAATCAGACAAAGAACAAAATCAAAATATTTATCGCGCGGCTTACTACAACTGGGTCTATGGCGACGCTGCATTTACTGCGGAACTGGCACGTCAAGAGGGGCGACGGCTCACCCCAGGAAAACCAGGGCGTCCATCGAAACCATTAAGCCCAAGCACCGCATCAATAAAGTCTGTTTAATATAAAAATTGAAAATATGTTCACTGGAATTATTCAAAGCGTCGGCGCCATCGAATCTGTAGAAAAAATCGGAGACGGATTGTGTCTACGAGTCCACGCTGGCGGGTTAGATTTAAGTACGATCAAACTGGGTGACTCAATTGCGATTAACGGCGCGTGCATGACCGTAACCGAATGTAGCACTGAACATTTTTCAGTGATTGTGTCAGCACATAGCTTGAGCCTAACGCAGGGCTTAAACCAAATTGGTGCAGTGAATTTAGAACTCGCCTTGCGTGTTGGTGATGCGCTGGGCGGACATTTTGTCAGCGGCCACGTTGATGGGATTGCACGGATTCATACCTTTGAACCACTTGCTGAATCTTGGTTATTGCGCGTTGCAGTTCCTCCAGAGCTTGCACGCTATATGATTAAAAAAGGATCGATCACCTTGAACGGAGTCTCTTTGACGATCAATGCCGTGACTGAAAGTGTTAAAGCTAATGGCAGTATCAGCGCCTGCATTATTGATATGAACCTAATTCCCCACACCATCGCACACACGACTTTTTCACTACTTAAAGTTGACTCTTTACTGAATCTGGAAATTGATTTACTGGCGCGCTATGTCGCCCGGATGTTTCCAACGCAATCAATTTCCAACGCAGCTTGTTTCGTAAAATCATTGCAAGACCGCTTTTCATACGTTAAACGACTACTGATTAAATGAAAATCGATGACTAAGCAATTGATTTTTTGAAATCAATTTTTACGACTAACACCGCAATTAAAAAATATAAAAAGTAGGCGTCATAAAAAGATTCAAATGGCGAATTCAGCAGGCTATTGAAAAGATAACTCGTCAATAATATCCCCATCAGATAACGCTGTATCGCTTGCAAACCACGAGCGGCCGTCCAATAACACCAGATCAGCCACGATATCAAACCCAAACCAAGCACACCAAACTCAAATAACCAGTTTAAAAACTGATTGTGCAAGCTCTGTGGTGTACGCCACAGTTCTACGGGATAACCCAATTGCATAATATGCTGATCAAACAAGATCGGAATGCTCGCCGTGCCATGCCCAAAAATCGGCGCCTGCACCGCTAAGGCCCAACCCTGTTGATAATAGAATAAACGCAAACCTGATGAAGTAACTTCACTCTTCTGGCGATAGGCACTCACTTCTTGGACGATCTCCATCAAGCGCAATTGCGCATAGTCCGAAGTGAAGTAAATAATTCCCGCGAGAACCAATATTATCAAGGCTCCCATCAATGCTCGACGCGGTGAAATCAACATCAAACTGACGAAAGTCAAGGGAATAAACATCACCAAAGCAGTTCGTCCAGAGACAAAATACAAAACATTAATCAAGAAAAGCCCACCCAACAAAGTCCATCCAATTTTATTTCGACGTGAATCATTGTTGTAATAGGCCCAGCCTAAACAGGCAAACCCCGCCAATAAGAACCACATCCCTTGAGTGGTTCGATTAGCAAATACATCGCCGCGTGCGAAACCCAGTTTGTACCAGTGCTCAGGAATACCTGGAACAAATGCTAAATAGGACAATATCAAAGTCAATACCAAGGCGGAAAACACCGCTATCAATGCGCGAAAACGCCACTGATCATTTGGCAAAACGATGATCAATAAAGGAACCAGCAATATTTTTTTATTGGAATTGAGGTAGCTCCCGATTTCCTTGATCGAAGCCGGCGAATAGATCGCCGCCAACATAAACATCACAAAAACAGCGCAGGACAGAAGCGCTGGGCGGGAATCACGAAATCGAGACCATTGCCCTATAAAACTGCCGCTTAACAAGAATGCCGCTAACAGCAGTACTAAAAATAAATTGGTTAAAACCGCTGAAATCGGAATCGAAAAACCCAAACCGACGACACAATAAAGACTGGCTTTACTCAACTGAGCTCGAAACAGATTGATAACAGACATGGCGTTCATGATTCAATTTTTGATAACAAAGACAATTCTTGCGCGGTCCACTTTTTCTCAATCGAGATTAAATTTTTTTGATCGGCAAACGGTGGGTATTTGGTTTTTGAAGTCAAACGAATGTAATGATGAGTGTAAACATCCAGCGCAATATGTAGCGGTTTGATATCACCATCAGACATGGAACGAATTTTGGTTCGCAGATATAAATCGAAATCCGCCGCTTGAACTCGTTCATCCCAAGGACCAATCAGGTCTAATAATTTTTGCGTGAACATCACAGTATTGCCGACAAAACCTTCACACACTTGATGCGTGAATTTGATATAGCGCTGATGACAAAAAGATACCCACTTGCCACGGTACATCCAGTAATGCATCAAGTTCAAAATTTTTTTTTCAAAAGCAGGATAACGCAAAAGACCCAAAATATTTTTAATTCCTTGCCAGCGGCGTTTTAATTGCTTCGTCACCGTCGCCGATTCAACCCGTTCAATGCCGCATGCAGTTACTGCATCTAGCCCATTGATCGCCATACTGTCGATCAAGTGTTGATCCCAATCAGGTGAAACAATCACATCGTTATTAATAAACGCAAAATATTCACCACGCGCGCGCGCAATCCCTTGATTTTGACTATACGGGTAAGAATAATTTTGTGGATTGCGAATCACGACTGCACCGACAGACTCAAAAAAACTCGCACTCTGATCAGTCGATGCGTTGTCAATGACGATCAATTCAAAAGTATTTTTTGTGTATTTTTGTAAATAAGTCCAAAACAATTGATTCATCGCACACTGATTGTGTACTGCGGTAATCACGCTCACACGCGGGCGTATCACATCGGAGGTCTGCGAAGAAGTCATTATTGAATTCAGAGTAAGGGAATACTGACTAAGTGAGCGAAGGTCAGTGAGGTCACTTAACTAAGCGATAGTGTTTTTTACTGAAACTGCGTTTTACTAAGGCTTCGATTTTCATTACCCAACGATGTTTGCTTTCGCGACGGGTCAATTGGTAGGAAGGATTCAAGGCAAAATTTGATTCCGCTTCGGTCGCTAACCAATGGGCCATTACCGCAGGATGACTGCCATCAAAGGGCTTCAGGGAAAGTGGATCAATATTGCCGTAATTAAAATTTAATTCGGGTGTTTTATCCCAATATTTTTCGATACGTTGAAATTTCACTAACATCTTTTCGGCGCTACGCACCCAACCATAGTGATAAATAGTCGCATCACAATGCACTGCTCTGGGGTAACGGCCCCTACGATGTCGCTCCATCGCTAACCAATATAAACCATCTGGTGCATATGAACGAATGGTGTTTCGTATGATCCGAACTTCAGATCGATACCATCTCGGTGAGCACGCGGTTTGAGACGGTAAGCCATAAAAATGATGGTAATTAAACGCAATCGCTTCGACTTCTGCACGCGTTACGTTAGCGGCCAAACATGCGCGGATGCGCGGAATGTCTTGCTCGTGCAAGACTTCATCCGCCTCTAAATAAAAAGCCCAATCGCCGGTACATGAATACTGCGCAATCATTTTTTGCTGAGCGTACACAAAACCCTTGGCTGACATTTTTTCATTCCAAGTTGTCTGAATAATTTTAATTTTAGTTTCGTTTAGCGCGACAATCGCAGCCAAAGTATCGTCATCTGAATCGCCCACGTTGATCACAAATTCATCAACCAGTGGTAATAACGACTGGATCGATTCGATAAAAGGGTAGCCCATTAAGCGTGCATTGCGAACAAAGGTGAACCCGCTAATTTTCATGACATGACCCGTAAATACGCGCTTTGTGCGTGCGCTGGTAAACCTTCTAATTGCCCTAAAGTTCGGGCTAATTTGCCCAAATGTTGCGCACCGTTTTCAGAAATTTGCATCAAACTCATCCGCTTTTGAAAATCATAAACGCCTAGTGGCGATGAAAAACGCGCCGTTCCCGAAGTCGGTAACACGTGATTAGGACCCGCACAATAATCACCCAAAGCTTCTGACGAATACGCGCCAACAAACACGGCACCCGCGTGTTGAATTTTTGTGACCCATTTGGCGGCGTCTTGTGTGGCAATTTCCAAATGCTCTGGCGCAATAAAATTGGCGACCATGCAGGCTTCGTCCATATCTCGCACACAAATCATTGCGCCACGATTACGTAAGGATTGTTCAATAATTTTTGCGCGCGACTGTTGTGGCAAAGCCAACTCAATTGCATGCAAAACTGCATCTAAATACGATTCGTCCGTTGCGATCAAAATGGATTGCGCCATTTCATCATGCTCTGCTTGTGCAAATAAATCCATCGCAACCCAATGCGCGGGTACCGATCCATCAGCTAAAACCAAAATTTCCGATGGTCCCGCAATCATGTCAATACCGACTTGACCAAACACTTGACGCTTTGCCGCTGCAACATAGGCGTTACCGGGGCCAACAATTTTATCGACACGAGGAATCGATGCAGTGCCGTACGCCAGTGCCGCCACCGCTTGCGCACCACCGATGGTAAATACGGTATCAACCTCTGCCAAAAACGCTGCCGCCAACACACTGGTATTTTTCACACCATGCGGCGTTGGCACGACCATAATAATTTCACCGACACCAGCCACTCGTGCCGGAATCGCATTCATCAACACCGAGGACGGATAGGCCGCTTTACCGCCGGGAACATAGATCCCCACTCGCTCCAAAGGTCGTATTAACTGACCTAACGTCGATCCATATTCATCTTGAAACTCGAAGCCTTGATTGTGTTGCCACTGTTTTTGATGAAAAGTTTTAATCCGTAATGCGGCAGTCTCTAAGGCAGCGCGGGTCTCTTGATCCAATGAATCAAACGCCGCTTTTAGTTCGTCTTGCGTAATGACTAAATTTTGTACTTGCGTGGTGTCAAGATGATCAAAGTCCACGGTGAAACGCCGCACCGCGCTATCACCCTCGGTGCGTACGGCCTGAATAATCGCTTTGACTTGCGTTTCAATCGCGGCATCTTCGCTGGCATCCCAACGCAAAATCGCCTGCAAATTCGCTTCAAAATCTGGATCAACACTAGATAGCTTAGTGAACATAAATTTTTATCATCCGTTCTCAATCACACCATATTTTTGCAAATACTGCTCAATTGAATGAGCGTGATCGCTATGGCCTAAATAACTCAAAAAATCTTTAACTGTGGCAATGGCAATCACGGGGATTCCATAATTTTGCGTCACCTCTTGCACCGCTGAACTAGCGCCTAATAAAGTCGCATTACCTGAACGCTCCATCCGATCCAAGGCAATCAAGACCGCACAAGGGGTCGCACCGGCGCGACGAATAATTTCCACGGATTCATTAACCGAAGTCCCTGCCGAAATCACATCATCGACAATCACGACACGCCCTTGCAAAGGCGCGCCCACAATATTGCCCCCTTCACCATGATCTTTGACTTCCTTGCGATTAAATGAAAACATCGTATCGCGGCCATTGACCGCCAACTGCATGGCGGTTGCCGTGGCTAAGGGAATTCCTTTATACGCAGGGCCGTACAACATATCAAACGTGACACCTGAGGCCAGCAAGGTTTGCGCATAAAAATTGGCTAAACGCATCAAGGTCAAACCTTGATGAAACGCGCCTGCGTTAAAAAAATACGGAGAATCACGACCCGCTTTGGTGACAAATTTCCCGAAGCGCAACACTTTCTGTTCTAGTGAAAATTCAATAAACTGATGCGCAATATTCATAAGGTAATGACACTAATAATTCACTACTAAAAATTTACCCAGACTCATCCTAAACATTAAACCAGTCAAGCGAACGGATTTATGCTTTTACCGAACCGACACCATCAATTCGCGCGTAGGCCGAATGATTGTGAATCGATTCAAAATTCTCCGCTTCAACACTGTACTCACCGACGTTTGCAATCGCCGATAAAGCTAAGGCGGCATCACGAACCAAATCTTCAACAAATTTCGGATGATCGTAAGCGTATTCCGTCACAAATTTTTCATCTACTCGTTTTAGGACACCATACAGAGCACAGGATCCCGCGCCTTCAGCCGCCGCAATCACCCTCGCAAAGGATATCGGTGCCAGGGCGACAAAATCTAGCGTCAAATGCGTACGCTGGTTATGGGCGCCATAGGCTGAAATTTCTTTTGAACACGGACACAAACTGGTCACTGGCACGACGATACGATAGCGGCACTCGGTACGTCCCTGATCGTGTATGACACTGATACGTATCGAATAATTCATGCGCGAGGTAATGCCCGATACTGGCGCCGCTTTGCGAACAAAATACGGGAAAGCGCATTCAATCACGCCAGAATCTGCGTGCAACTTTTCTAACATTTGCGCGAACAATGTCAAGATGCCTGCGTGATCCAGCGCAGCACGTGGCTCATCCAATATTTGCAAAAAACGCGACATATGCGTTCCTTTTTGCGTGGCAGGTAATCCCACGTAAAGCTTCCATAAGGCGACCGTATTTTGCCGATCCCCACCAAAGCATATTTCTAAGGGTAATTGAATATCTTTCACGCCCACGCGGGCAATAGCCAAGCCACGTGTGTCATGTGAGGATTGCGTATCGGATAAAGACATAAAAAATAATTAAGGTGAAGGGCGTTCGCCCGCTTGAATCAGCGGTGCGGGGAGTTTTGCAAGCATCGGCGCAGTCGTGTCGGAATTTTTGCTGCTTGCATCGGGGTTCGTCGACGTCTTTAATGTAGACCTTAATACGTAATCAAATGCCGTGCGCGCAATCGGTGCGGCAGCTTCCGCACCAAAACCACCGTTTTCAACAATCACTGCAAGCGCGATTTGTGGCGCTTGGGCTGGTGCAAAGCCGATATACCAGGAGTGATCTTGAAATTTTTTCGCAATTTTTCGAATGTCGTATTTCTCATTTTGCTTAATCGAAATAACCTGCGCAGTACCGGTTTTACCACCTGATACATATGGGCTGTTAGCAAAGATCCGCGCACTAGTACCTTGTTTTGTCACCCCCACCATCGCGTCTTTGACAAATTCAAAATGCTCTTTACGAATCCCCACGGGAACTTCCTCACGCGCGGCAAACAACCGTTTTTGTTGGCTCAAAGAATCTTCGCTCTCTCGCACAATATGCGGTCGAAAAACCCGACCATCATTCAAGATAATCGATAAAGCATGCACCATTTGCATCGGTGTGAAGGCGTTATAACCTTGACCGATTCCTAAAGAAATCGTTTCACCGGGGAACCATTTTTTTTGTTCAGGGCGTTTATAACTCAGGCGTTTCCATTGTGTTGAGGGCAAGGTACCGCTTTTCTCACCAATTAAATCGATACCCGAAGGCGCGCCAAAACCAAATTTTCGCATGTGCTTAAAAATCACATCAACACCTAAATCATTGGCTAACCCGTAGTAATACGTATCAGAGGAGTGCACGATTGAGTCATATAAATTCACGCGCCCACGGCCTTTAGGATTGCTGTCGCGAAATTTATGCCCGCCAAACATGTAGTAACCAGGATCAAAAAAAGTTTGTGCCGGCGCGCGCGCTCCCGTATCCAAAGCAGCAAGCGCCATAAAGGGCTTGTAAGTTGACCCGGGCGGATAGGTTCCCATAATCGGCCGATTGAGTAAAGGATGATCGGGAGAATTATTTAACTCGTCCCAAATTTGCTGTTCAATACCATCAATAAACGCATTCGGATCAAACGAAGGCAAAGACACGTAGGCCAGCACTTCACCATTACGCGGATCTAAGGCCACCATCGCACCCTTACGTCCCTCAAATGATTTTTCAATTTCTTTTTGTAATTGAATATCGATCGACAAATATAAATTTTGTCCCGGCAAAGGTGAGGTCTGCGACATCACCCGCACCGGTCGGCCGTCTGCGGAAATTTCAATGCGCTGCTCACCCGTAGTACCGTGCAAGTAGGACTCGTAACTTTTTTCGATTCCCTCTTTACCGATGTATTCGGTACCACGATAATTTTCAGCTTCGCGCCCCAGAGGCATTTGTTGAACATCTTTTTGGCTGACCCGCCCGATGTAGCCAATCAGATGCGCTGCTAACGAACCATTGGGATAGCGGCGAAATAAACGCGCTTGGACTTCAACTGCAGGAAAAAGATAACTGCGCGCGCTAAAGCGTGCGATTTCTTCATCAGATAGACGCGTCCGAATAGGGAAAGATCCCAATGTTTTCTCATCTTCCCAAATTTTTCTGAAACGACGTCGATCACGCGGCGTGATCTCAACCACGGTGGCTAACTCGTCAATCAAAGCATCCACTGATCCAGTCACGCGTGAGGGCGTGATTTCTAGGGTGTAGGCCGAATAGTTGTCGGCAAGAATGACGCCATTGCGATCATAAATTAAACCGCGATTGGGGATAGCCGGGACAATTGAGGTGCGATTATTTTCGGCACGAGTTAAATAATCATTGTGTTGCACCACTTGCAACCATAACAAGCGCGCCAACAAAATTACGAAACAGAGCGTCACTAAGCCACTGGCAAAGACCACGCGACGTCGAAACTGGTATAGCTCGTACGCGAGATTTTTAAATTCTTTGACCATACACTCAGAAATTACTCAATAAACGAATCTTGCAGCGCAATCCTAAAAATCACAGATCGAAGGTGCTTAAACAATGATTAAACAATACAAAAAGATAGGATGATGCCAGCGTGCCAATTTCGCCAGATCGGACGGCGGATTACAGGCCACTCATGTGATAGCTACGCCGACGCAAAATATAACGTCGCGGCCAAGTCAACATAAACGACAAAACTGGCCATACCACAGCACCCACCACACTGGATAAAAAGAACCACATTCCCGGGTAAGTGCTGCCCAAAATTAAATTCAAACCCAGTTCAAAAATCTGTGACAACAATAAAATCGGAAAAATATGCAACACTTGCACGCCCACACCAAACCAGGTAATCCGGTGATGCAGGCTGATCGCAATAAACGCTTGCAAGGTATATACAAAAGCGTTTTGCCCCAACACAAAACCACTTTGCACATCAACAATTAGGCCAAATAAAAATGACCAAATCAAACCGACGATGCGCGGTTGAAAAATATTCCAAAACAACAAAACTAAACTCGCAAAATCAGGTACGCCAACTCGACCATTAAACGATACCGCGTTTAAAAATAAGCCAAACAGTAAAGTCAGCAAAATATATTTTCGCCCCGACAGCAGGTAATAAATCAATGAGGGTCCGGTAAATTTATTCATTTTTTTGCTTCATTTTTTGTATCTTTAGGTAGTGCACGATTTACCGCTTGGTCTTTGGACGATTTCTCGCCCACCTTATCACGCTGTGGTGTCAACACGATAAAAAATTGACTTTGTTGCTCCGTCGCAAAAGGAGCGCAGCGAATGGTGCTAAAGGGACTACCCGCCGAGGCATCAATTGAGCGCACACGACACACCGGGATTCCGACCGGATAAAGCACATCGATTCCCGAGGTCACCACATCATCACCCACTTTTACATCCGCGTTCGAGGGCACAAAACGCACATCAATTTGCCCTAATAAATTATTGCCATACGCCACTGCACGCAAACCAGTGCGCGGGATTTGCACCGGCACTG
>JAVKLU010000016.1:0-3037 GCA_031538895.1 Burkholderiaceae bacterium | reverse complement strand
TTAAATACCAATTCTTCTAAGTGAATCGCTTCACCCGAATACGCAATCCAGCGGCACATAAACGCGTCCTTATAAAATTAATGTTGCAAAATTTGACTCAAGAATTGTTTGCCGCGTTCAGTTTGCGGATTGTTGAAAAAGGCTTCAGGCGTATTGATTTCGACGATTTCACCAGCATCCATAAACACAATTCGATTGGCAACTTTACGGGCAAAACCCATTTCATGGGTGACGCAAATCATCGTCATCCCCGTGTTGGCGAGTTCGACCATTACGTCTAATACTTCGGCAATCATTTCCGGATCAAGCGCAGAAGTTGGCTCGTCAAATAACATGACTTTAGGAGTCATGCACAAAGCGCGTGCAATTGCGACGCGCTGCTGCTGACCGCCTGACAATTGGCCCGGATATTTGAGCGCTTGATTATCGATACGGACGCGCTTGAGATACATCATTGCGATTTCTTCAGCATCTTTGCGTGGCATTTTGCGCACCCAAATTGGCGCTAAGGCGCAGTTTTCCAGGACGGTCAAATGGGGGAACAAATTAAAGTGCTGGAACAC
The DNA here is from genome assembly GCA_031538895.1 of Burkholderiaceae bacterium. GTDB lineage: Bacteria > Pseudomonadota > Gammaproteobacteria > Burkholderiales > Burkholderiaceae > JAVKLU01. The sequence goes on along the minus strand of JAVKLU010000016.1, from coordinate 2,474 downwards.
CATGCCAACTTCACTGCGAACTTGATCAATGATTTTTAAGTTTTCCGACAACTCGATGCCATTAACTAAGACCTGACCTTTTTGATGTTCTTCTAAACGATTAACACAACGGATCAGTGTTGATTTACCTGAACCCGAAGGTCCACAAATCACGACGCGCTCGCCGGCGGGAATATCCAGATTGATGTCGCGCAGGACATGAAATTGTCCATACCATTTATGCAAACCTTTGAACGAAATCGCCAATTCTTTTGATGCATTAGTTTCTGTATTTGAATTCATTGAAGTCTCCTATTAACGATGTGACGTATTTAATTTATTTTCCAGTTGGCGGCTGTACAAAGACATGCCCCAACAAAAAATCCAAAATACTGCGGCCATAAAAACATATGAGGTGACAGGCACAGTCGTGGCTAACCAAGCTGAGTTTCGGGTTGCGCTGTGTACCACGCCTAAAAAATCCAGCAGGGAAATAATAGTGACCAAAGTGGTGTCTTTGAATAAGCTAATGTATGAGTTGACGATTCCGGGAATAACGGTTTTTAGGGCTTGTGGTAAAACGATTAAACCTTGGATGCGCCAATAACCTAAACCAACCGCTTGTGCCGCTTCGACTTGACCATGAGGCAGGGCTTGCAATCCGCCACGAATGACTTCGGCCATGTAGGCTGAAGAAAAAATCACCACACCAATGAGTGCTCGTGAGAGTTGATCAATTTTTGAGTCGGCCGGTAAAAAGAACGGCAACAAATACGCCGACATAAATAGTACCGTAATAAACGGAACACCACGACAAAATTCAATAATCGTGACTGATACCACTCGCATAATTGGCAAACGTGAACGCCGTCCCAAAGCCAGCAAAATTCCTAAAGGCAGTGAGAACACGATTCCGGTTGCGGCAACGACGAGGGTTAAAGTGAATCCACCCCATGAGCGTACTGACACCGGAACTAAGCCCATGCCGCCTTTGAGTAACCATACCGCGATGACTGGGTAGATAAATAACATAAACCCAGCGATCCATTTTTTCATCGGCGTACGTGGCAGAACTAGCCAAAATATGCCGATAAAAAATAGCGCGAGGGCGATGTCAACCCGCCAACGTTCAGACACATCAAAAAAACCATAGACAAACAAATTAAAGTTATGCGTGATAAAGGTCCAGCACGCACCATCTAAGCTGGCTTGGCAGGCATCGCGATCGCCGACGAAAACGGCATTGATCACTCCCCACGACACCACGCCATTGATGACAAACAAGACAAAAGCAAAAATGATCAGCGTCGCGATGCTGCTGGTGATGGAATAAAACAAATTTTGCCGCAACCATGCTTGTAATCCAATCGTGCTGGAAGGCGGCGGTAAAACAGGACTCTGTTGAGTTCGAGCAAACATAAAGTCTCCTGATAAAAGAATGGGTTTAACGTGACATTAACGTGACATTAACGTGACATTAACGCAACATTAACGCGAGACTAAAGCAACGCGTTGATTAAACCAATTCATAAATAACGAAGTGATTAGGCTGATGAGTAAATACACCGCTAAGGTGATCGACATGATTTCAAGTACGCGCCCCGATTGATTCAAAGCGGTTCCGGCAAACACCGCGACTAAGTCCGGATAAGCAATCGCGGCCGCCAAGCTTGAATTTTTAATCAGATTTAAATATTGATTAGTCAAAGGGGGAATGATCACGCGCAAAGCTTGCGGAATCACCACCAAGCGCAAACTCACATTATTGGGCATTCCTAAGGACGCCGAAGCTTCAGTTTGACCTTTGGAGACGGCATTTAAACCGGAGCGCACGTTCTCTGCAATAAATGCGGCGGTGTAAATACTCAAGGCGATCAGCAAAGCCATAAATTCGGGGATGATGATGCTGCCGCCTTCCAGTTCAAAGGCCCCCATTTGGCTGGGGTGTAAAGTAAGGGGTGAGCCTAAGGCTAAAAATACCATGATAGGTAAGCCTATCATCAATCCCATGGCATAAGGCCATAGTGTGCGAATTTGTCCGGTATTTTTTTGCAAGGTTTTGAGTCGGAAATGTATTAAGACTGTCGCGATCACCCCTGCGATCAGGGTAATGAAGAACCAAAGCGAAGCAGAATCCCATTCCAAATGCGGTAGATAAAGTCCGCGATTGTTCAAGCTGAACAGAATTTTTTGTCCTTCTTGAAACATTTCTTTGGGGTCAGGTAAAGGTTTTAAAACAACCTCGTACCAAAAAATGATTTGCAATAACAAGGGAATATTACGAAAGGTTTCGACATAAACCGTCGCGACTTTTGCCAATAGCCAGTTTTTTGACAATCGCATAATACCGATCGTAAAACCCAGTAGGGTGGCAAAAACAATTCCGATGAAAGAGACGACTAGAGTGTTGGCTAAGCCAATAAAGAAAGCGTCCAAGTAGGTTGACGATTCGTTATAGCTCAATAAGGTTTGGCTGATATCAAAGCCGGCGGTCG
>JAVKLU010000015.1:0-26646 GCA_031538895.1 Burkholderiaceae bacterium | reverse complement strand
TCACCACCAAATTTCGACGACAATACCGTCGTTATCGCCGCCGTCAATGTCGTCTTACCATGATCCACGTGACCAATCGTTCCAACGTTCACATGCGGCTTCGTCCGCTCAAATTTACTTTTTGCCATGATCTATTTCCTTATCAGAGAAACCCCAGAGAAACCCAACAACCAAGAGAAATTCAACAACCTAAAATCCTGAACAGCACGCCCGCCAGCCAGCCAGCCAAACTCAAGCACACCACAAATAAATAAACACACACATTGTGGTGCCCATGGCGTGGATTGAACACGCGACCTCTCCCTTACCAAGGGAGTGCTCTACCACTGAGCTACATGGGCCAGGCTAATCTGACTAACCTAACTAAGCTTGTGGAGCGGGTGAAGGGAATCGAACCCTCGTTTTAAGCTTGGAAGGCTTCTGCTCTACCATTGAGCTACACCCGCATAAAAACTACTTCCTCACAACTCCGCTCATCACTTGCTTACCCTGTCCGCCTTAGTCACCTCTTTAGCCATCTTGCTTATTTTTGGTGGAGGGGACTGGATTCGAACCAGTGTACGCGTTAAGCGGGCAGATTTACAGTCTGCTGCCATTAACCACTCGGCCACCCCTCCTCGCAGAACCGGCGATTATCTTTTATCACGCCAGAGCTGTCAAGAAATTTTAGGACCCTTTACTTAATGCCGGCCACTTAATGCTTTGCCAGCATTGATTTGCCGACGCTTTTTTGATATTTTTTAATTGTTTTGAGCATAAAAAAACCCCTGCACTTTTCAGCGCAGGGGTTTTGTTCAACAATATCCACTAATAAACTAACTAATAAAAATAACTAAGCCGTCATATCAGGCTTGTTAATCATATCCATTTAGAACGATTGAACCAATTTAACACGGTATTGCGATTGACCTGATGATGTCGCGCCCGCTACTGTAAACGCATTTGCAAAACTTACGTTAACCGCAGTGTTTTTGCCCAAATCGTAATTAACACCCATGACCATACCCGAATTATCTTTATCGTCCGTACCTTTACGCGTCGCATAGGCTAAACCCAAGGTAACAGGGCCAACTGGCGCACTAACACCAAGCACATAAGCAGGGTTTTTTGATTTAATGTTATCAAGACCATCAGCATCTTTTGTCGTTGCTTGGCTATACCCAAACGCTACTTTCACGACTTTTGCGTCATAAGAAACGTCAAAGTTAGTTGATGCCTGACCTTGCAAAGCAGAGGCGCTATCTATAGGTTTTGCATTACCAGAGTTACTGCCCAAGTTTTTAAACGCCAGACGTGCCGAAAACCCGTTGGCACTATAGCTCACGCTCACGCTTGGCGCTGCTGCGCTAATGTCGTTAGTGTTGTTAACGGCAACGACTGCGGGTGCTGCGGGGACAGCGGGTGTTACTGTTGCGTCCGCGACGACTGCAGCTTTGGCGGCAGTGACTTCTTTAGTCGAGGGAGATCCATGAGTAACAGCAACGCCAACCTTCAGTCCAGGCACCAATTCAGGGCTGATATAGGCGACCCCAGCAACATTAGCCGACTGCAAACCAAAATTCGTATTATCCAAGCCTGTCGGTAAAGACGCGCCAGAAATATCCGCCGCCATCGCGTTATTCGCCGAGTCATAATCCCACAGCTTCACTGCACCAAAACCACCGCTCAAGATAATACTGCGATCGTTAATACCTACTGCTGATCCGCGTGGGCCTGTATCCAAAGCCAAATTGGCCTGCGCAGTTGCTTTAATTCCATTTTCTAAATCTTGAACCGCTGTAATGGTTGCGCCACCGTCAGTAATACCAAAACGGGCTTTGCTGTCTTTAGCCGAACCTTGCGAAAGGCCAAAACCAACCGAACCTGTCAGGCTAAATGAGGCATCCGCCGCGAACGCAGAACCCGCAACCAGCATCGAACCCAATACTGCTACATTAATTAGTGATTTTTTCATTTAAACTCTCCGTAAATTTTAAATACAAAAATGTTCTGCTAAATTAGACTTCCAATCAAACACGCTTAATCAAGAACTTTATTAGTATCCAACTAAGTAACTAATTTAAGTAAGTAACTGAGCACCCGGCTAAGTACCGAACTAAGCACCCAACTAAGCCTGGGGAGTATTAAATTTTTTCTGTCAGAAAAACCAGGCATTTACAATTTTGAATTATTTTTGGCTTAAAATTCATTAAAATCACCCATTTAATGGCAAACATTTATCAACAATAGTTTTATGTTGTTTTATTGCAACATAAATGAGCGATTTGTATTATTTTTCTTTTTATTCACTATTTTTTTACGGGAGCGTTGAACAAGTGATCTCAAATGCTTTTATCCTGGCGCCATCCTAGCGAAATACTCGATTAGGGCACGATAAAATCATGTTTTTTTGCGAAAGGGCAGCTCTATCAATTCATTTTTGCGACGAATTGCTTTGTTGCGCAGTACGCGAAATCCTCACGTACTGTATGTACGTTCCGGTTTCTGTGTGCTGTGCGCCGCGCACTTCATCCGCACATTCTGTATTTATAGAAGTGCCCTAAAAATCGATGCGATTCAAAACACCCTAACATTTCGCCCCCAATATTTTTTCTATACTAATTATGCGCCACCACGCTAGCTTGTCTGATACAAAAACACCTTCTGATTGGCGCCCACTTTTGGCGCTCTGCCCCTATTTTTGGCAATACAAATGGCGCGTGTTTTTTGCCTTGTCTTGCCTATTCTTCGCCAAAATATCCGGCTTTTATACCCCGATCATTCTTAAAAAAATTGTTGACCGCTTGTCCAACTTACCCCTTGCCGACCCCAGCCAAGTCGCTATATTAACGGCCGTGCCCTTAGCGCTATTGCTGGCGTATGGATTCACCCGCCTTTCCGTCAATATTTTTAATGAATTGCGCGAAATCGTTTTTGCACGCGTCACCCAGCGCACCGCACGGACAATCGCCTTAAAAGTCTTTTCTCATTTGCACACCTTATCCCTACGCTTTCATTTATCACGCCAAACCGGCGGATTAACACGTGATATTGAACGTGGTACGCGCGCGATTTCATCCTTAACTTCATACTTGCTGTATAGCATTGCGCCGACGATTTTAGAGATTTCGCTCGTCATGGCTTATATGGCGATTCATTATGATCGCTGGTTTTTAATCATTACCACATGCGCGCTGATCGCCTATATTCTATTTACCATTAGCGTGACCGAATGGCGGACACACTTGCGACGCGAGATGAACAATCTGGATGCTCGGGCAAATACCCAGGCCATCGATGCCTTGATCAATTTTGAGACCGTTAAATATTTTGATCAAGTCAATTATGAGGCGCGTCGCTATGACCAACACCTTGCCGCATGGGAGAACGCCGCCGTAAAGTCGCAAACTTCGCTTTCTTTACTGAATCTTGGCCAAGCGCTCATTGTTGTCATTGCCGTGACTCTGGTCATGTGGCGTGCCGTTCTTGGTGTTAACACCGACACCATGAGCGTTGGCGATTTGGTTTTAGTGAATGTATTTTTACTTCAGTTATACATCCCCTTAAATTTTTTGGGGGTTCTGTATCGCGAGATTAAACAAGGTCTGATTGATTTAGAGCGTCTACTGAAACTATTAAACGCCACTCCCGACATCACCGACGCGCCGGGCGCCATCAATTTACAAACAACATCGGCTGAGATCAGTTTTAATGAGGTTGATTTTGCCTACGAGGCCGATCGAGAAGTCTTGCGCAAAGTCTCTTTTACTGTGCCCGCGGGAACGACACTGGCCATTGTTGGCGGCAGCGGCGCCGGCAAATCAACGCTGTCAAAACTCTTATTCCGTTTTTATGACGTAACCGGCGGTCGCATCAGTATTAACCGTCACGATCTTCGAACCATAAGCCAAACCAGCTTGCGTGCGCTAATCGGCATCGTTCCCCAAGATACGGTTTTATTTAACGACACGATTGGCTACAACATCCGTTACGGTCGCCCAGATTGCAGTGCTGAGGAAATGATTGCGGCGGCAAAAAAAGCCTCGATCCATGAATTCATTATCTCGCTCCCCAAAGGCTATGAGTCTCTGGTAGGAGAGCGCGGGCTTAAATTATCGGGCGGGGAAAAACAACGCGTTGCCATCGCTCGAACCTTGCTCAAAAACCCGGCGATTCTAATTTTGGACGAGGCGACTGCGGCTCTTGACTCGGTGACAGAAAAAGAAATTCAAAAGTCGCTAGAACTGGTTGCGAAAGATCGGACCACTTTGATCATCGCGCATCGCCTTTCAACGATCACCCATGCAGAACAGATTATTGTGATGTCTGAAGGACGCATCATTGAAAGAGGTCATCATACAGAACTGTTGTCCTTAGGCGGCGTTTACGCGGATTTGTGGCAAAAACAGAGCGCTGAAAAATCAAACGCCTAAAAGTTAAACGCCTGAAAGTTAAACGCCAAAAACAAAAAAGCCCCGAAAATATTTTTCGGGGCTTTATTCGAGGCTTTAATATCTGATCAACAAACCTTCTTTACCTCTTTAAAAACGCTTTACGATGCCCAAGCCGAATTCATTCACTGAGCTTGAATCTTCACCAAATTTATATGTGTCATACGAGGCTCGAATCGCAAAATCCTCAAATGCTTCATATTGAAACGCTAGGCCAAAAGTAGGTTTTACATAATCTTTTTCAAATGCGGCACCATTAAAATTACTGTAACAGGTATTAAAAACCGCTAAGCATTTTGCGGTTCGTTTTAACGACGCCACCCCAGCACGCCCCAGCACGGTAAAGTCATCATTGATCCGATACGAACCCACCGCACGCACGGCGATCGTAGGAATACTTTCCTGAACGTCAGTCGATAAAAACCCATAAGTTCCTTCTAAGGCCAGAACTTTATTAAACTGGTATCCCCCATCCAAGGTCGCGGTGATGGTTTTGTTTGAATTTGCTGACAAAACACCATACCAACCTTGATCAAAACGCGTCGGATCAGCGGCGGCAGCTCCTTGATCAGTCGCCTTCGCCTCTGGCTTAGACTCGGTCGCTTCAGATTTAGGCTCCTCAGTTTTAAGAGCCTCTGTTTTAGGAACCTCTGTTTTAGGAACCTCTTGCGAAAACGCAGTCAAACTACTAAACCCTAAAGCTAGCACCAAAGTTACCGCCGAAAAAGATATTTTTTTAAATTTTTTCATTACCGCTCCACAAAAAAACACAAAATCAAAAATGAAACCCTAGTATTTACAAAATTAAGCTTTTACAAACACTCTCTCTCTTTTTAAGACGCACGATTTTAAGAGTCTTTAACCCAAAAGTCTGTAACAATTGTTTTGCGTGTGTAAAAGCGACACTAGTCTCGAGACGCGCGTTTGCGTTCGTGCTCTTTCAAAAAACGCTTCCGAATCCGAATATTTTGTGGCGTGATTTCCACCAATTCATCATCATCAATAAACTCAACCGCATACTCCAGATTTAATCCAATCGGCGGGACCAAACGAACCGCCTCATCCGTTCCAGAGGATCGAACGTTAGTCAATTGTTTACCTTTAATCGGATTAACCACGAGATCATTTTCGCGCGAATGAATGCCAATAATCATGCCCTCGTATAGTTTTTCACCCGGGCTCACGAACATACGGCCTCGATCTTGTAATTTCCACAACGCATAAGCAACGGCTTCGCCATCATCTTGGGAAATCAGTACGCCATTACGGCGCTCGCCTAAACTACCCGTATCAATTAAGGCATAGCCATCAAAAATATGGCTCATCAAACCGGTTCCGCGCGTTACTGATAAAAACTCGGACTGAAAACCAATCAAGGCGCGCGCCGCAATTCGATAATCTAAACGTGTCCGCCCATGTCCATCGGCCTGCATATCTTGCAACTGACCGCGACGACGCCCCAATTCTTCCATTACCGCGCCTTGATGACCATCCTCAACATCAACTGTCAGCATCTCAAACGGTTCGTGGCGCTCGCCATTTACTTCTTTAATCAATACGCGCGGTCGTGATACGGCTAACTCAAAACCTTCACGACGCATATTTTCTAACAGAATCGTCAAATGCAATTCTCCACGTCCTGAAACCTCAAAAATGGTTTCATCTTCAGTATCACGAACGCGCAATGCGACGTTCGCTTTTAACTCTCGTTGCAAACGTTCACGCAATTGACGACTGGTGACAAATTTACCTTCACGTCCCGCCAGAGGCGAGGTGTTGACCAAGAAATTCATCGTCAAGGTCGGCTCATCAATTTGTAACAAGGGCATCGGATCAGGAAACTCGGTATCGCACACTGTCGAGCCAATATTCAAATCATCACTGCCGGTAATCAAAACAATGTCGCCCGCTTCGGCTAACTCGACCGGCTGGCGCTCTAAACCTTTAAACGTAAATACCTGATTGATTTTGGCGCGCGTCCCTTGTGAACCAGGACCGTCTAAAACGATCACCTCTTGCGCCGCCCTTAATTGACCGCGCGAAATCCGACCAATACCAATTTTGCCGATATACGTTGAATAGTCCAACGACGAGATTTGCAATTGCAGTCCTTCGCCCGCGACCGCTTGATATTCCGGCACGTGGCGAATAATGGCGTGAAATAAGGGGCTTAAATCGCCCGATCGAACCGCCGGATCGAGTCCCGCATAACCATTTAGACCCGACGCGTAGACCACCGGAAAATCCAACTGCTCATCATTTGCGCCCAACTTATCAAACAAATCAAACGTTGCATTTAACACATGTTCGTGGCGCGCGCCCGGACGATCAATTTTATTGATCACCACAATTGGTTTTAAACCTAAAGCCAAGGCCTTTTTAGTCACAAAACGTGTTTGTGGCATCGGTCCTTCAACCGCATCCACCAACAACAACACGCCATCAACCATCGATAGAACGCGTTCAACTTCACCACCAAAATCAGCGTGGCCTGGCGTATCAACAATATTGATGTGCGTGCCTTCAAATTGTACTGAGCAATTTTTAGCCAAAATCGTAATGCCGCGCTCTTTTTCTAAATCATTCGAGTCCATGATGCGCTCGGACACCGCCTGATTGTCACGAAAAGTTCCGGACTGTTTGAGCAGTTGATCAACCAAAGTGGTTTTACCATGATCAACGTGGGCGATGATGGCGATATTACGGCGGGAGCTTGATGCCATGATGATGAGCGGAAAGATAAAAGGGCGCGATTCTACGCGCAAACCGCTTTAAGCCAAATTAGGCCAAAAGTTGAAAGAATCCTAAGAGTCGTGAAACGCTTGTTTAATCAAGCAAAAATTCATCAAAGCAAACGCCAATCAATCAATTGGCATTTCTGAAATTTTAGTTAACACGAACTCTAAAGAATCCTGAGAAGGGTCTTTAAACCGCAGCTTGACCGGAAAATAATTTAACTCCGGCGCAAACCAAAAATCAAATTGTTTTGCCTCTGCCGCATTTTGTGGATCAGGTATTGGCAGGCGCTGTAAATGCCAGGCTAGGTATGTGCTTCCTTGGGCTTGTATTTTTTCCAGACCCAAGCCCTTAAATTGCAAATCATAAATATCGATTGGCCCTGACATAAAAAAATCATGTCGCGCCCCCAACGCGCCGCCGCCCTCCATCACGCGCGCGCGCAACTGCCAAATAATGCTCAGATTATCTTGTTCGTTTGTGCGCAGCATGATTTCTTCAACGCCGGGCTCGATACGAATTTTATGCGCGGGGCGATCAAAAAAAAGTTTTTTGGCATCGCGTCGGAATAACTTTTCCGTATATTTTTCGGGCAGTAATATTGCCCCAACGCGCCCATCACTTGCGCTGTTTAATAAGTTAATCAACAGTGCTTTTACCGTCAAACTGGAGTGATAGGATTTACCATCACTTTGCCACGATAAAACACCGCGCCCCGCGATGCGTCCAATATTGGTATTAGCGATAACGTCATAATCAAAAAAACGTTTTCCAACAAAATGAGATTGCGCAAAAGTCGCGCATCCTTGACATAAAAAAACTACCGCAAGAAGCGTTCGAAAAAGTATTTTCATCCCGCTTCGCATCTTAATAAGTCACCACAAAAGTAGTTATTTTGTTCGTCAGCAATTCTTTTTTCTCTTGCTGTGCTTGCGGTTCCGAAGGAATAGGGCCCATCACAATTTTGTATAAACCGGAATGGGTTAACACATTGATCGGATAACGCCAACCACCTCTTTGAGTTAAACGCAAACGCTCTTGTTCTGCCTTACCCGCATCAACAAATGCGCCAAACTGTAAAAAAATTTGCGGCCCAGTCCGCGGCGCAACCGCGCTTAATGGACTCGTCGCGGGAACGACCGCTGCAACAGGAGCCGGTTTGGGCGCAATCACGGCGACCGGCACCGGAACTTGTGCCGGCGGTACTAACAATGGCGCAGACTGTGCTGGAATCACCGGCGCAGCTTGTGCGGGAATCACCGTGATAATCTGATTCGGCAGTGTGGCCGGGGCCGATACTGGCGCAGGTGTTGCGGACGTTGCCGGTGTTGCGGGTGTTGTCGATGTTGCAGTAGCAAGCGCAAAAACCCGTTCGACCTCAACATCGCCCGTTCCTTTTTCAATTAAACCAATTCGTCGCGCAGCAAGATAAGACAGATCAATCACTCGATTGGCCACAAATGGGCCCCTGTCGTTAATTCGTACCACCACCGATTTTTGATTTTCTAAATTAGTCACCCTAACATAACTGGGTATTGGCAATATCGGATGCGCGGCCGTCATTTGATAGGTATCAAAAACTTCACCCGACGAAGTCGTTTGTCCGTGATATTTACAGCCATACCAACTGGCCTTTCCCGTTTGTCGAAATGCGCGCATCGAAACTTCAGGCACATAACGCTGCCCCAACGCAACATAGGGACGGTTAGGGCCCGATAGAAACGCCTCTACTCGCGGCTGCGCATCTGGCCGAGTATCTAAATCTGTCGGTGGATTGGAGCAGGGCCCATCATCTTGATAATAACCACCGCTTGAGCTAGACGGCTTTACCGCTTCGTTAGAGGGCTTTACTTCGCCGGCGGCAGCACTTGGTACTTTTATCGTTGCGATTTTTTCTTTGTTTTCTCCAGATAAGGGTTTATCCATCGCAACGCAACCAAACATCACATACGCAGACGCCAGCAATAGAAAAAAACTTTTTGTATTTCCAAATTTCATGATGATTCCTTAACTTTCAGATTTTAAATTTCTTTGCAGCAATACATCAATTGCTTTTTTTATGGGCATTTGATGAAATAAAACCGATCCAACGGTTTCGGTAATCGGCATTTCTATATTCCCTCGGCGCGCCATTGCGCACACTTGCTCAACACAACGGACGCCCTCTATCGACGAACCAATTTGTGTTTGAATGTCCTTAAGGCTTAAACCTTGTGCTAACAATAAACCCGCTTGTCGATTGCGCGACAAATCGCCCGTTGCGGTTAATACCAAATCTCCCATTCCGCTTAAGCCAAAAAAAGTTTCTGCCCGTGCTCCTTGCGCGACGCCAAAACGAATCATCTCACTTAAACCCCGCGTCAGTAGCGCCGCTCTGGCATTAAGCCCCAGCGCGCAACCATCAGAAATCCCACACGCAATTGCCAAAATATTTTTTATAGCTCCCCCAATTTCTGCACCCAATAAATCATCCGCAGCATAAACGCGCATCATCGGTAAGTGCGCCAAAGCCTGAACCTGTCGCGCTAAAACCAAGTCTTTACTTGCGGCAAGCAGTGCCACCGGCAAACCTTGCGCAACCTCTTGCGCAAAAGACGGCCCTGTCAGCACGGCAATCGGTTTATCCAAAATTGCTTTGACAATTTGATGCGGCAGCGCGCCATCTTCGGCAGAAAATCCTTTGGCAATCAACACCAGATGTGGAATCAAATCACGCGAAATCTGCGCCCTCAATAATTGACTGACCGACGCCAAACCAGCCACAGAGGTCGCGATCCAAACACTATCCGGCGGCTTAACAAAGGCCTGCGCAATATCACTGGTAAAGCCTATCGAGGGTGCCAAAACAATACCCTTCAAGCGCGGATGTGTACGGGTTTGCGTTAAAAGCTCGATTTGTGCTTGATTACGCCCCCACACCACGATCTCATGTTTCTGCGCCAACTGACTAGCAAGCGCCAGTCCCCATGTTCCGCAACCTAAAAAAACAATTCTCATTTTTTAGCGTTGATTTTGACTGGTTTTACGATTGTTTTTCGGTTGCCGCCTTGGTTAAGTCTGCCACACGCTGTTGGTACATCCCATCAAAATTCACATCATTCAAATGAACTGGTGGATAACCGCTGCGAGAAATTAAATCGGCAATTTGTGCGCGCAAATAGGGGTAAATAATCGTTGGGCAAGCGACGCCTAATAATGGCCCCATCTGTTCATTTGGAATATTGCGAATTTCAAAAATTCCTGCCTCTTTAATCTCGACTAAAAACGCGGTCTTTGCAGATACTTTTGCTTCTACCGTTGCGACGACCCAAACCTCGTACACATCTTGTTCCAAAACTTTCATGCCCACATCAACTGACACTTGGATTTCTGGCGCGGTCACATCCAAAAAAATTTCAGGCGCGTTAGGAAGCTCCATCGAACAATCCTTTACATACACCCGTTGAATTTGGAATGAAGGCGCATTTGATGGCTCTGCAGCCGCCCCTGTTTTTTGATCTGTTGTCATAAAAAGTCCTCAATAAAAAATTAACGCTCAATCAATATTGCGCGGGGCGTCCTACTTATGCCGATCCTTCAAGCAAAGGTACCAACTTACCCGCGCGATCCAATGCCGCCAGTTGATCGCTACCGCCCACCCATGTCGTTCCAATAAAAATTTGTGGCACTGTACGCTGCTGCGTGATTCGCATCATTTCTTCTCGCATCGATGGATTTTCATCGACTAATATTTTTTCAATAGTGTGCACCCCGCGCGCGCGCAATAAGGTTTCGGCGCGAACGCAATACGGACACACTTTGGTTGAATACATTTTGACGGGTTGCATTATTTATCCTTTGCACATACTGGTAAACCTTGTTTCTCCCATTCGCGTAAACCGCCTTTCATCGACGACACATTAAATCCTTTTTTAATCAATTGTCGTGACGCCACCGACGAACGCATTCCCGTTGCGCACACGACGATGATTGGTTTTTTACGCCATGCGCTCATTTCTTTTTCGCGCGCGGCCAGCTCATTGCTGGGAATATTTTTAGCGCCCTTGATATAACTTGTTGAAAACTCTGCCGCACTTCGGACATCCAATATCACCGCGTGTTCGCGATTCATTGCTAATACGGCTTCAGAAATCGTTTTTTCATGCGCGCCACTGATGAGTTGGGGCAAAGTTAATCCTAACAAGGCCAAACTCGCACTTAACAACCAGGGCCAATTTTCACTTAAAAAAGGCATCAACATAGTATTCATTAAAAGCTTTCTCCCGTTTTGATGAGCGCCGGTACGGTCCGCGCCCAAACCCTTATCAAAGGCTCAAACGCGCACAGTGTGTCACGTTTTAAGCATCCAGATAATGAGGGCATTATAAAGAGTTCCCCCTAAACGATTGGTTACAAAGCAGGCATCGCAGGCCGCACCGCAAATTTTTTATGTGTGATGAAACCTTTACATGCCTAGGCTTGACCTAGAATAGCGTCCTAGATCGTGTTCTATTGTTCCGCGCTTCTATTTTTCTTGTTCTATTTTTGATTTTTTATTATGCCTGCTCATACTCTTGTGCTCATGCGTCACGGCGAGTCTTCGTGGAATTTAGAAAACCGTTTTACCGGTTGGACCGATGTTGATTTAACTGAACAAGGTTGTGCTGAAGCGCGCGCCGCAGGCCTCGCTTTAAAAAAAGCGGGCTTTGTTTTTGATCGCGGCTATACCTCGGTTCTCAAGCGCGCCATAAGAACCCTCTGGTTAGCGCTTGAAGAAATGGATCAAATGTGGTTACCTATTGTGAATGACTGGCGTTTGAACGAACGTCACTATGGCGCATTACAAGGTTTAAATAAAGCCCAAACGGCGCAACAATTTGGCGACGATCAAGTCTTGATCTGGCGTCGTAGTTACGATGTACCGCCACCGAGCCTAACCATCGACGATCCTCGTACCGCCATCGACATGGCGGCATATCCCAATTTGACGCAGGCCCCATTAACAGAATGTTTAAAAGACACGGTTGCACGCGTTTTGCCGTACTGGGTCAATACGATTGCGCCAGCGATTTTGCGCGGTGAGCGTTTGTTAATTTCCGCCCACGGCAATTCTTTGCGCGCGCTGATTAAACATCTTGATGGTATTTCTGATTCCGATATTGTCCAACTCAATATTCCCAACGGCAAACCTTTGGTCTATGAGTTTGATGCACAACTTAAACCCATCCGCTCTTATTACCTCGACTAATATTGCTGTGCTGGACTATTTAAACAGTATTTCTGCCTCTCGCCTTTATCAAGGGCTTTTGTGCATTGTCATTGCAATCTCTGTCACGTTTTCTGCCCCTGCATTTACCGTTCAAGCCACTCCTACAGCGCAAGAGCAGCAACACGCAGAAAATGATCGGCGCGATTTGCGCTTACGAATTGAAAAACTACGACAAGAAATTTCGCGCAATCAACAACAACAAACAAAAACTAAACACCTTGCCCGCACAACACAACAAAGCTTAATTCGACAACAAAATGAACTGCGAGATTTAGAACTTGCGCGCGACGACATGGAAAAAAAAGCGCACGATCTTGATCAAAATATTTCTCGACTGTCACTATCCATTAGCTCTCAAAAAATCTTACTGCACAAATTAGTTCGCCCCCATCTGATCGCCGCAGAACAAAGGGCTGATAATAATTTTGTCGCATATTTTTTTAACGCCCCATCGCTTAATGAGTTTGCGCGTCGACAAACCTATCTGAGTTATTTTGAAAAAGCACAACTCAAAGCCATTGGACAACTTGAAACTAATAAAAATTTATTAGCTGATCTTCGAGTTGAAAACAACGCGCTGCAAGCCAAGCTACAACAAAATCACCGTCAAATTTTGTTCAAAGTTGCCGACCTTGAAAAACAAAACCTCGCGCAACAAAATCAAATTACTCAACTGAATCAGGCGCTCGGCCTGCAACAAAAACAAATTCAAGAGTGGCAATTAGCTGAACAAAAACTAGGTTTAGTCATCGCTCAAATCGCCAAAAAAATTGCCCAGGCGCGCGCTCTGGCTCTGGCTAAAGAGAAACTGGCCAAAGAAAATGCTCGCAAACGCAACTTAGCTAAAAAGAAAACTCCCGCAGACAGCACGTCTCACAAAATGATCGCGGCGGATAAACCCAACACCGAGACGGAAGACGCGCCTAACATCGAAATATTTAAGGGCCTTTCCAATAACTCTGCCTGGCCGGTGCAAGGTCGTATCAGCGCATATTTTGGTGCATTAACCGTGGCCGGAATTCGGTCTCGAGGCATTTTTTTTGAGGCCCCTGAAGGCGTTGATGTCAAAGCAATCGCACCTGGGCGAGTTGTTTTTTCTGAACCTCTTAAAGGGTTTGGGCCCATGTTAATCATTGACCACGGACGTCAACTGATGAGCGTCTACGGCAACAACAAAACACTCTTGCTCAAACTGGGCGCCGAAGTTGGCCGCGGGGATGTTGTTGCAAAAGTGGGCTCGGGCAATCAATCCTTGTACAGTTCAGCAAATTCCGGCTTATACTTTGAAGTCCGCGCCAATGGTCGCGCCGTCAATCCTTTGAAGTGGCTAGACAAGCAATAGTTATTGAGCGTATCTTTCGCCATAAATTTGAAGGCTTATTTTTGGTTTCCTCTTGTTTGTTATTGCTTGTTATCGTTTGTTATCGCTTTATTTTTTTATCTATTTTATTTTTATTCAATGAAGGCTCAAATTAAAACCGTTTTTTTAGTTCTTTCAGGCATTCTGCTGGGGCTCTTATTAAGTTTTCAGTTTTCTGCCTTCGCGGATCGAAACAGTCCTCTACCTGTTGACGAGTTAAAAGAATTAAGTGACGTTTTTGCGATCGTGAAATCCGATTACGTTGAACCGGTCAGCGATAAACAACTTTTAGTCTCGGCCATTTCAGGAATGGTTTCCTCGCTAGATCCCCACTCTGCTTATCTAGACAAAAAGTTAATGAAAGAGCTGCGTGAAAGTACACAGGGACGTTTTGTCGGTTTGGGTATTGAAATAGGTATGGAAGAAGGCTTGGTTAAAGTGATCTCTCCGATTGATGGATCGCCAGCATTGCGCGCTGGAATTCGTTCTTTAGATTTAATTTCTCGAATTGATCAAACCCCCGTTAAAGATTTAACCCTCGATGAAGCGGTCAAAAAAATGCGCGGCGAACCAGGCAGCAAAGTCACCTTGACCATCTTGCGTAAAGGTGAAACTAAACCTCTTATTTTGAGCGTTATCCGCGAAGAAATTCAGGTGCAAAGCATCAAGGCAAAAATCGTCGAGCCCGGATTTGGCTGGTTACGAATCGCGCAATTCCAGGAACATACCGTGGATGACATGGCAAAAAAACTCATCGACATGTATAACCAAGACCCTAAAATTAAAGGTTTAGTCCTTGACTTGCGCAACGATCCCGGCGGATTATTACAAGGTGCCATTGGCGTGACTGCGGCGTTTGTCAAACCCGGAGAAGTCGTCGTATCAACCAACGGACAATTGTCCGAACAAAAATCATCGTATTTAGCGCGCTCCGATTTTTATGGCTCGCCATCCAACCCCGATCCTTTGCAAAAACTGCCCTCGATTTATAAAAATATTCCGCTAGTCGTTTTGGTGAATTCTGGTTCCGCCTCCGCCTCAGAAATTGTTGCCGGCGCGCTCCAGGACTACCGTCGCGCAACCATTATGGGCACGCCAACCTTTGGTAAGGGGTCGGTTCAAACTATTCGTTTATTGAGCGCTGACACAGGTCTTAAATTAACGACGGCGCGCTACTACACCCCCAAAGGACGTTCAATTCAAGCCAAGGGCATCGTGCCTGATTTACTGGTTAATGAGCGCGAAGACGGGAAAGGTTTTGACAGCCTGAGAATTCGTGAAGCTGACTTACAAAAACATTTATCCAATACGACTGATGAGGCCCCCGAAAGCCCCGCCAATCTGGATGAAGATGTTGCCGCGCGCTTACCCGAAAAAGATGCAAAACCCCTAGAATATGGCTCAAAAGAAGACTTTCAATTGACTCAAGCATTGAACAAATTAAAAGGGCTTCCGGTTATTGTGGCTAAAAAATAAACTTTGCCGAATTAAAGACGATCTTTAATCCAAGGCTTAAAACGCCCACTGACTTTTATGAAACCTTCTTTTCAAGATATTCTTCTTTCGCTACAAACCTTCTGGGCAAAGCAAGGCTGCGCTTTATTACAGCCTTTTGATATGGAAGTTGGGGCTGGGACCTCTCACCCCGCAACTTTTTTGCGCGCTCTGGGACCGGAGCCTTGGCGTGCCGCGTATGTTCAACCATCACGTCGTCCTAAAGATGGGCGTTATGGCGACAATCCGAATCGCTTACAACACTATTACCAATACCAGGTCGTCTTAAAGCCCGCGCCCGCCAATATTCTCGATTTATATCTTGAATCACTACAAAATTTAGGCTTGTCTCTCACTAAAAATGATGTTCGCTTTGTTGAAGACAACTGGGAAAACCCCACCTTAGGCGCATGGGGCTTGGGCTGGGAGGTTTGGCTCAACGGCATGGAAATCACTCAATTTACCTATTTCCAGCAAGTTGGCGGAATCGCGTGCAAACCCGTTTTAGGCGAGATTACTTACGGCTTAGAACGGCTCGCAATGTATCTTCAGGATGTTGATCGCGTGTATGATTTAGTGTGGTCGCGTTACACTGAAGGCGGTCGAGAAAAAGTTCTCACTTATGGCGATGTCTTTCATCAAAATGAAGTTGAAATGTCGACGTTTAATTTTGAACACGCCAACACCGCGCTATTGTTTAGTCAGTTCACGCTTTTTGAACAAGAAGCGCAAAAACTCACCGCGATCGCCCTACCCTTGCCGGCTTATGAATACGTATTAAAAGCTGCGCATACCTTTAATTTATTGGATGCTCGCGGCGCCATTTCGGTCGCTGAGCGCGCGCGTTATATTGGACGCATCCGCGATCTTGCACGCGCCGTCGCTCAAACTTATTTAAACACTCGTCAAGCGCTTGGATTTCCTATGTGGTCCTGGCAAGACGAAGTGCTAATGAAAGCCGAATTTGGCGACTTATTTGAGCACACACAACAAATTCGCGCACAGCGATCGACGACAAATTTTTCGCTTTTAACTTCGGTAAACGTATGACCTGTCTTGTTCTTGAACTGCTTACCGAAGAATTGCCGCCAAAATCCTTACAAAGGTTAAGCGATTTTTTTGTTCAAAAAATTTTCACGGGATTACAAACTCAGGGGTTTTTATCTGCCAACAGTGTCGCAACTCCGATTGCGACTCCGCGACGCTTGGGCGTCTTAATTAGTGATGTTGCGGCAGAATCACCCGAACAAAAAGTCACCGAGAAAATTCTACCAATCTCGATTGCATTAGATGCACAAGGTCAAGCAACAGCGGTTTTAGAGAAAAAAATTGCCGCACTCAGCCAGCACATTAAAGTTTCATTTTCTTGGCGCGATTGCGTTCGCGCTCCTGACGGAAAAACTGAAGCGTTTTTTTACACATTTTCTCGCCCAGGCGTTCCGCTTAATACCGCACTACAAATATTACTCACTGAAACTTTGGCGCAAATGCCGGTTGCCAAAGTAATGCAATACCAACTTCCGATAGGTCAAAGCGTTTCTTTTGTCCGACCGGCACATCGTCTGCTCGCGATGTGGGGCAGTGAAACGCTCTCTTTGCGAGCTGTAGGCCTTGAGTCAGCGAATTTAACTGAAGGGCATCGCTTTTTATGTCCCACGAAACCCCTAATCATTACCCATGCAGATCATTATTTAACACTTCTACGAGCTGCATTTGTCGAACCCTTATGGGAGGCTCGCCGAGAACAAATTAATCAGGCCCTAGACCGCGCGGCGCAAGCCGCAAAAGTCATAAAGCCAAACGAATTATTGGATGAAGTTTGCGCACTAGTCGAATGGCCTAGCGTTTACTCTTGCACCTTTGATGAAGCTTTTTTAGAGATTCCTCAAGAGTGTTTAATCCTAACCATGCAACAAAATCAAAAATATTTTGTTTTAAAAGATGCTAATAACCAATTACTACCGCGTTTCTTAGTTGTATCGAACATTCAAACAGACGATCCTTTTAACATTATTAAAGGGAATGAAAAAGTTGTGCGCCCTCGTTTGGCTGACGCGGCATTTTTTTATCAACAAGATCAAAAAATATCTTTAAGCGACCGCGAAAAGCAATTATCTGAAACGGTTTACCATCAAAAACTAGGATCGCAAGCAGAACGGACTTTGCGTATTGTTCAAATTTCTCAAACGCTTTTTCAATTGGTTAATCCTGATGATAAAACCACTACCATTGATCATTTAACGCGCGCTGCGGCTTTATGTAAAACAGATTTACGATCGGAAATGGTTGCTGAATTCCCTGAATTACAGGGCATTATGGGAGGATATTACGCCACTCTGGCCGGTGAAAATAGTTTGGTCACAAATGCAATTACGGAACACTATTGTCCGAAATTTGCTCTAGATGATTTGCCGACAAGCGACTTGGGTTGTCTGTTGTCATTATCTGATAAGTTGGAATCTTTAATCGGTTTTTGGGGTGTTGGAGTCCGCGCAAGTGGTGAAAAAGACCCTTTTGCCTTACGTCGATTGGCTTTAGCCATTTGTCGTTTATTCGTTGAAAAGAAACTACCTGTTTCTTTTGATACGATTCTTGATACCTGCTCACCAGCCTTTAGTGGAATCAAAGATTATCAACTGGATCAAAAGTCTTTAAAAAGCTTTTTAATGGATCGTCTTCGTTCATATTTAAAAGAAAAAGGATATTCAACCAATCTTATTGAAGCGGTTTTAGTCGTTAATCCCGACCCTTTATTTACCGTTATCCCTAAAATTGAAGGTTTAATCAATTTTTTAAACACTCCTAGTGCAGGAGTGATTACGACAAACTATAAACGGATTAATAATATTTTAAGTAAGGTAACAGCACTTAATTTAACTGTTGATAACTTTGTTGATAAAAAATTATTTGATACGGATGCGGAAGTTTTAATCTGGGAAAACTATCTTAAATTAGTCACCCCTTATCAAAATTTTATTCAAAAACATCAGTTTAATGATGCCTTACAACTCATACTCACCCTAGAAAAACCGATCGAACAGTTTTTCAATGATGTTATGGTTTTTACAAGCGATATTTCTAAACAAAAAAATCGACTCGCGCTATTAAACAAATTACGCGAACTATTAAACGCTATCGCTGACCTATCTATTTTATCACTATAAGCCTTGTGAACGCCTTTATTTTTGATCGGGATGGGGTGATTAACCACGATTCAAGTTCGTACATTAAATCACCCGCAGAATGCGTTTTAATCGAAGATATTGATCAGTCTTTACAACAAATTCCTAAAAATTCGTTTTATTTATTTATTGCGAGTAATCAAGCCGGATTAGCAAAAAAACTTTTTACCAGCAGAGATCTCGCAGCCATCCATCATAAAATTTTTACGACTCTTAAAAAATCAGGCGTTTTTATTGAAGGTATTTTTTTCTGCCCTCACGATAATAAAGACAAATGTACCTGTCGTAAACCTGAAAGTGGCTTACTAATAGATATTTTTGCGCGCTACCCTAATCTTAAACACCCTATTCCTTTTATTGGTGACAGTGAACGTGATTTAATAGCTGCTCAAAAAGCATCCTGTATTCCTGTTTTGGTATTAACCGGTAATGGACAAAAAACCTCATTTAATCAAAACTTACCTAGTAATACCTTGGTGATTGATAATTTATTAAAAGGAATTAAAACAGTTTTAACTCAATGCTTTATTATTTAAGTATTATATTTATTTAAAAATAAAAAGAATAATAAAGCGCGTCTTTTAGGGGATAAGTTGTAAATACCCTTTAAAAACAAATGTTTAGCTTTATTTTTCAGTGAGGATAACTCAAGAATAAAAGTAGTTCACAATTTAAAACAACTTATTTAAGTAGGTTTTTATCTGATTTAAGTATTTTTATTAACAAGTTTCACATGAAACATGAATCAAACTTTTGAGGTTATCGTAGTTGGCGGAGGACATGCTGGGACTGAAGCAGCATTAGCTGCCGCTCGAATGGGTAGTAATACTTTATTGATTACTCATAATATTGATACATTAGGACAAATGTCGTGTAATCCATCGATTGGTGGAATTGGTAAAGGACACTTAGTTAAGGAAATCGATGCTTTAGGTGGTGTTATGGCATTAGCCGCAGATCATGCGGGGATTCAATTTCGTATTTTAAATCAGTCAAAAGGTGAAGCTGTTCAGGCAACGCGAGCCCAAGTCGATCGCCAACTTTATAAAAAATATATTCGTAATGCCTTAGAAAAACAAGTTAATTTAAGTATTTTTCAAGATGCGGTGGATGATATTTTATTAAATGAAACCGATCAAAATGTTCGTGGCGTCGTCACTCAGGCAAAAATTACGTTTTATGCGCCGATAATTATTTTAACAAATGGTACATTTTTAGACGGGAAAATCCATATTGGTCTTAATGAATACTCAGCAGGGCGAGCGGGAGATCCATCTTCCAAAAGTTTGGCGTTAAAGTTAAAAGAATTAAAATTACCGCAAGGCCGCTTAAAAACAGGAACACCGCCTCGTTTAGATGCGCGCACGATAGATTTTTCAGTTTTAGAGGAGCAGTTGGGGAATATTGATCCAATTCCAGTGTTTAGTTTTTTAGGCAATGCTTCAATGCATCCTGAACAGCGACCATGCTGGATTACTCATACTAATAGTGAAACGCATGACATTATTCGTTCAGGATTAGATCGTAGCCCTTTATATACCGGCGTCATTGAAGGAGTGGGCCCGCGCTATTGTCCGTCGATAGAAGACAAAATTCATCGCTTTTCAAATAAGGAATCGCATCAAATTTTTTTAGAACCAGAGGGCTTAAATACTCAAGAGATTTATCCCAATGGAGTGTCAACCAGTTTACCTTTTGATATTCAATTAGCGTTGATTCGCTCGATAAAGGGTTTGCAAGGCGCAAATATTGTTCGTTCGGGTTATGCCATTGAATACGATTACTATAGTCCCACCGCATTAAAACAAAGTTTAGAATCAAAAAATATTAAAGGGCTGTTTTTTGCTGGACAAGTAAATGGAACAACAGGATATGAAGAAGCAGCAGCACAAGGTTTACTCGCAGGAATCAATGCAGCGTTAAAAGTTAAAGAAAAAGAGCCTTGGTACCCCAGTCGAAATGACTCGTATATAGGCGTTATGATTGATG
Organism: Burkholderiaceae bacterium; assembly: GCA_031538895.1. Classification (GTDB taxonomy): domain Bacteria; phylum Pseudomonadota; class Gammaproteobacteria; order Burkholderiales; family Burkholderiaceae; genus JAVKLU01. The sequence continues at coordinate 6,207 of JAVKLU010000015.1, read as the reverse complement.
ATTTAACATCCAAAGGTGTTTTGGAACCGTATCGGATGTTTACCAGCCGCGCAGAATTTCGCTTATTTTTACGTGAGGATAATGCGGATAGTCGCTTAACAGAATTGGGTTATTGTCTAGGTTGTGTTGATGAGGAGCGTTGGCGAGGTTTTAATCAAAAGAAGACGCAAATAGAAAAAGAGGTTCAACGTTTAAAAGACAGTTCTGTCTTACCTCAAATTTTATTTGATAAAGGTTATGAACCAAGTAATGAAATTAAACAGGCAATTACTTTGTACGATCTTGCGCGCCGCCCAGAATTAAATTATACGGGGTTGAAAACCCTACTACCGGAATCTTTTGTTGCAATGAATCCAGAAATAAATCTTCGTCGCGACACCCAGCAAAGCATTAACGCACAAATTAAATATTCCGGTTATATTGAGCGGCAGCAACGAGAGTTTTTAAGGACGCAAAAAAATCTTTCAACACGCTTGCCCAAAAATTTAGATTATCAAAAAATTAATGGGCTGTCTATGGAGATTCGACAAAAGTTAGCGCAATTCCGCCCTGAAACGCTGGGACAAGCGGGACAAATTTCTGGAATCACGCCCAGTGCGATTGCGTATTTATTGATTTATTTAAAGAAAAATAGCGCCTTAATCAGCGAATCAGCGGATTTATTAAACTAATAAAAGCGTAAAAATCAGTTTTTACTGCGATGTAAACTGTTTCACATGAAACCACTGCTGACACAACTAATAGCCGAAAATCGTTTGACGGCTCAAGAGAGTATCGATTTCGAACGGTATTTTGAGTTGTTATTTAAATGGAATTCAACGCATAATTTAACCGCGATTCTTGATGAAAAAAACGCCTTAATTAAGCATTTAATTGACTGTTTAAGTTTATTGCCCTTTTTGTCGCAACAAAAAACCTTATTAGATGTTGGGACAGGTGCGGGTTTTCCGGGTTTGGTTATTGCGATAATGAATCGTGAAAAAAAAATTACTTTGATTGAAAAATCAGCCAAAAAATGCGCATTTTTAACTGAGGTAAAAAATCAATTAAAATTGGCTCAGGTTAATGTGATTTGTGCTGATGTTGCGGTATGGCGCGGCGCTGTTTTCGATGAAATTACCGCGCGCGCATTTAGTACACCAGAAAAACTCATCCGTGTGAGTGCCCATTTGCTGTCGCACAGAGGGGAATATTTATTGATGTTAGGTAAAAAGCTGGAAAATTTAGCGCAGTCACTACCTGATGGTTGGACGGTTGTAAAAGAAACATCGCTGAAAGTTTCAGAGTTAATGACAGATCGTTGGATTATTCAAGTTAATCGAGAGGACAGAGAAAATGACTGAAATCGTTTGTGTCGCAAATCAAAAAGGCGGTGTTGGGAAAACAACAACCGCGATTAATTTAGCGGCAAGTCTTGCCGATAAAGGTAAAAAAGTTTTATTGATAGACTTAGATCCTCAAGCTAATGCAACCATGGGGGTGGGGATTGAAAAAAGCGATCAAGAACAGACGGTGTACCAAGTATTATTAGGTCTGGTAGATTTAAATGCCGTAGTGAAAAGTACCGTAATTCCTAATTTTAAAGTAGTCCCTTCCAATCGCAATTTAGCAGCAGCGGAATTAGAACTTGCTGATTTTGAGCGCCGTGAATATCGCTTAGCTGATGCAATTAAGGGCCTGAAAGAAAACTTTGACTTTATTTTTATTGATTGTCCTCCCGCGCTATCTTTGCTGACCATCAATGCACTGTCTGCGGCCAATAGCGTATTGATTCCGATGCAGTGTGAGTATTTTGCGCTAGAAGGTTTAACCGATTTAATTGATTCGATTAAACGAATTCAAAATCAGTTAAATCCTAATTTAAAGATTTGCGGTTTATTGCGAGTGATGTACGATCGTCGCGCGAGTCTGTCGCAGCAAGTGTCAGGGCAGTTAGAAAAACATTTTTATTCGGTCTTATTTAAAACGCTTATTCCTCGGAATATTCGTTTAGCAGAAGCCCCTTCGTTTGGTCAGCCGGCAATTATTTTTGATCCGCAGGCTCAGGGGACTTTGGCATATTTAGAATTGGCAACCGAGTTTTTAAAAGCAAAATAATTGAATATGGCGAATAAACAGCGAGGATTAGGGCGGGGACTTGACGCGCTTTTAGGTGCGCAGACGAGTACGAGCAATCAGCAAAAGATGCTGCAGCTAACTCAATTGGTGCCCGGAAAATATCAACCGCGTGGGGCGATGGAGGAGAGTGCGCTCAATGAGCTGGCGCAATCGATTAAGGTCCATGGCATCATGCAACCGATTTTAGTTCGGTATCAGGCGGAAGGTTTGTACGAAATTATCGCTGGGGAGCGGCGTTTTCAAGCGGCAAAACGCGCGGGCTTAGTGGAGGTGCCCGTTTTAGTCAAAGAGGTCGATGATCAAAGCAGCGCGGTAATGGCGCTGATCGAAAATATTCAAAGGGAAGATTTAAATCCGATTGAAGAAGCGCGCGGAATGACGCGCCTGATAAAGGAGTTTTCCTTGACTCATGAGCAGGTTGCTGAAGTCTTGGGCAAGTCGCGAACCGCGATTACTAACACCTTGCGCTTGACCAGTTTAGCGGTTTCGGTGCAAGAGTGGTTGATTAAGGGCGCAATCGAAATGGGGCATGCGCGGGCACTGATTACCTTGTCATCGGCGGAACAAGTGCAACTGGCGCAAAAAATTATTTTGAATAAATGGTCTGTCCGGCAAGCTGAACAGCAAGTTAAAACTGTAAAGTTAGAACAAGAAAATCTGGAGGCAAGCGAGAAGTCAAGTAAGCCTGAAGCGGTAAATAATAATTTACGGCAACTCGAAGAACAGTTATCCGATCAATTGGCGGTACAGGTGTCTTTACACGCAAGCAAAAAAGGCTTGACCTTTGCGGCAGAGTTCGTTGATCAGGCCGCATTAGAACAATTCATCAATCGAATTTTGCGCTAACCTGTAATTAAAAAAGCAGTCTTTTAATTGGCGTTCCTTTGTTTGATGCGGATACTGGACGGGACTGTTTTTAAATGCGCAGCTCGGTTTCTGGATCAAAAAACAGAGACTTTTCTAAGCTAAAGCCCAGGCGCATGGTGGTATCGTGTTGGGCCTTAAGCGTTGGAGGAATCCGCGCCGTGACTTTACATTCATTGATAAAGCCATACAACATCGTATCAGGCCCTGTGGGTTCTTGAGTCGTGATGGCAAAATCTAATTCGGCATTGCGTTCAGGACTAATAACCCCGATATTTTCTGGACGAATACCCATTAACAAGGTTTTGCCCACATAAGGGCGAAGGCGTTCTGGCGCAACTTGTGTGGCGGTGCGGTTACCGGAGCGCAAATCAAAAACCGTTTTCCCTAATTCTTCACGCAATTGAACTTTAATAAAACTCATGGAGGGCGAACCAATAAATCCCGCGACAAAAAGATTGCTTGGCGTGTCGTAAATGTCGCGAGGGCGGCCAAATTGCTGCACCACGCCGTCTTTCATCACGGCAATTTTATCGCCTAAAGTCATCGCTTCGATTTGATCATGCGTGACGTAGACGGTCGTTCGTCCTAAACGTTGATGCAGAAGTTTAATTTCGGCGCGCATTTCGACGCGTAATTTCGCGTCCAAATTTGATAAAGGCTCATCAAATAAAAATAATTTGGGTTCACGCGCCAAAGCTCGTCCCATCGCCACGCGCTGTCGTTGACCACCAGAGAGCTGGCCAGGTTTGCGATCAAGCAAAGCCTCAATCTGTAAAAGTGCTGCGACGCGGGCAACGATTTTTGCTTGCTCGGCTTTGGCGACTTTACGAATCGATAAGCCAAAAGAAATGTTTTGTCGCACCGTCATTGAGGGATATAGCGCGTAGGATTGAAAAACCATTGCGATATCGCGATCTTTGGGAGGCAAGTGATTGATACTTTTACCGTCAATGCAAATCTCGCCCGAGGTCGCATCTTCTAAACCGGCAATAATATTAAGCAAAGTGGATTTGCCGCAACCAGAACCACCAACCAAAATTAAAAACTCCCCAGACTCAATCTCTAAATTGATTCCCTTGAGAACAGGTTGGCCGTTAGGGTAGGTTTTTTGAATATTACGGATGCTAAGTTGAGTCATAAAGTCTCCAGTCGTTTTATTTTTGATAAGGGCACTTCTATCAATTCATTTTTGCGGCGAATTGCTTTGTTGCGCAGTACGCGAAATCCTCACGTACTGTATGTGCGCTCCGGTTTCTGTGTGCTGTGCGCCTCGCACTTCATCCGCACATTCTGTATTTATAGAAGTGCCCATTAGCCTTTAACTGCGCCGGCGGTGAGGCCACGAACAAAATAACGCCCCGCAATAATGTAGACCACCAGCGTTGGCATTGCGGCGATGAGCGCGGCGGCCATATCGGTGTTGTACTCTTTAACGCCTGTCGAGGTGTTTACTAAGTTATTGAGCGCCGTCGTAATCGGTTGCGCGCCACTGCCGCCAAACACGACGCCAAATAAAAAGTCATTCCAAATTTGAGTAAATTGCCAAATGATAGAGACAACAAAAATCGGCGTTGAAATCGGTAATAAGATGCGTCCAAAAATCGTCCAAAATCCAGCGCCATCAATACGCGCGGCGCGTATCAACTCATGTGAAATTGATAAAAAGTAGTTGCGAAAAAATAAAGTCGTAAACGCCAATCCGTACACCACGTGCACAAAAATCAAACCGCTCATCGTATTCGCTAGACCGAACAGGCCGAGGAAACGCGCCATGGGCAAAATAATGACCTGAAAGGGGATGAAACAACCGAGAAGCAAGCCCGTGAATAAAATTTCGCTGCCGCGAAACTTCCAGTGCACCAAAACATAACCATTTAACGCGCCCACAATTGTTGAGATGAGTACCGCTGGAATGACCAGTTGAATTGAGTTCCAAAAATAAGGCGCCATTCCTTCGCAACGAACGCCGGTACAGGCGCCGCCCCAGGCTTTAATCCAGGCATCCAAAGACAAGCGCATGGGGAAAGACAGCAAATTCGAATTACGAATTTCGTCGACAGTCTTAAAAGACGTCGCTAACAAAACGTAAAGGGGGATTAGGTAATACCCGGCAAAAAGAATGAGCAGAGCGTATAAAAATAATCGAGAAGGTTTAATTAGCATCGCGCAGTCTCCTTAGTTTTTCTTTTTCGTTTCCATATAAATTATCGGAACCAGGACGGCGATTAAGGTTAATAACATCATCATGGCAGACGCTGCGCCCAAACCGAGTTGTCCACGGTTAAACGAAAATTGATACATAAAGATTGCCGGCACATCTGTTGAGGTTCCAGGGCCGCCGCCAGTTAGGGCCATGACCAAGTCAAAACTTTTCACGGCAATATGCGCCAAAATCATTGCGACGCTAAAGAAAACCGGACGAATCGAGGGAATAATGATGCGCCAATAAATGGTGGGGGTTTTGGCGCCATCGACCTGAGCGGCTTTAAACAACTCAGCATCAACGCCGCGCAGGCCGGCGAGGAATAAGGCCATTGCAAAACCAGAGGATTGCCACAATCCCGCCAGAACCACGGTATATATCGCCATATCGGAGTTGACGACCCAATCAAAGCTTGCGTTTTGAAAACCCCAATCGTGTAGAACTTTTTCGACACCGATTCCTGGGTTCAGTATCCATTTCCACGCGGTTCCCGTGACGATGAAGGATAGGGCCATGGGGTAGAGATAAATCGCACGCAAAAAGCCTTCGGCGCGAACTTTTTGATCCAGCAAAATAGCAAGTAAAAGGCCAATCGCACCAGCACCAAAAACGAACAGCAAGCCAAAAATTCCCAAGTTCGTCCAACTGACCCACCAGCGATCGGTATCAAAAAGCGCAAGGTATTGAACGAATCCGGCCCATTCCCAGCGCGGCAATAGGCGCGACTCGGTAAAAGACAGCCACGCGGTAATCAGGATAAAGCCGTAAATAAAGACCAGCGCAATGAGTACGGTTGGCGAGATAACCAGCTTGGCTAAAAAATTATCGCCAAATAATTTGACACGACTCATAGGCCCTCCTTAGCGGCGTTTTATTTTAGGGCACTTCTATCAATTCATTTTTGCGGCGAATTGCTTTGTTGCGCGGTACGCGAAATCCTCACGTACTGTATGTACGCTCCGGTTTCTGTGCGCTGTGCGCCTCGCACTTCATCCGCACATTCTGTATTTATAGAAGTG
>JAVKLU010000014.1:0-10156 GCA_031538895.1 Burkholderiaceae bacterium | reverse complement strand
TTCTATAAATACAGAATGTGCGGATGAAGTGCGAGGCGCACAGCACACAGAAACCGGAGCGTACATACAGTACGTGAGGATTTCGCGTACTGCGCAACAAAGCAATTCGCCGCAAAAATGAATTGATAGAAGTGCCCTAAACGTATATTCAGACCATCTCTAGAGCAACTTATCCTGTCACCGCACCTTCGCTGGCGGAAGTCGCTAACTGCGCGTATTTCGCCAGCACGCCGCGCGTATAACGCGCTTGGGGCGCACGCCACGCAGCTTTACGGTTGGCCAGTTCGGCATCACTGATGTTCACTTGAATCAGTTGTGTCGTCGCATCAATCGTAATCGAGTCCCCTTCAGCCACCAATGCAATCGGCCCACCCACAAAGGCTTCTGGCGTTACATGACCCACCACCATGCCCCATGTTCCGCCAGAAAAACGACCATCGGTAATCAAGCCCACGCTCTCACCTAAACCTTTACCAATAACTGCGGAAGTCGGCGCCAACATTTCTGGCATTCCCGGACCGCCTTTAGGGCCTAAGTAGCGCAATATCAAAATATCACCTGCTTTAATTTTGTCACCCAAAATCGCATCCATTGCGCTTTGCTCATCGTCAAACACGCGCGCAGGGCCCGTAATTTTTGGATTTTTTAATCCGGTGATTTTGGCAACGGATCCTTGTGGTGCTAAATTGCCTTTCAAAATTGCCAAATGCCCTTGCGGATACAGCGCATTTTCAATTGATCGAATGACTGTTTGATCAGCGCGTGGCGCAGCGGGAACACGGTCTAACTCTTGCGCTAAAGTTCGTCCCGTAATGGTCATACACGATCCATCAATCAAACCTTTTTCTAACAAGATTTTCAGTACTGCGGGAATACCACCGGCGCGATGCAAATCGGTGGCGACAAATTGTCCCGACGGTTTCAAATCACAGATCACGGGCACGCGTTGACGGACGCGTTCAAAATCATCAATCGTCCAATCAATTTGAGCCGCACGCGCAATCGCCAAATAATGCAGCACCGCGTTGGTTGAACCGCCGACGGCCATGATTAACGCCACCGCATTTTCAATCGAGGCACGCGTCACGATGTCGCGCGGTTTTAATCCCAATTTAATGGCGTTTAACAACACCAGTGCCGAGTCGCGTGCAGACTGCGATTTTTCATCATCGGGGTTAGCCATTGTTGATGAATAAAATAATGACATTCCCAGCGCTTCAAACGATGACGACATCGTGTTAGCCGTGTACATTCCACCGCATGAACCACTACTGGGACAAGCGTTGTGCTCGATACCATCAAAATCTTCTTGGCTCATCCGACCATTAGAAAACTCACCCACGGCTTCAAATACCGAGACCACGGTTAAATCTTTGCCTTTCCAATTACCTGGCTTAATCGTGCCCCCATAGACATAAATTGACGGTACATTGGTGCGCATGATCGCGATCATTCCACCGGGCATATTTTTGTCACAACCACCGATAACCAAACAGCCATCTAACCACTGACCGTTAACCACTGTTTCGATGCAATCGCTAATTACTTCGCGCGAAACCAAAGAGTATTTCATCCCTTCAGTTCCCATCGACATACCATCAGAAATCGTCGGTGTGCCAAATACTTGAGAATTGGCGTCGTTATTTTCCAGTGCATCGACTGCGACATCCGTTAATTTTTGCAAACCTGAATTGCACGGCGTCACTGTTGAATGGCCGTTGGCGACGCCCACCATTGGTTTTTTAAAATCTTCTTTTTGATAACCCATCGCGAAATACATTGAGCGATTAGGGCTGCGCGCGACTCCTTCAGTCACATTGGCCGAACGTAGGGAAGATTTTTTTTGGTCTGACATGTCGCGTCCTTTCATATAAAAATAAGATCAAATAAATATCGATAATTGGCGTATTCTCTATCATCTGCAGTAGAGTAATCTGCGCGCGACTTAACGAGCCGTAATCCGAACCCTAATCTGTTCCCTAATCAATTGCTTTTGAATTGATTTTTTTTAATTTTTTACCGACGGTTTATCTTATGTTGATCCATCCGCTTCCCGACCCAATTGCTTTTAGCCTTGGGCCATTAGCTGTACGCTGGTACGGTTTAATGTATCTGGCGGCATTCGCGCAATTTATTCTATTGGGTCGACAACGCCTTAAACAAAAGCATATCGCGCAATTGGGATTTACCCATGCACGCTTAGACGACATGCTGTTCTACGGCGTATTGGGTGTCATCGTCGGTGGACGATTGGGTGAAGTATTGTTCTATCACCCTATTTATTATTTTCAAAATCCCTTAGAAATTTTTGCGGTGTGGCATGGTGGTATGTCTTTTCATGGCGGTTTTTTAGGTGTGATTACCGCCATGTGGTTTTGGTCACGCAAAAGTTCAATCAGTTTTTGGGCGAGCATGGATTTCATCGCGCCTTTAGTCCCCTTGGGTTATGCCTTTGGTCGAATCGGTAATTTTATTAACGCTGAATTACCTGGACGAGTCGCTGATCCCAATTTGCCGTGGGCAATGATTTGGCCCAATGTGGATGCGCTACCACGCCATCCTTCACCGATTTATCAGGCCGTGATTGACGGTTTGTTATTGTTTGTCTTGTTGTGGTGGTTTGCCCGCACAGCGCGTCCCCGCATGGCAATCAGCGCATTGTTTTGCATCGGCTATGGCTGCGCGCGAATTTTTACCGAAGCATTTCGCACGCCGGATTTTGTCGTTGAGCTTGGATTATTTTCGATCAGTTCAGGCCAGCTGTATTCGCTACCGATGGTAATTTTTGGAGGAGGCTTGTGGTACTGCAGTCAACGCGTCGGCACTATGCACTCCAAAACCGTCGCACATTCCAAACAAGCGTCAAAACGCCGTTCATAAATGATGCGGCGTGCGATCGTGTCGATTTTTGACAAAATATTGTCATCAGTACAATTTTTTTTTCGCCATCTCCTTACCACGTGTTACCACGCAGCTTTGTCCGTTATTTTGCCTAATCGCTGTGTCTTGTGCGGTTTGTTATGCCAGCAAGAACGCACAAATTTGCTATGCCACCATTGCCTGACACTCGCACCGCAGCAGCAACGTTGCCCTTGCTGCGCGCGCGTCCTGCCACGGACTTCGTCACATGACTTAACGCATTCTCAATTGTGTGGTGCGTGTTTATTAACGCCCCCCCACTTTGATCACACCCTTACGGTGTTTGACTATCAAGCACCATTTGATCGGCTCATCAGTCGTTACAAGTTTCAAGGTCAAGCCAGCTGGGCAAAAGGTTTGGCGACATTGATGAACGAGGCCATTAAGCGTGATCGAGATTTAGTGCATAACACTTCTTTGCCGACCTTATTGGTCAGCGTTCCTTTGGCGCCACATCGCCTGCAAGAGCGCGGTTTTAATCAGGCGCATGAAATCGCTCGGTGCTTGCGCCCACTTTTACCGTGTCGATATTTACCGCACGCAATTTGGCGCACCCGTGACACCGTCAAACAATCGTGGTTAAAGCGCCAAGCACGTCAACGTAACATCAAGGGTATATTTGAAATCAATTCACAGGTCTTAAACGAACTAACGGGCGCGCACATCGGCGTGGTGGATGATGTCCTGACCAGCGGCGCAACCTTAAACGAAATTGCCCGTTTGTTAAAACAGCACGGTGCCCAAAAAGTAAGTAATTACGTGATTGCGCGAACGCCCGTTCATTAAAAAATAATTTTTAGTTTTTAAATTCACCAACAGATGACCCAAATTGATTTTTACATCAACCCCGAAAACGCATTGCAATACGCGGCGCGCTTAGTGCGTAAAGCCTATCAGCAAAATCGGCAAATGCTGATTGTGCTTGACGCTGATGAGATGAAAGATTTTGACGCCCTGCTGTGGACGATTTCAGATGTTGATTTTTTGCCGCACGTCAATTTAGAAGATTCTCTGTGCGCAGTCACGCCGATTGTGTTAATGCCCAGCGCGACAACATATGACGAAGCGATTAAATTTCCGCACTACGATTTATTAATTAATGTAAGCGCGCAATTTCCACCACAATTTGCCGCGTTTTTACGTCTGTGCGAAATCGTGCGGCCCGCCCATCTTGAAGCAGGCCGTGCACGTTATGCATTTTATAAAAAACGCGGTTACGCATTAAGCAATACCAATGCAGCAGAATCAGAAAAAAACTGAGCGAACAAGCCATAATTCGTTACGCAAAAAAACGATTCCTTTACTGATACACACGATGAAAGAAGACTCTATTCCCGTATTGACTCAAATTTTGGCGATTCCAACACCGCCAGAACAAGCAGAAGCTGACGAAGCTGGCGTTTCAACGGCGCACACAACTGCGCAGACTGCACCGTCAGTACAATCAGAACCGCCGCCATCGTCTGCACTTTCGGAGATACCCACTACAGCGACTGCACCTATTACAACGACTCGACCAATACCCGTATTAAGCGCTGCGCCGGCAATCCGCCCCGTCCTCGATGCACGCGAAGTTGAAACCTTGTACCAAACCGCATGCGCCCAAATCACCGCTCAATTAACGCAAGATCTGTATGCCCACTTAGAGCAGCATGTGACGCAGACATTTCAACAAGCGCTGCCTAAATTGTTAGTGGATTTACAACAACAAGTGCATCAAAATTTAAGTCGCGAGATTGCCGTAAAAATTCCTTTAATCGTTGCACAAGCTTTATCCCACAAAATTGATCCGCCATCAAATCAATAAATCTTGACAAACATTCGTCTCGCACCATATCGATATGTACTGATTCGATAGTCACTAATACCAACTGCTGGCAATCAGTGCTAAGCCGCTTAATCGTGTGGTGTGGTGTGACATGAGACGATGCGATATAAAGCCATTTCTACTGACGATCACCTAGACTACTCGCCTCTGCTTTGAACAAGCTTTCAAGCTATTTATTTTTATCTTCCCGAATGCCATATTCCCAATTCAAGCAACAAGTTGACGCGCCTCAAAGTCCACAAACAGAACGTTTGATTCCCCACATTGAGGCACTATTAAAAAATGCCCTGTCCTACGATTACGCACTTGATAAAACGCTATCGCACTACTTTCGCCAAAACCCCAGTTGGGGCATACGCGAGCGCAACGTGATTGCCGAAACAGTGTTTTCTGTAGTACGACATCAAAGTTGTTTTGAATATTGGATTAAGCAAGCGCAGGTTGAAAAATGGCGTGGCTACAGCCTGTTAGGCTTGGGCTCGGCGCAAAAAAATGGCGTCAAAATTGAAATTCCTTTCAATTTGGATGAGTTGCCGATTCCACCAGAAATAGCGACGCAACACAGTTTGCCGCAGTGGTTATACCAAGGTTTAGAAACCCAATGGAGTAAGGACTGCGCCATTGCGCTCACTGCTTTGAACACTAGCGCAGCTTTGGATTTACGCGCCAATACATTGAAAACTACGCGCGCAAAACTGCTTGAGCAATTAAATCAATATTTAGCGGCCAAGCCCGCCATGGCGCAAATCAAAGTTTCTGCAACCCCATTTGCCAGCAACGGCATCCGAAGTTCGCAAAAATTTGCCATCAATACTTTACCCATGTTTACCGATGGTCACGTCGAAGTACAAGATGAAGGCAGCCAATTGATCGTCGAATTATTGGCACCCAAGCGCGGTGAAATCGTCGTTGATTTTTGCGCTGGCGCCGGGGGTAAAACTTTAGCGATTGGTGCATTGATGCACAACAGTGGAATTTTGTACGCTTTTGATACCGCTGAAAAACGTTTGGCCAAACTCAAACCGCGTTTAGCGCGTTCAGGATTATCTAACGTACATCCAGTACGAATCAGTAGTGAACGCGATGCGCGCGTCAAACGTTTGGCGAAAAAATGCCAACGCGTGCTCGTCGATGCGCCGTGTTCTGGCATAGGTACTTTGCGCCGCAACCCCGACCTAAAATGGCGTCAAACACCAGCAACAATTACCGCGTTACAACAAACTCAAACAGCGATTTTGGAAGCGGCGGCGAGTTTAGTAAAAGCCCAGGGCGTTTTACTTTACGCGACATGTAGTTTGTTGCGCGAAGAGAACCAAGATATTGTCATGACATTTTTAGCGCAACACCCCGATTTTGCTATTGAACCCATTGGTCCGTGGTGTGCGGAGCGGGGTCTTATCAGCGCGGACCCTGACTTTTTGCAATTAACACCCTGGCAACACAATACCGATGGATTTTTTGCAGCCTTGTTACGCAAAAATTAATTTTTTGATTATTTTGTTTTCGCTTTTTGATTATCATGAATCCTTGGTCTGTACTGATCGAATACCTCACCAATTTGCAGTTATTGGTTCAAACCGCAACACTATTGGCATGCCTCGTTAGTGGCGGCGGACTGGCCTGGGTTATCCGATATTTTTTACGCTATCGCGCTAATCGCAAAGGTATTGCAGTCAATCAGACGGGGCTAAGCGCGGCCCCAATCATCGCAGGAATCACGATCACTATGATAGTGTTGCTGTTGCGGCGCGGATTGAGTCACAACGAGTTAGATTTTGCAATTTCCAGCTTATCCTTACGCTTTTTAACGATTTACGTACTGTTATTATTTTTACGTTTTTCGGCAATACAAGGCATTGCACATCTACCGATCAGCCGCCATTCACTCGACTTTTTAAGTCGTATCGCGACCAATCTTTCTTGGGGTGCGGTATTTCTGTATATCCTCAATTTGTGGGTCAATTGGATTGATTTATTGCACCAAGCGAGCATTACTTTAGGTGGACGCAATATTTCAATTTTTAATATTGCTGAAGGATTACTCCTCATTGTCATCACGATTGTGATCGCCATTTGGTTAAGTACTTTGATCAATAAGACTCTGATGCACGCCCAAGTCATCACACTGTCAACACGAATGATATTGTCACGTTTCGCTCGTGTGGTCATCGTATTTATCGCTTTGTTACTAGGACTTTCATTTTCAGGATTAGATTTAACCGTGCTGTCAGTTTTTGGAGGAGCGCTTGGGATTGGCTTGGGATTAGGCTTGCAACGCATCGTCAGTAATTACATGTCAGGACTGATTATTTTGCTAGACAAAAGTGTTCAAATTAACGACTACATCATGGTCGATAAATATGAAGGGGTGGTCAAAGAAGTCAATGCGCGGTACAGCATTGTGTGCTCCTTACAAGGTGTTGAGAGCATTATTCCCAACGAAACGCTGGTGCTGCAAGGAGTCCGCAATTATTCTTTTTCCCATATTCCCACGCGCGTTTCAACAACTTTCTATTTGTCTGTATCAAGCGACATCAATGCCGCACTGGCTTTGGCGATTAGTACGATGTCATCAGTCCGGCGCGTTTTAACGCAACCGATACCAGAAGCCTTTCTCGTCAAAGTTCTGCCAATGGCGTATGAAATTGAATTGGGATTTTGGTTAGCTGATTACCATCGCGGTACGGGTGACGTCAAATCAGAAGTCAATTTGGCGATTTTGCAAGCATGGAAAAACGCAGGATTTGAATTGGCCCAACACTGGGACATCAACACTTTATTGACGCGAAGTTTGGGCAATAACTAATTCAGATTCCCAATAAAAGTGATTCTTAAAAGATTGACGGACTTGTAATTCCCATCAACCATTTTTTATTTCAATATGATGACAAAAAGATATACCTATATTCTGGGATTGAGCATTTATTTTTTTATCATATCAACAGCACAGGCAATAGATAATAAATGGTTAGTTGGTTTTTATGTTGCGCCTGAGGTCGAATTTTTAGATTGTACAACCAACGTAAATTGCTCTGGACGTGCGAATGGTATAGAAATTTCTCGTTTATTAAACATCAATGCACCGCCAGGAAAATTGGCGTTAAAAATTGATCAATTTTTACAATTAGGCTATCTTGATTTTGGTCAAACTAATTTACCTAATCAGCAAATATTTTCAACGCGTGGATATTCTTTTTCTTGGGCTAATCGTGCTTATTTCACCAAAAACTTCGGTTTTGGACTTGATCTAGGCGTAATGCGTTTCATCACCAATAACAACGGAAAAAATTATCAATCAATTACTTTCAAAAAGGATGCAAATATATTTTATTTGATATATGACCAATTTTTACTGAATTTACGATTAGTTGATTATGGTTATGGCTTGGATTTACAGTCTCCTGAAATTCAATTATCAGATAAAACAAAAAGTAGTATCAACTTTATATCGATTGGCTTGGAGGCAAAATTTTGAGAAAAAAATTATTTCAGTTTATATCTACGCTGTAATGGCGATGTTCCTATACTCTTTATGAAAATTATTAAAATATTTTTATGTTTATATGTTAGTTTAGGTGTCATGACACTTACCTATGGAGCAAGGCTTAACAAAGGCGGGCCTTTTATTGAGATGGGTATCGGCACGGCGAAAATTCAGAACTGTGGTATTGATGATAAGGGTAGCGATCGTGAGTGTCACGGAGAAAATCGGCAGATCAGTGTAGGTTATCTCTCAAAAATGCATACTGAATCTGATACCGGTTATCGAGGTCAATTTGGCTTTCGACTTTCACGTAATCAGTATTCGCAACTGTCTTTCAACGATACTTCTATACAGGGCATTTTAACGAATATTTCATTGACTCAAAAACTGCATTATTTTAGCAGCGAGTTATGGACACCCCTTAGTGTCACAATAGAAATAGGATATGGACAAATAAATCTTAAAGAAGACAATAAATTTATGACTAAAGAGCGAAGTATCGGGACAATGACTGGAGGTTTTACATTTGCTTATGATCTTTCAGAAAAATTGAATCTCGGCATTGGCTTGTTTACCACGATGGGATCTCAACTCAAAACCAATAACAATGAGGCAAATGGCGACATCGGTGACATATTCTTAAAAACTCGATTTATGTTTTAAGAAAATAAATGATTTAATCATTATGAACATTATCCATATAAATTTATTGGAAAGTTAATTTAAAGCTAGAATGAACGTCAACATCGTCTACTGCGATAAACCATTATTCTGTAATCCGTTTTCAAGATAGAAGCATAGTTTCAACGTGGACAGTCTCAATGATTGTCCACGTCTTTCTTAATATCAACTTGACCTGAAAAAATGAAAAAATTATTCTCAATGCTCTTTTTCGTCATATTTTTATCCGTATATAGATATGGTCATGCGGAAAATATTAAGTTATTTTCGAATATCAATTTCAATGTTAATAATCTGAATTGTGATGATTGCTATAAAAACACTTCGCTTTACAATAATTTTAACGGAATGGATGTTGGGTTGGGGATTCAAGGTCCTGCGACGAACTTATCTGATAACTTAAAATTTAATAACTCACTTAGTATTAGTTATCAGGGCTATCAAAATTCATTCGCAGAATACTTAACTATCGGATTATTTCAAGAGTTTCAATTAGTTAGCGCCCCTCAATATTTGCTTTCATTAGAACCATCTCCTTCTATTATTTGGTCTAATGAAAAGACTATGAAGAGTAATAAAATTGAATTTCGTTTTGGTATTTATGGTTACTATAAAATATCTGATAATTTAAGTCTTGGTTTAGGTTATACCTCCAACTCTTTTGAGACTGAGTCGAGAAGCGGGGCAATAAAAGGTTTTAATTTAACCTCCAGATATTTTTTTTGAGAGGATATCATTAAATCACATTCAATTTTTCATATCAAAAAAATATCCTGATAGGGATGACTGCTTCTTAATTCTCCTTAACTAGCGTTTCGATATTGAAAGCACATATGTTCAAGTCACTTTATTTTCGATCTACCTTCATATTCGTCACCGGCTTATTTTCTTTGCTGACTTTAGTTAGCCTCACCCACGCCACTACTTTTATGCCGCTCTCCATCACTGCGGGCGGTCCCGCTAAAGCGATAGGTCGAATTCCGATCACCACTTGGAAAAGTCAGCGTGATGCCGGCATTACCAAACAAGATAAAGATTTTTCCTGTGGGGCCGCATCGTTGGCAACCCTGCTCAACAGTTTCTATGGTCAAACGGTAACTGAGGAGGCATTGTTACAAGCGATGAATAAAACTGATGCGCGCGCCAGCTTTGAAGACATGCAAAAAGCACTGCCGCAATTTGGTTTTAAGGCGCAAGGCTTGGCCTTGTCCTATTCGCAGTTAAGTCAATTGACGCGCCCTGTG
>JAVKLU010000013.1:0-25728 GCA_031538895.1 Burkholderiaceae bacterium | reverse complement strand
CACTTCTATCAATTCATTTTTGCGGCGAATTGCTTTGTTGCGCAGTACGCGAAATCCTCACGTACTGTATGTACGCTCCGGTTTCTGTGTGCTGTGCGCCTCGCACTTCATCCGCACATTCTGTATTTATAGAAGTGCCCAGTGGATTATTGAGTGGATCAAGAGCTGGTGTTTTAGAACTTTTCGGTAAGGGAGAGCGCGAAGCCAAGTGCGCGCGGGACATCTTCTGATTTTTCCACTGAAGTGAAGGCATCCAAATTGAGTACGCCCAAGAAAGTAAAGCCCAACCCGATACGGCTCAATTGCGTGCCGGCCAGATTTTTTTGATAGCCCAAGCGTACTGAAGGGAGCCAATAACTGTCGGTGTAGACGCCGGTGGATAGGGTGGCCCACTGTTGATACGCACCGATAAAGTCTTGTGTTTTATTGAGTGCGTAGCTGGCCTGCAATTGATAGGTTTTGCTTGCGTTATAGAGTGAATACTCCAACACCGTTTGCGGTTTGAGTGTGACCTTGCCACTGGCGCTTGCTTTGTCTTTTAGCGTGAGTGGAATATCAACATCGGGATAGTCAATTTGCGGACCGTTCAGGTTGTAAATCGTCGCGCCTAATTGATAGTGAGTTGAAGTCCATAACAGACCCCAATCAAGACCCATCACCCCGCTGTTTCGGGTTTCAAAAGTGGGCGACGAGGCGTCGATTTTGTTGTCAGTCAGCAGTTTTTTGACGCTGCGTCCAGCACGCACGCTGTAATAGTTAAAACGTAGGCCAGCATCTAGATTGGCGAGATCGCTATCATCCTCCGACAGACTGACCGGGGCAAAGCGATTCATGTTGAGACTGTAGCCCAAGCTCAACCGGTTGATGGCGGCTGCCGTCACGTCATAGGCGGTGTCGGTTTTGGTTTTCAAGTCAATGTTAGAGGCACCGGGATTTAGCAGATCAATCTTTCTCTCGCCTTCGACCAAGGCCAAGTCACTGGTCAGAATGCGCAAACGGCTTTGCACATAGACGCTGTCGCTAAGTGTCCAGGCGTTGGAAAGCGGCGTGGCGCGATAGACCAAGGGCGTGAGCGGAATGCCGCCGTTCAATTGCAATTGCACATCCAGGACATCCAGTTTTTTCCATGAATTGGCGTTCAAGTTCTTGATCTTGGCACGCACATTGACCAAACAGTTATCCAAGTATTGATTAATAATGGCCTTCGGATCGATACCAACAGCGGTTTTGGGGTCAAATTTACATTCGATACCGTCCAAGTCTTTTTGAACGCTGTCTTGCAAGTCTTTGAGCTTGCCGACTTCGCCCAATTCCAGGCTCAGACCGAGGTTGGGCATCAAGCCAAAACGCAAGGACTCGTCGTCCGCCACCATTTGACGACCATTGGCCGGATTGAATAGGCTGGAGTTCAGATTTGAACGGTTGGTGACCGGCCCAATCGTCGAGCTATATCCGTCAAAATTAAAACTGCCACTAGCAATCGCCGTTTGGGCGATTAGTCCCAGCATAGTGCCGAGTAAGCGTTTACGGAGAATATAGGGAATCATGTTGTTTGCTCATAAAGGTATCCAAGACCTTCCCATTGATGTCATCGGGTCGGTCTTGGAAAAACGCAATGGAAACTATTTATTGTGCAGCGGGTTTTTCCGCCGGCTTCTCGTTCTGCTGTGCAGCAGGTGTTTCCGTTGGCTTCTCGTTCGCGCTGGCAGGAGTGGCTGTTACTGTAGGAGTTACGGTAGGAACAACAGCTGCTGCCGCCGCTAATGGGTCTGTGGCAGCTTTATCAGTCTGGGTGCTGGCTTTATTTTCCGTTTGTTTTTGGGAGATGGACTGGCGCGCATCTGCATTCATGGTGCGCTCAATCGCACGAAATAAAGTGCGAGTGACATCGCTTAAATCCGAGCCATCAGATAAATCGCCTTTAATAATGTCCATCACACTAAGTTCTGATTTTCCTGTCGCCGCACTTGAAAAAGTGGCTGATACGATAGAACGGCGAGTCGTAGTGGACAAATGCATCTGGACCAGCAAAGTTTTTTGCTTGACGGCGTCAGGCGCGCTGCTTAACTCTTTTTCACCGATGACTTTGAATCCTTTTTTGGTCAAGGCATTGCCCAGTTCCAAGTCAATACCATACAGCGGAATCGTCTGTTGATTGTCGGGGCGAGCAAAGGCAACAGTATCGTACTGAGTAAAGCTAAATTCTGGCGTGACTATCACTCGCTGCGAAGCACAGGCGGATAGCAAACTGATTGCAAGAATCGACAGGATGAGGTGACGAGAGTGATTAGTGAGGGAGCGGAGAGCATGCATTTTTTTCTTCCTTATAGATAAATAACAAAGGTGCTACACACGGTTTTTTGTTCATTTGTAAGGTTGATTGATTATAGCCCTCGTTAAATAGACAAATAGGGCGAATACATCTAGATTAACTCGCCCTAAATACGTGGTTTCAGTGATGGATTAAGAGGCAATTAAGGCTGGCGTTGTTTTGCCATATGTTACCGTGCTTTCAGACGGCAGTCAATTACCCGTTGATTCTTGCCGCCCTTGCAATGTCGTAATCAGCATTGCAGTCTCCTGCGACAAAAATCGGACCATAAGCTTTTCCAAGGTGTTTAGGTTTTAAACAGCAAAACTTTAACCGCTCCCGAGTCTGGTGTTTCTACAAATGCGCGAATTTGTGGGTGCGTGCTTAGCCACTGACGAACCAGTGGTTTGAGAATCGCCGCGCCATCAATGGAATGTAAACCTTTGCCGTGAATAATTTGTAGACAGTGATGTTTGCGCTCGTGCGCTTGGGATAGACATTGCGCCAAATAAGCAATGGCTTGATCGCGCGTCATGCCGTGTAAATCAAGTTCACTTTGAATCGGCATACGACGTAATTGGCGCAAAATTTGGGGACTAACACCATTCCGACAAAAACTGCTTAATGAGGGGTCGCTCAGCTTTTGTGGTTCTGGAGGATGTCGCTCAAAAAAACGTTTGATAAGGGTTTCGTGTAATTCAGGACTTGGTCGTTTAATGAACGGCGCTAAGGGGGCGTCAATTAAGGGGACGTCAAGAACCGGCAGAACGCCCTGTTTATGGTGCTTCGGCGGCGCGATAGGCGTGACCGTTTCGGCGAAATCTTGCCAAGTACTTAAATCGGCGTGACTGGGCTTGGGCGTTGATCGAGCCATCGGGTATCGAGGGTTGAGATCGCGCTTGCCAAAATAGGATTAGGCTTGTAGACGAAATAAGGCCAGATCACCGCGTAAATTGGGCAGATAGTGAATGCTGACAGCGCCTCGTCGGGCTTGCGCAGACACGACCTTCAAGCCTAATTGGTCACACAGTTTGGCAAAATCATCGAGTGTTGCGCAACGGACGTTGGGCGTGTCATACCACTCATAGGGCAATAATTCTGACACCGGCATCCGGCCGCACAACAGTGCGAGACGGTGTTGCCAGTACCCAAAATTTGGAAAAGAGACGATCACTTCATGCGCGACGCGCGCCATTTCGAGCAACATCCCGTCGACGTTTTTCATCATTTGCATCGCCGATAAACACAACACCGTATCAAAATGTTTATCCGGAAAAATATCCAGGCCTTGCTCAACGTCGTGATGAACCACATTCAAGCCTTTGCGTAAACAGGTTTGAATCAGCTCGGGTGCAATTTCAATTCCATAGCCGCGACATGATTTTTCTCGTGTTAAATAATCAAGCAGGGCGCCATCGCCGCAACCCACATCGAGCACATGACTGTTGGGCGCGATCCAATCGGCGACGCAAGATAAATCGCTGCGTAAATTGGGCAAGGTGGACTGATTAGAAGAATCGCTTTTTGGTAGCGCCGAATGACGTACTTCAGTTGTTGCGGGAATCGACGAGAAAAAAGCACGAACAGTTTCGTGATAGTTCGGGTCACTTAATAAAAACGCATCATGGCCGTGCGCGGCGTTGATTTGGGCGTAGCTGACCGCACATTTGTTTTTACTGAGGGCGCTCACGATGGCGCGACTGCACGAGGGATCAAAACGCCAATCGGTACTAAAAGCGATAATTAAAAAACGTGCGCAGGCCGCTTTCAGCGCCGCAGACAAGTCATTTTGAGTGTGGCGTGCGGGATCAAAATAATCTAAGGTTCGCGTAAATAATAAATAGGTATTGGCATCAAAGTAGCGCGAAAATTTTTCACCTTGATAGCGCAAATAAGATTCGATTTCAAACTCCGCTTGATACCCGTATTGATAGCCAGTAGCGGGATTTTTGAGCGTGCGCCCAAATTTTTGATCCATTACATCATCCGATAAATAGGTGATGTGGCCCAGCATCCGCGCGACGGTTAATCCATTCACAGGAATGGTGTGATGATTGACATAGTCGCCATTGTGAAAGCTGGGGTCCGCTAAGATGGCTTGACGTGCAACATCATTAAACGCGATGTTTTGTGCCGAGAGTTTTGCCGTTGATGCAATGACGATGGCGTTACGCAAGCGATCAGGAAATTGAATGCTCCATGACAATACTTGCATCCCGCCCAAACTGCCGCCCATGATCGCGGCAAAGACCGAGATTCCCAGCGCGTCGGCTAAACGCGCCTGGGCGCGGACCCAGTCTTCTACTTGCATTAACGGAAAGTCGGCACCGTAGATTTTGCCATTGAGTGGATTGATATCTTTGGGGCCGGTGGAACCAAAACAAGAACCCAAATTATTAACACCGATCACAAAAAAAAGATTGGTATCCACCGGCTTTCCTGGGCCTATCATGCTGTCCCACCAGCCGATATTGTCAGGCACATCAAGATAACTGCCCGCGACGTGGTGTGAGGCGTTTAGGGCATGGCAGATCAATACGGCGTTACTTTTATCAGCATTCAGTTGCCCATAAGTTTCAAACATCAAATCATAGGAGGACAGCATGGCGCCGCTTTCTAAGTTGAGCGTTTGATCAAAATGAATTTTTTGTGCTTGCGCAATAAGAGGCATCTGAACCATAGCAATCGATAAAACGGTTTTGAAATTTTTACAAGGCGGTAAAAAGCGTCAAAAAGTTTAATGTGAATTTAAATCATGGATTAGGGCGCGTAATTCTTCTTCGGAAACCGCTTGCAAAATCGGGGGCAACAAAGGGCGAAGTCGCGCAATATTGGTGTGACGAATGGCGTATTTGACTTCTACGGCTTGGTTTGCGGCGAGTGAAAATTCGCGTAGCCCTAACAACAATAATAAACGTGTGAAGCTCACCTCGCCCGCCAGTGATCCACATAAGGAAACCGGAATGCGATGATTCCAGCGAAAACACAGTCGCAAGGCGCGGATGACAGCAGGATGATAAGCGCTATACAGTGATGCGACGCTGTGATCGAGACGATCGATGGCTAATAGATATTGAATTAAATCGTTGCTTCCAACGGATAAAAAAGCAAAATCTTTTTGCCATTGCGGCAGTAAATTGATGGCCGCGGGCACTTCGATCATTGCGCCTAATTTAATATGGGGATTAAATGCTTGACCGCGCGTGCGCAAGGTATCGCAGGCTTGATTCAACAGCGCTTTGACGCTGACCACTTGTTCTTGATGCGACAGCATGGGAATCAAAATTTGTACGGGCGCATGGGCAGATGCGCGCAATAAAGCACGCAGTTGCGTTAAAAAAATATCGGGATAGCGCAGCGCAAAACGAGTGGAACGCAAGCCTAATTGAGAACTGCTGGGGCCTAAAGCAAAAGTCTGCTGAGCGTGTTTTGAAAAAGGCTTGTCTGCGCCGCTGTCGATGGTGCGGATGGTGGTGGGCAGTTCGCCCATTGCGCAGGCGACTGAACGATAAATTTGGTATTGCGCATCTTCATCGGGCAAGTTTTCATCCATGAATAAAAACTCGGTACGAAATAATCCGATTCCTTCCATCGGCACTTTTTTAATCGAATCCAGATCGTTGGGAAATTCGATATTGACTTTGATAGAAACGGCGTGCCCGTCCATGGTGACATTAGGGAGCTTGGCCGTGTTGAGCATTTTTGCGCGTTCATCGGCATCTGTTTGCATCAGCGCCTGATATTCGCTAATCGTGTCGGCAGGCGGATTGCCCCAAACAATTCCCAATTGGGCATCCAGCAAAATTTGATCATCGCTGTGCGCGATTCGATGACCGCTATGACTGCCAATCAATGCCGGAATTCCTAAATCTCGCGCCACAATTGCCGTGTGTGAATTGATGGTTCCTCTGCTCAATACGATGCCGCGCAAATGGGTTCGATCTAATCGCAATAAGTCCGTTGCTGATAACTCTTCGGCCAGCAAAATATACGGCTCGGCAAGTGTTTTTAAATGTTGCGGTTCGCCCGCAAGAACGTCAAAAACACGGCCAATTGCTTGTTGCACATCAAGTTTGCGCGCACGCAAATATTCGTCTTCAAAAGCGTTAAATTGCTCGACTAAATAATGCTCTTGTTGCAATAGCGCGGCTTCGGCGTTGAGGTGTTGGGTGTTGATGAGTTCGATACAGGCGTCCAGCAAACTGTTGTCGGACAATATTTGAATATGAACTTCAACCAGCGCGTTGATTTCTTCAGGCATGTTGCTCGTGAGCCCCGCGAGTAGTTCATCTAAAGTTGCCGTGGCCTGGGTAAACGCGAGGCGTAAACGCCGCGCTTCTTGGGCGCAATCAGCCGCATCAATATTGGTTTGTGTGAGTCGGCGCTCTTGTCCTTGCCAGATCAGCGCGAGCGCAATCGCCAGGCCGCGTGACGCAACTTCCCCATGAATCATCCATGACGGTTTTAAATCCGAATTCAAAGATGCTAGGGAGTTCACCTTATTCGCCTTCGCCAAATTTGTCATGAATGAGTGCGGCTAATTCATCAAGACACTGCTGATCTTGTTCGCCACTCGCTTCTAGAACGATGATGCTGCCTTTTGCGGCGGCCAGCATCATGACGCCCATGATCGATTTGCCGTTGACTTTACGGCCATTGCGCGAAATCGATAACTCACACGGAAAGCGCGCCGCCAGTTGGGTCAACTTGGCACTTGCGCGGGCATGTAATCCCAGTTTATTGATGATTTCAATTTCAAGAGTGGCCATAGGGATCAGTAAAACAAATAAAGTGAACTATCGGAGGGGTCAATACGAACAAATATTTTGAGCAGATATTTTGAGCCGCTTAAATCAAGTATCAATTGACACAGGGTTGAGGCGCGACGGATGGGGGTCAGATAGTTTTAGCATACTGAGATGACCGCCTTCGATCACAATATTAACCAGCGCGTGTAAAGGTTCATTTCGATAATGAATCGCCCGCAAGAGCATCGGCAAATTGGTGCCGGTTATACAGGCTGTACTGGATTCTAGAATGGGGTTTACGCTGCAATTTGACGGCGTTGCGCCAACAATATCAGTCATCATCAGCACGCCTTTACCGGTATCGAGTTGGGTGATTTTTGCGTGAATCCGTTTTCTAACCGACTCTTGAGACTCGTTGGTCGCGACGTCAATACAATCGATATTGAGCGGGAGCGATCCAAAAATATGTGTCAGCACCTGAAGAAAGGCCGCACCTAAAGGTTGATGTGTGATCAGCAATATCCCAATCATGAGCGTAGAGAATAGGTAAAAAGAATTGAGACGGAGATTGAAACTGAAACCAAAATAATTTTGGTGACGATAAATTTTGGTGAATGTAAACGAGAAATTGTAGGCGCGATTATCAATCAAGCGCGCCGCATTTAATGATCAGTCTAATGCGTGAAAATCTAGCCTCTACAGCAACTTCACCTGCGGCACTTTGGAATTCGGCAGTTGTGATGAATGCGCCTTGACAGTCAAGCGCTACATCACCACCATTTACGAACTGATTCGTGTCGGCGTTGTAATCAGCTCTTACGCACCAAATACTTCTCCAGGCGATACCCATATGGGCACTTCTATCAATTCATTTTTGCGGCGAATTGCTTTGTTGCGCAGTACGCGAAATCCTCACGTACTGTATGTACGTTCCGGTTTCTGTGTGCTGTGCGCCTCGCACTTCATCCGCACATTCTGTATTTATAGAAGTGCCCATATGCTAGAGTGTAGAGACACATTGTGTGTCTATTTGAGTTGAATACGCTATGGGCGACCTTGGAATGCGGATACGGGTAGAGCCTGAGCTGTGGGAGCAGTTCATCAGCCTTTGCCACGAACATAAGGTGCCCGCTGCACAGGTCTTGAGGTCGTTTATGCGCGACTTCCTTCATGGCGCCGCTCCAAAAACAAAATACGCCTTCAACAAGTAGCCAATCCAGCTGCACAGTTGATGCACAAAACAAAAACACGCTAACCACGACTGACGACTACCAATGCTTGACGACATTAAAAAAACACTTTGGGCTACGGCTGACAAATTACGAACCAATATGGATGCTGCTGCATACAAGCATCTTGTTCTGGGCTTGATTTTTTTGAAGTACATCTCGGGCACTTTCGCGGCAAAGCAGCAGGAGTTGACGGTTCGCTTGCGCGACCCCAAAGACGAGTACTACTTTGGCGATGCAAGCGATGCAGACATTACGGCGGAGCTAGAAGAGCGCGACTACTACACAGCTGCTAACGTATTTTGGGTTCCCGAATCTGCACGTTGGGAAGCAATTCGTTCTGCTGCCAAAGCTCCTGATATTGGTAAACGAATTGATGAAGCATTGACTGTGATTGAGAGTGAGAACCCAAAACTCAAAGGCATTCTTGACAAGCGATATGCAAGAGCACAGTTGCCCGATGGCAAGATGGGCGAGTTGGTTGACTTGATTTCTACTATTGGCTTTGGCGACAACGCCAGTACTGCACGTGATGTGCTGGGGCAGGTATACGAATATTTCCTCGGTATGTTTGCTAATGCGGAAGGCAAGCGAGGCGGACAGTTCTACACACCAGCATCAATTGTTAAAACATTGGTGGCTGTGCTGTCACCGCACGAGGGTAAGGTGTACGACCCTTGCTGTGGGTCGGGCGGTATGTTTGTACAAAGTGAAAAGTTTATCGAAGCACACGGCGGCAAGATTGGTGACGTAGCCATTTACGGGCAGGAAGCAAACCCAACAACGTGGCGACTAGCAGCGATGAACTTGGCTATTCGCGGCATCGACTTTAATCTTGGTCGTGAACCTGCTGACACGTTCACCAAAAACCAACACGCAGACCTTCGCGCTGATTACATTCTTGCCAACCCACCGTTCAACATCAGCGATTGGTGGCACGGTAGTTTGCTAGGCGATTCCCGTTGGGTTTATGGCGACCCACCACAAGGCAATGCTAACTATGCGTGGTTGCAACATATGCTGTATCACCTCAAACCAACTGGACGAGCTGGAATTGTGTTGGCAAACGGCGCTATGAGCTCCAACACAAACAACGAGGGTGCAATTCGTGCGGCAATGATTGAAGCTGATGTTGTGGAAGTGATGATTGCATTGCCAAACCAGCTATTTTTTTAACGTTCAAATACCCTGTTGCCTTTGGTTTCTAGCTAAACAAAAAAACCAACGCAAGGGTGAAGTTCTGTTCATTGATGCGCGTAAGTTGGGCACGATGATTAGTCGCGTACAAGCTGAATTTACCGATGAAGTGATTGCACGGATTGAGCAGACTGTTGCAGCGTGGCGTGGCGAGGCTAGCGATGGCGGTGTGTACGAAGACCTTGCTGGCTATTGCCGCAGCGTTAAATTGACAGAGATTGCCACACACGGGCACGTACTAACGCCGGGTCGCTATGTAGGCGCAGAAGAAGTTGAGGATGATGACGAAGCGTTCGCTGACAAGATGCAGAAGCTGACTGAAAAGTTAGGTGAGCAGATGGGGAAAGGTGCTGAGCTTGATGCGGCTATTATCAAAAATCTGAAAAGCTTGGGGTATGGAAGTTAAAAATAGGGGACTTAAACATGGCACTGAACGTAGATCATCTGTTACGCACGGCGAATACCTTGGAGCAGGCTTTGTTAGCACTTGAGAAAAACAGCAAGCACGATGTCGTGATGTTTGATCTTTTCCGTAACGCTGCCATCAAAAGTTTTGAGTTATCGCTTGAAACGGCGGGGAAACTATTGCGCAAGGCCTTAAAGGCATTTAGTGGCGCGCCGCGCGAAGTCGATAAACTGGTTTTTAATGATGTGCTGCGCCATGCGGGCAAACATGGTTTACTCGGGGCATCGGCGGTTGAACGCTGGATTAACTACCGTAACAATCGCAATAACACTGCACACGATTATGGTGAAGGCTTTGCCAACGACACCTTAAAGCTGCTGCCCGATTATTTGCAAGATGTGCGTGCTTTAGCCAACGAAATACAAAAGGTGTTTGATGCCGCAAGTTGATTTATCGCAATTACAGCTCAAAGCGCGACATCTTAAACTGTTGCAAAGTTTGTTGAAAAAGCACGTCCCCAACGCAGAGGCCTGGGCTTATGGCAGTCGCGTTGCGGGAGACGCGCATGAGTGCAGCGATTTGGATTTGGTTTTGCGCCACCCAAACGATCTATCACAAGACCTACCAGGCTGGTTTGAGTTGGAAGAGGCGCTGCAAGAGAGCGCCTTGCCCATACTGGTAGATGTTCACTTGTGGTCGCGCTTGCCCATGTCTTTTCATCAAAATATCGAAGAAAAATATGTGGTACTGCAAACAAGACGCGATGAGCCTCTACCCAATACAAATACAAGGAACGCAGAATGATGATTCAAAAACTCGGGGGGCTTGGGTATGAGTTCTGAGTGGCGTCGAGTAAAGCTGGGTGAGCTTATAGAAATTAAGCACGGTTTTGCTTTCAAAGGTGAGTTTTTCAGCGAAATGCCGACTCAATTTCAATTGACTACACCCGGTAATTTTGCAATCGGAGGTGGTTTTCAAAATGGTAAAAGTAAGTTTTATAACGGCCCCATACCGGATGATTATGTTTTAAGCACAGGTGATTTGCTTGTGACTATGACAGACCTAAGCAAAGCTGCCGATACACTTGGATACTCTGCTGTTGTCCCCGCGACAATTGGTACTATTTGGCTGCATAACCAACGTATTGGCTTGATCTCAATTAAGCTAGGTGCTTCTATTACCCTTGGTTTTATTCACTACTTATTGAGATGCCCAGAATATCGTCACTGGGTAGTTTCAACTGCAACAGGATCTACTGTTAAACACACGTCCCCAAGTCGAATTTGTGAATTTGAATTTTCTATACCTCCAATTGAATGCCAAATAAAGACTGCTGAAATTCTTGAGGCACTCGATGACCGCATCGCACTACTGCGCGAAACCAACACAACACTTGAAGCTATCGCTCAAGCATTATTCAAGTCTTGGTTTGTAGACTTTGACCCCGTGCGTGCAAAGTCGGAAGGTAAGTTGCCTGAAGGGATGGATGAAGCAACTGCTGCACTTTTCCCTGATGCGTTTGAGGAGGCTGAGTTAGGCATGGTGCCGAGCGGGTGGCAGGTTCAAAAATTTGGAGACTTCATTGAACGACTATCAGTTGGGAAAAAGTTTGACCAAAAATCAGCGCTTGTAAGCGGAACCATACCGATTCTCGATCAAGGTAGGTCTGGAATTATCGGGTTCCACAATGAAGCGCCAAGTGTTAAAGCAAGTCTAGATACGCCAGTCGTTGTTTTTGCCAATCACACTTGTTATATGCGACTGATTTGTTTTGATTTTTCTGCTATCCAAAATGTACTTCCGTTTATTGGTAAGAGCGTTGATACAGTTTGGGCGTTTTATGCAACAAAAGACCGAATCAAGTTTTCTGAATACAAAGGACATTGGCCTGACTTTGCAATAGAGAAAACTGTTGTTCCCAGTGAAGAATTAACTCATCTGTACAGAAGTGCTGTTGATTCGGCTGTGCGTCGAATGCGTCTAAATGAAATGCAAGCGGAAACTCTTGCTAATCTACGTGACACATTGCTTCCGCGCTTAATCTCTGGGCAGCTGCGTATTGCTGATGTTGAAGCAGAACTTGAAAAGGTAACAACATCATGAACACACAAGGTCAAATCGTCATTTTTGAAGCCGAACACAACAGCGTACAAGTGCGACTAGATGGAGAAACCGTCTGGTTGAGCTTGCAACAACTGGCTGATTTATTTCAGCGCGATAAATCAGTCGTATCCAGGCATTTAAAAAACGTGTTTGATAGCAATGAACTCGATAGAAGTTCAGTTGTTGCAAAAAATGCAACAACTGCCGCTGATGGAAAAACTTACCAAGTTGAGTACTTCAACCTAGACGCGGTTA
Organism: Burkholderiaceae bacterium; assembly: GCA_031538895.1. Taxonomy (GTDB): domain Bacteria; phylum Pseudomonadota; class Gammaproteobacteria; order Burkholderiales; family Burkholderiaceae; genus JAVKLU01. The sequence continues at coordinate 13,479 of JAVKLU010000013.1, read as the reverse complement.
TTTCGGTCGGCTATCGGGTCAACTCAGCGCGTGCAACACAATTCCGCCAATGGGCAACACGTATTTTAAAGCAACATTTGGTGCAGGGTTACACCCTCAATCAGCGCCGTTTACAAGAGCGTGGCATTGAGTTTGAACAAGTCATCACCTTGTTGTCTGGCACATTGGTTAATCAACAATTGGTAAACGCAGAAGGCCGCACCGTTTTGGCGGTCATCAGCGATTACGCGCGAAGCTGGAGCTTGCTACAAGGCTATGATGCACAAAGCCTAGTTGCACAATCGCTGAAACAAAACGCGATGATCGGGCTTTCGTTAGATGATACGCTCATTGCCATTGGTAAATTAAAAAAAGAGCTGATTGCCAAAGGTGAAGCCACGGAACTTTTTGGACAGGTGCGAGGCAATGGTTTGGCCTCAGCCATTGCAACCATTGAGCAGGGTTTTGGTGATGAGTTTTTTTACCCTAATATCGCCAGCCGTGCCGCTCATTTATTGTATTTTGTCATTAAAAATCATCCATTATCGGATGGCAACAAGCGCACTGGTTCTTTTCTGTTTTTATGGTATTTACGCATTAATCAACATTTATTGGCAAAACCTGTTGAGCAACTGATTAATGACAATACCTTAGTTGCCTTGGCGCTATTGGTGGCTGAAAGCAAGCCTGAACAAAAGGAGTTAATGATTCGTTTGATTGAACATTTTATTTTGCTTAAAGAGACCAATCAATGACCGAAAACCAACTTGAACAAGAGGCATTAGGCTGGCTAAGTGACGTTGGTTATACCTTGCTAAGTGGTTATGACATTGCTTTTGACGGCACGGCGCCTGAACGGGCTGACTACAAGAATACGTTGCTACTGTCTCGTTTGCGTGAGGCAATCAAGCGTTTAAACCCAAGCATTCCAGCAAATGCACGTGAAGATGCTTTGCGGCAAGTGCAAGACCTTGGCATCCCATCGTTGCTCAGTGCTAATAGGCACTTTCACAAGCTGCTGGTTAATGGCGTTCCCGTGCAGTACCAAAAAGATAGCGAAACACGTGGCGACTTTGTACGCTTAGTTGATTGGGAAACGCCATCTAAAAACGACTGGGTTGCAGTCAACCAGTTCACGATTAAGGGCGCACGACACACACGCAGACCTGACATTATTTTGTTCGTGAATGGTTTGCCGCTTGTATTACTGGAGTTGAAAAACCCAGCTGACGAGAACGCTGACATTTGGAAGGCTTTCGACCAAATTCAAACCTACAAAGCGCAAATACCCGATGTGTTCCAGTACAACGAGGTGTTAGTCATCTCGGATGGCACAGAAGCATTGCTAGGTTCGTTGTCTGCTGATGCTGAGCGTTTCATGGCCTGGCGCACGATTGATGGCAAGACTATCGACCCGCTTGGACAATTTCAAGAACTTGAAACTCTGGTGCGTGGTGTACTCGCACCTGAATACTTGCTTGACTACCTGCGCTACTTTATCTTGTTTGAGGACGATGGCAAGCTGGTTAAGAAAATTGCTGGCTATCACCAGTTCCACGCTGTACGTGCAGCGATTGAGCAGGTTGTTCAAGCATCGCGTCCTGACGGGTCGCATAAAGGTGGCGTTGTTTGGCATACGCAGGGCAGTGGCAAGAGCATCACAATGACTTGCTTTGCGGCAAGAGTGATGCAATCAGCTGCAATGGAAAATCCAACCGTTGTCGTCATCACAGACCGCAACGATTTGGATGGGCAGTTGTTTGGCGTATTTAGCTTGAGCCAAGACTTGCTGCGTGAGCAGTCAGTTCAAGTTAGCACCCGTCAAGACTTACGTACAAAACTAGCCAATCGTCCATCGGGCGGCATTGTGTTTGCCACTATTCAAAAATTTATGCTGAGCGAGGACGAAGACACCTTCCCTGTCTTGTCCGACCGTAGCAACATCGTGGTGATCGCGGACGAAGCACACCGCACCCAATACGGCTTTGATGCCAAGTTGAAAGGCAAGGCTGGTGAAGAGCGTTATCAAGCGGGCTATGCACAACACCTGCGTGATGCCTTGCCCAATGCAACATTTGTTGCGTTTACTGGTACTCCCGTCAGCAGTGAAGACCGTGACACTCGCGCTGTGTTTGGTGACTACATCCACATTTATGACATGCAGCAAGCCCGTGAAGATGGCGCTACTGTTGCCATCTACTACGAATCACGGCTTGCTAAGTTAAAGCTGAACGAACAGCAAATGCCCACCATCGACGCTGAGGTAGACGAGCTTGCTGAAGGCGAAGAAGACAGCGCACAGGCGAAACTCAAAAGCCGTTGGCGGCACTAGAGCGTGTTGTTGGTGCAGAACCTCGTGTTGCACAAGTGGCCGCCGACTTGGTCGCACACTTTGAAGAGCGCAATAAAGCAATGGCAGGTAAAGCAATGGTTGTGGCAATGAGCCGTGACATTTGCGTTCACTTGTATAACGAAATCGTCAAGCTACGCCCTGACTGGCACGATGAAGACCCTGAAAAGGGCGCAATCAAAATTGTGATGACGGGTTCTGCTAGCGACAAGGCTTTGCTAGGTCCCCACATTTTTGAAGTCAAAACCAAAAAGCGTCTTGAGAAACGTTTCAAAGACCCAAGTGACGAGTTGAAGCTAGTCATCGTCCGCGACATGTGGCTGACGGGTTTTGATGCGCCCTGTGTGCATACCTTGTATGTGGATAAGCCAATGAAGGGGCACAACCTGATGCAAGCTATTGCACGGGTGAATCGTGTGTTCAAGGACAAGCAAGGTGGTTTAGTTGTGGACTACATCGGTATCGGCAACGAACTTAAAGCCGCGATGAAGGAATACACGAACAGCAACGGACGGGGCAGAACAACTGTTGATGCACACGAAGCCTACAGCGTACTAGCCGAAAAATTGGACGTGTTGCGCGGGATGCTGCGCGGTTTTGACTACAGCAACTTTATGTTCGCTGGGCATAAAGCACTGGCTGGTGCTACTAATCACGTGCTTGGCTTGAAAGATGGCAAGAAACGTTTTGCTGATACGGCGGTGGCACTGAGCAAAGCATTTACCTTGTGCTGCACATTGGACGATGCTAAAGCTGTGCGTGAAGAAGTGGCGTTTATGCAGGGCATTAAAGTCCTGCTGACAAAACGTGACATAACCAAGCAGCGCAAGACAGATGAGCAGCGTGACTTGGCGATACGGCAAATCATCAGCTCTGCCGTAGTCTCGGACAGCGTGGTTGATATTTTTGATGCCGTGGGCTTAGACAAGCCAAACATTGGACTGCTGGATGATGAGTTTTTGGCACAAGTAAAGAACCTACCTGAGCGTAACCTAGCTGTTGAACTGCTTGAACGCTTGCTGCAAGGGGAAATCAAAAGCCGCTTTAGCAGCAACGTGGTGCAGGAGAAAAAGTTTAGTGACTTGCTGACCAATGTTATTCAGCGTTACCAAAATCGCGCCATTGAAACGGCGCAGGTGATGGAAGAGCTAATCGAGATGGCGAAGACGTTTCGTGAGGCTTCAAGTCGCGGCGAACGGCTTGGGCTGACGGATGACGAAGTGAAGTTTTACGATGCGCTGGCAAATAACGAATCAGCTGTGCGTATGCTTGATGACGAAATCCTCAAGAAAATTGCACACGAACTGACGGAGAACCTGCGCCAAAACATCAAAGTCGATTGGGCTGAACGTGAAAGCGTCCGCGCCAACCTGCGCTTGATGGTTAAACGTATCCTGCGCAAATACAAGTACCCACCCGACCAGCAAGATGGTGCTGTGGAGTTGGTGTTGCAGCAGGTGCAAGTATTGGGTGAAGAGTGGGCTGATGCAGTCTGATTTTTTTACTTGAAAGGCTTTTATTAGCTGATGGATTGGTTATGTATTGGCCGACTTATTGGCCGATTCGGACTATATCGTGTCCTTTTTTTCTGTAAATGGGCAACGCTACTGTCCACAATTGCACCCGTTTTTGCGCCCATTCCTTTCTTGGGCCACTTAGCGATGTTTTGAATAAGTGCCCTGAGGTGTTTTTTGTCGCGTTTCACCCTCCCCGTCAAAAAGATGATCTCCTTTCTCGAACATTTTTTCTTTCGCTGGAAATTCATTTTTCTTGCTGGATTAGCGATTTTTACGCTCTTAATGGGATGGCAGGCGACTCGTCTTAGCGTGTCCGCAGGGTTTGAAAAGTCTTTGCCCAGCCATCACCCTTATATCGACACGTTTCACGCCCATAAAGACACCTTATTTGGGGCCAATCGATTGGTGGTAGTAGTGCGAGCCAAAGAGGGGACGATTTGGCGGCCAGAAGTGTTAACCAAAATATTAGACGTCACCAATGCAGTGACCTATTTGCCCGGGGTTGATCGCACCTCGGTCAGTTCAATTTGGACACCCAATGTTTTTTTTACCGAAATTACCGAGCAAGGATTTAACGCCCTACCAATTACTGGTGGCAATATCACTCCGGACAATTTAAGCAGTGACACGATCGCGCAGATTCGTAATCGGGTCAAGATAGGCGGTTATTTAGGTTCCTTGATCTCGCGCAACGAAGATAGTGCCATGATTACGGCGGATTTAAATGAAACCGCCAGAAATGCTGATGGCAGTAACACTAGCGGGATCGACTATTTGGCACTCAATCAATTATTGGAGACTGAACTGCGTCAAAAGTTTGAGAACCCCCAGGTGGAAATACAAATCATAGGATTTGCCAAGGCCGTCGGTGAAATCAGCGCAGAAGGTGCCCGCTTATTGGAGTTCATCGGCTTGGCGTTGCTGCTGACGGCCTTGGCGGTTTTCCTGTATTGTCGATCTTGGTTGTTGACCTTGCTGCCCTTGGCGTGCTCTATGACCTCGCTATTGTGGCAATTAGGTACGATTCACTTATTGGGATATGGCCTAGATCCGCTTGCAGTATTAGTTCCGTTTCTCGTATTTGCCATTGGCGTCTCGCATGGGGTACAGCAGATCAATGCCATTACTCAAAAGGTTGCAGAAGGCAAGTCGATAGAGCAGGCCGCGCGCTACAGTTTTAGTTGCCTGTTAGCGCCGGGGAGTTTGAGTTTGATCACCGCATTCGCTAGTTTTATTACCTTGGTGTTGATTCCTATCCCTATGATTATTGAATTAGCGATCACCGCCGCGATCGGAGTCTCTTACAAAGTCGTTACCAATTTAATTGTTCTTCCTTTAATGGTGAGCGCGATCAGCATATCGCCGGAATACGCTGAAAAAACCCTTCGCCGCCAACAACAGAGACGTGCCTGGGTGCAGCCATTGAGTTTTTTGTACCGCCCCATGAATTCTCTTTGGGTATTGCTTATCGCATTCACGCTGTTACTACTGGCCCTGCTATACAGTCAAAATCGTCACATTGGCAATGTGAATCCAGGGGTGCCCGAACTGCGTTCAGATGCGCGTTATAACCAAGACGCCCGCGCCATCACGCAGGGATTTGACCTTGGCCTAGATTGGTTTACCGTCGTTTTTGAAGTCAAGCCAAACGGCCCTGTAGAGGCCTGCGCGCGCGCCGATGTCATGTCAATGATCGAAGATTTTTCGTTTGTGATGGGGCAAGTGCCAGGGGTCATTTCCAGTGCCTCGGTAATAGATGCGTTACGCGCCAGTAATAGTGGTTTGAACGAAGGACAGCCGAAATTTCTCGCCCTTCCCCGTGAAAATAGTGTGACTGCTGCATTGATCGGCGGTGTCGCGGGTCAATTGCGGGGGACTCAATCAAGCGATTGCACCGTGCAGGGAGTGCATTTATTTTTAAGCGATCAAACCGCACCGACCTTGGAGCGTGTCGTCGCTAAAGTTGAACAATACCGCCAAGCCAATCACCTAGAGGGCGTCAACATTCGATTAGCAAGCGGTAACGCGGGGATTCAAGCCGCAGTCAATCAAGAGGTGAGTCGTGCCGAAATTCCTATGATGGTATACGTCTATCTCACCATCTTGTTATTAGTGCTATTGGTTTATCGTGATTGGCGCGGCATGTTGATTTGTTGTCTACCGCTCACTATCGCCACCTGGTTGGGTTATTGGTTCATGGAACGGATGGACATTGGCTTGACGGTTGCGACTTTACCGGTGATGGTGCTGGCAACTGGGATTGGTGTGGATTATGCTTTTTATATTTACAACCGAATTCAAGCCCATTATGCCGAGCAGCGCGTCATGCACGAATCGGTCACGCAAGCCTTGCTGGACACGGGCGTGGCTACCGGATTTACGGCCTTGACTTTATCGATTGGGGTGTCGACCTGGGCGCTCTCCTCTTTGCAATTTCAAGCCGATATGGGTTTGTTGCTGGGTTTTATGTTTGTCGTCAATATGCTGATGGCGCTGACGGTCCTACCCGCTTTAGCGGTGGTGATGGATATTCTCGCGCCAGACAAAAAACCGCGTGCGGCGAATTTTCACTAATCCGTCTCATCATGAATCCAATGCCCTCTTCCATCATCCAATGCCACGATGCGATATGTATTGTTGGCGCAGGCCCAGGCGGCCTATCTATTGCACGGGCACTAAAAGCACATGGCCTTGCCTACGAGCAATTCGAACGTCATATTGGGGTAGGTGGCATTTGGGATATTGGACAAGCAAATACACCAATTTACGAATCGGCGCACTTTATTTCCTCTCGCGATTTATCCGGCTTCATCGGTTTTCCCATGCCCAGCAGTTTTCCTGACTATCCCAGTCACCGGCAAATTTTTTCCTATGTTCAAGCATTCGCTCAGGCTTTTGATCTCCTGCCTGCAATTCGTTTTTACACTACGGTGACAGACGTTTGCAAAACGCCAGAGGGCCGCTGGCGGGTTTCTGTGCAGACCGATACTGACGGACAAAAACAATTTGAAACACGTGAATATCGCGCCATCATTTGTGCCACCGGTTGCAATTGGGATCCCCATCTTCCTCCCATAAAAGGACAATTTAGTGGCGAGTTACAGCATTCGGTTCGCTATAAAAGTGCCCGTGAGTTTGCTCAAAAACGAGTTCTGATTGTCGGAGCGGGTAATTCGGGTGTAGACATCGCCTGCGACGCCGCCAGTTGGGCAGACGAGGCTTTCATCAGTATGCGACGCGGCTATTACTTTATTCCCAAACATATTTTTGGTATTCCCGCAGATGAGTTCAGCGAAAAAGGGCCGCATCTACCATTATGGTTGGCCCGACCAATTTTTTCGTGGCTACTGAAATTGATCACTGGTGATTTACGTCGCTTTGGCTTGCCGCTCCCTACGCATCGCTTATTTGAGGCCCACCCTTTAATGAATTCGCAGTTACTCCACCATTTGCAACACGGCAACATCAAGGTCAAGCCAGATGTTGATTTTTACGAGGGTAATCAAGCCGTATTTACAGATGGCTCGCGAGTAACACTGGATAAAGTGATCTATGCCACGGGTTATCAATGGAGTTGTCCGTACGCGCAACAGTATTTTTCGTGGCGAGGCGGTCGGCCCAGTCTTTATCTTTCCATGTTCAGTCGAGAGCATCACAATTTATATGGTATCGGCTACTTAGAAACCAACTCCAGTGCGTATAAATTATTTGACACCCAGGCTTACACGATTGCCTCCTATTTAAATGACCAGTTAAAAAATCCTTTACGGGCAAAAAAATTTGCACAGCTGATCGCCAATGACCAGCCTGATCTTTCCGGTGGAATTCGTTTTATCGCCTCTCAAAGACATGAGGTTTATGTTGATGCGCATCGAATGAAATCCTATTTGCAAAAAATTCATCGCCGTATGGGATGGTCCAAAATGCATGAAAAAATGTATCCCTCCAGAGACTTTTTAGCCATACAGAAATGAGCTTCTTTTTCACCCCTCGTTCAAATACTCATTGGCAAGGAAAAATCGCCCTGATCACAGGGGCTGGCGGTGGCATTGGTCAAGCCGTCGTATTGGCCCTCACCCAACGGGGAATCACCTGCCTGTTAGTCGATCGCAAGGAAAACGAGCTGCTGGAGTTGTGCGCGCGGATGAATGCCATGGCAACCCATGAGGGCGATAAACCGCCCGCCGCCTTGTGTTATGCCTATCCTGCGGATATCACTGATCAAGACGCGCTCTTGTTTTTGGTGGAGAAAATTAAGCAAGACTTTGGCAAGTTGGATATTTTGATCAATAACGCGGCGATTGTGTCCACCGAATACTTCGCCACACGAACACTGCTCTCGATACAAAATGAAATTCAAACCAATTTAATTTCTCCTTTATGGTTAACCCACTTAAGCCTCGCTTTATTGCACCTCAGTGATGACCCCCGCATCATCAACACCGTATCGTTAGGCGGTATTTTCCCCTTGCCCGAATCCGCGATTTACTCGGCGTCAAAATTTGGTTTGCGTGGTGCCATGTTGTGCCTTGGCTTGGATACCAAACGCCTAAAGGTTAAAGTGAGTAATGTTTTACCATCGGCCACTGAAACCCCCATGTTGATCAAAGAGGCAATCGAAGGCGGTAATTCATTACAGTTTATGGATCCCCCGCAAACACCCAAAAGAGTGGCGCACACGGTACTGTCTTTATTGGATAAACCTCGTTTAGAAGCCTATCCGCGACCTGCTGAATCTTGGTTAGTTCGTTTCGCCATGCTGGCGCCCAATTTATTACCGCGCTTAATCCCTCTCTTTGTGAAAAAGGGCAGACGTGGTCACGCGCGTTATCTGGCCTCCTTAAAAACTCGAGGCTTGATCCGTCAAGAAAACGATCAATGGTTAATCACAGAACCCTTACAAAAACCTTGAACAAAATCAGTAGAGTCAATCCTATGCGTAATCAATTTCTCATCTCTGGACCCTCGGTTTTGCGCGACGGCTCTGTGTTGTTCTTTACCTTTTGGCGTGCCATGGCGACTTGCTACGCGATGGGTATTGTCTTATGCATTGCTTTATCGCCCAGCTACGCAATCGCTCAGGCATCAAATGCGCCGCCTCAAGCGCGCGCATGGTCTTTGGACCAGCCGGCACAGGTTTTGCATAACAGCACGATAGAGGCACTCGCCGCGACCCAAACCGCCAAGGGCATCACGGTGGTGGGTATGCGCGGCGCGATCGTGAATATCCGTGACAAGGTTTTGCAGCAGGCGCGCGTTCCTACCCGCACCACTTTGACGAGCGTATATTTTGTGAGCGATAAGATCGGCTGGGCGGCAGGATACGACGGCGTGATCTTGCACACTCAAGACAGCGGCGCTACTTGGCAAGTGCAGCGCCAAACCTATGGCAGCAACCAAGTGATTTTGTCGCTTTGGTTTGCCAACGCCAAAGAGGGTTATGCCATTGGCATGTTTGGGCTTGTGCTTTATACCGAAGATGGAGGTGCCAATTGGCAAACTAAAAGCCTGTTCCCCGGTCAAAAATTTGACCGGCATCTATTCGCGATGAGCGCGACCGTGCAAGGCACTTGGTTAATAAGCAGTGAGGCTGGACAAATCCTCATGAGTCAAGATAAAGGGAAAATATGGCGACGCATTGCAACACCTAGCCAGGGGTCCTTATGGGCGATGGCGCATGATCGAGGTCATACCATCGCAGTGGGTTTGCGCGGCGCGATGCTCTATAGCGCAGACGGGGGGCTAAATTGGCGTAGCGTAGACAGTCATACGAAGGCTTCTTTAACTGCCGCCGCCTTTTCCCCACAAGGGCAGCTGGTGGTGCTTGGTCAGGAGGGCGCTTATCTGACGAGTCGGGATGGCGGGCAAAGCGCCACCTTAGAATCAAGCGCAAATTCAAACGCCAAGTCAAGCGCAAAAAGAAGCAATTACACGGCGCTGGCTTTTGATCAGGCGGGACAGGCGCAGGTATTTCCTGATTAAGAGAGTCTTCTATAAACGCAGAGTTTGCGGCAGAATCTGCGGATGACGTGTCAGTTATGTTTGGTTTGGTTTGGCTTGGCTTGGCTCACCGTAACGCGTCGCAAAATGAATGTATAAACGCGTCCTAAAGAATCCCCATACTCATCAGTTCTTCGCCCATGCCCGATCATCTACCGTCCGCGATTACCAGAGCCGATACTGATCCACACATCATTCGGCAAATCGCCCACCTGATAAAGGATAAAGGGCACGCTCCCGAATTACTGTGTAATGGTTTGGGCTTTTCGCTGGACGATCTGCGTACAGGTAACTTCAAAGTGTCTTACCGCCAGATTTGTTTATTCATACAACGTGCGTTTCAGCAATTGGCCGATCACAGTCTCGGGCTACAAATTGCAAAATACCAAAGTGTGGTGTCCTATGGTTTACCCGGATTGGGGATGTTGACCTGTCCAACCTTGGGCGCGGCCTTGAGTTACCTGATGCGGTATCAAAAACAAGCCGGAGCGTTTGTCCACAACCAGATGAAGCAAGACCGACAACTGGTTATTTTTCAAATCGAATTGCGTTTTTACGACCCTGTACTGGAACCTTTTTTTGTCGAGGAAGATTTTGGCAGCGGGGTAGCGCTCACGCGCAGTCTGATTGGCGAGCATTTTCGGCCCATGCGCCTAGAGCTCAGTTATCCAAAGCCTGCTTACAGTGCTTTGTACCAACGTTTCTTTCAGTGTCCGATCGTGTTTGATGCGCCCTTAAATCGGCTATTTATGGATGCGCATTGGTTAGAACAACCGATTCGCACCTATGACGAGTACATGCAGCCTTGTCTGCAAGCGCAGATTGATAGCGTATTGAGCACGACCCAAACCGAAGAAGAAGATTTAATTGAATCGATCACGACTTTCTTGTCGTCCAAACTGGCGCAAGCACCGAGTTTGCAAGAAACCGCCCAATCGCTCTATTTAACTGAGCGGACTTTGCGACGGCGTTTGTCCGCGCTTTCCACCTCTTATCAAAAAATTTTGGACAAAGTGCGCTATCAACAGGCGCACAATTTGCTCACCCGTACCCATTTATCTTTGTACGACATCGCCATTGCGATAGGCTTTAGCGATGCGCCTGGTTTCCGGCGAGCCTTCAAGCGCTGGTCGGGTCAATTACCTCAAGAAATACGAGACGCCGCCCAAGCAGAAGGCAAAGACGCCCAGTCCTCGGCACTCTAATATTGACTCCTCAATAGCGCCTCCCCCATAGCGCGGCTGTCTCTGCTTTGTCCAGAAAAAATTGGGTGATGGCCTAATTAGCCTTTTACAATTTTGTCCGCTACCTAAAATTGTTCGCCTGCGTTTTACGGTTTTCTAGTTCGTACTGAAGAATATCTTCGCGACTTTTCAGTGCGTCCTGATAAAACATAAAGGGCATAAAAACACCTTACATTTACCGTGTCACACTATTTAAGGCCGCACACCAGACCAATTCATATAGGAGAGTTGCATGACCCACGCGATACCCCCTTTGTCATACGCCCTGCGCACCTCTGCCAGTAGAGAGCCAGTTCGCGTGCTCATTAAAACACTGAGTCTTTTATCCGCGCTCATCGCGGCGGCGACTTTTGCCGCGCCTAGTGAACAAGAAATCGCGCGATTAAATAAAGACCTGACTCCCGTCGGCGCAGAGCGGGCGGGCAAGGGCGATATTCCAGAGTGGAGTGGTGAGGATCCTAAAAGCGCGCGCGTGCTGACAAAAGAGGCGCCACTTTTTGTGATCAATCAGAAAAATCTTGATCAGTACAAAGCCCTGCTGTCCGAGGGGCAGATTCAAATGATTAAAAACTGGAAGGATTATGTTCTGCCCGTCTACGCCAGTAAACGCTGGTGCGGGCACCCTGCTTTTTATGGTCAGCGCACCCTTGCTAATACCAAAATTGCGCGGGCTAATCCAGATAGCGGCGTGCTAGAGGAAAGTATGGGCGCGGCATTGCCTTTTCCTTTTCCCAAAAATGGGGTTGAAGCGATGTGGAATCACAAGCTGCGTTATATGGGTGAGGGAATTACTCATACCTATGGCCGCATTCAGATCAACAAGGGCGCCAGCAATTTAGGCGGGTCTTTTGTCAGTCGGGACAGCCTGTATTTTCCGATGGGCTCGTCTAAGGTCAATAAAATCGCCGACGCTCAAGGGCGTGAAATACAATTTTTTAGCGAGGTTATTACGCCGGTACAAAACGCCGGTGATTTGACTTTGACCCACGGTTATGTTGCCAAGGGCACCGAAAACTGGCTCTATTTTTCAGCCCAAAGACGCTTGCGCCGTGCGCCGACCTTTAGCTATGACGCGCCGATTCCTGGCTATGACAACTTGCTCACTGTCGATCAATTCGCCATGTTCAATGGGCCTTTGGATCGCTACGATTTTAAATTGATCGGTAAGCGAGAAATGATCGTCCCCTACAACTGGGCAGTGGCTAACGATTACAAATCAAAGGTTAGCGATGTCACCACTCCTGCCATGATGAAGCGCGAGGCCGCGCGTTATGAGCAACACCGTGTATGGGTTGTTGAGGCATCGGTTAAAAAAGGCAATCGCCATCTCTTCCCTAAGCGGACTTTTTTCTTGGATGAAGACACTTGGCAGATCGTCGCTCAAGACTTATATGACGGTCAAGGAAAAATACAGCGCGTGATGGAATCGGGTCCGTTTTTTGTGCCGCAAATACAAGCTTGCGCCAACCTGGCCTTCGCTTCTTACGATTTGAGTTTGGGGCGTTTCATCATCGATCAGGTCGCGGCAGAGCAAGTTCCAGGTGATTGGAATGCGATTGCCAACAAGCGGATTTCGGCCAGTTCATTCGATCCCGAAAGTATTAAAAATAAGGCGGAACGTTAACCTTTGCAGTCGCATCGTCAATCGCTGCGGCTGCAAACTTGCTTGGCGGCGGTGAAGTCGGGTGGCGTTATTAGTTGGCATCGTTGGCTGGCATTCATCGTTGGCTGGCATTATTAGGCAGCATTGCTAAACGGCGCTGCGACACCGCGCATTAAGACAAAACCGACAAGCAAGTTTAGGAAAAGTCTAAGCAAAATCTAAACAAAATTTAAGGAGATAACAATGATTCATCCCTTGTTCAAACTTTCTAACAACCGGCTGCTTAATCAGTCTGCTACTTTGGTCTTAACGCGGCGTGCGCTGGTCGCTACTGTCGCGCTCTTGTCCGCGATTCAAGTACAGGCCGCCACATTCGATTGGGGCGGTGTGCAGGTTAATCTGGACTCGAGCCTGTCTTACGGTGTTTCGATGCGTACTGGTTCGCCTGACTGTAACCTGATCGGTCAAGACAACGGCGGATGCGCCACTACTGAACAGACTGAGGTGGCCAAATCTAATTCCGAGGCCTTTTACCAGACGTATGACGGCAAACGGATTAACCAAGACGATGGCAATTTGAATTACAAAAAAAATGCCATTACTGCCAGCACCATTAAGGGTACGCATGATTTGTTTATGGGTTTTGGTAGTGGTTGGAGTTCTCTGGTGCGGGGCGTGTGGAGTGCTGATTCTGCGTTCAAGAATGCCGATGGGCGGCCTGAAATCGCCAAAGACGCCAAGGACGAAGCCAAATTCAATGCCCAGCTATTGGATGCCTATGTGAAT
>JAVKLU010000012.1:0-8114 GCA_031538895.1 Burkholderiaceae bacterium | reverse complement strand
CGAAGACTCCCTAGCCCCCGTGGCGGCAAGACTTGGCGAATTACTGGGTCGTCCCGTGCCGCTAGTCTCCAACTGGCTGGACGGCGTAACCCTTGCCGCAGGACAAGTCGTCATGCTCGAGAACTGCCGCCTCAATGTGGGCGAAAAAAAATGTGACGAGGCACTCTCGCGCCAAATGGCAAGCCTGTGCGACATCTTTGTCCATGACGCCTTTGGCACCGCGCACCGCGCCGAAGCCTCCACCTACGGCATTGCAAAATACGCACCCATCGCCTGCGCGGGCCCGCTGCTCGCCGCCGAGATGGACGCCATCACTCAAGCACTGTCCAATCCCAAACGCCCCATGATTGCGATTGTGGCGGGCAGCAAGGTCTCCACCAAACTCAGCATCCTAGAGGCCTTGTCAAGCAAAGTCGACGGACTCATTGTGGGCGGCGGCATTGCCAACACCTTCATGCTGGCATCAGGACTGCCGATTGGCAAATCACTTGCCGAGCCCGATTTGGTGGACGCGGCCAAAGCCGTCATTAAAGCCATGAAAGCCAGGGGTGCCGAAGTGCCCATCCCAAGCGATGTGGTGTGCGCCAAAGCTTTTGCCGCCGACGCGCAGGCTATGGTCAAACCAGTGGGCGACGTAGCGCCAGACGATCTCATCCTCGACATAGGCCCCGAAACTGCAAAGCGCCTAGCCGCGCAATTAGCGAGCGCAGGCACGATAGTGTGGAATGGTCCTGTGGGTGTATTTGAATTTGCGGCGTTTGAAGGCGGAACCAAAGCCATCGCGCAGGCAATTGCCCAGTCAAGCGCCTTCTCTATTGCGGGCGGGGGCGACACGCTTGCGGCGATTGCCAAATACGGCATCGAGCAAGAGGTGGGTTACATCAGCACGGGCGGCGGTGCATTTTTAGAAGTGCTAGAGGGCAAAACCTTGCCCGCGTTTGAGGTGCTGGCGCAGCGCGGTCAATAGTGATGGTTTTTGGGGAATGACCCCAATAGCGATGGCTCAAAGTTTCATTTTTTTATTTTTTTAAAAGGATTTTTTATGGCTTTAGTTTCTCTGCGTCAAGTGTTAAATCACGCTGCCGAATTTGGTTACGGCGTGCCCGCGTTCAACGTCAATAATTTGGAGCAAGTGCAAGCCATCATGGAAGCCGCGGCCCAAACTGATAGCCCCGTGATTTTGCAAGCCTCGGCAGGTGCGCGTAAATACGCGGGCGAAGCCTATTTGCGTCATATGGTTTTGGCGGCGATTGAAACGCATCCCGATTTGCCCGTGGTGCTGCACCAAGACCACGGCGCAACGCCCGCGCAGTGCCAACAATCGATTCGCAGCGGATTTTCTAGCGTGATGATGGATGGCTCGTTAATGGCGGACGCTAAAACACCGGCGAGTTATGAGTACAACGTGGACGTCACGCGCCGCGTGTGCGAGATGGCGCACGCCGTGGGCGTGTCGGTGGAAGGCGAATTGGGCTGCTTGGGCTCGCTTGAAACAGGCGAAGCGGGCGAAGAAGACGGCGTTGGCGCAGAAGGAAAATTAAGCCACGAGCAAATGCTGACCGACCCCGTGCAAGCCAAAGACTTTGTCGCTAAAACAGGTGTGGATGCGCTGGCCATTGCGATTGGAACCAGCCACGGCGCGTACAAATTTACCAGGCAACCCACGGGTGATATTTTGGCCATGGATCGCATCGCGGCCATTCACGCGCAAATCCCCAACACGCATTTGGTGATGCACGGCAGCTCCAGCGTGCCGCAAGAGTGGCTGGCCATTATTCGTCAGTACGGCGGCGATATCAAAGAGACGTATGGCGTGCCCGTAGAAGAAATTCAGCGCGGCATCAAAAGCGGCGTGCGCAAAGTTAATATCGATACCGATATTCGGCTGGCGATGACGGGAGCGATGCGGCAATCGTTTGCTAAACAAACCAGCGAGTTCGATCCGCGCAAAGCCTTGATTGCGGCCAAACTCGCCGCGCGCGACATCTGCAAAGATCGTTTTGTGGCGTTTGGCTGCGCGGGCATGGGCAGCAAAATCAAACCCGTGCATTTGGACGCGATGGCAGCGCGGTATTGATGAGTTGTGTGGGCCGCATGAACGTCTGTTCGCGCGGCGCCACATGCGACCCTTAGCATTGAAGGTCCGTAGCAGTTAAATACAGTTATTTTTCATTCGGCGAAACTTTGTTTTTTTAAAAAGACTGAGTTTTATAAAAAATAATTGTGCTGTAAAGCCTTAGTCGACATAATATAATCCTTGCGACTAGAGGGGAAGCTTAAAAGATTTGGGAAAGTTTGGAGTGGCTTAGGTAAACTAGCTAGCTTCAAGAAAGTTAAATAAAAGTTTGAGACAAAGCGCAACACATTTAACAGCTGAAGGACAGTTGTTACAACAGGCATTAACAGTATTCTGACAATTTATCGGTTTCGCAAGAATTTTTGCGTCTGCACTCAGTGCGCCTGCGTCACCAAAGATTTTTTTCGTGATCCTTTTTCTTGTGATTGGAGTTCGGTAGTTTGGATCCAAGAATGTGCGGGGTTCTGGTCAATTGCTAAGATCAATTGATGCGAATTGATGAGTAAGCACTTATTAAAATTTGTCCTATTTTTTGAGTTTTTTATCGGTAGCACCAGCTGTTGTAGCGTCAACCAATTGAAGTTCACATTTTTCTGAGGAGTGTACGATGGTAGAGACTTTTTATGATGTGATGCGCCGTCAAGGGATTAGCCGACGGAGTTTTCTCAAATATTGTTCCTTAACGGCAACGTCGTTGGGGTTGGCGCCTTCTATGGTGCCGCAAATTGCGCATGCAATGGAAACCAAGCCGCGGATTCCCGTGCTGTGGTTGCATGGCTTGGAATGTACCTGTTGTTCGGAATCTTTTATCCGCTCGGCGCATCCCTTGTCCAAAGACGTCGTTTTATCGATGATTTCTTTGGACTACGATGACACTTTGATGGCCGCAGCGGGCCACCAAGCCGAGGCGATTTTGGATGAAATCATCACCAAATACAAAGGTAATTACATTTTGGCGGTGGAAGGTAATCCGCCCTTAAACCAAGAAGGCATGAGTTGCATTATTGGCGGCAAGCCTTTTCTGGATCAATTAACGCGCGTGGCCAAAGACTGCAAAGCGATTATTTCCTGGGGCTCTTGTGCGTCGTGGGGTTGCGTGCAAGCGGCCAAGCCTAATCCAACGCAGGCAACACCTGTGCATAAAGTCATTCGCGACAAGCCGATTATTAAAGTGCCAGGTTGCCCGCCGATTGCCGAGGTCATGACTGGTGTGATTACCTATATGCTGACTTTTGACCGGATGCCTGAGTTGGATCGTCAAGGTCGTCCTAAAATGTTCTACAGCCAGCGAATTCATGATAAATGTTATCGCCGTCCTCATTTTGATGCGGGTCAATTCGTTGAGTCATGGGATGACGAGTCTGCGCGCAAGGGATTTTGTTTGTACAAAATGGGTTGTAAGGGGCCAACCACTTATAACGCCTGTTCCACGGTGCAGTGGAATGAAGGGACAAGTTTCCCGATCAAGGCGGGTCATGGTTGTATCGGTTGTTCCGAAGATGGATTCTGGGATAAGGGTTCGTTCTATGATCGTTTGACCAATATTCACCAGTTTGGTATTGAGGCCAATGCCGATCAAATCGGTGGTACTGCCGCGGTAGTTGTCGGTGCGGCCGTTGCGGCGCATGCGGCCGCTTCGGTGGTTAAGCGGGCGAAGGATAAAAAAGCTGAGCAGGTGTAACGCAATTCAGTTTATTGACGAGAGTTTGTGATCAAATTCTCGACCGAACTTTGCCCCATTCTTTATTAGGAGTTATTCATGGCATACAGTACTCAAGGATTTAATGTAGATAACAGTGGTCGCCGTATCGTAGTTGATCCGGTGACGCGGATTGAAGGTCACATGCGTTGTGAAGTCAATTTGGATAAAAACAATGTGATTCGTAACGCGGTCTCGACCGGAACAATGTGGCGTGGCTTAGAAGTAATTTTGAAGGGGCGCGATCCGCGCGATGCGTGGGCGTTTGTAGAGCGAATTTGTGGCGTGTGTACGGGTTGTCACGCGCTGACTTCGGTTCGGGCGGTTGAGGACGCTTTGGGCATTGTGATTCCTAAAAATGCGTATTTGATTCGCGAAATCATGGCCAAAGTTTTGCAGGTTCATGATCATGCGGTGCATTTTTATCACCTACACGCGCTTGATTGGGTTGATGTCGTTTCAGCATTAAAAGCCGATCCCAAGAAAACTTCAGAGTTGCAACAGTTGGTATCGCCTGCTCACCCTTTGTCTTCCGCAGGTTATTTCCGCGACATTCAAAATCGCCTGAAAAAATTTGTCGAGTCTGGTCAACTGGGCCCTTTCATGAATGGTTATTGGGGCAATAAGAGTTACGTACTGCCCGCAGAAGCAAATCTAATGGCGGTAACGCATTACCTAGAAGCGCTGGATTTACAAAAAGAATGGGTCAAAATCCACACCATTTTTGGCGGTAAAAATCCGCATCCTAATTATTTAGTCGGCGGCGTCCCTTGCGCGATTAACTTGGATGGCAATGGTGCGGCGGGCGCTCCGATCAATATGGAGCGGTTAAATTTTGTCAAAGCGCGGATTGATGAAATTATTGAATTCAATAAAAACGTTTATGTACCAGATATTTTGGCGATTGGTACGATTTATAAGCAAGCCGGTTGGCTTTATGGTGGCGGCTTATCGGCAACCAATGTGTCCGACTACGGTACCTACGAAAAAGTGATGGGAGATAAACGCACTCAGCAATTGCCTGGCGGTGTGATTTTGAAGGGTAATTGGAACGAGATTCACGAGCTTAATCCGCGTGATCCTGAGCAGGTGCAAGAGTTCGTTACCCACTCTTGGTACAAATACCCTGATGAAACCAAAGGTCTGCATCCTTGGGATGGGATTACCGAGCCGCATTACGAGTTAGGTAAAAAAACCAAGGGCACTAGCACCAATATTAAAGAATTGGATGAGTCGGCTAAATACTCGTGGATTAAAGCACCACGCTGGCGTGGCCATGCGGTCGAAGTCGGCCCGCTCTCACGCTATATTCTGGCCTATGCTCACGCTTTAAAAGGCAATCAATATTCGCAACGCGTCAAAGAGCAAGTGAATTACTCGGCAATGATGATTAACCAGGGGATTCCAAAAGCCTTAGGTTTGCCAACAACTAACTACACCGCAAAACAGTTATTGCCAACCACGATTGGTCGCACTTTGGCGCGAGCTTTGGAGTCGCAATATTGTGGCGAAATGATGTTAGATGACTTTAACGAATTGATCGCTAATATCAAAGCTGGTGACAGCTCAACCGCGAACGTTGAAAAATGGGATCCTGCTACTTGGCCCAAAGAGGCTAAAGGTGTGGGCACCGTCGCTGCGCCGCGTGGGATGTTGGGGCATTGGATCAAGATCAAAGACGGCAAAATCGAAAACTACCAATGCGTTGTTCCAACCACTTGGAACGGTAGTCCGCGAGATCCAAAAGGACAAATTGGTGCGTTCGAAGCCTCATTGATGAATACACCGATGGCCAATCCTGAACAACCTTTGGAAATTTTGCGCACGCTCCATTCTTTTGATCCTTGCCTTGCGTGTTCAACTCACGTGATGAGTGAAGACGGTCAAGAGTTGGTAAATGTCAAAGTGCGCTAAGCATAGCGATTTCATTGGATACTGAACTAATTGAAAAGGAGTTGTAATGAAAAATACTTTTTTGAAATACTTTTTAGCAGTAGGCGCAGCGGTATTCGCGTTCAATGCTTGGGCACACGTGGGTGTTGAGGGTCACGGCCATGATGCGTTTGGTTTTGTTTCAGGTTTGGCGCATCCGTGGTCGGGCTGGGATCATGTGCTCGCGATGTTTGCGGTCGGTATCTGGGCCCAATATGCGATGCCATCGGCGACGCGCAACGCATTCAGTCTGAAAAACATGACCTTGTTAGCTCCCATCACCTTCATCGTGAGTCTTTTGATCGGTGCTGCTTTTGGCACGGTGAGCGGTGCGGTGACAGGGGTTGAATTAGGTGTCGCGGCGTCAGTGTTAGCGCTGGGGATCATGATGACGATGTCACGCGTGCTGCCTTTGTGGGTGGGTTTGGTTGCGGTCAGTCTATTTGGCGCATTACATGGACACGCGCATGGTGCTGAGCTAGAGGGTGCTGTGTGGGCCTATATGTTAGGGATGGTCACCTCGTCGGCGTGTTTGCATCTGATGGGAGTTGGCGCGGGTGTCATTCAGCAAAAATACTTAACGCGTGCATGGTTAACACGAGTAGTGGGCGGCTTTTTTTCGGTCAGTGGCGTGTACTTGATCCTCAAATTGGTATAAAAAATCTACAGATCAGGTTTCTTGTTACCGTTATTTTTTGAGTCAATTTTTTTAAGGAGTACCACCATGTCGAATCATATTGCAGACGCTACTGGCGTTGATGAGAAAGAAGTGGCGCGCGGTGCATCAATTAAATCGATTTATGTGTATGAAGCCCCCGTGCGTATCTGGCATTGGGTCAATGCTTTGTCGCTTATCGTATTGGCGGTGACGGGCTATTTTATTGGCTCTCCGCCACCGACACAACCAGGCGAAGCCAGTGACAATTTTCTTATGGGTTATATCCGTTTTGCACATTTTGCAGCCGCGTATATTTTTAGTATTGGTTTGCTGGGTCGCATCTACTGGGCTTTTGTGGGGAATCACCATGCGCGTGAATTGTTTACTGTGCCAATTTTTACCAAAGCCTATTGGGATGAAGTCTTGTCGATGATTAAATGGTATTTGTTTTTATCACCGCGTCCCAATCGCTATGTTGGACATAACCCGTTTGCGCGTTTGATGATGTTTTTCTTGTATTTTTTGAACGCCGTCTTTATGTTTTTTACGGGTTGGGCTTTGTATGGTGAAGGCGCGCAAATGGGGTCTTGGCAAGAACGTTTGTTTGGTTGGGTAATTCCCTTAATGGGACAATCGCAAGACGTTCACACTTGGCATCATTTGGGCATGTGGATCATGGTGATATTTACGATTGCACATATTTATGCCGCGATTCGTGAAGACATTATGGGGCGTCAAAGTATTGTGAGCACGATGATTTCAGGTCACCGTACTTTCAAAGATTAAACCAAGATTAAACCATTCGCGAACAGATTTATTCGGTAATTAACTTCAGCAGGCTAGTATTTTCGTCAATAGAAAATATTGGCCTGTTGGTTATTTGGGGATGCGTCAACCGAAGTGGTTTCTGTAGTGGTTTTTATATTAGCCTCTGCGGCTCCTGCGATTTTTTTTGAGTGCACTAACGTGGATACATTAAAAGAGCAAATCGTAGTACTGGGTATCGGCAATGTGTTGTGGGCCGACGAAGGATTTGGTGTGCGCTGCGTCGAAGCTTTGCAGCGCCATATCGTTTGTAACGATCAAGTCGTTTTTGTTGATGGCGGCACTCAGGGGATGTACCTTATTCATCATGTCCAAGCGGCGGATCGTTTGATTATTTTTGATGCGATTGATTACGGTCTTACCCCAGGTGAATTAAAAATTATCGAAGGCGACGATGTGCCCAAATTTATGGGCGCGAAAAAAATGAGTTTGCATCAAACTGGATTTCAAGAAGTCTTAGGTTTGGCGCAGTTAACCGGAAAATACCCCAAAGAAATCGTGTTATATGGCTGTCAACCTGAAATGTTGGAGGACTATGGCGGCTCTTTGCGCGATTCAGTCAAGGCCGTGATTCCGCGCGTACTTGATTTGGCGGTCGAACGTCTACGCAAATGGGGTGCCAATCCGCAGCCTCGCACCACCCCTTTGGATAAATACGAAGCCGTGACGATGCTGGAGTTGAGCCTAGAAGACTACGAAGATTTTCGACCTTCGGCAGACCTCGCATGTCGTACCGGCGATGATCGATTTTTATCGCTACGTGATTAGCAATAACCATAAAACTCTGAATTGATTATGTGTCTCGGAATCCCTTTTCAAATCACCTCGGTCGAAGCGGGCTTTGCCCAAGGGCAAGACAATGTTGGCCATACCGAACGTTTGAATACGGCTTTGATTGGTGATCCGCAAGTGGGTCAATGGGT
>JAVKLU010000011.1:0-2868 GCA_031538895.1 Burkholderiaceae bacterium | reverse complement strand
TCACCACCAAATTTCGACGACAATACCGTCGTTATCGCCGCCGTCAATGTCGTCTTACCATGATCCACGTGACCAATCGTTCCAACGTTCACATGCGGCTTCGTCCGCTCAAATTTACTTTTTGCCATGATCTATTTCCTTTAAACAAATTAACAAATAAGTTACCGATTGACGCACATCACTTACCGCGCGCGCTAATTACTGATTCTGCCACATTTTTAGGAGCCTCAGCATAATGCTTGAATTCCATTGTGTATGTTGCACGCCCCTGCGTCAAAGAACGCAGAGTCGTTGAGTAACCAAACATTTCCGACAAAGGCACTTCGGCACGCACCACTTTACCACCGCCAGCCATATCATCCATACCCTGAATCATTCCGCGACGCGACGACAAATCACCCATCACGTCACCCATTTTTTCTTCAGCCGTCTCAACCTCAACCGCCATCATAGGCTCAAGCAAGACTGGAGAGGCTTTACGACAACCGTCTTTAAACGCCATCGATCCGGCCATTTTAAAGGCGTTTTCGTTCGAATCAACATCATGATACGAACCAAAAATTAAAGTAACTTTAACGTCAACAACAGGATACCCCGCCATCACACCAGAGGTTAAAGTTTCGACAATTCCTTTTTCAACTGCCGGAATATATTCACGAGGAACCACGCCACCTTTAATCGCATCAACGAATTCAAAACCCTTACCCGGCTCTTGTGGCTCGAGCTTCAACACCACATGACCGTACTGACCGCGTCCGCCAGACTGTTTAATAAATTTACCTTCAACTTCATCACAAACCTTACGAATTGTTTCGCGATAAGCAACTTGCGGCTTACCAACCGTTGCCTCAACGCCAAATTCACGACGCATCCGGTCAACTAAAATCTCCAGATGCAACTCTCCCATCCCCGCAATAATAGTTTGACCAGACTCTTCATCCGAAGAAACTCTGAACGAAGGATCTTCTTGCGCCAGACGATTCAACGCTAAACTCATTTTCTCTTGGTCAACTTTTGTTTTTGGCTCAACCGCTTGAGAAATCACCGGCTCAGGGAAAATCATCCGCTCCAAGGTAATTTCATCGTCCACACCACATAAAGTGTCACCCGTTGTTGCTTCTTTCAAACCCACGGCCGCCGCAATATCTCCGGCACGCACCTCTTTAATCTCTTCTCGCTGATTCGCATGCATTTGCAAAATACGACCCACGCGCTCTTTGCGCCCCTTCAACGGGTTATAAATCGTATCGCCCGACTTAACAATCCCGGAATAAACTCGGAAGAAAATCAACTGCCCGACAAAAGGATCTGTCATGATTTTGAACGCCAACGCCGAGAATTTTTCTTCATCGGACGCCTTACGCTCAACTCGACCACCGCCCTCGCCCTCGCCAGTAACCGGAGGAATATCTGTAGGCGCGGGCATGAATTCAATCACCGCATCCAACATCGCCTGAACGCCTTTATTTTTAAAAGCAGAACCGCACAACATCGGAACGATTTCGCCAGCGATAGTGCGCGCGCGCAATGCCGACTTTATTTCATCTTCTGACAAATCACCCTCTTCAAGGTATTTCGTCATCATATCCTCATTAACTTCAGCCGCTGCCTCAAGCATTTTTTCACGCCAATCTTTAGACACTGAAACCAAATCCATAGGAATATCCCGATACTCAAATTTCATCCCTTGAGTAGAATCATCCCAGTAAATCGCGCGCATCTTAATTAAATCAACAACGCCTTCAAATTTTTCTTCCGCACCAATAGGCACTTGAAGCGGAATCGGATTTGCCTTCAAGCGAGCGCGCATCTGCGTATAAACCTTGAAAAAGTCAGCACCCGTACGATCCATCTTGTTAACAAAAGCCAAACGCGGCACGCCATATTTATTAGCCTGACGCCACACCGTCTCTGACTGCGGCTGAACACCGCCGACTGCGCAATACACCATACAAGCACCATCAAGAACCCGCATCGAACGCTCGACTTCAATGGTGAAATCAACGTGACCAGGAGTATCAATAATGTTTATATGGTGCTCAGGATAATTGTTCGCCATCCCCTTCCAGAAACACGTCGTCGCCGCAGACGTAATCGTAATACCCCTCTCCTGCTCTTGCTCCATCCAATCCATGGTCGCAGCACCATCATGAACCTCGCCAATTTTGTGATTCACACCGGTGTAAAACAAGATTCGCTCTGTTGTAGTAGTTTTCCCCGCATCAATATGCGCAGAAATACCAATATTGCGATAACGACTGATAGGGGTCTTACGAGCCATAACTAAACTTTCTTAACAATTCAACCAACAATAAATTCAAGCAACAATAAAAACGCCGCCGCACATCCAAGTGCGCACAATATTAAAAACGGAAATGCGAGAAGGCTTTATTCGCCTCCGCCATACGATGAACCTCATCACGCTTCTTCATCGCACCACCACGCCCTTCAGACGCTTCTAACAACTCTGCCGCCAAGCGCTGCGGAGTTGATTTTTCACTACGCTTGTTAGCCGCCTCACGCAACCAACGCATCGACAACGCCAAGCGACGCACAGGGCGAACCTCGACAGGAACTTGATAGTTTGCACCACCCACACGACGCGAACGAACCTCCAACATGGGCTTGCAATTGGCAACCGCCAGATCAAAAACTTCTAACGGGCTTTTACCCGTTTTTTTCTCGATATGATCAAACGCTCCATAAATAATATTTTCTGCTACGGATTTTTTACCCGACAGCATCAACACATTCACAAATTTAGCAACTTCAACATTACCAAACTTAGGATCTGGCAAAACCTCTCTTTTAGCGACTTCGCGACGACGTGGCATAGCAACCTCTAACTTTTAAAAATACAAATAAATG
>JAVKLU010000010.1:0-34712 GCA_031538895.1 Burkholderiaceae bacterium | reverse complement strand
ACGGCCGCCGTTTACTGGGACTTCAATCAAGAGCTTGCACCCCATCATTTAATCTTCCAGCACCGGGCAGGCGTCACACCCTATACGTCCACTTTCGTGTTTGCAGAGTGCTGTGTTTTTATTAAACAGTCGCAGCCACCATTTTTTTGCAACCCTTTCACCCTTTCAGCGCAAGCTGGTCAAGCTACAAGGGCGTACCTTATCCCGAAGTTACGGTACTAATTTGCCGAGTTCCTTCTCCCGAGTTCTCTCAAGCGCCTTAGAATACTCATCTCGCCCACCTGTGTCGGTTTGCGGTACGGTCTTGCATGACTGAAGCTTAGAGGATTTTCTTGGAACCACTTCCAATTGCTTCGTGAGTAAACTCACTCGCTCCGTACCCTTGATTTACGCACCCGGATTTGCCAAAGTGCCATCTTCAATACAGAGACCGGGACATCCAACACCCGGACAACCTTCCGCGATCCGTCTCCCCATCGCATCATGCAATGGTACAGGAATATTAACCTGTTTCCCATCAGCTACGCATCTCTGCCTCACCTTAGGGGCCGACTCACCCTACGCCGATTAACGTTGCGTAGGAAACCTTGGGCTTACGGCGAGCAGGTCTTTCACCTGCTTTATCGCTACTCATGTCAGCATTCGCACTTCTGATACCTCCAGCATGCTTTACAACACACCTTCACAGGCTTACAGAACGCTCTCCTACCATCACTAGAATTTAATCTAGGATCCGCAGCTTCGGTGACTGGCTTAGCCCCGTTACATCTTCCGCGCAGAAAGACTCGATCAGTGAGCTATTACGCTTTCTTTAAAGGATGGCTGCTTCTAAGCCAACTTCCTGACTGTTTTAGCCTTTCCACTTCGTTTTCCACTTAGCCAATCTTAGGGACCTTAGCTGGCGGTCTGGGTTGTTTCCCTCTTGACGATGGACGTTAGCACCCACCGTCTGTCTCCCAAGCTCGCACTCATCGGTATTCGGAGTTTGCAATGGTTTGGTAAGTCACGATGACCCCCTAGCCATAACAGTGCTCTACCCCCGATGGTGATACTTGAGGCACTACCTAAATAGTTTTCGGAGAGAACCAGCTATTTCCGGATTTGTTTAGCCTTTCACCCCTATCCACAGCTCATCCCCTAATTTTTCAACATTAGTGGGTTCGGACCTCCAGTACCTGTTACGGCACCTTCATCCTGGCCATGAATAGATCATCCGGTTTCGGGTCTACACCCAGCGACTGAACGCCCTATTCGGACTCGGTTTCCCTGCGCCTCCCCTATTAGGTTAAGCTTGCCACTGAATGTAAGTCGCTGACCCATTATACAAAAGGTACGCCGTCACCCCATAAAGAGGCTCCGACTGTTTGTATGCATGCGGTTTCAGGATCTATTTCACTCCCCTCCCGGGGTTCTTTTCACCTTTCCCTCACGGTACTGGTTCACTATCGGTCGATTACGAGTATTTAGCCTTAGAGGATGGTCCCCCTATCTTCAAACAGGATTTCTCGTGTCCCGCCCTACTTGTTGTAAGCTTATTACCACATCTGATATTTCGCATACAGGACTATCACCTTCTATGATTACCCTTTCCAGAGTATTTTGCTATATCAAATGTTATCACTTACGGCTGCTCCCATTTCGCTCGCCACTACTTTGGGAATCTCGGTTGATTTCTTTTCCTCTAGGTACTTAGATGTTTCAGTTCCCTAGGTTCGCTTTTTTACCCTATGAATTCAGATAAAAATGATGCAAAAGCATCGGGTTTCCCCATTCGGAAATCTGCGGATCAAAGTGTGTTTGCTCACTCCCCGCAGCTTATCGCAAGCTACAACGTCCTTCATCGCCTGTAATCGCCAAGGCATCCACCACATGCACTTATTCACTTGTTCCTATAACTTTGAAGACTAATCAAGTTATAGCATGAGTATTACGCCGCAATCTAAAAAGTCTTTTAAGACACTACTTAAGACACTCAAATTGATGATACATCTCACCCAAACTTATACACTATTAGTATATAAGAATGTTACCTCTACAAATTGTTAAAGAACGAAATCTTGATTATTTACTAATCAAGAGAAAATAAATAGACATTCGGATTGAATTTGGTGGAGGTTGACGGGATCGAACCGACGACCCCCTGCTTGCAAAGCAGGTGCTCTCCCAGCTGAGCTAAACCCCCGTTTATGGTGGGTCTGGTAGGACTTGAACCTACGACCCCCGCCTTATCAAGACGGTGCTCTAACCAGCTGAGCTACAAACCCATACGAGCCACCAAAATAACTTGCTTAATAACAATCTTAAACAAAATTCAATTTACCGATAAGTGTGAGCACTAAGCCAGATGCTTTTCTAGAAAGGAGGTGTTCCAGCCGCACCTTCCGATACGGCTACCTTGTTACGACTTCACCCCAGTCATGAACCCTACCGTGGTAATCGCCCCCCCTTACGGTTAAGCTAACCACTTCTGGTAAAACCCACTCCCATGGTGTGACGGGCGGTGTGTACAAGACCCGGGAACGTATTCACCGCGACATGCTGATCCGCGATTACTAGCGATTCCAGCTTCATGCAGTCGAGTTGCAGACTGCAATCCGGACTACGATACACTTTCTGAGATTAGCTCCCCTTCGCAGGTTGGCAACCCTTTGTATGTACCATTGTATGACGTGTGAAGCCCTACCCATAAGGGCCATGAGGACTTGACGTCATCCCCACCTTCCTCCGGTTTGTCACCGGCAGTCCTATTAGAGTGCCCTTTCGTAGCAACTAATAGCAAGGGTTGCGCTCGTTGCGGGACTTAACCCAACATCTCACGACACGAGCTGACGACAGCCATGCAGCACCTGTGTTCAAGCTCTCTTTCGAGCACCAATCCATCTCTGGAAAGTTCTTGACATGTCAAGGGTAGGTAAGGTTTTTCGCGTTGCATCGAATTAATCCACATCATCCACCGCTTGTGCGGGTCCCCGTCAATTCCTTTGAGTTTTAATCTTGCGACCGTACTCCCCAGGCGGTCTACTTCACGCGTTAGCTTCGTTACTGAACTGTTACCAGCCCAACAACCAGTAGACATCGTTTAGGGCGTGGACTACCAGGGTATCTAATCCTGTTTGCTCCCCACGCTTTCGTACATGAGCGTCAGTGTTATCCCAGGGGGCTGCCTTCGCCATCGGTATTCCTCCGCATATCTACGCATTTCACTGCTACACACGGAATTCTACCCCCCTCTAAAACACTCTAGCTGTGCAGTCACAAATGCAATTCCTAGGTTAAGCCCAGGGATTTCACATCTGTCTTACACAACCGCCTGCGCACGCTTTACGCCCAGTAATTCCGATTAACGCTTGCACCCTACGTATTACCGCGGCTGCTGGCACGTAGTTAGCCGGTGCTTATTCTTCAGGTACCGTCATTAGCTCAAGGTATTATCTTGAACCGTTTCTTCCCTGACAAAAGTGCTTTACAACCCGAAGGCCTTCGTCACACACGCGGCATTGCTGGATCAGGGTTTCCCCCA
Source organism: Burkholderiaceae bacterium (assembly GCA_031538895.1). Classification (GTDB taxonomy): domain Bacteria; phylum Pseudomonadota; class Gammaproteobacteria; order Burkholderiales; family Burkholderiaceae; genus JAVKLU01. Next base: position 31,192 of record JAVKLU010000010.1, on the reverse strand, counting down.
TTGTCCAAAATTCCCCACTGCTGCCTCCCGTAGGAGTCTGGGCCGTGTCTCAGTCCCAGTGTGGCTGGTCATACTCTCATACCAGCTACTGATCGTCGCCTTGGTGAGCCTTTACCTCACCAACTAGCTAATCAGATATCAGCCACTCCTATAACGCAAGGTCTTTCGATCCCCTGCTTTCACCCCTAGGTCGTATGCGGTATTAGCTACTTTTTCAAGTAGTTATCCCCCATTACAGGACGTGTTCCGATATATTACTCACCCGTTCGCCACTCGCCGCCAGGAGCAAGCTCCCGCGCTGCCGTTCGACTTGCATGTGTAAGGCATGCCGCCAGCGTTCAATCTGAGCCAGGATCAAACTCTATAGTTTATATCCTGCAATACACAAAATCGACTCACTCAAAACTCTGACAAGTTACTTAAATCTTATCCAATTTTGTGAGTGCCGACCATACTGCTTATACTACTTAGCAATCAAAGCCCAGCACCCACACTTATCGGCTGTCTATTAAATTATTAAAGAACAAAAGAATATTTATTTACTAAATAATTCTTTAAAAAAACTTCGTAGCAACTTTTGATTCGCGTCGAAGGAGATAGATTATGCACGCCCTCACCGCACCTGTCAAGTCATTTTGCAGAAAAATTCATCTATTTTGAAAAATAAGCGCGATAAGCGCGAAAGTGTGCCGAGACGTGATGAGCACTCTCTAATTTAGGAGAGAATACACTAATTATTGTTGGGCGCGCTCAAATGTAGAAGTCGAGGGCTGACCCAGGTCATTTCGATCAATTTTTGGGTTTGTTTTCAATTGGCATACCTATGTCGCTCCTTTGTCGCGGTGCTGTCACCCTGATGTCGTGGCGTTTTTGACCGACTTCGCCGAATATGCAGGCCATGATTTCAAGGAGTTCATATGCAAGTGCAGAAACTACGGTTACAACGAGGTTGGTCGCAACAACAACTGGCTGAATTGAGTGGCTTGAGTACCCGCACCATCCAACGGATTGAAAATGGCCGAACTGCCAGCACGGAATCCTTAAAATCATTAGCCTCGGTCTTTGAGATCGATTTTTTATCCCTCACCAATGAAAACCTCATGACTCCTACAAACAGCCTCCCCGCCGATGAACAACTGGCTCTGTCCAAAGTGCGCAAACTAAAAGGCTTCTATCTCCACCTCATCCAATACATCCTGGTCATCACTGGCCTTGGCTTGTTTAATCTCATCCAGCATCCCCAATATCTATGGTTTCTGTGGACGGCCTTGGGCTGGGGGATAGGTTTGTTGGCCCATGCGGCACGCCTATTCAACCTGGTTCCTTTTCTGGGCGCAAAATGGGAACGCAAGCAGGTTGAAAAACTGTTGGGCCGCTCGCTCTAAAGGAAACCCCGCTCGCCCCCAGGAACACGGATAGAGTGTGCGGGGACGAGTGTGCAGATATGAGTGCGCTAAAAATGCACCAAGGCGCTGACTATAAAATTTGGGGCTCAGTGGAATACCGTGGGCAGAGAAAGAGAGTTTGCCGCCTCTGTGTTGTCTGTGTTTTCAAAAGCCGGCCCGTCAAGCCAAGAGAGAGGGGGCGAAGTGCCAATCCCCTATAGTGAAACCCTCACATCACCGCCATCGAGGCTGTTTAGCTCCATCAGCTAGCTGCATCCACTTGTGCTTGCGGCGCAGCGTGCTGAAACGCCGGCAGAGCAAGGCAGGCCTGTTCAATGCGTGTTATGTGGGGCCAGAGTGTCAGGTTGACTTCAAATCGGCGTGCACTTTCTATTTGCGGAATCAAGTACACATCGGCCAGGGTAGGCGTATCTCCAAAACTAAAAACCCTCGCGCGCTTATCTGCCACCAATAAGGCCTCGTAGGCGTCGAATCCAGCTGCAATCCAGCCCCCACTCCACGTGTTGATGGCCGCTTCATTTGCCCCAAACTGTGCGCGAAGGTATTGCAATACACGGCGATTATTCAACGGGTGCACGTCGCACCCTACCAAGGCCGCCAACGCCCGCACATGCGCACGGTCGAGTGCTTTTGGAGGTAACAGCGGCGGGTTAGGATAGGCTTCCTCCAACCATTCGATGATGGCGGGCGATTGAATCAAAACCTGTTCGCCGGTATCTAACGCTGGAACCAGCTTTTGCGGGTTAATGGCGGCGAATGTTGCGTGCAGATGTTCATCACGGCGCAAATCTAAAGCAATATAGTCGTAGGCCACCCCCTTGAGATTGCACGCAATGCGCAGGCGGTGCGAGGTGCTGCTGCGAAAATAATTGTAGAGTTTCATGCGATGAGCGCAGGCAATACGGTGGCAGTACATTGCCCAAACCCAATGCGGCGATAGCCCTGTTTGTCGCAATGAGCACGCAAGGTAATTTGGTCGCCATCTTGCAAAAACGTGCGCTGCTCGCCGTTGTTTAAACGAGTTGGCTGTTTACCGCCATGAGACAACTCCAGCAACGACCCTGAACGGTCTGGGGTGCGCCCCGATAACGTCCCTGTGCCCAATAAATCGCCAGCGGACAACTGACAACCGCCCATGGTGTGGTGGGTAACCAGTTGGGCAATGGTCCAATAAGCGGCCTCGGCAAAATGAGAACGGCTGATGACTTCGGGCGACAACCCCGCCGCACGCATGGTAGCGGTTTGCAAACACACTTCTAAGTGAATGTCTAAGGCACCGTTGGCCACATTTTCATCTGTTACCGTCACACTTTGGCTGCTGACATGGGCAGAGCGAATGTTGCGCACGCTCTTGCTGGCTTCGGCAACGGCATTGGCGGTAGCCTCGTCCCAGCTCTTGGGTGAGTCGGCCAAAATTTCCAAAACTTTTAAAACTGCCATGGTATTTCCTTAATCAAAAATAGGGGAAGAGCCATCATAAACTATTTTCCAGCCTTCCACCACGACCCCGCGTCATCACTGCATCGTTGGCCAACACATCCCCTGGCTGGTAGCTTAAGCCCTCTTCCATGCGGGCGTAGAGTGGCGCAAAGTCAATGCTGGCAAGTTCCAGAAGCTCATCTAAGCTACTGAGCACAAAATAGCTTTCTTGAAAGTCATCAATGCGATAATGGGTACGCATGACGCGCTCCAGATCAAAGCGGATGCGATTCGGGCTGGCGCTGTCCAAAGAAAACACGGTTTCCGAAAAGGATGAAGCAATGCCCGCGCCGTAAATGCGCAGGCCGTCCTGCTGCTGCACCAAACCAAACTCGATGGTGTACCAATAGACACGAGCCAAATGTGGCAGCATGCCCAGCTCCAAGGCCCTGAGCCCGCCTTTGCCGTAAGCCTGTATGAAGTCGGCCACCACGGGGTTCATCAACATGGGCACATGACCAAAAACATCGTGAAAGACATCGGGCTCTTCCAAATAATCAAGTTGCTCAGGCTTACGGATAAATTGCCCTGCGGGAAAACGGCGGTTTGCCAGGTGCTCAAAAAACACCTCATCGGGCACGAGGCCAGGCACGGCCACTACTTGCCAGCCCGTTTTTTGCATCAGTACCTCTGATAGTTTTTTAAAATCTGGTATCTCATCAGCACCGATAGGCAGAGCCTGCATACCCTCTACAAAGGCATCGCAGGCACGGCCTGGCAAGAGTTTGCTTTGGCGCTCAAACAGGGTCTTCCAGACGGCGTGCTCGGCAGGGGTGTAGTTGCTCCAGCCTTGGTCTATGGTCCAGTCCGCCGCTTCTGGCGCTAGGCCATCGGCCAAACCATGCAGTGCTTTATTCGTGCTCATATAGGTCTTGTCGCAAAATACAGCCATGGACAGGTCGCGCTCGCTGATGCCGCCCGTGTCGTGCGTGGTCAAGCGCACATCAACCTTGTTGTAAACGTTAAACCACTCGGGATGGTGGTCGTGCTGCTCAGCGTACAGCGCCACCTGTGTCATGAAGGCAAAGGCTTGCTTGAAGTTTTTGAACTTGAATTGTCGCGACATGGATTTTGCGTCCGCCGCCACCTGCCAGTTAGCAAAGCCCTTGGCTTGTTCGATTAGGCTCTGCATGGTAGTACCCTCCCCTTGCATTCACCAAAACCTATGCGCCTTGCATTCTCATTTTCGCAATAGGCTTTGAGCAGTACCTCATCGCCGTCTTGCAAGAAGGTGCGCGTCTCGCCGTTGGTAAGCGTGATAGCCTGTTTGCCGCCAAGGCTGAGTTCCAGCATCGAGCCGCCTTGGCCTAGCGCAGGACCCGACTGCGTGCCGCTACCAAACAGATCACCACTTTGCAAATTACAACCATTGACCGTGTGGTGCGCTACAAGCTGTGCCAGCGTCCAGTAACTGTCTTTAAAGTTACTTTGCATCAGCCGCTCGGCTGCTAAACCTGCTGCTCGCATCTTGGCCGTTTGTAGCCAAACTTCGAGTTTGATGTCGATAGCGCCCTGGCTTTGGTTCACCGCGCTGTCTAAATAAGCCAGCGGCTGCGGATGGTTTGCTGGGCGCGTGAATGGAGCGCGAAAGGGCGCGAGTGCTTCCAAAGTCACGACCCAGGGTGAAAGTGAGGAGGCAAAGTTTTTAGAGAGAAACGGCCCAAGCGGCTGGTATTCCCAAGCCTGTATGTCGCGTGCCGTCCAATCGTTAAACAGGGTCAGGCCAAAGATGTGCTCTTCGGCTTGTTCAATAGGCACATTTTCACCCATGGCATTGGCTTGGCCGACCAAGATACCGAGTTCGAGTTCATAGTCTAGCCTTTGGCTGGCGCTGAACACAGGTGCATCGCTCTCAGGTGGTTTGACCTGACCTTTGGGGCGCACAAAATCTGTGCCACTCACCACAATGCTGCTAGCGCGGCCATGGTAGCCAATGGGCACCCATTGGTAATTGGGCAGCAAGGGGTTGTCTGGCCGAAAGAGTTTGCCCACACTGGTGGCGTGGTGGATGCTAGTGTAAAAATCGGTGTAGTCGCCTATCTCGCAGGGCAGGCCCATGGTGACCTCGCTTTGCGCAATCAGCGCCTTGGCAAATGCGGCCTGTTCCTCAGCACCCCCTTCTCCGCTTCTCATTAAACCCGCTTGTATGCGGCTGCGCAGAGCCACTCTCGCGGTCTTTGGCAATTGCATCAGGTTGCGCAGGTCATTGCCCATAAAAACATGGGCAGCTGCCAAGTCAAGCACTTGGTCGCCAATGGCCACACCCAAACGCCAGTTTTTTTCGCCTACTTTTCTAAAACATCCGTAGGGTAAATTTTCTAAGGGGAAATCGGTGTCAGGGCTGTTCGCACTCTCTACCCAAGATTGCAGCGCCATCATTATGCAAACTCCTTAGTGTGCATCCATGCCGCGTGCTTGGGTGCGCGTTTGCTTTTGCTCCACTCCTCCAGCATATCCCACTTGACTTCATCGAGCTTGGCGTACATCTCTGGCGTGCCCACGTCGCAGGCTAATTCCAAGCGATGTCCATTGGGGTCAAAAAAGTAGATGGAGTGGAAAATACCGTGATCGGTCACGCCCAGCACATCAACGCCTTCGGCCTCTAGATGCGCTTTAAATTCGAGCAGTTCGGCGCGGTCTTTCAGCTTAAAAGCAATGTGCTGCACCCAGGAAGGCGTATTAGGATCGCGCCCCATTTCTGACTGTGTGGGTAGCTCAAAAAACGCCAAAACATTGCCCATGCCTGCGTCTAAAAACACATGCATATAAGGGTCTGGCGCCTTGGTCGAGGGCACATGGTCTTCGGCAATGGCCAGCACAAAGTCCATATGCAGCATCTTTTGGTACCACAACACGGTTTCCTTGGCATCTTTGCAACGGTAGGCCACGTGGTGTATTTTTTCGATTTTCATTGTTTTACCTCCAGTACGCCGCGGCGTATTTGATCCCGCTCTAGCGATTCAAACAAGGCCTTGAAATTGCCCTCGCCAAAACCCTCATCGCCTTTGCGCTGTATGAACTCAAAGAACACGGGCCCAAGCACGGTTTGCGAGAAAATTTGCAAAAGTAGCCTAGGCTTACCTCCCTCAGTCGTGCCGTCCAGCAAGATGCCGCGCGATTGCAAACCTGCCACATCTTCATCATGCCCTGGCAGACGCTCAGCCAGCATCTCGTAGTAAGTCGGTTTGGGTGCCGTCATGAGGGGGATGCCCGCATTACGCAGCTTGTCCACCGTGGCTGGCAAGTCATCACACAGCATGGCGATGTGCTGAATACCCTCGCCATTAAAGGCCATCAGAAACTCCTCAATTTGCCCCGTGGTCTTGGAGGCCTCTTCGTTCAAGGGGATGCGTATCTTACCGTCGGGCGCGGTCATGGCGCGGCTGGTCAAACCTGTGTATTCGCCCTTGATGTCAAAGAAACGAGTTTCTTTGAAATTAAAAAAGCGCTCGTAATAACTCGCCCAATAAGCCATGCGGCCACGGTAAGCATTGTGAGTGAGGTGGTCAACTATTTTCAGGCCATGCCCAACAGGGCGCTTGTCCACGCCATCCACCCACTCAAAGTCAATGTCGTAAATGCTCTTGCCCTCTTCAAACCTATCAATCAAATACAGGGGCGCACCGCCAATGCCCTTAATGGCGGGCAGACACAGCTCCATCGGCCCAGTCGGTATGTCTAGCGGTTGCGCCCCCAGCTCCAGCGCCCGCGCATAGGCCTTGTGCGCATCACGCACCCGAAAAGCCATGCCCGCAGCAGACGGCCCGTGCTCAGCCGCAAAATAACCCGCCACGCTTTTAGGTTCACGGTTCACAATAAAATTAATCTCACCCTGGCGGTACAGCGACACGTCTTTTGAGCGGTGATTGGCTACACAAGTGAAACCCATGGTCTCAAACAGCGGCTCTAGGGTATTGGGTGTGGGTGAGGCGAATTCAACAAATTCAAAACCGCATAAACCCATGGGGTTGTCAAACAAATCAGTCATTTACATTCTCCAAAAGAAATACATTATTCCCCGCCTGCGCGGGAATAACACAAAACGTAGCTTTAGAGTTTATTTGGTGGCGCACAGAGCACACCACGCGTACTTTTAGCGAGGTGTTCGCCGATGGTGAGAGTTTGACGTTTAGATATGATTGTCTCTACTATAACACAGACGCCGCTTTATGGCTATTTCTTTGACTTCGTCACGTCTGGTTACGCCTTGCTAGCCAAAATCAGCAAATTAGTGATTTTCGAGCGAACGACGAAAGCGCAAGATACTTGTCTCGTCCGGAATGCGACTGATACCGTTGTCGATACCTCAAGTTCGCAGTAAATCAGCACATCGTGTAGCGCCCCCTTCCATGACGGGCCTGACAAGCCGAACCATTGCTGCATGAAGTGAATGCGTAGCATAATGGAGACGGGAAACGCGGGACGTCCCTTGACCCCACTGGGGATGATGCACCGCATCTCGTCTAGAAAAATTCGCTTTCTTGCCCTCTTCACAGGCAACTCAAAGCCTGTTTGCGATAAGCTGATTTGGTTCATGATGAATTAACGCTTTCTATGCGTCGTCAGTCCCAGAGGATACCCCAACTTTTGCATAGTGTCCCTAAACGCGCGGCCAGTAGCGCAACACTAAGCCACTGCCCACCGCGCGGGCAGCGCCGCCTATGGATAACCCCGTTCATGCTCCAATGAAGGTGCGCAGGGTTATCCACAGGTTCAGCCGTGGACAGTTATCGCGTCAGCTCAGGTAGAACAAACGCAAAGAACGCGCCAGTAATAAAAATCGCCACGCTCACGCCATAAATCCATATAGACATACGGCGCGTTTTCGTACACGCCGCAGCCAATTTAGGATCGATTGGACAAGGTGCATAGCAATTACGCCACTGCATATAACCACTGACAGCTAGCATAAAAGCACAAAAACCAAGCCTTGTATTCACTCAGTAGCACCAAGCTAGGCACGGTGGAAACCAAACCCGCCAAGGCCGCACCTGCCCCAATTGAGACAAACAGTGCAGGTAGAGCGCAGAACACTAACGTTCCCGTACTGGTAAGTAATGAGAACCATGCTGTGAGGTAGTTTTTTGAAGGCTCATTTTTGACCTTTCGATATCGCCTTGATGGCATCCAATGGCTGATCGATGTCTTCAACTTTCACCACGTCATAACCTGCGTCTTTTACCTCGGCTTGTAGCATTTTTTTATTCAAAATAATGCCCTCTTTGGCTTCGACGGCGACAATTTTCTTTTTCAAATCCACAAACACGCCTTTGGTTTCAGGCAACTTGGACAAACGTTTTTCAATGCCTTGGGCACAAAACCCGCAGACCATGCCATTGACAGTAAGAACGGTTGTAGTCGCAAAGGTGAGGCTGGAAAATCCAATGAGAGCAAAGGTAACGGCAATATTTTTGATTGAACGGTTATTCATGATAAATATTCCAAATTTAAAAAATAAACATGAAATTGAAACGGGCTTGTTTGTCTGTAGAGACACCTGCTTCGATGAAACAACTGTTATGAATCAGACGTAGCATGGGAGTAATCTCTGTTTTGTCAGATAAATCCAGCATCTGCCTTGCTTCGAGAACGAACCACGGCTGCACTTCGTCATAGCCCACTTCATAAAACGAGAGCCCAGCTCACACTGAGGCGTAATCGTGGTTAATGTCTTTGGCACGGTAAGCCCTAGCTAATGCAGCAAAGTAAACGCGCGTGGTTTCATAATCGAATTGAACGCTAGGACTAAGCAAAGTTCGTGTGCCATCAAAATTATTACCCTTAATAGCACTCACCCTGCCCACTAGCCAGATATTCGCCTGTGCCTCGGGCATGTTCCAGCGTTTGGCAAGATGTGTATAGGTCAGCCCTACGGCTTCACGGGCCAGACGTTTATCGTCCGAACGCATGTAAACCGCTTCGCTGCCTATTGCGTCTTCGCTAGTGAGCGCGTAGTTAACAAAGCCCTCACGCCAGTCGGTAGAAAAGTCGCCCATTGACATGGCGCTTTCTTTGAACCTCATCGGTCCAGCCAAAGAAGCCTTTGCCATCAAGCACAAAGTGACGGAAGCGGCTATATTTTTGAGGCGCTTCATTTCACCACTTCCATGCCGATGAGAGTTAGCGTGAGCGTGTAGCCTTGCTCCTTCGCCATTTTCAAATGGGAGTCTGCGATCTTGGCGTAGCTTTTTCGTGTGAATAACACTAACCGAGAGAATCGTAATTGAACACTCACGAACCTCTTTTTATTGCACTGAAGCGAGCGCTAATTATTTCTTCACTGCGCTCACCCGTTTTTTCGGTGTCGCAGGTTTAGCTTTGCTGGCAACTTTACTTGTGGTTTTACTGGCGGTTTTACTGGCGGTTTTACCGGCTGGCTTTGACGCGCTAGGAGTCGCTTTGGATGATTTTTCTGGCGCAGCGCCTGAAATTGCACCGACATCATTTTTTGCCGCAGATTTTGTTCTTGTTTTAACTGCGGCTTTACCGTTTTTGGGCGCTTTGACTTCAAACTCAAAACTGACTTTACCTTCGCTTGTACGCACCAAAAATGCTTTAAACGCGCGGCGTGTCCGCTGCGACACAAAACCCACCAACAAGTCGGTACGCCCATCCACCAAGAGTTTCGTCATTTGTGCAGGCGCAACCTCTTGCTGCAAAATAATTTTGCCCGATCGAAAATCACATTTACGCTCTGGCGCGATCTGTTGCTCGCAGGCGTAATTTAATCCCAAATCGTAGACTTGATGTTGGCATTTAGGGCAAGGCCCCACCGCCGTCACCGTGCTTAAATCCACCGGCGTCGCCTCATCGTTTGAGGCGTTACCAAAATCAAACTCCAAATGCAAATTGCCGGTTTCTTTAGCCGGCGTAATAATAATTTTTGCCGCAAACATGCGCCCTAATTTTGAGCGGAATCCTTGCAATGGCCCCAACACCCGATCACGTAACAGTGTTTCGACTTCGGGCAGTTCAAAATTTCGCCCCGCAGGATGTTTGCTGATTGAGAACTCACACGCGGTACAGGCAAAACGACGATAGTTTTCCTTCACGACTTTGCCACATGCCGGACAAGGAGCTGCCAAGGTCGCGTAGTCACCGCTAATCGTTTCATTCGTGTGGGTCTTCGCCCGATCAACAACTTTTTGGGTCATCGCGCCAATTTCTTGCATAAAGGTCGCGCGACTCATTTTGCCACGTTCCATTTGCGTGAGTTTGTATTCCCACTCGCCGGTCAGTTCAGGCGCGGTCAGTTCAGGAATGTCCAAGCCGCGCAACAAAGTCATCAACTGAAAGGCTTTAGCGGTAGGACACAACTCACGCCCTTCGCGTAATAAATATTGCTCGGCCAACAACCCTTCGATGATCGCGGCGCGCGTCGCTGGCGTGCCTAAGCCTTTTTCACTCATCGCGCTGCGCAACTCTTCGTCCTCAATCATTTTTCCAGCGCCTTCCATTGCCGTTAAAAGCGTTGCCTCAGTCAAACGCGCCGGCGGTTTGGTATGCAAAACACGACGTTCCAGCTCGAGTGTTTTGACTGATTCACCCGCAGTAATGGCCACCATTTGTGCGCCATCGTCATCATCTTTACCTTGCCCTTCCTTACCATAAACCTCTAACCAACCCGGGTTCAATAAAATTTTCCCTTCAGATTTAAAAGTATGGCCGGCGACCTCTGTCATGCGCGTGGTCAATAAATATTCGCTGGCCGGATAAAACACCGCCAAAAAACGCCGCACTACAAAGTCATACAACTTTTGTTCGGCGTCTGATAAATTTTTAGGCGCTAAGGTCGTCGGAATAATCGCAAAGTGATCCGTGATTTTTTGATTATCAAAAACTTTTTTGGTCGGTTTAACCCATTTGTTCGCAGTAATCGTTTTCGCTATTTTTTGATAAGGCCCAGATTCCGATAACATGGCCAAGGTCTCGTTGACCGTGGCCAAATAGTCTTCGGGCAAATGGCGGCTATTGGTTCGCGGATAGGTTAAGACTTTATGACGCTCGTATAAGGCCTGCGCCAAACCCAGCGTATTTTTTGCTGAAAAGCCAAATCTGTTATTCGCTTCTCGTTGTAAAGAGGTTAAATCAAATAACAGCGGTGAACCTTTGGATGAAGGCTTGGTGTCTTCGCGCACCGTGCCGGTTTTGCCCTGACACGCCGTGACGATAGCGTCCACGCGCGCGACATCCCAAATTCGCTCGGCCTTTTGTTCGCTGTCTTGTTCGTTTTTACTAAATCCGGTATCAATCCAACGCGCCGGATAACTGCCTTTTTGTGCGCCAAACTGCGCATGAATTTCAAAATATTGACACACGACAAAACGACGAATCGCTTCTTCACGAGTCACCACAATCGACAAGGTCGGCGTTTGTACGCGCCCCACCGTCGTTAAAAAAAATCCGCCTTCTTTGGAGTTAAACGCCGTCATGGCGCGCGTACTGTTAATCCCGATCAGCCAATCGGCTTCGCTGCGACAGCGTGCGGCATCGGCCAAAAAACTCATGTCTTGATCCGAGCGTAAATGCGTAAAGCCCTCACGAATCGCTTGCGGCGTCATCGATTGCAACCACAAACGTGAAATCACTTGCTTGGCGTTGAGGTATTGCACGATGTAACGAAAAATCAACTCCCCTTCACGCCCCGCGTCACAGGCATTGATGACCTTGGTGATGTCTTTACGTTTAATCAGTTTACCTAGCGCCTTTAAACGCGACTCGGTTTTTACCACCGGTGATAAGGCGAACTGCGGAGGGATCACCGGCAAGTGCGCAAAACTCCATTTGCCGCGCTTGACCTCAAAATTTTCAGGCGGAACCAATTCCAATAAATGACCCACGGCGGAGGACACTACATAATTTTCTGACTCAAAGTACTCATCATGTTTCACAAAACCGCCCAGCGTCTTGGCAATATCAGATGCGACAGAAGGTTTTTCCGCAATAATCAAAGTTTTCATAAACCCACATTTAGTAATTCCGACTCACCATAAAAAAAGCGCACCCCATCCAAGGGTACGCTTTTTAAAGGGCACTTCTAACAATTCATTTTTGCGGCCAATTGCTTTGTTGCGCAGTACGCGAAATCCTCACGTACTGTAGGTACGCTCCGGTTTCTGTGTGCTGTGCGCCTCGCACTTCATCCGCACATTCTGTATTTATAGAAGTGCCCTAAAAACATTCCCAGCGCTACACACCCATTCCTAAGGCGTGCGGCAAGGCCAAAGACAAACCTGGCCAATAAGTCACCACCAGCAAAAAGCACAACATGGCCAAGAGCCACGGCCACACGGCAATGGTCAATTCCGTAATCCCCATTTTGGTAATCCCTGAGGCAACATACAGATTTAACCCCACGGGTGGATGACACATTCCAACTTCCATGTTCACCACCATAATGATTCCAAAGTGCACCGGATCAATTCCCAGCGCGACTGCCACGGGGAACAAAATGGGTGCCATGATCAACACAATTGACGAGGGCTCCATAAAATTACCCGCGACCAATAACAAGATGTTGACGGCCAATAAAAATCCGATCGGGCCAAAACCCATATTAAGCATCCAACTGGCTAAGTGTTGCGGAATGTTTTCATTGGCCAAAATAAATGAGAACAGCACCGCATTGGTGATGATGTACAACAACATCGCACTCATCGCCGCCGAATCAATCAATACTTTTTTGACATCCGACAGCCTCAAATCTTTATACACAAACACCGCAATGATAAAGGCGTATACCGCACTCATCGCTGCCGCTTCAGTGGGCGTGAAAATGCCGCTATAAATTCCCCCCATCACCACCACGATCAGCAACAAGCCCCACAGGGATTGCCGAAAAGCACTCCAACGCTCGCCCCAACTCGCCCGTTTTTCACGAGGATAGTTATGGCGCCAGGCACGCCACCAAGTGACTGCGCCTAATACGCTTGCCAAGGCCAAGCCAGGCACCACGCCTGCCATAAACAATGCACCAATAGAAGTATTGGTTGCGACTGAATACATCACCATCACAATCGAAGGTGGGATCAAAATTCCTAAAGCGCCTGATGTGGTCACCACACCGGCGCCAAACTGTTTGGGAAAGCCGGCTTTGATCATCGCTGGCAACAAAATCGAACCAATCGCCACCACCGTCGCGGGACTGGAACCGGAGACCGCGGCAAATAGTGCGCAAGCGACTACCCCCGCCAAACCCAGACCGCCGGGCCAGTGTCCGACTAGGGACACGGCAAATCGAATCATTCGTCGCGCCACCCCGCCATGCGTTAAAAAACCTCCCGCCAGAATAAAAAACGGGATCGCCATGATTTCAAATTTCTCAATTCCGGTAAACAGTTTTAAGGCCACCGATTCCAAAGGTACTTGCGTGAAGCCAAAAATAAAACTCATGACGGTCAAGCCCAGCGCGATCGAAATCGGCATACCGGTGAGCATTAACACCAACAAAATGGTAAATAGTACGAGTGCGCTCATGATTGACTCCCCATTGATTTATGCCCCATCGAGCTATGCCCCATGGCAGCCAAGCCATTATCAGCTTGATCCAATCCATCCACATGGCCATGATCATGTTTCGCTAAAGAACCGGTACGGGCAAACTGGGCCGCGGCTTGTGCAAAGCGAAAGCACATCAACGCCGATCCCAGGGGAATCGCGCTGTACACCACCCAAGTTTGCCACTCTAAATCCGGCGTGGTCGGGCCTGCGAACAGCTCGTTCAGCGGTAATCCCAAGGCATTAACAAACGCATAATGCGCGCCGTTTTCCCAGACAAAACTACCGCCCAGTGCGGCCACAATGCCCGTGAACAAAACCCCTGCGCACAAACCCAACAAAATCACATTATTTTGTAGCGGCGCGGGCAGCTTATTCAACAAAACGTCAACCCCGACGTGAATACCAATCCGCACACCATAAGCTGCACCAAATTTTGCCATCCACACAAATAAATAAATACACAACTCTTGCGCCCAACTAAAACGCCAACTGAGCAACCAATCTTGTAAATACGGAATGGGATAACCTGACAAATAACGGTGCAACACCGCCGCAAAAATCAATACGGTCGCGCCGCCCATCAGTGTTGCGATGAACCACTCCTCCAGATGATCCAGATATTTCATACCGCCTCCTTATAAACAACGTCGCAACAATGTCGTGCTGATAATGTCTCTTAAACCGCGCCTCTTAAATTTATTTGTAATATGTTAAGCACGCGTCAATGCGCCGATAACTTGGCAAACACCAAAGATGCATTGGTACCACCAAAACCAAAACTGTTTGACAAGGCGATATTGACCGGCGTGTTGGACAAAGTGTGACGAACAATATTCAAGCCCGCAGCGCCAGAATCGAGTTCATCAATATTGGCTGAAGCCGCAATAAAGTTGTTCTCCATCATCAGCAAAGTGTAAATCGCCTCGTTCACCCCTGCCGCGCCCAAAGCGTGACCGGATAGCGACTTAGTCGAGGCGATTGCGACTTTTTGATTGCCGCCAAACACACTTTGAATCGCTTCTAACTCTTTGATATCCCCGACGGGGGTACTGGTGCCGTGCGTGTTGATGTAATCGACGCTTTCTAATGGAATCCCTTGCAAGGCCAGGCGCATACAGCGTTCTGCACCTTCACCACTAGGAGCGACCATATCGTAGCCATCTGAAGTTGCGCCATAACCGACGACTTCAGCGTAAATTTTGGCGCCGCGTGCTTTTGCGATTTCATAATCTTCAAGCACCACGATTCCGCCGCCGCCTGAAATCACAAAACCATCGCGATTTACATCATAGGTCCGCGAGGCTTTTTCTGGCGTGTCGTTATATTTTGCGGACAAAGCACCCATCGCATCAAACATAAACGACAAGGTCCAGTGCTCTTCTTCACCGCCGCCGGCAAACATACGGTCTTGCTTGCCTAATTGAATTTGTTCTACGGCTGCGCCGATGCTGTGCGCACTGGTTGAACACGCGGAGCTAATTGAATAATTGACTCCTTTGATTTTGGCACCGGTCGCCAAGCACGCCGACACGCCACTGGCCATCGCTTTGGTCACCATATACGGGCCGACACGGCGGACACCTTTATCGCGCAAAGTATCAATGCCTTCTAAAATATTTTCATGTGACGCGCCACCCGCTCCGACGATCAAACCGGTACGCACATTGGACACCATGGATTCGGACAATTGCGCGTCGGCAATCGCCTCTTGCATCGCTAACCACGCATAAGCATGCCCGCGCCCCATAAAGCGCAAGAGCTTACGGTCAATCAAATCTTCCAATATCAAATTTTTAATCGAACCGGCGACATGCGATCGCAAACCCTTTTCAACATACTCAGGCTGCACAGTAACTCCAGAAACGCCTTTTTGTAAGCTCGTTAAAACTTCGCTTTTATTGTTGCCTAAGCTCGATACGATACCCAACCCAGTAATGACAACTCGACGCATTTTGCGATCTCCACAATCTGATAAAAAATTAAATGACCAGCAAGTGCTTTACGCTATCGATTCAATGATTGTTCGACAGCTGCAAGGTTTAATAACGGTGCGGCGACAAGCGACGCATTTCAGCCTCTATCCACTGTTCGGCGTATTGGTTTACCTCGCGAGGCGTTAAGTTTGTCGCATCTAACGCCGGCCCGATACTAATCGTAATCTCGCCGGACGTCTTGATGAAGGCGCGTCGCCCCCATAATTCTCCGGCATTGTGAGCAATCGGCACCACCTTGACCCCCGCATGACACGCCAAAGATGCGCCGCCCATTTGATAGCGTCGTGTTTGCCCTGGCATCACGCGCGTACCTTCGGGAAAGATCACGACATAAAAACCTTGACGCAAGCGTTCAGCGCCTTGCGCAAAAACTTGTTCTAGCGCGCTCATACCATTTTTGCGATCAATCGAGATCATTTTCATCGCGGCTAATCCCCAGCCGACAAAAGGCAGTTGCAATAATTCTTTTTTCAGCACAAACACACAAAAGGCGCCTGCTGGAACATAGTCTTGCACCGTCATAGTTTCCCAAGCCGATTGATGTTTAGACAAAATCACGCAGGCTTCTTTGGGCATGTTTTCTAAACCCAAAACACGCGGACGAATACCCAAAATATTTTCGACACCCCACTGTATCCCCAAACGCCAGAACCGTCCGACGCGGTAACCCCACAATCCGCGAAAAACCAAGGCGAAAAAAATCACGAACGGACTCACGCACAAGGTCCACAGCAAGGCGTACACCATAAAAACAGAGGAGCGCAAGACCCGCATCGTATTTTTTTAAAAATTATCCGTACGTGTAAACAAACCCACGCGTAAATCAGATGCTTCGTAAATCACTCGACCATCTAACTCCATCCGCGCATCAGCGATTCCCATCACCAATTTGCGCATGATGACGCGTTTTAAATCGATGTAATACCGCACCAGTTTCCCAGTCGGTAAAACTTGACCTGTGAATTTGACTTCCCCAGAACCTAATGCGCGGCCACGGCCTGGACCGCCCATCCAGCCTAAATAAAAACCGATCAATTGCCACATCGCATCCAAACCTAAGCAACCAGGCATCACCGGATCGCCTTGAAAATGACATCCAAAAAACCACAAGTCAGATCGAATATCCAACTCGGCAACCAATTGGCCCGCACCATGTTTACCGCCATCGCTGGTAATCGACGTAATCCGATCAAACATCAACATCGGCGGCAAGGGTAATTGCGCATTTCCTGCGCCAAAAAGTTCCCCGCGTCCACAAGAGAGAAGTTCTTCAAAAGAGAAGCTATTTTTTTTCGACATGGTTTTTATCGTGTTAAGCCAAAGTCACAAATATTTCCTTGGCGCGGTTTTACATACGCTATCGAGGCGATCAAAGGCAACGCAAGCACGCGGCCAAGCGTACAACATTGGGGGATTTTACTTGAGCTCTAATATTCTTTAAAAAATTAACCATCCCCGTCATGGCACGAGTTATTTGAACGACTGATTTAACTGCTGTAAGTCAGCGACACTTAGGCTTCCTACCGCCGCTTTCAACTGCAAAGTCGCTAATAAAGTACTGTAGCGCGCGGCCGTCAAATTTTGCTGAGTCTGCGCCAACTGTTGCTGCGCATTTAATACGTCCAAATTAATCCGCACACCGACCTCGTAACCACGCTGTGTTGATGCCAACAAACTTTGACTGGATAGCAATGCGGCCTCTAAGGCCTTGACTTGATTTTGCCCATTAGTCACATTCAAATAAGCTTGACGCGCACTCAATTCAGCGTTGCGTTGCGCCAAAATCAAGTTGTATTGCGCTTGGCGTAAATTAGCCGCCGCTTGCGTCGTCACATTACGGTTGATTACCCAAGCAGAAATGGGCACGGTTAATTGGACGCCGATGGATGAATTTGACGAACTATTCGATGACGAACTGTTGGCGGTCGAACCCTCCTGACGTGTCAAGCTTCCCACCAAATCCAAACTTGGATAATCGCTGGCTCGAACCTTAGACAAATTTTGTTCCGCCAGTTGTTGTGCATAAGCTTGCAACACCACGGCACTGTTATTTTCACGTGCGCGATTGATCCAATCGCTCATCGGTTCTTTAGGAATTGACACCTCAAAACGCGCGCTCAGTTGCGCATATTTAGCGTCATCTTTATTGGTTAATACACGTAACTGCGCTCGCTTGATTTCAACATCCGCATCCGCCGCGATCACTTGCGCATTGATTTGATCCAAAGCCGCTTGCGCTTGTTGTGTGTCAATCACAGTCGCGCTGCCAATTGCAAAATTACGTTTGGCCGATTCCAATTGTTGCTTGCCCGCAATCTCTTGCGTGCGTAAAGTTTCCAAACGGTTGTAAGCCGTCAAAACATTGAAATAAGCTTGCGCCACGCGCACAATTAAATCTTGCTCGGCTACGGAAAACTGCGCCTCCGCCACTAAACTTGAGGTCTTACCCTGCTGATAGGCTTGCCAATTTTGCCAACGAAACAAAGGTTGATTCAGCGACAAGCTAATGGATTTGTTGCTAAAGTCCGAAGAGGTACTGACGCCACTGGCAAGAGTCGAATCGCTGCCGCCCTTAGTCAATCCCGCCGTCAAGTTAACATTAGGATAAAGAGCGGCGCGCCCTTGCCCTTCAGACGCTTTCCCCGCGTCAAAGGCAGCACGCGCGGCATTAAATTGTGCATCTTCGATTTTTGCCGCGTCATAGACCTGAACTAAATCTAAGGCATTGGCAGAAGGACTCACACTTAACAACACACTACTGATCACTAAGCCTGCGCTGAAAACTAAAACAGTGTTTAAAACGCCTTTGCGTAACGACATTACGGCACTCCTTGCGGCACTTCTTGCGATACTCATAGTTTCTCCAAAAACTTTTGTCACCATTTAAAACACAAAAACGTCAGCTTGCGGAAAATTCTTTAGCGCATCCGCTTCTGTTTCAAACAGTACCGTCACATGCCAACTCTCGCCCTGACGTTGCAATTTTTGCACATGAAACGATGGCGCGGCGCCGATCATTGCGATTAAATGGCCGCCGTCCTTGACTTGATCCAAAATGACGCTAGGCACAGCGCTCATCACACCATTCAAAATAATCACATCAAAAGGCGCTTCACCTGCCGCGCCAACAGACCCATCAGTATTTTTCACCGTCACATTAGCATAGGGCGCCAGTCGTTGTGTCGCCGCACGCGCTAACTCTGCATCAATTTCTAAGGACAACACTGATTGCGCTTGTTGCGCTAACAGGCCGGTCATATAACCGCTGCCGCTACCGACCTCTAACACTCGATCTGTGCGTTTCACCTTGCAGGCTTCCAACAAGCG
This sequence comes from Burkholderiaceae bacterium, assembly GCA_031538895.1. Classification (GTDB taxonomy): domain Bacteria; phylum Pseudomonadota; class Gammaproteobacteria; order Burkholderiales; family Burkholderiaceae; genus JAVKLU01. The sequence continues at coordinate 12,486 of JAVKLU010000010.1, read as the reverse complement.
CGCCACAATTTTGGGGCTAAACATCCGCGCCGACGCTGACAAAGGAATATCACAATCAGAAAATGCGATCGCTCGATATTGCGGCGGCACAAAAGTTTCGCGCGGTGTACTTTGCATTAAGGACAAAACTACGTTATCCGCAACACGCCAAGGACGCACTTGTTGTTCAATCATGTTAAAACGCGCTTGTTCAATATTCATTTGAAAGTCTTTCAAAACATTACACAAAAAAGTTCATCACATAAGTTCATCACATCACCGCCGAATTTCCGGCGCGCTTTGCTTTGACCCACGCTTTGACCACAATACCAAATCATCTAAAACCGAATACACCACTGGGACCACAACCAAAGTCAAAATCGACGCAGTAATCACGCCGCCGATCACCGCCTGTCCCAAAGGTGCACGCGTTTCTGCCCCTTCAGAAATACTAAACGCTAAAGGCACCATCCCCAAAATCATTGCCAAAGTCGTCATCAAAATTGGCCGCAAACGAACCCGCGCGGCTTCTAATAAGGCCTCGGTGCGCGCCATGCCAGTTGCTCGACACACATTGGCGTAATCAACCAACAAAATTGCATTTTTGGTAACCAGACCCATCAGCATCACAATGCCGATCATTGAGAAAATATTTAAAGTCGAACCAAACAACAACAGCGCGGAAAAAACACCAATCAAGGTCAGCGGCAAAGACGACATGATCGCCAAAGGTTGCATAAAACTGCCAAATTGCGAGGCCAACACCATATAAATAAAGATCACCGCCAAAGCCAAAGCCGCGACAGCATACCCCAATGATTCGGCCATATCTCGCGTGGCACCGCCCATATCGTAACGATACCCCTGCCGCCACTGCATGCCATCCAACTCTTTTCGTACATCCGCCGCGACCTCTCCAGCGGCACGCCCGTTGACATTCGCGGTCAATTCGACTTCACGATTTTGACTGCGACGATTGATTTGATTCGCACCAAAATCGTTGGTAATTGCCGCGATTTGACGTAATGGAATTTGTACGGGACGGCCGGTCGCATCAACTTGTCCATTGTTCACCATCAGGCGCTCAATATCTTCGATGCGCGTTCTGGCGGCGGCGGGCAAACGAATGGATACATCGTAATCTTGACCTTCAGGACTGGACCACGAACTGACACTCAAACCGCTAAACAAAGGTTCCAAAGCTCCCGCCAACATTGCCGCATCAACCCCTAAATCAGCCGCGCGAGCACGATCAAGCGTAATCAATAACAAAGGTTGCGCGGCTTTAAAGCTAGAGTCTAAATCGACCAGATTCGGAATTTTTTTCAAGCGACTGATTGCTTCACTAGAGTAGTGCGCCAACTGCTGTAAATTGGGCCCCTGAATACTGACTTGAATCGTTTTCACGCCGCCCCCAGGACCTCCTGGCGCTGCAATATTGGTCACGGTAATTCCCGCAACAGAATCCAAACGCGCGCGCAAAGCCGCGTTAATGTCTTTCACGCTACGCGTTCGTAATTTGCGCGAGGTCAGGCTTAAATAGACTGACGCGTAATTTTTGCCCCTCGCCGCACCCGTATTGATTGACGAAAAACTGTGTCGCACTTCAGGGAAGGTTTTAATAATGTTTTGTACCTGCAACACTTTGCTTTGCGTAAACGCCAAAGACGAACCTTGCGGCGTGTAGAAATCAATTTGTGATTCAGCGTTATCGGCCGCAGGAACAAACTCTCCACCAACTATTTTGGCCAGCCCCAAGCTCAGCACAAAAATGACCAGAGCCAACAATAAAGTCCAGCGTCGATGCCCCAAGGCACGCGCCAACACGCGGTGATACCAATGAGCTAAGCGTTCCGTAAAACGATCAAAACGAATCAAAACAGGCATCACAAACCGAACGAAAAATCCGCGCGGATGGTTGTAATCGCGCCAAATCGACGAGAGCATGGGGTCCAAAGTAAACGAGACCAACATCGAAATCAAAACCGCCACGACGACGGTAATCCCAAACGAGTGAAAAAAGCGTCCGATGATTCCACCCATAAATCCCACGGGCAAAAATACCGCAACAATCGACAGCGTCGTCGCCAATACCGCCAAACCAATTTCACGCGTACCTTGCATCGCCGCGTCACGATGATTTTTACCCATCGTCATATGGCGCACAATATTTTCCCGCACCACAATCGCATCATCAATCAGCAAGCCCACGCACAAAGACAGCGCCATCAAAGTAATCATATTGATGGAAAAACCAAACAGGTACATGAAAAAGAAGGTTCCGATCAAAGAAATCGGCAAGGTCAAGGCCGTGATCACGGTCGATCGCCACGAATTCAAAAACAAAAACACGATCAAAACCGCCAGTATTGCGCCTTCAAAAATCGTTTGCCTGACATTGTTAACACTCAAACGAATCGCCCGCCCGCCATCACGAACAGTCTCCAGAGACACCCCGGGAAAACGTTGTACAAAATCTTTATTCAAAGCAGCAATTTCTTTGACTAGCCCATCGACAACGACGATGGTGTTTTCGTCCCCAGCTTTCAAAATATTGAAGGCGAGAGTGGGTTGATCGTTAAACATCGCCAGACTGTCCTGTTCGGTTTCGCTGTCTTTGATCTGTGCGACTTCGTTCAGATGTATGGCAATCCCATTGCGCCGCGCCACGACCAGGTGATTGAAATCGTCAACTTTCAAAATCGCACTGCGAATTTGAATCGCGCGCGACCGCGTGTCACTCGTTAAAGTTCCTGCAGGAAAGTCACTGTTATTTTTTTGAATCGCTTGGGTCACTTGATTAATACTGACGCCCAAACTTTCCATCTGTGCAGGATTCAATTGGATTTGAATTTGCCGGACCGCACTACCCACCACGTTCACCGCCCCCACTCCTCGCACCGCTTGCAAACGTTTTTTCACAACTTCGTCAGCAATTCCGGACAAGGTTCGTAAATCATATTGGCTATTTTTGTCTGTTTTTAATGCAATCGAATAAATCGCCTGCGATGCTGGATCAAAGCGTAATACCGTCGGTTCTCTAACCGTGCTTCTCAAACTGGATTTGATCAAGGCCACTTTATCGCGTACGTCTTGCGTCGCTGCCGTCGCGTCAATCGCCAAATCAAACTCGATGATGACCACGGATACGCCTTCGTATGAGCGCGAGGTTAAATTTTTAATTCCGCTAATGGTGCTGACACCTTCTTCAATTTTGCGTGTCACATCGTTTTCAACTGACTCCGGCGCGGCCCCCGGGTAATTGGTTTGAATCACGACGACAGGGAAAGTAATGTCGGGAAACTGTTCGATTTTCAGGCGTGAGTAAGAATACAAGCCTAACACCACTAAAGCCGCCATCACCATGGTCGCAAAGACCGGATTGTTAATACTGATACGGGTAAACCACATAATATTTTTTAATCTAAAAACCAATAAAGTTAGTGTTAATCCAATCTCGCTAAAGATTTACGACAACCCGCGCATTACGACAACCCGCTATTGCGTCACGCGAACCCGAATACCGACTGGCAAAACACCTAAATTGTTAACGATAACGTGCTCCTGACTTTTTAGGCCATTGATAATTTCGACAAAATTGGCGTGATTTACTTCTCCGCGCGCACCCAAAGTGACTTCGCGTTCAACTAACAAATCACCTTCAATCACGTATACAAAATTCTTATCGCCGCGTTTTTGGAGTGCGCTTTCTGGCAAGGCAATTGCTTGCGTCTCACGCAAGATGATTCCGCCTTGCCCGAACATCCCCACGCGCACACGATTGGCCGCATTGCCCGACAAACTGGCGTAAATGAGCACACTGCGCGATCCCGTTTCTGTGGCGGGATTGATTCGCACGACGCTAGCTTCTTGCGGCGCATCAATACCGGCAATCGTAAAGTTAATTTTTTGCCCAAGATTCACCCGTCCCACATCTGTTGAGGGCACCGCCGCTTGCAATTCCAGCCCACTCAAACTGACTAACTCTAACAAGCGCGTATCGGGGGATACTTTTTCGCCGACCTGAACCAAACGCCGTGAAATCACCCCACTAATCGGCGCGCGCAAAACCGTATCGGCCAGTGATTTTTGCGCGACATCCAAAGCGGCTTGCGCCGATTCAGCATTGGCTTTAGCAATATCAAATTGACTTTGCGAGGTATCAAAAGTTGTTTTAGAAATAAAGCCTTGCTCCATCAACGACTGGTTATTATTTACGGACTGGCGGGCAATCGCTAACTGTCCTTGTGCCGCGCGCAAGGCGCCTTTGGCCTGCTCAACACGCGCTTGCGTTTCGCGATCATCAATTTGAATCACCACATCATTGCGCGCCACGCTTTGACCTTCGCGCACGCGAATCGCTTTGATTTCACCGCTGACATAAGACTTCACGACACTTTGTATGGGCGCGCTAATCGTTCCCGATATGGGCAATACGACTTGAAAATTGACTGGCGCGATCACCTGCGCATCGCTGGCCAAAATCTCTAGCGGCGGCGTAGTATTTGTGGCGGGACTGTTTTTATTTTCAGGTAGTGGTTTGGCACTGCGCAAAAACAAAATTACTAACACGACAACAATGACCAACGCCGCCATCAGCCAAAGCGTCAAGCGCGATTGTAAAAATAAGCGAAACGGATTTTTCATAAAGCGCACCTAAATAAAACACATCCAATAATGACAGCAACATTCATTTCTCAAACAATCAAACCTTGATCCCCTGATTATCCACGCGACATCATGACAAATTTAAACCGCGCCAAATATCCGAGTCATCTGACGTATCCGAGCCATCTGACATATTCGATTCAAAACTGAAGCTCGGCAATAACAACACGAAATTTTTAAACTGAAAATAGAGAGGGCTCTATTGGTTACAATCCACCCAATCGACGCCTACTTTGAGTCGGTACTGGCGTGTGTCAAATCAAATCGACACTACCCCCTATAATCAAAGCCCCGTGCAGTATCACGTCACATCACACTACCACTATTGGAATCTATCATGACGAATAAAGGTCAATTATTACAAGACCCTTTTTTAAACATCCTACGTAAAGAACATATGCCTGTCGCCGTGTATTTGGTGAATGGGATTAAATTGCAAGGTCACATTGAGTCGTTTGATCAATACGTAATCTTGTTACGTAATACGACTGTGCAAATGGTTTACAAACACGCGGTATCAACGATTGTGCCATCACGTCCTATCGAGATGCCATCACTGGACGACAACGAATAATTGCCATAACGCTGAAATCACGCCGAACGCGGCAATTCGTTTTACTTGCACCGTATTTGATCGCATCAATCCGACTTAGATAGATTGATGCTTTTTTGCGTTTGAAAACTCTGCACATTCGTAGAGTTCACTTTTTCCATCTGATGCGATCCCTTTGACCTCTTCATCCTCAGCAAACTCCCCCGAACATTTAGCTCAACCGACTAAGGGCTTGCTCGCAGCGGGACGGCCCCGAAATTACTCAACCACAGAAAAAACCACCGCCGCGATCGTTGTTGGGGTGGATTTGGGCGATATTGGTTTTACTGACAGCTTGAAAGAGGCCTGCCTGTTGACCGATACCGCCGGAGCAGTCGTATTACAAACCTTTACTGCCAAGCGTCGCGCGCCTGATGCCGTGACTTATATTGGCAGTGGAAAAGTCACTGAAATCGCGGCGGCTGTTGCCGCTCAAGAAGTTGACTTGGTCGTCTTTAATGTCGCCTTATCGCCGGGTCAACAGCGCAATTTAGAACGCGAACTGAAAACCCGCGTCCTTGATCGCACGACTTTAATTTTAGATATTTTCGCCATGCGCGCGCGCAGCCATGAAGGCAAATTGCAAGTTGAACTGGCACAGTTACAACATTTGTCCACGCGTTTGGTGCGTGGTTGGACGCATTTGGAACGGCAAAAAGGTGGGATTGGTTTGCGCGGTCCAGGCGAAACACAGTTAGAAACCGATCGCCGTTTACTGGGTGATCGTGTCAAAACACTTAAAGCGCGTTTAGCGAAAGTTCAACAACAAAACGATACGCGTCGAAAATCACGCTCACGCAGCGATGTCTTTAGCGTGTCGTTGGTAGGCTATACCAACGCGGGCAAATCGACTTTGTTTAACGCACTGACCAAATCAAAAACCTATGCTGCCGATCAGTTGTTCGCAACTTTGGATACCACCACACGCCGCATCTACATTGAGTCTTTAGGTAATGTCGTGATTTCCGACACCGTCGGATTTATTCGTGATTTACCACATGAATTGGTCGCCGCCTTTCGCTCGACTTTAGAAGAATCAATTCACGCCGATTTATTGTTGCAAGTGGTCGACATCAACCACCCGATGCGCGATGAGCATATTCGCGCAGTCAATCAAATATTAAAAGACATTAAAGCGCCGATTGATCGACAGGTCTTAGTGTTTAACAAAGCTGATTTATTACCACCACCGACGCAGGCACCTCCGGACGAACACCGCGACGACTTAATGATAAAAGTCGTTGAAGAGCCGCTTCACGACGCCATTGAAGAGCCGCTCGAACGCATTGTCGTCAGTGCAAAAACCGGTCTGGGTTTAGATTTAGTTTTGAAAGTAATTGTTCAAGCCGCTAATAGAGAGCAAAGAGGGGAGTCCTATAAATTCACGGCGCAAGCGCAATGAGCGCTGACCGAGAGACTTAAATTCTGTTTTCCATTTTTTCGACTTAGCTTCTGATTTAGCTTCCGATTTTGATCCTTGTTTCGTGAGTTTTTAGAAGCATTACCCCTGTTTCCCCCGCCTTCATGCCATTTTGGGCATACCAACCCCTGCAATGCTCACAAGCTCTTTGCGAATCAGTATCTCAATGCGGCTCATGTTGTAAATTAACCCTCCACTTGCCCTTGCTCTTTTTATAGAAGCTCCCTACAATCATTCGGCTCGCATTACTTAATCTTTTTTAGACGCCTTACGCACTCATGAAAACACGCCCCATTGAACTCTCCTCACTAATTCTAATGCGCATACGCAATCTTTTCCCCTTACTGCTCTTTTTTCTTGTCGGTTGCGGCGCCAGCGGGACAAGTGCCCCTACGGACTCTACAGGAGCTACAGATACGGTAACGCACGAACCTGTAACGCCGGTTGTGCAAGAAACACCTGCAACACCTGCACCTGCAACACCTGCACCTGCAACACCTGCACCTGCACCTGCACCTGCAACACCTGCACCTGCAACACCTGCACCTGCACCTGCAACACCTGCACCTGCAACACCTGCACCTGCACCTGCACCTGCACCTGTAAGGCCCGTTGCGCAAGCGATGAGCACGGGCAACCCGACTCCATTGGCGAAAGACAGTGCTTATATGAGTGAGCTTTTAGAGCTTGCGCGCCAACACGTACAAGCAGAAATCGATGGTCGCCCTGATATTGGGATGATTTATGGTGATGCCGACCAGACTATTGGCGTTGGTGGCAAATCTCGCCTTATGTACCCCGAGGAGCGATCCTCTGCCATGCCTTTTGTCATGACGACCAATAACAGTGTCTTGGCCAGCGTAGCGCACGTTCGCAACAGCAACGGCACGGTTGGCCATGGTATCAGTTATGGCGGCAATATCCTCAACATTGTTGGTGGTAATGCCAACCACTCTTATCACCCCTTAATGAAGCGGCTATTCGCTTGGGCTTTGTCTAATGACCCCAATGCCGCACTCCCCCAAACGGTTAAGTACGCGGTATCCAGTTACGCGGTATCCGATGGCGCAAAATTTACTGATGCACACATCACCACCCTATTGCAAAAAGCGGGAGCAAAAACCATCACCAAAGTAAATTGCGACATTAAAGACAAAAACAATACCTGTTGGCAAGAGGTTGACCTCTTTATTTTTGGACAAGGGGTAACAAACGACGGGGCACTCACTGAGACGGTCAGCAAATATTACCAAGCAGGGAAAACCATTTTTTATAACCAACTGGAGTGGACCGAGTGCGGTAGTGGTTGCTATGCCGTCAACCACGCGATCGGCATCGCCGTGCAACAAGGCAATGTCGGCAATTATTTTGGTGAAAACAGTGTGGCCGCAGACCGAACAGCGGCGCAATCCGTACAAAAAGCCAATGATTGGAAAAACAAGCAAGGCAACTTACTAGGTCTTATCAGTTCCTTACAAAACGACAGCCTGACAGCGTGGAATGGTGATGGGCAATTAACCACTATCGACAGTTTCAAAACTCAATTACGCACCTATGAAGCGGCGGGTACAAAATTGTTTGCTTTGGATGCGTCTTTTAATCACTTAAAAGCCTTGGTTTTATGGGCAGATATGGCGCGCCAAGGCTTGCGCTATAACAATACGTTACTGAATAAAAACACTGGACGGCCCATCGATTTTTTACGTGCTATGGTAGCAGATACTTGGACTTATTCAGTACGTGAGCACACCAACGCATCCGACAAATTTGGCGATTGGATGCCCGACAAAGTAAAGGATGTGGAGCAACCAACGGAATCCGAAGTGATTGAGGTCACCATCCCGCAAACCAATGGGGTTACCGCCATTGGCCGAGGTGCATTACCAGGTAAAGCCGTGAAAATTGAAGTATTAAACGACGATAAAGCAGGCAGCCTCGCCCTCAAAATTGGGCACATCCGTGCCCATGGCAACCCCGTTACCAGCGACTATTCACGCCCACGCATTCCAGATGGACATGACTCGCTGTTGCTACGCGATGGCGCAATGAATATACGCACCTACCCCTGGGGCGGCCCGCTGTTTTTAAGTTATACAGGTCGCGCCGTTGGCACCAACATCAAGCTGCGCATTACGGGTGCCATTAAATATGCGCACTGGGATTTCACGAAAACGATGACGCAAGCCGATTTAGACATAGCGTCGGCGGCACTGACACGGCGTGATTTTGGCTGGAATACCGCCAAATTTGTGGGCGGTGAATTTCAACAAACTATCGGCAATGCAATCAGTAATTTGGGCAATGGCACCGCTGAAGACTATGTCATAAAAAATGTGAAGGGTCTTATTTTTGACACCAACCACATTGCCAATGGCTACAACAATATGCCGTTGCGCAGCAAAGTTGCAACACAATGTACTGACTTGGGCTGGGATTGCACCAGCAACATCCACAAGGCACCTGGCGTACAACACTTTGTTGGTTGGATTGCCCAATGTGGTTATTTATGTTCTGGCAACCCTAGTGATGGTTATCCTGGCATTGATACCGGTTGGGGGTGGGTACATGAATTGGGCCACAACACGGTGCAACGAGTGATGACCATTTACGACTGTATCGTTGAGTGCGACAACAATATTTTGGCAAATGCCCAAATGATGCGCAAGTATCAACTTTTTGCTCAAGATACCAACGGCGGTAGCATTGACGCGGCGGGTTTATTTGGCATTTTGAAAACGGCGCGTGCAACTGGCAAGACGGGAGACGCTTTGAACGACGAGGTGTATAACAAATTATGGAGGCAGGGGCTTAATACCGCGTCGCAAATGCGGGCGGTGCATTTCCAGCTGGCGTTTCTGTATACCAAGTTGCAACATCCCGAAACCACCCTACCGACGTCAGACAACACATTGGAGTTTTTTACCTTGTTGACCAAGGGCGACCGCTTGGTGAGCACAGCCTGGGATGCTGCCAATAAAGCAAAATACGGCATGAGCGCCTATAGCACCAACACGATTACGAATGACGATTTATTGTTCGTTTTATCGAGCAAAATTATTGGAAAAGATTTAACGCAACTGTTCAAGATGTACGGCTTTAAAAACAGTCAAACGGCCTTGAATTCTGTGGCTGAGCTTAATTTACCGGCGGCACCAATGACGTTTTATGCCCTACGCGCAAATGGTAACAATCGCGTAACAGAGGGCCAATGGCTGGATATGAGCCCTTGGGCAAACTCCGCCGCGAGCATTCCAAACTATCCTTGGTAGAGGTGGTCTTGTTATCTTCGCGCTTATTACGCTTATCGCGCTGAATCTCGATGATGGGGATAAAGGTGGCATCGATGATTTGACCTCGTGTCGTCTCGATGCCTGCGCCAGTTAGCGCTTATTTTTCAGTTGAGGACTGTGTTTAAGTGCTCTAGCGTTTTCCCTATAATGCGCGCCACAATTAGCGAATCAAACGCCACCAATCCTGATTAACAGTTCTCTTTAAGATCTATGTTTAAACGACTCAAAATCGCCCTAGCCTCACTCAACAATAACGATTGGGGACGAGGCAGTCAAAAGCCCGACACGCCTCCCGATCCGGCCAAAGAACCTCCCCCCAAACCACGTCCGGGCTATGGTGCCAATCCCGAACTCGAAGAGTTATGGGCCAATATCAACGAACGCTTGGGTGACTTGTTTGGGAAAAAAAACGATAAAAACAACCCCAACAACAATTCTGGCAATGACAATGGCAGTGGCAAACCAAATCCGCCATTTCAATTAGGATTTAATCCGTGGTTCTTGATCGCTATCCCTATTGTGTTGTGGCTCGCCAGTGGATTTTTTATTGTCCAAGAGGCCCAACGCGGTGTGATTTTGACTTTTGGTGCGTATAGCGAAACCGTCGGCCCAGGCTTTCGCTGGCGCGCGCCATGGCCTATTCAATCAAACGAAGTCGTCAATATTTCACAAATTCGAAAAATTGAAATTGGCTATCGCAACAACATCAAAAATAAAATTCCTGAAGAGTCTCTAATGCTCACCAATGACGAAAATTTAATTGACGTTCAGGTGACCGTCCAGTTCCGGTTAAAAAGCCCCGAAGATTATTTATTCAATAACCTCAATACGGATCACACGATAAAACTGTCTGTGGAGTCTGCTTTGCGCGAAATTATTGGACGCTACAAAATGGATTTTATTTTGTATGAAGCGCGTGAAAAAGTGGCTCAAGATACGGCCGCTTTAGCGCAAGAAATTCTAGACCGCTATAAAACCGGTGTACTGCTGTCTGGCGTCATTTTGCAAAACGCCCAACCACCCGAACCCGTACAAAGCGCGTTTGATGATGCGGTCAAAGCCGGACAAGATCGGGATCGTCAAAAAAATGAAGGCGAGTCTTATGCTAACGATGTGATCCCCAAAGCTAAAGGTATGGCGGCGCGGATGCTAGAAGATGCCGCAGGTTACAGCGCACGCGTAGTCGGTAACGCCGAAGGCGACGCAGAACGATTTAACCAAGTGGTCGCCGAATACCAACGCGCACCGGCAGTGACGCGTTCACGGATGTATTTAGAAACAATGCAGCAGGTGTTCTCCAACGTCACCAAAGTGATGGTCGAATCTAAACAAGGCAATAATTTATTGTATTTGCCACTCGACAAAATCATGAAAGAAAACGCCGCGACTAATGATGCTACAGGCGCATCAAAAGCCGCGCCCAGCACAATCACTCCGACAACGGGTAGCGGCCCAGCTCGCGATTTGGGGCAAGAGCGATTGCGCGAATTAAGGTAATCATGAGTTTGGTGGGTTGGTAAAAAATCTTCCGATTCATCCTTTTTTGAATTTTTCAGAGGTCTTTTATGGCGGTTAAATTTTTTCGACGGGAACGTTTGATTCCCAATTTAGTCTTACTCGCGATTGCGTTGAGTTTTTTTTGGTCAACCATTTTTATGGTGAATCAGCGCGACACCGTCATTATTTTCGGACTGGGTGAAGTCAAACGCATCGTCAGCGAGCCAGGACTAAATTTTAAATTGCCACGTCCTTTTGAAACCGCGTATGTCTTAGATCAACGGATTCAAACCATTGACGCGGCGGATAGCGACCGTTTTATTACCGCTGAAAAAAAGAACATTTTGATTGACAGCTTTGTCAAATGGCGCATTGCGGATCCCCGTTTATTTTTCATCAGCTTTTCAGGTGACCGCGCGCGTGCGGAAGATCGTCTTTTACAAATTGTAAAAGCGGCTTTAAACGAGGAAGTCACCAAGCGCACAGTCAATCAAGTGATCGCGAGCGATCGTGCGCTGCTAATGACCGCCATCAGCAAAAAAGTCGCAGACGAGTCGGCTAATGTCGGCATTAAAGTGGTTGACGTTCGTCTGAAAAGCGTGAATTACATCGAGAGCATCAACTCGTCGGTATATGACCGTATGAAAGCGGAACGCAATCGCGTCGCCAATGAGTTACGCTCCATCGGTAGCGCGGAAGGTGAAAAAATTCGCGCCAACGCCGATCGTCAACGCGAAGAAATTTTAGCCACTGCCTATAAAACGGCGCAAAAAATTATGGGGGAAGCAGATGCAAAAGCCTCACGGATGTATGCGCAATCATTTGGTAAGAATCCGGATTTTTATCAATTCACCAAAAGCCTTGAGGGCTATCGCACGACCTTCAAAAACAAACAAGATATTATTGTGACGGATCAAAACTCGTCGTTCTTTAAGTTTATGCAAGGGCCTAATGGCACGAAGTAGCGGTACGAAGTACCGCTACAGAATAACGGTACAAAATAACAGTATTCGCAAAGCGCAATATAAAAAAGGGCACTT
>JAVKLU010000009.1:0-3892 GCA_031538895.1 Burkholderiaceae bacterium | reverse complement strand
GTACGAGTGTTGCATCACAAAAATAATTTTTTGAAAAATTGATAATGGCGAAACATCTGATGAAGTCTTAACGGTCATTTTTGACGAATTTAATTGAAAGCGGGATACCCAAGTCATTTTTAAGGGCGATTTGAATACCGTGACTTTTAATGCAGATATTCCCGACGCACGCTTTGATTTTACACGCGCATAAAAAAAGGCACGTCAATGACGTGCCTTTTGAGCTTTCTTCCCTACCTACAAAGGCGCGCAAATGCGCCTTTGATTTAACGACGAGAATGGTCTTTACGATAGCGAGTCCACTTACTATTTACTGCGCCTGTACCTTGATCAGAACCACCTGCATTGCTACCACCAGAACCTGGATTCGGTCGATCGTTTTCAGGCGCATAGTCTTGACCGGGAGCGTGCGTTTTGCTGATCACCGCATGTGCCACTATCGTTTTGCCATCGCTATCCAAATAACCCAGCACAACAATTTCTTTTATTGCAGCGCCGGCTAAAGTCTCTACAGTCACCCCGATAAAATTGGTCGCGACACTCCAGCGTACATTCAGCGCACTAGCGTCTAAAGGAAAACTCGGGGTCAAGACAAAAGTTAAGGCCGTTGTATCCACTTTTGACACCATCCCAACCGCTTCACGAATGGCTAAAGGTGGTGTTGATTGTGCGGGTCGGCACGACAAGTTGGTGGCAAGAACAACATCAGTTCCGGCTTGTACTTGCGCTTGAACCTCCACATAAGTATTGGTGGTCAAATCTTGTGCGCAATTTTTAACCAGCGTTGTCGAGGATGCATCAACCGGCACACCGCGAACGACAAATGAGGTTTGGTCAACCAAGCTACTGATCACACCAGACAAGCGAACTTTGGCAAAATCATTCACCGTGTTGGCACTATTCACTTTAATTGTTTTGGCGCTTAATACCCCATCACTACCCACCGTACCCTTCACTTGCACATACGAATTATCAGCAATCACTGCACCGGCTGGACTAATGCTTGCGGCGCTGGCGTTAACTTTAGTGCCCGAAAGTTCAAAGGTTTTATCCGCAGTACTGTTGTTGCTCACAACACCCCCCAATTGAATCGCGACATCGGTATTGCTTGAATTCGATTGATTGGCTTTAAAGACACGAATACGTTGCGCGGTAATCGCATTTTGCGCAACGCTTGCGGCGGTACTCCACACGGTCACATTTTGATCGTTTGCCAACACGCTGGCACTGGGAACGATCACTGACTTGGCATCGTAATTGACCGTTAAGCCACTCAAGGTGAAATTAGTGGCGTTTAAATTAGTCATTTTGCCGCTGACGCGAACACTAGTAATCGCACTGACTTTTTCAATTCGAGTTGCGCTGACCTTATAGGACTTCGCCACAGAATCGTAAACCAGCATACCGTAAACCTCAAGGTAATCATTCACTTTGACATCCGCCAAACTGCTGTAAGTGCTGTTGTCAAAACTTCCAAATTGGGTCAAGGGCCCTTTAGTCGCATCCGTATTCACAGTCACTAATTGTTGCGCAACGCTTAAGGTCAAGGTTGCCGTATCAATCGCTGACACTTTACCAATCACCGCTGCATTCACTTGAACACGCTCGGCACGACCACTGGCGTCATGGTTGACTTCAACGCGTTGTCCCAGTTTCAAAATCTTGGATTGAAACGTTCCATCCGCTTGTTCACTGACGGTGGCAGCTTGCGCATCTTCTAACTCGACACCATCAACATACACACTGCCAAAACCGGTAATCGTTCCAGTGGCCAGTTGTGCGTTTGAGACTCCTCCTGCGCTTGAGGTCACACTGATATCACTCGCGACTTTGCTGCCACACGCCGCTAACAGCAGACTGGCTAACACGACGACACTTGCTGATAAATTGACTAATTTCATAACGATCTCCACAAAAAAAATAACACTTCAAAAAATGATTTTTTAATACACCCAATACCAGAAAAAATAGCAAAAGCAAAAAAAGCAAAGAAAGCATCAGGCGGCGGTGATCAATCGCCGCCCTAGCCCCACTTCTATGAAAAAATATTCCTCAATCAGAAGAATCCAACTCAACTACTTTTAACTGCAAAACATTGCCCACAAAATACCCTTCTAAACTCACGTCAGCACCCACTCGTAAATTCACTCCACCTTCAATATAAGTGTTGCTATCCCAGCGCGCCACCAAGCCATTGGTCAAGGTCAAGGTTTGTCTATTGACCGAGGCAATCTTGCCCGAACGATTGATCGTGCCGCTTGGGGTATTGACTTGAGTGGTACACCTGAGCATGGCGCTGCTGGTAATGCTGACCCTCCCACCAAAATCGACAGGGGCTGCCGTAATTTGCACGTACACATTTCCCCTCCCCGCGTCTTTACAACTTTGTGGAACAAAGTTTTTAGGCGCACTGACCCGCATGCCACGCAAAACAAAAGTGATGGAATCAAGCGTCCAATCAACATTACTAACACCGCCATTCAAATTCAAGCTTCTACCCAAATCGTTGTCTAAGTGATTACCCAAATCATTGTCCACAGGGCCGCTTATCGGGCGAACTTGAATTTGATCAGGTTGAGTTTGTTTCACCCCCCATTTAACCAGAGCATATTTGCCAGCGCTGTAATCACCTCTTTTTGCTCCGGCCGGAAAAGGATAAATTTTGCCTTCGATTTCAACTGTGTTATTGTTTTCGTTGACTCGACTGATCAAGCCCCCCCGTCGAATATCTGCGCTCTGCAGGTCTGCGTTTTTAAGGCTGTAGTTGTCAATTCGCATCGGTGTCATCAATCCCGAAGCCATTAAATCATTGCGTTTAGCCCAGACTCGGACCAAGTCACCTTCTTGTACCGCCGTCATCGCGGCGCTGTTAATCAATCTGCCCGTCACGCTATTGAGACGAAAACGATTGCTTGTGACGTTTTGTGCCACGCCGCTGAGCAATACTGGATTTGAGTTTGATGTATTTTTTTCGATACGTGTCGCCACCAAAACATACGCCGACTTGGCGTTGTCGTATAACCAGCTACCGTGCGCTTCGAGTTCTACACCTTGAACGACCTCATTGGCCGTAGTAAACCCTGCTAATTGAGTCCGTGCATTTTGCGTATCCGCGTTGTCGACAATCACACGAACCCATTGCCCCATCATTTGAAATTCATAATTGCTTGAACCCGCCAGGTTTTGTGCCGAACCGTCAACGGGGCCGATCAGTTGCGGTAAAACTTCAATTTGCGTCGCTAGGTTAGTACCGGAATACTTCAGTTGTACGCGCTGTCCCAATCTGATTGCCACATTTTTCATCGTGCCATCGCTGTCTTTAACCTGTGCTGGCACGCTTAAATTGTCATAACTAATGCCGTTGACGATGACGCTACCAAAACCCGTGACTGGGCCATCGACCAAACCTGATCCGCCGCTACCAACACCCGCGTAATCGCTGTCACTACCAACGCCACCGCACGACACCATAAACACTAACATCACCGCAGGAATCAGCATCATAAATTGGCGCGATGAACATGATGCACGCGATAAATGAAAAGAAGTTTTGTATTCATAGCGGACATTAAAAATTGGGATTTATCGGGTCTTTCACCACATAATTTTGGGTATCTGTCGCATAACAAAACATTCCCATACGAATACGATGAGTCCCTTTAATTGAACCATTTTTACCCTCATCTTTTTCACATAAAGGAATTGCCGCATCGACCATTTTTTTCATCGCTTGTTTCCACAGTTTTGTGGTTAAACGCTCTAACTGGTGCGCTGATTCGGCGGACAGTCCATCGGCAAAAACGGCTTGTTCTAAATATTGACGTGTGCTTTTGGCGGTTAAATTGTGAACGGCGGCGTTCATGTGATCCGATAAGTTGGCGCTGACCAATTG
>JAVKLU010000008.1:0-7110 GCA_031538895.1 Burkholderiaceae bacterium | reverse complement strand
TTCTATAAATACAGAATGTGCGGATGAAGTGCGAGGCGCACAGCACACAGAAACCGGAGCGTACATACAGTACGTGAGGATTTCGCGTACTGCGCAACAAAGCAATTCGCCGCAAAAATGAATTGATAGAAGTGCCCTAAAGTAACTTTGATCATGATTAACCTATATTTCTTATTAACTTACTATGTTTAAAAAAAACGCGACAAATGCAGCCATAGAAAGTCTTGTTGGTAAAAATACTCAAATCGAGGGTAACTTAACTTTTGCTGGCGGCATCAGAATTGATGGACGTGTAAAAGGCAATGTGATCGCAGTTCCGATGGAAAAGTCGGTATTGATTTTGTCTGAAACCGCATTGATCGAAGGTGAAATTCGCGCCGGTCATGTGATTTTGAATGGTGAAATTCGAGGTCCAGTGTATTCTTCACATTTGCTGGAGTTACAACCTAAGGCCAAGATTTTGGGCAGTGTGCATTACCAATCTTTAGAGATGCATTATGGTGCTTTGATTGATGGTGATTTGCATCACAACAAGGGAACAACGATGCCAGAAAAGAGTGTGGAACCTGATAAGACGTCGGCGCCAGTGATTACTAAAATTGAATCTAAGCTAGGTAACGTAACACCAACACCGAAAGAATAAATACGTCTAAGACTGCGCATTACAAAAATACGCAGTGCAAAAATAATTAAAGCCCCCGTTTTCATCGGGAATTCTTAGTTTCACCCAGCGTCATTAAAGGAGTCATGAAATGAATACATCCGTTGAAACGACAGCACATGTTGATAGTGATATTTTGACTTTGATCTTTACCGATAGCGCGGCCAATAAAGTCAAACAACTGATTGAAGAAGAAGGCAATCCCGATTTAAAACTGCGCGTATTTGTGCAAGGTGGAGGTTGCTCGGGTTTTCAATACGGTTTTACGTTTGACGAAACCGTGAACGAGGACGATACACGTTGTGTTAAAAACGGCGTCGAATTATTGGTTGATTCGATGAGCTATCAGTATTTGAGTGGCGCTGAAATTGATTACAAAGAAGACGTCAATGGCGCGCAGTTTGTGATTAAAAATCCAGGCGCTTCAAGCACTTGTGGTTGCGGCTCGTCGTTCTCTGCCTAGAGTTACCAAACGATACGCATCGGTGATGATTATTTTTGTTCATCACCACAAACTAAAAACCGCTGTAAAGCGGTTTTTAGTTTTTTATTAAGAGATGTTTTATTTTAGGATTGTGTAATGGTCGACAATTTATTTCTAGTCGTGTTTTTAATGGCGATTTCGGGTGGCCCGCATTGTTTAGGTATGTGTGGCGGCATTCATTTTTCGCAACAAAACAAAATTGGTATGCGGGTTTGGTTATTGCATGCTGGCCGTGTCACCACGTATACGATTTTGGGCGGCGTGTTTGGTGCCCTGGGTGCCAGTGCTGTTGCCTTACGTACTGACACCATGCAATTGACGATGATTTTGTATGTCATCGCCAATATTTTGGTGATTATTTATGGACTGAGTTTTATAGGGGTTTTGAATTGGTTTGTGCGTTCTACACAGAGTGGTTTGACCGCTTGGTTTGAATCCAAAGTCGGACCAATGATTGCCTATGTCACGACACGAATTGATGCTAATTATGGTCAATATGTGAAAGGCATTTTGTGGGGATTGATTCCTTGCGGTTTGACGTATAACGCCTTAATTTTGGCGCCGGCAACGCAAAATGTGTACTTGGGCGCAGGTCTAATGTTGTTGTTTGGTCTGGGAACGGTTCCGGCCTTTACCGTCGCCGGTGGTGTGTTTCGCTGGATTCGTCAAAAGCCAATGGCGCGTCGCTTTATTGGTGTATTTGTGTTGGTGATGGGCGTATGGGGTTTGGTGCATGCTCTGAGTCATGGACAACATTCGCATGCCCAAATGGCCGAACATGATCACGCAGCGATGCCGCAACATGAAACCAGTGACGCCGCTTCAGAGATGCAAAACAGTGCGTCGATGCATCATCATGTGAATCAAAGAGATGCTTCAGTGAACTCATCAGCAAGGCATCAACACGATCACTAATCGGGTTTGATTCACAAGCATTTCTAATAGTCGACAAATGCGTGACAGGATATTTTGTCATTTCCTTCATGCGTCAGCAGTCAATCCACGACTTTAGTTATTTTTTACGGTAAACGATTGGTATCATGAACAGTATTCGGGAAGACATTCGATTTTTAGGCGGAATTTTGGGGCAAGTGATTCGCGCTCAAGAAGGTGAGGCCGTGTTTACCATGATTGAAGAAATTCGCCAGACTTCGGTCGCGATGCGTCGTGGTTTGAGTACCGAAGACGTCAATGCCCGTTTATTAGATTTGTCGCGCGATGAATTGATTGCAGTGATACGAGGATTTTCTTATTTGATTCACTTGGTTAATTTGGTTGAAGACCAGCAACACATTCGCAGCCAACGGAGCAATATGATGGCCGGACGTATGCCTGCTCAAGGAACTTTGGCGCATACGATTGCACATTTGAAAAACAATGGTGTAACGACACAAGCGATTGTCGATTTTTTTGATCATGCGCTTATTTCACCGGTCCTGACTGCGCATCCCACCGAAGTGCAGCGCAAAAGCGTTTTGACCTTAGAGAATCAATTGGCGGGTTTAATTGAAGCGCGTGATTTACCGCAAACCATTAAACAGAAAAAACAAAATATGGAAGCAATTTCGACTATCGTCGAAACTTTGTGGCAATCGCGTTTGTTGCGTTACAGCCGTTTGACGGTGCATGAAGAAATTGACAATTTTTTGATGTATCACAAGCGCACCTTTATTCCGCAAACTTTGGCCTTGATGCGCGAAGTTGATGAAGTCTTGCAAGAGCATGGCCATGTCGCGATTCATTCGGCGCTCAAACAGCATCCATTTTTGCGCATCGGTACTTGGATTGGCGGTGACCGTGATGGCAATCCCAATGTCAATGCCAACAGCATGCGCTACGCTTTGACGCGTCAAGCCGAAACAATCATTGGTTTTTATCAAAACGAGTTGAGCAAGCTTGAAGAGTTTTGCGCGCAGTCCAGTAGCCTGGTTGCCGTGTCGCCCGATCTATCGGCCCTGGCCGAACAAGACCCTAATCCCAGTGATCATCGACGCGATGAGATGTACCGTCGTGCGTTTGCCGTGATTCAGGCGCGTTTACAAGCGAGTTTGAATGCTTTGCGGGAATCTCCCCAAGAGAATAAACAAAGTCATTTACCCGCATATGTCGATAGCGCCGAGTTCGCACAAGATTTACAGGTGATTCACAGTTCCTTATCGGCCAATCATGCGCGTTTGGTCGCGCAACAAAAAGTCGCACCATTGATTCGTGCTTCGCGCGTATTTGGTTTTCATTTAGCCAGTTTGGATTTGCGTCAAAGTTCAGATGTTCACGCCGCGTGTATCGCTGAATTGTTGAAAGAAGCGCGCGTTTGCGAAGATTATTTACATTTGACAGAAGCACAAAAAATTGAATTATTGACGACTGAGTTAAGTCATCACCGCCCTTTGTTCTCGCCGTATTTATCGTACAGTGATCGCACGCGGTCTGAGTTAATGGTCTTTGATTGCACGCGTCGTTTGCAAAAAAGTTTTGGCGATAACGCGATTTGTCAGTATGTAATTTCGCACACTGAGTCGGTGTCAGATTTATTGGAAGTTTTATTACTGCAAAAAGAAAACGGTTTAATTCAAAGTGTGCATCAAGAGGGACAAACAAAAATTCACGCCAAAGTCATGGTGGTGCCGTTGTTTGAAACTATTGATGATTTGCGTGCGGCGCCAGAAATTATGTCGGCATATTTTGCGTTGCCCTTTGTCCAGGCGATTGTAGCGAGTGCCAAGGCTACGCAAGAGGTCATGTTGGGTTATTCAGATTCAAATAAAGACGGCGGTTATTTGACCTCGCATTGGGAACTGTATCAGGTGGAATTGGCTTTAGTTCGTGTGTTTAAAGCTGCGGGGGTTAAGTTGCGGTTATTCCATGGGCGTGGCGGATCGGTTGGACGCGGCGGTGGCAACAGTTTTTCGGCGATTACCGGACAGCCGCCCGATACTGTGCAAGGTCAAATTCGTTTGACCGAACAAGGTGAAGTGATTGCCTCGAAATACGGGCATCCTGAAGTCGGCATGCGGCAACTGGAATTGTTGGCCTCGGCCACATTGCAATCAACTTTGTTGCCAACACGCTTGCCTGCAAACCGCCTGGCGGAATTTGAACAATGCATGGCTCTCTTATCCGCTGATTCGTTTGAACACTATCGCGCATTGGTATACGAAACACCGAGTTTTTCAGAGTATTTTTTTGCCGCAACGCCCTTAAATGAAATTGCTGAATTAAATATTGGATCGCGCCCTGCAGCGCGCAAATCGACGCGGCGAATCGAGGATTTGCGTGCGATTCCGTGGGGATTTTCCTGGGCGCAATCGCGTTTTTTATTACCTGCATGGTTTGGTTTTGGTTATGCGGTTAAACACATGTTGACGCAAAATTCAGATGCAGAAAAACTTTTGCAAGCGATGTTTATTGAGTGGCCATTCTTCAATACCTTATTATCGAATATGGATATGGTGATGGCCAAAACCGATATCGCCATGGCGCGGCACTACCATGAATTGGCGTGCGCGACGACGAATTTAGCTAGTGAAGGAGAGGCCATTTTTGCGCGCATTAAAGAGGAATGGATGCATACGGAAGAGGCCTTATCGCGCATCAGCGGACAAAAAACGCGCCTAGCCAATCATCCCGATTTAGCCAGTTCGATTAAAAATCGTTCGGCGTATATGGATCCCTTGAATTACCTGCAAGTGAATTTAATTCAGCAACATCGTAAGGGCTTACATGAGGAGTGGGTGAAGCGAGGGATACACATGAGTATTAACGGTATCGCGGCGGGTTTGCGAAATAGTGGTTAAATCACTGCTATAAAACGCCTGTTATGTCTGGCAGATCCCATTTGAGTAGAATGTACAACCTGATATTGCAGAGCGGTGCGTGATTGTAAAGTGGCTAGGACAATGTGGCGCTGTAA
The DNA here is from genome assembly GCA_031538895.1 of Burkholderiaceae bacterium. Lineage (GTDB taxonomy): Bacteria > Pseudomonadota > Gammaproteobacteria > Burkholderiales > Burkholderiaceae > JAVKLU01. Next base: position 2,055 of record JAVKLU010000008.1, on the reverse strand, counting down.
TACAGCGTTTTAATACAGTGCTTTTTAGTAGGTAAAAAATTAAAACCTCGATTTATTTTTGGCGTTGCGATTTTTGAGTGAAGTGTCCCTGGACAGCGGCGCGGGCCATGTGTTTGGTCATGGGTTTGGTAGTGTGACGGTGCAGTATTTTTACAGTCTTATCAGTTTTTTTAATGCGCCTTATCGGATGCAAATTGGATAGTGGGCGACAATATTTACAGAGCGCAGAGTTTGCTTGATTCTCTGGGTCTTATTAAAACATTTTTATTCAAAGGTCATTTATGTTTGGTTTTCTGAATGGTTATTTTTCGAACGAATTGGCGATTGATTTGGGTACTGCGAATACCCTGATTTATTTACGCGGTAAAGGCATCGTATTAAACGAACCCTCAGTCGTTGCGATTCGGCAAGAAGGTGGTGCTGGCGGTCGCCGGATTATTCAAGCGGTGGGAACTCAAGCTAAGCAAATGTTGGGTAAAGTTCCGGGCAATATCGAAGCAATTCGCCCGATGAAAGATGGCGTGATTGCTGACTTTACCGTGACCGAAGAAATGTTAAAACAATTTATTCGAATGTCACACGAAAGCAGTATTTTTTCACCGTCTCCACGGATCGTGATTTGCGTTCCTTGTGGTTCAACCCAAGTTGAGCGCCGCGCGATTCGTGAATCAGCGATGGGTGCTGGGGCCTCGCGTGTCGATTTGATTGAAGAACCCATGGCTGCCGCGATTGGCGCAGGCTTGCCGATTACCGATCCATCGGGTTCGATGGTGATTGATATTGGGGGTGGGACAACTGAAGTTGGAATTATTTCTTTAGGTGGTACGGTTTACAAAGGGTCCATTCGTGTCGGGGGAGATAAATTTGATGAAGCAATCATCAATTACATCCGTCGCAATTACGGCATGTTGATTGGCGAACCTACAGCTGAAGCGATTAAACAACAAATAGGATCTGCTTTCCCAGGTTCTGAAACACGTGAAATGGAAGTGAAAGGACGTAATTTATCCGAAGGTATTCCGCGCTCATTCACCATTTCATCGAATGAAATTTTAGAAGCCTTAACCGAGCCTTTGAACAGTATTGTTTCAGCGATTAAAAATGCCTTGGAACAAACCCCACCAGAATTAGGTGCGGATATTGCTGAAAAAGGCATGGTTTTAACTGGTGGTGGTGCTTTGTTGCGTGACCTTGATCGTTTGTTGATGGAAGAAACCGGACAGCCAGTGATTGTTGCAGATGACCCCTTAACCTGTGTGGTACGTGGCTTAGGTATTGCGCTTGAGCGGATGGACAAAATGGATATGTTGTTTGCGCACGAATAATTGATTGGCTGTTTTTAGCTCACTAAAATGGCACAAGAAGCGCAGCTCAGCCCGCCCCCTCTTTTTAAGCAAGGGGCTTCGCAAAATTTAAAGTTATTGTTTTTGACTTTGTTTGCCTTTTTTTTCCTTTACGCCGACAACAACTACAACGCGCTGTCGTTTTTCCGTAAAACCTTGTGGGCGACTTTTACGCCGATTCAAAGTTTGGCGCGTCTACCGCAACAGTTGTTTCAGTATGGCAATGAATACGCATTGTTGGTACTGGACACGCGCGCAGAAAATCAAGAATTGCGTCGCCGATTGAATGCGGCGTTGTTGATGACGCAAAACAGTGCGCATTTGCAAGCCGAGAATATTCATTTACGTCAAATGTTGACCTTGCGCACTGATGCGGGGTATCAATTGCGGCCCAGTGAAATTATTGCCGAGACGCGTTCCCCGTTTTACCGCCGCATTGTGATTGATCAAGGGAACTTGTCAAAAGTTGAACAAGGCATGCCAGTGATTTCGCCGCAAGGTTTAATCGGTCAAATCAGTCGAGTCTATTTAAACAGCAGTGAAGTGACCTTGGCGACCGATCGTAATTTGTCAGTGCCGGTGCAAATCCCGCGCACTGGTTTGCGTGCAGTGGCGTATGGCAATAATTTATTAGGGCAAATTGATGTGCGTTTTGTGCCCTCGAACGCGGATGTAAAAGTGGGTGATGATGTGGTGACCTCGGGAATCGATG
>JAVKLU010000007.1:0-19216 GCA_031538895.1 Burkholderiaceae bacterium | reverse complement strand
TTAGGTTTTTCTGGCCCGGATATTGATGCGGAACTTATTTTGTTGAGCGCGCGCTTGTGGCAAAAACTCGGTTTGAAAAATGTAAGTTTAGAGTTGAACTCGATTGGCGATGCACCCGAACGTGCAGCACATCGTCATGCTTTGATTGAGTATTTAAAAGAGCAGGAATCTTTGTTGGACCAAGACGCCAAACGTCGTTTGTACACAAATCCTTTGCGAATTCTGGACTCTAAAAATCCAGCAATGCAGGAGATGTTGGGTGCTGCGCCACGTTTGATTGATTTTTTAGAAGACGCTTCTCGTGCACATTTTGATGGCGTGCAAGCGCTACTTCATGCCAACAATATTTCTTTCAGCGTCAATCCGCGATTAGTGCGAGGGATGGATTACTACAACCGTACGGTATTTGAATGGATTAGCACTGATTTGGGGACACAAGCGACGATTTGTGGCGGCGGGCGTTACGATCCACTCACACCTTTGTATGGAGGTAATGAAACGCCTGCGTGCGGCTTTGCCTTAGGTATGGAGCGGGTCATTGAATTGTTAAAACAAATCACATCCGCGCCATTAGATAATCCTGATATTTATCTAATGCACAGTGGTGGGGCATGTGGCTTGTCGGCGATGCAACTGGCGGAACAATTACGCACGCATCAAATGTCGGTGGTGTTGCATTGCATGACTAGTGTGGGGATTGGTTCGTTTAAGTCGCAAATGAAACGAGCGGATAACAGTGGTGCGCAATTGGCCTTAATCTTGGGTGAAGATGAAATTGCGCAGAACACGGTTACTATCAAGTGGTTACGCGCGCGTGAAAAAGCGCAAGAAAAAATTAACAGAGTTGAACTCATTCAGTATCTACAAACTCATTATTTACAACTTTTATCTCAATAGGATTTGACATGGCATTAGACAACATTGAACAAGAGCGTATTGATTTAATCAAAGCATGGTGGCAACAGCATAAACGCTGGGTGACGATTGTGACCTTGACTATCTTGGTGGCGATAGTTGCTTGGTTCGGTTGGAAATATCTGCAACAAGAACGCAATAAACACGCGAGCGAAATTTATGAGAGTTTTGATCGCTTGACCAAAGAGAGTCAACCTAATGCGCTGGATATCAAAGCGGCCAAGGTGATTGTTGAACATCTGCAAAAAGATTATTCATCAACGGCGTTTAGTTGGATGGCCAGTTTGACTTTGGCAAAGAAAAGTTATCAACAAGGTGATCAAGCGACCGCTGAAACCCAATTGAAAATGGTGTTTGATTCAGCAAAAACACCTTATCGCGCGATGGCGGCTCTGGATTTAATGAGTTTATATTTAGAGCAAAAAAAATATGATCAAGCTTTAAGCCTTGCTGATTGGGGTTATCCCGATGCGTTTATGGTGTTGTTTGAAGATCGTAAAGGAGATGTGTATTTGGCACAAAAAAATATGAATGCGGCGCGTGAGGCCTATACCAAAGCCTTGAGTAAAGCAGAAGGTCAAATGAAAGATATCTTGAATTTGAAATTAGCGGCTTTAAGTGTGTAAATTGATCGTTCGATTCAAATTCAGGACTTAATCGGTAATCATTTTGGGCAATCATTTTTATTGATTTATGTTGACGATTTCATTTGCACGAGTGCTCGGTATTACAACTTTGGCCTTGAGCTTTTTATGGGGCTTGGGTGGATGTAGTAGCACAATCATTAAACCGGCACCTTTAGTTAAATTTACTCCGACTTTAAATTTACCTCAAGTGTGGCGCGCCAGCGTGGGTAAAGATGGTGGTAATTATTTTATCCCCTTGTTTGTTGACGGTTTTTTGTACGCAGCTGGAAAAAATGGCGAAGTTGCTAAATTTGAGGCAAAAACTGGGCGTGAAATTTGGCGTACTGATTTAAAAATAAATTTGACGGTAGGAGTGACTGGTGACGCGAAAAATATTTTAGTCGCGGGCGAACAAGGTTTTTTAATTGCTTTGGATCAAAATGGCAAAGAAAAATGGCGACGCCAGCTGTCCAGTGAAATTTTGTCTTTACCTGGCCTAGCGCGCGATACAGTGGTGGCACAAACAATTGATAACCGCTTGTCCGGTTACGACGTATCAAGCGGTCGACGTTTATGGATTATTCAACGTTCATTACCGTCTTTGTTACTGCGTGATTCGCGTGGGGTATTGAGTTCGGGATCGATTGCTTTTGTGTCTTTTCCTGATTCAAAATTACTCGCCGTGTCGTCGAACAACGGCAGTATTTTGTGGGAAAGTAAAATCGTTGAAACCACAGGTAGCAACGAGTTAGAACGGTTAACGGCGATTGTCGGCACACCGATTAGTGTGGGCGAGAATATTTGCATGGGCACTTATCAAGGTGCTATTTTTTGCATTGACGGATTAAGCGGTAACGTGGTATGGAAAAAACCGTTTTCAACCAACTCGGCAGTTGGGGGCGATGGGCAGTATTTATTTGCCAGCGATGAGCGCGGTGTTGCCTATGCGTTTATTACCAATACGGGTTTGAACCTGTGGCAAAACGACAAAATGAAAGACCGTCAATTAAGTGCCGCCGTGACTTTTGGTAAAGCGGTTGCTTACGGTGATTTTGAAGGTTACGTGCATCTGCTCTCGCGTGAAGACGGTAGTTTTTTGTCGCGTCTTGAGACTCATAGTAGTGGCGTTGCCAGCATGATCTTGGCCGATAAAATTCTCATCGTGCAAACTCATAACGGAAATTTGTACGCTTATAACACTCAGCCTTAACTGAGCTTTCTCTCAAAAATATGCTTCCTGTTATTGCCATCGTTGGGCGAGCCAACGTAGGTAAATCAACTTTATTCAATCGTTTCACGCGTTCGCGTGATGCCCTGGTTGCTGATCATCCCGGATTGACACGTGACCGTCAGTACGGCATGGCACGCCATAACGGTCGTCCTTTTTTGGTGATTGATACCGGTGGATTTGAACCCGTGGTGAAAGAGGGCATTGAAGTTGAAATGGCGCGCCAAACCAAGCAGGCTTTGATTGAAGCTGATGCTGTCATTTTTTTGGTGGATGGCCGTGCGGGTTTAACACCGCATGATCAGGAAGTCAGTCATTTTCTGCGCCGTCACGGTCAAGCGAATAAACCCATTATTTTGGCGGTGAATAAAACTGAAGGAATGCGCGATCACGCGATTGTTGGCGAATTTCATGCCTTGGGTTGGGGTGATTTTTTTGCGGTGTCATCCGCACATGGCGATGGTATTGGTGAGTTATTAGAAAAATCGTTATCGTATTTTGTCGAGGATAAAAACGACGAAGACCTCGACAACGGGCGTATCAAAGTTGCGATTGTCGGACGCCCTAATGTGGGCAAATCCACTCTGATCAATTCATTGATGGGTGAGGAGCGGGTGATTGCGTTTGACATGCCGGGCACTACGCGTGATGCGATTTATATTCCGTTTGATTACGAGGATGGGCGTTATACCTTGATTGATACGGCGGGTTTGCGTAAGCGCGGCAAAATTTTTGAAACGGTTGAAAAATTTTCAGTCGTCAAAACCTTGCAAGCAATTTTAGACGCGCACGTTGTCGTGTTGTTGTTGGATCCAGGTCAAGAAATTTCGGAGCAAGATGCGCACATCGGTGGGCATATTTTGGAATCGGGGCGTGGTTTGGTGCTCGCGGTTAACAAATGGGATGACACTGATCATGATGAACGCGCCCAGACCAAACATCAATTGGAGCTGCGTTTAGGTTTTTTACAATTTGCGCGCTTGCATTTTATTTCGGCCCTAAAACAGCAAGGGATTAGTGCTTTGATGCGGTCCGCCCGTGAAGCCTACGAAGCGGCAACGACAAAATTATCAACGCCGCAATTGACGCGCGCCTTGATTAAAGCGGTTGAACATCATGCGCCGCGTCGCCAAGGTGTAATTCGTCCTAAATTACGTTATGCGCATCAAGGGGGTAAAAACCCACCAGTAGTGGTGGTTCATGGCAATGCCTTAAATCGAATTGATGCCGACTACAAGCGTTATTTAGAAAAAATATTTCGCGAAGAATTTAAATTGATCGGCACGCCTTTGCGCGTCGAGTTCCGTAACGGTAAAAATCCCTATGACGAAGACCGTTAGACAAAATCTAAATAAATATTTTTGTGAACCTGAGATATTTTGTCACGCGCCCAGCCTTTATTTTGATAGATTTTTAGTGCAATAAAAATACCTAAAAACTCGTTATTTGAAGGCTTCCTCACTTTAATTATTCACTTTTCAAAGTCATGATTTTTATTAAAAAACACTATCAAAGTTTGCGTCAGTTAGTGCGCCCGATTACTGCGATGACCTTGGTAATCGTTCTTTCAAACTATGCCGTGCAATTTTCAATCAATGATTGGTTGACATGGGGAGCTTTTACCTATCCCTTCGTTTTTTTAGTTTCTGACTTGACCAATCGTGCTGTCGGAGCGCTTGCCGCACGAAAAGTTGCTTGGGTGGGTTTTTTCTGCGCAGTGATTTTGTCTTTGTATTTGGCGGATACGCGAATCGCCTTGGCTTCAGGCTTAGCGTTTTTTCTATCACAAATGATGGACATCACGCTTTTTAATCGCTGGCGCGCCATGTCATGGTGGAAAGCGCCATTGATTGGGTCAGCCATCGCATCTGTGTTTGATACTTCTATTTTCTTTTATATTGCTTTTGCAGGGACTGATGCTCCTTGGTTAACTTGGGCCGCAGGCGATTTGGCAGTGAAGTTGACGATGGCAGTTTTGTTATTGACGCCTTATCGCGCAATGTTGCCACGCTTAAATTTATGGGTTCCTAATCAAGCCGCGATACCTCATTGAAAGTAAAACTCGTTAACTAGCATCACGACTGCATGAACACTTTTGACGTTGTGATTGTGGGAGCAGGTGCGGCAGGTCTTTTTTGTACGGGTGTCGCCGGTCAACGAGGTTTGCGCGTTCTTTTGATTGATCACAACGAAAAAATTGCTGAGAAAGTGCGTATTTCGGGAGGGGGACGTAGCAACTTTACCAATCGTGATTTAGACATCAGTGCGCCGCATAAACATTTTCTGGGTGCTAATCCCAAGTTTTGTCGTAGCGCTTTATCGCGTTATATGCCTAAAGACTTTATCAACTTGGTCAAACGTTACGGCATCCCTTTTGAAGAAAAACACAAAGGTCAATTGTTTTGTCGGCGCTCTGCCGATGATTTAATTCAAATGTTGTTGCGCGAATGCGCGGCTTTCGGTAATGCTGGTCAGGTGATGCATTGGCATCCTTGCACAGTGCAGGCGATTCGTTTTAGCGATGGCGCGCAATACGCCTACCAAATTGATACGTCACGCGGAATCGTGCACACTAAATCGGTCGTAATCGCAACGGGTGGTTTATCAATTCCAAAAATTGGCGCGACTGATTTTGGTTTTCGTATCGCCAATCAATTTAATGTGAGGCTGGTTGATCGACGTCCTGGCTTGGTTCCCCTCATTTTTGACGATGCGCAATGGGCACCCTATATGAATTTGGCGGGTTTGTCATTGCCGGTCAAAATTGAAACAGGTTCGGCAAAAAATATTCAAAGCTTTGACGAAGATTTGCTTTTTACACATCGTGGTTTATCTGGTCCTGCGATATTACAAATTTCCAGTTATTGGCGCGCGGGCGAAACAATTCGTATTAACCTAGCACCTGAGCAAAATTTGTTTGACGATTTGTTAAAAGCTAAACAACATTCCAAAAAGCTGATCGTTAATGAACTGGGGCGCTGGGTTCCTAATCGACTCGCGGCTGCGTGGATCAATCAAGATATTTCCTGGCAAGGTGTATTGATGGAGGCGCGTGATAAATCCTTGTTAAAACTGGCGCAATCATTCAACGCGTGGCCTGTAGTGCCCTCTGGTAGCGAAGGTTATCGTAAAGCTGAAGTGACTGTTGGTGGCGTTGACACTCGCGATATTTCACAACAAAGCATGGAGTCCAAACAACCAGGTTTGTATTTTATTGGTGAAGTGCTTGATGTGACCGGCTGGTTGGGCGGTTACAATTTTCAATGGGCGTGGTCAAGCGCGTATGCCTGTGCGCAGGCTTTAACAAAAGCGTAATCACTCTCAAGGCTGTAGTGTGATTCTGCGGCAATCCTGAGATCATTCTGAGGTCATTCTGAGAATTTTTAGCGGTATTTATATAAAAGATATCGCGTTATTTTGTCTAACCGCTTCAAATAAACACACACCAGCCGCGACTGAAACATTCAGACTCTCGACCGACCCCGCCATTGGAATGTGAATCAATTGATCGCAGGTCTCACGCGTGAGTTGACGCATACCTGCTCCTTCTGCTCCTAAAACCAAGGCGGTACGCGCAGAAAATTCGCTAGCATATAAAGAATCGTCGCCTTTTTCATCTGTGCCAATGATCCAGAATCCGGATTTTTTCAGTTGTTCTAATGCGCGTACTAAGTTAACCACTTGCAAGTAAGGCAAGTGCTCTGCGGCGCCGCTGGCGACTTTTCTTGTGATGGCTGATAACGGCGCACTGTGATCTTTTGGTGCAATAACTGCCATGACTCCTGCGGCATCAGCAACACGCAAACAGGCGCCTAAATTATGCGGATCGGTCACACCATCTAATACCAACAACAAAACGCGTTCAGGCAAATTTTCGATTAACTGATCAAGTGTGGTGATTTGTGCCAAGGGTGCTACCGCAGCGATGATGCCTTGATGTGAGCTGTCTTCATCAAGTGAACATTGTGTCAGACGCAGGGCGAATGCCGCGTTATCAAGACGACTCAGTTGAATTTTTTTTGCATTGATTTCACCAAGTAATTCTTGGGTACGTTTGTCCTTGCGTTGTTCTTTCAACCAAATTTGTTCAATGGACTGTGGCGCAGATTTCATGCGGGCGCGGATGGCGTGAAAGCCGATTAAATATGAGGACATAGTGTTAGTTTTTAGGTAGTTCGAGTTTCGATGAATGGGAATAACGAGCGCGTAAGGTTTTTTCTTTTGCGCTTAGAAAAAGAAAAGTATTGCGCTCTTCGGTAGACAGATTTTTTTTGCGCGACAAAATCGAAATCTCGTGGGTAATTGCATCAAGCTGGGATTTATTAATGGCGGCACTGAATGCATTGAATAATTCTTGCTCACTTTCAAATGGCAAATCATTCGCCAGTTTAATCAAGGGGTCAAAACGTGGATCTTGCTGCGAGAGCATTTCGCATAACACGCGATGGTTCAATTCAGGATGTTCACGACAACTCGCACATAAACGCGCAAATAAATCCCCCGCACCGATTTCGCTGGCTAAACGCTCACTACATCGCGCCTCAATATCTGGCGTGAGCAAATCATAAAAACGTGGCTGCGCGAGCAACATCACAATGATTTGTTTTTCAATGGAGTTTTGCGTGCTACGCGACGCAAAGGGACGTGCTATCGCAGACGCAGTTCGTTGCGGAGGCATGCCTGTTTTTCGTTCTATTGTTTTTTTTGCCAACGTTTGCATTTGCGAATCACTGGGCAATATGTCCGTAATATTGATGTTTAAGGTATGAGCCAACAATTGTGCCAACTGTTGGCGGTAATCACGCGCACTGACTTGACTTAACCACTCACGGCCTTCAGATTGAATCGCCGCACGACCTTCAACACTTTGTAGGGAACGGTTTTGGCTTAATGCTTGAATAAAAAATTCTGATAGTGGGATTGCCTGCTCCACCATTTCAGTAAAGGCGGGTGCGCCCTGAGTTCTGATAAAACTATCAGGATCGTGCTCTGGTGGTAAAAATAAAAATTGAATCGTTTTCTTTTCAGTCACCCACGCCAAGGATTCATGCAGAGCACGCAATCCTGCTTTACGTCCTGCGGCATCGCCGTCAAAACTAAAAATGACGCGGTCACTGTGGCGCAATAATTTTTGAATATGTGTCGCAGTACAAGCGGTTCCCAAAGTTGCTACGGCCGCGCCAAAACCGAATTGCGCCAAGGCAACCACGTCCATATAGCCTTCAACGACCAAGACTAAACCCAGTTCGCGAATTGCTTGTCGCGCTTCAAACAGTCCGTATAACTCGTGGCCTTTTTCAAATAAAGGTGTTTCGGGAGAGTTCAGATATTTAGGCAAGGAATCATCTAAAACCCGCGCACCAAAACCTAATACTTGCCCACGCACATTGCGAATTGGAAACATCAAACGTCCGCGAAAACGATCATAAGCCTCGCCGTTTTCTTTTTCGATGAGTAATCCTGCCGTGACTAAATCTTTGTTGGCGTCAAGGCCAAACAAGGTCTGTAATTGATTGAATTGCTTTGGGGAATAACCCAAACCAAATTTGGCGGCGATTTCACCAGACACACCACGCGCTTTGAGGTAATCAATTGCAATCGGCGCGGCTTTGAGCTGAGCACGATAAAAATCATTGGCACGGGCTAATAAGTCGAGCAGGCTTGGTTTTTGTTGAGCTTGAATGCGTTCTTCCGGTGTTTCAAAGCGTTCTTCAGGAACCAGCATTCCGTATTGCGCGGCCAGTTGTTTGACGGCCTCGATAAATGAAATATTTTGATACGCCATCACAAAACCAATTGGGCTACCGCTGACGCCGCAGCCAAAGCAATGGTAAAACTGTTTTGCTTGATTAACCGTAAAGCTGGGGCTTTTTTCTTGATGGAAAGGACACAAACCCAATAAATTAGCTCCTGTTTTCTTAAGCGTGACAAATTGGCCGACCACTTCGGTGATATCTGCACGGGTTAATAAACTTTGAATAAAATGATCGGGAATGCGCGACATGAAAAGCAGTTTTGGCGAAGTTAATGACTCGGCGGTAATTCGGATAATGCGGGTAATGTAGGTAAGCTGGGCAATGTGAGAATACGAACCTTAATCTCGCAAAGTCTAGGGCTGATGATTTCAGAAATTTATTAAGGGCACTTCATCCGCACATTCTGTATTTATAGAAGTGCCCTTAAGATGTTCACTGACGCGCCATTATCGCCGTTCTATCCTCTGTAATTGTTTTCATCAAATAGTCAACGACGGATTCTTGATCTTGTAACTTTTCGCTCCAGGTCTTAAAAAAAATTGAAGTGTTAGGCCAATCAGCCAAACAGTTTTGCCACATCACATTCCAATCGCTGTCATTGGATGAGTGTGTTGATGTTGGGGAGTGATTCCACAAACTAAAGAGCGTCAGAAGCTGTCGTGGAATTGGCAAATGATGCTGTTCGCCAAATTTTTTTAATTGCGCAAGGTGCGCATTAACTTTGTCCCAATGAGCATCATGATCCTGGCGATAGGCTTGCCAGATATAGGGTTTACCCGACCACGCGGCGTGCATAAAAGAATCCTCACCCCGAACAAAATTGAGATCGCATTGAGTTAACAATAAATCGTAATCCGTTTGCGGCAAGAAGGGGAGTGAAATAAAAATTAAACGATCAGTTGCAAACTGTTTTAAAAATGATGTCGGCAATACGCCGCCAGGAATGACACAAATAATGGCGTGTGGACTTTTGCGCCATGCCGAAAAGAGCTTTTGATACGGCGTGTCAGGGTAGTTAAAAATAGAAATTAACAAGGCCTGAAGCTGATTTTTTTGACAAACTAAATCGCTAATGAATTTGGGTAAGACCTGCGGTTTGGATTTATGCTCATTTAATAAACCGCCCAAGTTTGGTTCAAATCCTGGAAAAAAATTGATTCGTTTAAGATGTTCTTTTTCAATTGTGACTGACGCCAAACGTAAATGATAGTCAGGCGCCCATTGCTCGGTCGCTAAATAATGATAGTGAAGATAAATGAAACGCGCGGCATTTTGATGCAATTGAATCAGTATTTTTTTCGGTGCATCACATTCGATAATTTCAATCACACACCACGTTTGTTCTGAAGCTTTTTCAGGCAAGGCTAAACGGTCTTCAATACCAAGAGTCCAGTGGTGAATTTCGACGCCGTCAATGACTTGATATCTGGCTAAAACATTGACTGAAGGAGCTAGCGCGTGCAAAGTGTCCAAGCAATCAATGATCAAAATTATTTTTGGATCGACTTCGATTTTTTTATCACGCAATTTTTGAACAAGTAGACGGCTTAAGCGCCACGCGATTGCGGCATCACCATAGTGATCAATGACTCGCGCAAATAAAATAAAGTTCATGAGATTGAGTCGCTTTTCTTTTTGGCCCGAGGATGCGCTTTGTTATATGTCAAAGTGAGGTGTTGAATATCGAGCGCGGTATAAACCTGAGTGGAGACGATGCTGTCGTGTCCAAGCAATTCTTGAACCCCACGCAGATCGCCCGAGGATTGCAGTAAATGACTGGCAAAAGAATGACGCAACATATGTGGGTGTAACTTAATTCCCTGCATCGCCGCGTATTTTTGCAAACGTGATTGGACTAAACGAACACTCATTCTTTTACCGCGAGGTGATAAAAATAAAGCGGGTTCGTTGGGTGATGCTTTGCGAATATTCAACCACGAATCAATTGCATTCCAGGCTTGTTGACCGACTGGAACTTCGCGTGGTTTTTGTCCTTTTCCTAATACCCGAACGCTGTCGCTGGCACGGTTTAGCCAACTGATAGAGGTGTATTCAGGCATACTGATAAAAGCGTAATCTACGCTCACTAATTCGGATACCCGTAATCCTGATGAATACAAAAGCTCAAACATAGCCTGATCACATTTTGCCTGAACCGTATCTTGTAAATTTTTTTGATGACTATCAAGAAGATGATTGGCTTGATCAACGCCTAAAGTTTTTGGCAGACGTTTACTGTGCTTGGGGGAGCGCACACCAGTCACCGGATTGACGGGTGCGGCATGAAATTCCATTAACCAATAAAAAAATCCACGGCAGGATGAAAGTGTTCGCGCAATTGTTCGACTGGATAAGCCTTTGCTGTGTAGACGAATATTTAATTTTTGAAAGTCCGCGCTTTTTAATTCAATCAATGCGCGATCAAATTGTTGTAGATGATTTAAGTCGCGACGATAAGCTGAAATTGAGTGCGGCGAGTAGTTTCTCACCTCGCGCAAATAGCTACAATAGGAATTGATTCGTTGTTCAATTTCAACTTGTATCGGAGACTGTATTTGAACGGCGACGGATTCTTTCATGTCTCGTTATCGACTCGAATTACGATTTGTCGATGCATTCAATCAGTAGACTTAATTGAATCGAAATCTGTTGTAGAAATAGGGTGTTGATATTGGGGGTAAAGCGTTGTTTATCGAGGTCACCCAAAATCAACAACCCATTTAGAGAACCGTTTTCTTGAACTAGCGGTACGAGCGCATACGACGCGACTTGTGGCGGCATAATTTTGCGCAAGAGAGATGTTTCATCGTCTAAAAACGAGCTGCATTGAGGACGCATTAAGGTGCCGTAAGTTTCAAAAAACTCAGCATGCGATTCATCGACTGAATCCATAAGCGAGGTATTTTTTACAGTGATGATTCGAGAAAAATCTAATTCAAAAATGGTTTTTAGTGCTTGTTCAATAAAATTAAAAGATTGTTTATGTTCAAACGCAAAACGAATTAATGCGAGGTTTAATTGATGTAAGCGTTCGATAGTTTTTTGATTTTGTTGCGCGTTGTCGCTTAACCATTGATGCTCTAAAGCTTGAGTCTCAATTTTTTTGCGTAATTGTTCTAAATGCCGATGCGTTAAAGAATTAGTCTCGGTATCATTTGGCAATAAAATAAATTCAGGGTATTCACTAAAAAACTGTGGGGTTGTGCGTAAAAAATCAGCAACATGGGAAAACTTAAGGCTAAAGTCAGTCATGTAATTTATGTTGGGGACGCGGAATCGTTGAGTAGCAGGGCTTGATTAGCAGAGCTATTGTAATAGGGTACAACCATTCAATTATAAATTTATGTCACCAGAGAATTCAATTAATGTCATCCTCGCTGCGCCCAATGGTTTTTGTGCGGGCGTCGTTCGTGCGGTAGAAATTGTTGAGCGAGCATTACAAAAGTATGGTGCGCCAATTTATGTTCGCCATGAAATCGTGCATAACGAATATGTAGTCGATGATTTGCGTCGTCAAGGAGCGATTTTTGTCGATGAATTAGACGAAGTCCCGTGCGGTTCACGCGTCATTTTTTCAGCACATGGTGTCTCAAAAGAGGTACAAAAAGATGCAAAAAAACGAGGTTTATTTGTATTGGACGCAACTTGCCCCTTGGTGACGCGAGTACACCATCAAGTTGAAAAACTGTCAGAAGAAGGCCGCGAAATCATTATGATTGGACATTTAGGGCATCCCGAAGTTGAAGGAACTATGGGACAAATTAAAACCTTGATTCATTTGGTTCAAAATGAGAGCGATGCTGAAAATGTGATGATTCAAAACCCTGAAAAAGTGTCGTATGTGACGCAAACAACGCTTTCGGTTGACGACACCAGTGCGATCGTCAATGTTCTCAGGCAACGCTTTCCGCATTTAGAGGGAATGACAAAAACCGATATTTGTTACGCCACTACGAACCGTCAACAAGCGGTTAAGGTCATTGCTCAAGAGGTCGATTTGGTGATTGTGATTGGCAGTCAACGCAGTTCAAATTCCTTGCGTCTATTGGAATGTGCGCAAAAATTAAATATCAATGCGTATTTAATTAACGCGTCGCAAGATATCTGCGCGACTTGGTTAATGGGTTGTAGCAGTGTCGGTGTAACGGCTGGTGCATCAACGCCTAATGCTTTAGTACTGCAAGTATTGGCACGGTTGAAGGAGCTGGGTGCTGGCAGCGTGCGAACTTTACAAGTTAAAGAGGAAAAGGCGACTTTTTCGTTACCAAAAGAATTGCAGTTTTAATCAACGAAAATACAAACAGGCATCTAACGTAGTTTTCATATGCGGGCATTGCGTGCAATTTTTGCTAAAGTTATTAAAAAACGAAGATCAATGAATGTGCGATATTTAAAAAAATGAAGGTGCGAGATACAAAAGCGCACGAGCACATTTATGCTCACTATAATGGTTGCGGCGCACCCGCTCTGCGTAGCGAATTGGTCTAATCAGTCGGTCAAACGGACTCGTTCCGCCAGACTTAGCTCGAACGCGATTTTTCATAAAGAGTTAAACCTCGGAGTCTTTAAATGACAATTACAGGAAAAGAATACGAGATTTTCGTAGCAAGTTTGCAGCAAGCATTACTTGATGCCGAAAACATCATTACACAAAAGAACATTAAGGTTGAAGTAGACAAAAAAATCACAGACAACTGTGGAATTGATAGGCAGTTTGATATTTATTGGGAATACGAGCTTGGAGGCCTTACTTATAAAACTGTCATCGAGTGTAAGGACTATGCGTCTAAGGTGTCAGTAGAGAAGATAGATGCATTGATCGGAAAAACTCGTGATATCCCAGATCTAAAGGCGGTATTCGCAACCAAAAAAGGGTATCAGTCAGGGGCTAGAACAAAAGCCGAACAAAACAAAATTGATCTTTTAATTGTTCGCGCGCAAAATGACACCGACTGGACTGACGAAGATGGTACGCCACTAATCAAAAAAATATGCATTAACACGCATTTGTTGATGCCTGCACATATTCATAAGTTTGAGGCTGTTTTTGATGGCGAGTGGATCAAAGTCAATACTGATACAGAATCACCAATAATTTTTTCAGGTTTAAATAATGAGATATTTATAGAAGACCTAATTAAAGGCGAAAAGTATTCCCTTCATGAGCTGGCTAGCATGTTAGCGCCACTGGATGGGAAAGAGTATGGGGTATTTAAAAAGAGCGTAAAGTTTGAAGAGGCTTTTATACGTCACCACGAAGTCAAATTTAAGTTAGTCGGCTATAAAATTGAATATACTGTATCGAAACCTATAAATAAATCGATAGAAATAGACGGTTCTAAAGAGCTTGTTGGTGTAGTTGAGTATTTACAAAAAAACACTAAGAAATCTATCTTTAAAAATGGGATAATTAAATCAGCCAAAACCTAACGAATAAGATCAGAAGGCGCGACCTGATCGGTGTGTTGGGTGAGCGCGGTTCTGGGTGGTGGTTTGTATCCTACAGAAAACATCTTTTTTTGTCTTGCCAGCGAGGTTGAGTATTCACGAGACTCAAGCGATATGACGGCGGTTTTTCTTATGCTATTGTGGTGCTTTATGGAAAGTGTGCGCCTAACACCAACTTAAACTCTCGAAAAGAGATCTGCTTTTTGGGAAGGGCGAATTCACCTTCTCTAATCCATGATCTTTCACTTTGATCACTAAATTTAATGGTCGGGGCGACATGATTCGAACATGCGACCCTCTGATCCCAAATCAGATGCGCTACCAGGCTGCGCTACGCCCCGACTAAAGGCGATATTTTACACGGTTTTATCTATTTATCCTAACTTCTTAAATTCTTTTTTTGAGAAGAACTCAATTCTTAAATTTTTACCTTATAATGCGGACCTTCGCCGGCTTAGCTCATCTGGTAGAGCAGTTGATTTGTAATCATCAGGTAGTGGGTTCAAGTCCTACAGCCGGCACCAAATACCCTTGTCGATAGAGATACATATTTTTTGTTTAATCATCTTAGGATTTAATCCGGCATCAATTTATCGATTGATTCAGAGAAATTCTATAAATTCCAATAACATAAAAAGTATTAGAAAACCAAGCATTGCGGAAATGTGATGCTTGGTTTTATTCAAATCATTTAAGGCAATCCGAGCTAAAGCACATTTTAGCGTATTCTGATTGAGCTTAGATCGGTTAATTTAATTAGTTGATTCTTGTGCCCTAGCGGCGGCTTGGGCAATCATCAAAAAATCATGGGCTTGTAAAGACGCACCACCCACTAGTGCGCCATCGATATTGGGCATCGCGAAAAACGTTTGTGCGTTGTTTGCTTTAACGCTGCCACCATATAAAATCAAAGTTTCTTGGGCCTGATTCACTTTGTTAGTGATCAAGTCGCGGATAAATTGATGAACATCTTCTGCATCTTCAGGATTTGCTGCCACGCCGCTGCCGATTGCCCAGATTGGTTCATATGCCACAATAATTTTTGACCACGCGTCTTTGGGGCAACGCGTTAATACGGGTAAAAGCTGCGCTTCAATCGTCGCTTTAGTTTGATTATCTTGGCGTTGTTGCGCACTTTCACCCACACAAACAATAGGGCGTAGTCCGTTCGCTAAAGCGGTCGCTGTTTTTTCAGCGACATAGCTAGAAGATTCATTGTGATAAGTGCGGCGTTCTGAATGTCCAACAATTACCATTTGGCAGCCGCAATCAGCCAACATTGCACCTGACCATTCTCCAGTGTAGGCGCCGTTCTGTTGTACCGAAATATCTTGCGCACCATATTGAATCTTACTGCCAGACAATATCGATTGACATTGCATTAAATAAGGTGCGGGTGGAAATACCGCTAAATTTGTTTGAGACGTCAATGTTGCGGTTTTTAGTGCATTGAGTAAGTCCTCATTTTGTGCACGAGAGCCGTTCATCTTCCAGTTGCCAGCAATAAGTTTTGATCGCATAAAGGTTTGAAAATATATAAATTAAGCGTAGTGACACAGGTAATGGAATGGCGTCGCACTCACATCGATATCAAAAGAAGAGTTTTCTGCGATGCTGAACGACTGACCCTCTGAGCAAGTCAACCATTGTTCGCTGCCTTGTAAACGATATCGGCATGAACCGCCTACGCACTCCATAATTTCAGCCGCCCCCGTTTTAAAGTTGAGCTGCCCAGGTAAAATGACCCCTACGCTTTTGCGTTCATTGTTAGTCGTTACGATATTGTGACTGATGCACTTTCCGTCAAAGTAGACATTAGCAACAGGGTTAATTTCGGTGACCGCGAGCGTTTTTGTATTCATGTTTTAAGTGAAAAAAATGATTAAAAATATAGTTCGATTATTATTGATTAGCAATGTGATAGTTTTTGTCAGCGGTTGTTCGACGCAGGCGTGGTACGAAGGTTTGCGGATGAGTAAAAATCGTCAATCCGACTTGCCCGATTTTGATCGATATCAAAAAGAACGCGAAGCGGCAAAAAAATAATGGTCAAGATTTTAATGTCGCACAAGCACGTTTTAAGCGGTCATTAATGGTCATCCAGTTTTGAGGTGGTTGCTCAATCAAAATTTGATCCAAGCCACCATTATCCAAAGCGTGCAATGCAGCGTACAAGCCCCGCGCATAAGCTAATTCATTATCAGCTAAATCAATCACCACAGTCTTTAGATTGAATTCCTCATTCGAGGCATTATCTGCGTCGATACGCAATACACCCATCCGTAAACCTTTTGCTGAGCATTGCTGATAGTGAGGCAAAAGTTCATTTTTGGGCAGCATAAAGCAGGGTGTATGCGGCGCATAATGTTGCCGTAAATTGCCAGATACTCTGGGTGAATTCGCGAGCGCTTTATCGGCGATAGTGCAGTTGAGTACTGTCTCTAATGCGTTTTTAGTCACGCTTCCAGGACGCAGAATAAGTGGCGTGCTACTACTCAAATCCAATATCGTCGATTCAACACCAACTTCACAAGCACCACCATCAAGTAAATACATGATGGCGGTATTTTCCAGACCAAATTCAGTTATCACGTGTTGAGCGCAACTAGGACTAATATGACCAAAGCGATTGGCAGACGGTGCGGCGATTCCACCGAGGCCATTTTTAAAGGTGCGCAATAAATCGAGTGCGATAGGGTGGGCAGGACAACGTAGACCGACGGTAGATTGTCCTCCAGTGACCGCGTTAAGTACCTGCGCTCGTTTGGGCAATATCAAAGTGAGTGGACCAGGCCAAAATAACTGACATAATTTTTGTACGACTTCGTCATTGCGTAAGCTGAATCGATCGAGAACATCGTGACCTGCAATATGCACAATTAATGGATGGTCAGTTGGGCGCCCTTTGGTGCTAAAAATTTTGGCTAGAGCATCCGCATTGTCTGCGTCACCACCTAGTCCATATACCGTTTCAGTGGGAAAAGCGATGAGTCGCCCCATTGCAATGGCATCAGCAGCACATTGAATGTCACTGATTTCAGGATTCGTTAGCGTAAGCATTTAGGATTCTAAAAACTGTGCAATGTCAGAAAATTGAGTTGCCAAAATTCGAGCATCACTATTAACAATATTGAGATGTCCCATTTTTCGTCCAGGTAAGGCTTTTGATTTGCCATACAGATGTAATTGACTATCAGCGCGGGTTAAAAAATGATGCCATGGTGGTGTTGCATCAGCTTGTGTTGGCCACAAATCGCCCAAAATATTGAACATAACACCATCACACAAAGCTTGTGTACTGGCGAGTGGTAAACCGGTCAAGGCACGAACTTGTTGTTCAAATTGATCGTGTAAACACGCATCCATAGTTATGTGACCACTGTTATGCGGGCGTGGTGCAATTTCATTGACTACCCACGAACCATCTTGCAAAATAAAAAATTCAACGCACAACACGCCGCAATAATTTAAGTGATCGGCAATTTTTTTTGCGGCGCTTAACAAAACGTCGTCAAGCGAAGGGTTTTGTGAGTGGCGTTGCAACAAGGTTTTGATCAAAATGCCATTTTGATGCGTGTTCTCAAAAACATTGTAAGACGCAATCGCACCATCTACAGAACGTGTCAATATGACTGAACATTCATGCTGTAGCGATAATTTTTTCTCACATACGCAGGGGGCCGAACCCATCGCCCTAAATGCTTGATTCATTTCGACAGAGTTATTAACGCGCGTCTGTCCTTTACCGTCATAACCTAAAGTCGCTGTTTTTAGAATCGCGGGGAAAAATGACTGATCAACATTATTTAATTGCGAATCTTGAATCACTAAGTAAGGCGCGGTGGGTAAACCAAGCGTTTGAATCATTTGTTTTTCTAAAATTCGATTCTGTGCGATCGCAACGGCATTAGGCATAGGGCTTAGGCGAATTTCTTTACGCGCTAAATATTCTAAAGATTTAATCGGAATATTTTCAAACTCAATCGTAATTGCATCAGCGCGTTGAGCAAGTTCATCTAAAGCGGCAATATCATCGTATTTTGCGATGATGGCTGCATCCGCGGTTTGTGCGGCGGGGCTATCTAAGTCCGGAGTGAATACCAGAGTACGGAACCCCATTTTTTGAGCCGCATGGCAAAACATACGTCCTAACTGTCCGCCACCAATAACGGCAAGCGTCGTGTGAATAGAGGGGGATAGCAAAGGCAATGGCATAAAAATTTATTAAACAGAGCCCGCGATTTAGAGGTAATTTAATGCACACGAACTGTTTTTGATCTTAAGTGCGATTTGAGCGCCTAAGGCGATAGTGGCCTTGTGTTGGCAATGTCCAAAAGGAAAGTTTGTGATCACCGGAATCGGGCAATAGTCGCGAATGCGCGCGAGCATCGTATCAAAATCATAGCCTTGATCGTAATCGCTCAATTTGTAACCAGAAAAATCGCCTAGTAACAACGCTTTTTGTTTTGTCAAAATTCCAGTATGCAGTAACTGAAATAACATGCGCTCAATGCGATAGGGATGTTCGTTGATATCTTCAAAAAATAAAATTCCGCCTTCAATTTTGGGCAGATAAGGTGTCGCGAGTAGTTGTGAAAAAACCGTCAAATTACCGCCCCAAATTTTCCCAAGCAAAGTCTGTTTTTCATACGAATGTGCGCAATCAAATTCCACATCCAGTGAGGCACCGTTAACCATTCGCCAAAAATAATCGGCCATAAAAAGGTCCAAACTTTCTTGGCCAAAATCGTAAGTTGCCATTGGGCCAACGTAGCTTGGTATATCTGCTTGGGATAATAGTGCTAATTGCAAAGTATTGAGGTCGCTGTGTCCACAGATTTTGACCCCTTGCGCCACCGCAGCTTGAATTTTGTCGTAGGGTAAATGAGGCAACAGTTCAATGCAACCATATCCGCCACGTATCGCTAACCAGACATTAATTGAAGAATCGTCTAATAAAAAATTAATATCTGCCAAACGTGAGGCAAATGTTCCTGAAAAACGCTGATGTTGTCCGAGTGCGTGTGGCGCAATCGTAACTTGACACCCTTGCGCTTCAAAATATGATTGAGCTTTTAAAAGTGCAGGACGGGTAGCATCCGTGACGTATCCGGCCGGAGAAAATAGACCAATATGTGTCATGCGGCTGTGCGTTGAGTCGCGAAAAATTGTTGTAACAGCGCAATAGATTCTTGCGCCATTAAGCCCCCTTTGATTTGGCTATGGGGGTTGATTTGTGGCAC
>JAVKLU010000006.1:0-21689 GCA_031538895.1 Burkholderiaceae bacterium | reverse complement strand
CTTCTATAAATACAGAATGTGCGGATGAAGTGCGAGGCGCACAGCACACAGAAACCGGAGCGTACATACAGTACGTGAGGATTTCGCGTACTGCGCAACAAAGCAATTCGCCGCAAAAATGAATTGATAGAAGTGCCCTACTCAATGATTTTGCACCCGACGGATCGCTCTTAAAGAGGGACGTCGTCGGACAAGTCCGTCATCTCTTGTTATCGAGAGTTTGGGGGCGTGGCCATGCGTCGCCCCATGAAGGCGGTCAACACAACCAGCAGGGCAAAACCCAGCGTCATCGCATCGATCGATTCTCCCAGCAATGGGACCGACGCCAGAATGCTGATGAAGGGTTGCAGTAATTGAGTTTGGCTCACGCGCAGCGGGCCGCCCATAGACAGGCCGCGAAACCACGCAAAAAAACCGGCCCACATTGAAAACACCCCGACGTACAGCAAGGCCAACCACGCGGTAGTGGCGATGGGCTGGGTAGGCCAAGTGAGCCAGGCTCCGGGCAAGGTAATGGGCAGGGCCATGACGCAGACCCAGCTGATGACTTTTTCAGCACCCAAGCTGGCGGTGACTTTAGTGCCCCCCACATAACCCAGCGAGGCAGCGACCACCGCGCCCAGCAACAGAGTGTCGGCCCAGGCCAGACCCCAACCCTGCCCCAAGTCATTTCCCATCTGTGAAGCCCGTAGCACGCTGTAGAGTGCCACCAAGGCACTGCCCAAACCGGCAAACACCCAAAACCCCAGTCGCGCCCGCTGGTGCATGAGCCAGGCGGCAGCCGCTGCGGTGGTCAGCGGCAGCAAGGCGGTGATGACGGCTGCGTGGCTGGCCGTGACGTGCCGCAGGGCCCAGCCCAACAGCAGCGGGAAGCCAATCAGATTACCCGCCAACGACATCAGCAAAGGGCCGCGCTGTGCCGAAGTAGGACGGGGCGCGCGGGTGATCAGCAGGTAGGCGATGGACAACAATCCCGCCAGTGCGGCCCGCCCCCAAGTGACAAACCAAGGTGACAGTTGCGGCGCATCGACTGTGCCGGTGGCCAGCCGCGTCATGGGCAAAGTGAGCGCAAAAATCGCCACGCCCAGTAGACCGAGCCACAGACCTTGGGTTTCTGTTTTCATGTTTTTCATGGAGGAGCTTTCATGCACCTATGACCAAGGCGCCCGCCCTTTCAATCTTAGGGTTTCGGAATCACCCGTAACAAGCGGGCGTTGACTTCACAGACTTGCAAATCGGCCAACAAACGTCCGAAGGTGTAACGGCTTTCATCGTTCAATTGAACCTCGTTGGAAACCGCGCGGTGAGCCGATAAATTGGTCGAGGTCGGACAAGCCGCCATCACCACCCAATCGGTGCTGACGATTTTCTCATCAAAATTTAATTCAGCGACCAGACCATCATATTCTTTGGGCTTGGGAAAAAATACGGGCTCTGTGCCGCTATTTTTGATTGGCAAAGTGGCGACTTGCCCCAATTGGTTGATCTGAAAGAAAAACTCTTTTCGATCCTGCTCAATAGCCGCCTCAGAATGCGCGACGCGGAAAAAATACCGACTACCCTCTTTTAAGTCACTATTCAAAGCCGACGCAGTAAGCGCGGGTGTCGCCACCCAGTCGACTATCGGCGCGGTGCGCCCATTACGCAGATCGACAAAGAAAAATTGTTCAATATCACCTGCGTGAACCGCCCATTGCCTATCGTTCGCCCCCTCTTTCACGCTCAAGCGCCAGGCCCCATTACGGCGAATCAACTGCCAGGCGCAGCCACGCAGTAATTCGCTCACCGGTAAGGCGCTCCAAGGCGAGACCGACGTGTTTGTACAGCGCGGTGGGGCGGCTTGAATTCGTGCCGCGAGATCACGGTTGTCGTAACGCACCCAGACAAAATGACGTTCACCTTGTTGTTCACTTTTTTGCAAAGCGTAATCGGTCAAGACCAAATCGCTGCTCATTTTGGTTTGAATCTGCGCCCAGCTACTGACCGATTCTCGCCCCGCACTGCTGACCTGTGTTTGCTGGCTTTGCACACTGCTTTGCACACGTGCCTTAAGCTGTTGCGCCAAATCGGCCAGCGCCGCTGCACGCGCCTCCGACACACTGGCTCCACTACCGTAACCGTCTATGTGCTGGACCGGCACCACAGCACGGCGTTGATACCACGCGGGTTCTACTGACGAAATAGTCGGAGCAGTGCTACAGGCGCACAAGCATCCTGTTAAGAGGCTACACCAGGCAAAAATTTTTCTCATAGGTGCGCTTAAAACGAAAAGCCTATCGTCGCCTGCCGTTTAAGCGTTCCCACAGACCCGCCAACCAGGAGTCGGCCGAAACGGACATGAGCACCGATTTCCAGGTTGTAGTCTATATAGGCCTTTACGTCTTTATCGGTATCGTAATAACTGCTGTCGGCCTTCAAATACTTCTTGCCGGTCAGATTGCTTTGCGCCACCAACACCTTGTCCGTAAAATACATCCCTAAGCCCAAAAAAGGTTGGAAAGTTTCAGGTTTTTCATTGAAAAAGAACTTGAAATCAAGGCCCCAAGTATTCCCTTTTCTTTTTTCACCCAAGTTCTTCATACACGAATTGTCTGAAGAATAAGGACCATAATTGGAAGAGGAGAGATAAGGCGTATAGGTATAGGGGTAGGTA
The DNA here is from genome assembly GCA_031538895.1 of Burkholderiaceae bacterium. GTDB lineage: Bacteria > Pseudomonadota > Gammaproteobacteria > Burkholderiales > Burkholderiaceae > JAVKLU01. The sequence goes on along the minus strand of JAVKLU010000006.1, from coordinate 19,036 downwards.
TAGGAAGATTGAAATTGGCAGGATAAATAGCGACTGGTATCAACACCCTCCATCTCGCTGTTGCTGATCGAGGTCACACTAAATCCTATTTGGGAATCGGCGGAGCGCCAACCAATCTCCTGCGTAGGTGCGCTGCCTAAGGCCGCGCTGGAGACGCCCAGCGAATACCACACATCGGTTCGGTTATTGATTTCTCCCCGCTGCACTCGCTGCTCTTCTACAATTTTTCGTTTCTGAACTTGTTCTTCTTTTTCTTTTTGTTCGCGCGCCGCACGCGCTTTATCACGTGATTCTTGTGCAATTTCATCAAGCAAGCCATCGGCCGGCACCGCTACTTGCGCCCAGGCGGATGAACACAATAGCGCACTACACAACAGCAGGGAAGAGAAGGATTTTTTCATTTTAATGCGCGGTAAAAGAAGCGTTTTTATTCAAACGTCAAGGAAGAGCGTCCGCTGGAGTCGCCGTTTAACTGCGGATCTTGCCATCCCTGCGCCCCATTTTTACGGGATTGATCACGTACATTGACCGCCACGGCCTGGTGTAACTCTTGCACCGAACGACGTTGATTTAACAACTCCTTGATGACAAAATAAGTGAACAAGCGATAGCCCTTATCCGCATACGCACTGGCATATTGATTGTCAGTACCGGCGGTCAGCACCGCCACCTTGCTTTCATCAATGGCGACTTTTTTAGGCGCAAGACGGGTCGCCGCCTTGTCTCCCTTAAAAACGCTTTTGCCATCAGTCTGACCGGTAAAGCAACTGTCCAACAGCACGATCACCTTTCCAGCGACGCTGTCTTGCAGCGTTTTGTACAGATTGTTCAAACGGAAATAACCATCGTCCGCCACAAAATCCGGAATGGTGTCGGTGGGCATCAGGTAGGCCATATTGTCATCCGCCGGCACAGGTACACCATGACCGTTGTAATAAAAAATAACGGTATCGCCTTTTTTAATACCCGTTGTCAACACTTGCTTCAATCGACCTTTGATCGAATTACCAGTGGCATCTTCGTCATACAGCGCAAACACATGTCCTTTGGGAATCCCCAAACTCTTTTGCGTCGCCTGAACAAAAGATTCGGCACTGCGCCGTGCAAACTGAATGTTATCGCTTGCCTTGTATTTTTCCGCACCAATCGCAAATAACCACAGGGAGGCGTTTTCTGGCGCAGCCTTGAGGTTGGCGATCAAGGGAGCCAGATCATCGTCATAAGCTAGCTGGCTTTGCGAGCCATCTCGAAAGGTAACTTGACCCACATCAAACTGGTCCAGCAAATTGGGATTTTGTTTTTTCAGCACCGCCAGACTCTCCATCTGTGAGGCCTTAACCAGATCAATCTTGGCGATCTGATTACTACTGGTTTTCTGTTCACCCTCTTGCACCGCTTGACCGAACAAGGTCTTACCCTGATCCACTAAAAAGACTTGATCGATTGAAAAAGCGCCGTCTTTGGAGACCTGAAAAACTGGCGTTAAATGCAAGTTAGTTGCTTGTTGCAAAGCCGTTTTACGCAACTCAGGCGAGGGTTGCGCAAAAGCGTATTGACCCACCACACTGCCTTTATCTACCTGCGCGCGCAAGTAAATCGTATTGGTTTCGCGATTCAAACTGGCATTGACGACGCTCAAGCTCGGCACCATTTCACCTAACACAAAGCGGGTCACGCCGACCCGAAAAAGGGGGTTGTCGGCCAGCGCGCGCCGCGCTTTGTAGACCTGTTGCGCATCTTCAACGGCGAAGTTGTATTTCTCCACCTGGCGCCGGTAGCTGGTTTGAATTGTCTCCACTTCAATTTGGCGCTTGACCTGTTCTTGCTTGACTCGTTGGGCGAATTCAGCGTTGTTTTCCCAGCTGTCTTGTTTAAGCGTAATGGCGGTCGGTAACTTGGGCAGGCTCACGGTGTCGGCGGCCAGTTCCACGTTTAACCAATCACGCATGAACTGCTGTAGGGCCTGGCTGATCTTCTGATCCCACTTATTTGCTTGAGAGGCTGCGATTTTGGCTTTTTGATTATCGCCTTCCTCTGATAAGCCACGTTGTTGCGCCAGAAAAAATCCCATTCGTTCATTCCGATCCTCGCCCGTGAAATCGGAAAAATTCAACCAGCGATTGCGCTCATCGATACCCAATGCTTGCAATTGCTGCACCAGTGCTTCGCGCTCTTTCAACAGCGACACCCCGAGCAAGTTGTGGCTGCGCACCAAACGCACCGCCAAAGCGTGTTTTTTATCACCGCTCACAATCTTGCCACTCTTGAAATTGGCGGCCCATGCCTGTTGTGGCGAATCGGCGTTTGAAATTGACCAATACAGCATTCCATCGCCTCGACTTAACAGCGGCGCCACCGCTGGGTTATTGCATCCCGGATTCATCAAGCCTTGCAATTCTTGTTTGGTCGGTACGCGCCAAGCTTTATCCGCAACTTTACTCACTTGTTCCCAGCTGTATTTATCGGCCACACCACTACATGGAGAACTGTCCGCTACCCAACGTTGGCCGCTACTGCATACCTGCCATTCAAGACCGGTACGCGCATCCAGAACTGATCCATTGCCACTGGTCACTAGGTAGGGGTAATAGTTGGCCCCGCTATCACAAGCGGCATAGGCATTGGATAAACACAAGAGGCCCCACAAAACAACGATGCCAAACACAGCATTACACTGGCGGGGAAGCCAATCTTGAGTGATAGAAAGAGATTTCAATCTCATAATTTTCCTTAATCAGTATTCCCAATCCACGCCTTTAGCACCCTAGCAAAGAATTCAAAATCGATATTTTTCGATTCAATCAAAAATAGGCACTCATATAGGCACTCACCGCGTTGGACTACTTGCTGACAACCGCCAATTTATGTTCCAAATAATGAATACTGGTTTCGCCTTTAACAAAATTCGGATCATTCATTAACTCTTTATGCAGGGGAATATTCGTTTTAATTCCTTCAACCACCATTTCAGTCAAAGCAATATACATACGGCGAATCGCCTGTTCACGCGTCGCGCCGTAAGCCAATAACTTACCAATCATAGAGTCGTAATGCGGGGGAATGTAATAACCGCTATAAGCATGCGAATCCACCCGAATTCCTGGGCCGCCGGCACTGTGCCAAGTGGTAATCAAGCCGGGCGAAGGGGTAAATTTGAAGGGGTCTTCGGCATTGATGCGACATTCAATTGCATGCCCTCTTAATTCAATGTCTTTTTGACGAAATGCTAGCTTTTCACCCGCAGCAATACGAATTTGGGTTTGCACGATGTCAATCCCTGTGATCAATTCGGTCACGGGATGTTCCACCTGGACGCGCGTATTCATTTCGATGAAATAAAACTCTTCATTTTCATACAAAAACTCAAACGTGCCGGCCCCACGATAGTTAATTTTTCGACAGGCTGCGCTACAGCGTTCGCCAATTTTTTCGATTATTTTGCGCGGGATGCCCACCGCAGGCGCCTCTTCAATCACTTTTTGATGACGGCGCTGCATTGAACAATCGCGCTCGCCTAGCCAGACAGCATTGCCGTGTTCATCGGCCAAAATTTGAATTTCGATATGGCGCGGGTTTTCAAGGAATTTTTCCATGTACACCTCGGGATTACCAAAAGCCGCTTTTGCTTCCGCTTTGGTCGTCGCAACGGCATGCACCAGCGCCGCCTCGGTATGAACCACGCGCATTCCGCGCCCGCCGCCGCCGCCAGAGGCTTTGATAATCACGGGATAACCGACTTGCTGCGCGATCCGTAACATTTCAGCCGGATCATCAGGCAATGCACCGGCAGATCCAGGTACGCAGGGTACGCCCGCTTTAATCATCGCCTGCTTTGCAGACACTTTGTCACCCATTAAACGAATCGATTCCGCACGCGGCCCGATAAAGACAAAACCTGATTTTTCAACCCGTTCGGAAAAATCTGCGTTCTCTGATAAAAATCCATACCCCGGATGTATTGCTTCAGAATCAGTCACTTCGGCTGCGCTGATTAACGCGGGCATGCTTAAATAACTTTGCGCCGAAGCTGCGGGCCCAATACAAATTGACTCATCCGCCAATTTGACGTATTTGGCGTCGCGATCAGCTTCGGAAAATACGACGACGGTTTTAATCCCCATCTCTCGACATGCGCGTTGAATACGTAACGCGATCTCGCCACGATTGGCGATCAGAATTTTGCTAAACATACGGCCCCCTGAAAAAAAATTAAGACGCTATTGATGTCAGATAAGGGTACTTCTATCAATTCATTTTTGCGGCGAATTGCTTTGTTGCGCATTACGCGAAATCCTCACGTACTGTATGTACGCTCCGGTTTCTGTGTGCTGTGCGCCTCGCACTTCATCCGCACATTCTGTATTTATAGAAGTGCCCATAATCCACGCGATTAGCCAATAATCATCAAAGGCTGACCAAACTCTACTGACTGGCCGTTATCAACCAAAATTTGTTTCACCACGCCAGAGAACTCAGTTTCAATTTCATTGAGCAATTTCATTGCCTCAATAATGCACACAGCCTGACCTTCTTTGACTTCGTTACCCACCTCAACAAATGGCTTACCCCCTGGAGATGCCGAACGATAGAAAGTCCCGACCATGGGTGACTTCACGGTTTTACCTTGAACCGGCACTGGTGCTGCAGGATCGAGGGCAACCTGCACTGGCGCTGCGGCTACCGCGACTGGAGCCATCATTTGTACCGGTGCCGACTGTCCTGGTCCTTGCCCCTGTCCTTGCCCAATACCGCGATTGTTCACAATCCTGACTTTGCCATCATCCTCGGTAACTTCTAGTTCAGAAATTCCTGATTCAGCAACCAAATCCACCAAAGTTTTTAATTTTCTTAAGTCCATTTTTACGTCCTCCGATAATTGTTAGCAAAGTGATGAAATCTTCTTTTGCCGCCTTTGCTTTAGAAACAAACCTACTTCCCAAATACTAAACGGGTTATTTTTAATTAAAACTCGCCAAAAACATTCTTTTGCTATTATTTTTAGATGAGCAAGCTTGGTACGAGGCGTTAAACCCAACTCAAAACCACCCCCTAACGCTTCAACCTAAGGCCTCAATCATACTAGATTTTTTGCTAATAAAGCAAGCAAGCCGCCTAATATCTCGTGTGAAGACGCCATATTAGATGGTTTTGTCTTTCATAAGGCGGATTCGCTTATGGGCACTTCTATAAACACAGAATGTGCGGATGAAGTGCGAGGCGCACAGCACACAGAAACCGGAGCGTACATACAGTACGTGAGGATTTCGCGTACTGCGCAACAAAGCAATTCGCCGCAAAAATGAATTGATAGAAGTGCCCTTATAAGACTTTCCTCCGATATTCGCACCAATGTTCAATCACGCATAAGCCACATTCTGGCGATCGCGCTTTGCAGGTGTAACGACCATGCAAAACCAGCCAATGATGCGCATTGCCTAAAAACTCCCTTGCTGTCGTTTTCATTAGTTTTTGCTCAACGACAAGGACATCTTTTCCTGGCGCCAAACCGGTACGGTTTGCCACTCGAAAAATATGTGTGTCCACGGCAATCGTTGCCTCGCCAAAAATGGTATTCAAAATCACATTTGCCGTCTTGCGCCCGACTCCCGGCAAAGCTTCCAAAGCCTCTCGGGTAGAAGGCACTTCACCATGATGATGCTCAATTAGCAATTGACAGGTCGCGATGATGTGCCGCGCTTTACTGCGAAATAGCCCTATCGTCTGAATATAGGGTATGAGACCGTCTTCACCTAAAGCAAAAATTGCTTGTGGCGTTCGCGCTATCGGGTACAAGCGCCGCGTGGCTAAATTCACCGATACGTCGGTTGCTTGCGCCGACAAAATCACTGCCACTAATAATTCAAATGGCGAGGCGTATTCAAGTTCTGTTTTAGGCGCGGGATTATGTGCCGCCAAGGCCATAAATATATGGCGCCGTTTTTCTGCATTCATTGTTGTAAAAATCTAGAAAAAAATATAAAACGCCGATCACGATGTGTTTTTTGTCGCACGCGCCAAGGCGTTCGCAATCATCGCCTTTTTGCGCGCCGCATCAGTCTTTGTCTGATCGCCAGAGTCCAACTCTGCACCATCACCTGATTTGCTTGGTACTGAATGAGCGCTTCGCGCTAAGGCTGCTTTTTGCGCCATGCGCTCAGTGTGTGCTTGAGCAATTGCCGCCAAGCGCTGTTCTCGACGTTCGTAACGCGCGCGCGCATGGTCCGCTTGTTCTGGCGACCATGCGGCCCAACCGGTTTTATCGCCGCTCACCGGCACCATCGCAATACAATCGACAGGGCAAGCCGCAACACATAAATCACAACCCGTACAATGATCGGGGACGACAGCATGTAATTGTTTGGCCGCACCAACAATCGCATCGGTCGGACACGCTTGAATGCATAAAGTACAGCCGATGCATAGTGCTGGATCAATCACGGCAACACTGCGCACTCGCTCCTGGCCATTGTTAGGATTGACGGGCAAAATAGCGACGTTAAGAATCTGCGCCAACCTCGCCACGCCTTCTGCACCGCCAGGCGGACACTGATTATGTAAAGCCTGACCATCCGCCATTGCTTGTGCGTAGGGCCGGCAACCCTTAAAGCCACACTTGGTGCACTGGGTTTGTGGTAAAGCCTGGTTCAGCTGCTCTGCGAGGGGGTTCTTTTGATCCATTGATTTTGGAATGCCCAATCTACTTTTTATCGAATCCGTTTTTTATCGAGTTAATGAACTCTTCTGATTCACCCAGCGTCATTGCGATTATTGGCCCGACAGCCTGCGGGAAAACCAATTATGCCCTACAAATCGCAAGGGGGATAATTATGCCCGCCGCATTGCGTGCACAGATTCGCGGCAACGAATGTTTTGAAATTATTTCCTTGGACTCGGCCTTGATTTACCGAGGAATGGATATTGGCACCGCCAAACCCAATGCGCAAGAGCGCACGTTGATTCGTCATCATTTGATCGATATTCGCGATCCCCACCAGCATTACAGTGCGGCAGAATTTCGCCATGACTGCATTGATCTTGTCGCCCAAATTCACGCGCGCGGTCACCGCGTCCTTTTGGTCGGCGGGACCATGATGTACTACCACGCGTTAATTAAAGGATTGAGCGACTTGCCTGAACGTGACGCAGAAATTCGCGCAGACTTGCACGCCCAAGCGCAAAAAGTTGGCTGGCCCGAATTACACGCACGCTTGGCCAAACTAGACCCTGAAACCGCGCAACATATCGCGCCTCAAGACCAGCAACGAATCGAGCGCGCACTAGAGATCTGGCAACTAAGTGGCCTCACACCGTCTCAATTAAGAACCCGTTCTAGCGATTCGTCCATGCAAAAACTGCCTTTTCCTTTATTGACGATAGGTTTGATTCCTCACCATCGCGCCCAATTACACGCGCGGATAAATGCGCGCTTTGATGCGATGCTGGCTGAAGGATTTTTAAACGAAGTTGCTCAATTAATGGCGCGCGGCGATCTTGACCCCAATATGGGCGCCATGCGTGCTGTCGGTTACCGCCAAGCGTGGCAGTATTTGCACAATCTAAAGCAACGCCAACAAAATCACCCCCCGATCAGCGCGGAAGGACTCGCGGCCTTTTTCGCATTTCGTGAACAAGCCTGCGCCGCCACTCGCCAACTCGCCAAGCGTCAACTGACTTGGTTACGAAAAACAAGGCTAGACGAAGTCATCGACCCTTTTGCAGTCATCGACCCATTTGAAGCTACCGACCCCTTTGCATAAAGCATCCATCACACCGCACACTCAAAACACACTTAAAGCGTCTTTACTTTTTGAATCCAGAATGCAGCGATAATCACGCCTCGACTGTTTCCACTTAACAATGGCACTTTGCTCACGCATCTCCTAATATGAATCCCGATTGGATCAATATCGCCGCCGCATTTCTATCCACCAGCACGCCTTTATTTTTGGTGGTCTTGGGCCTGATGATGCAAGAAAAAGTGGGCGTCTTGAATATTGGTGTTGTGGGCCTCATCACACTGGGTGCTTTGACGGCATTTACCACCACTTCTGATACCAATAGCTATCTATTGGGTTATACCACTGCGGCTTTACTAACGGCGATCATCTCTGCGGGATTTGCTTTTTTTGTCGTCGTCATGATGGTAAACCCTTATCTGGCCGGATTTGGGCTGTGGGTACTGGGCATTGGTTTGAGTGCCTTATTAAGCGCACCCTATCTGACTCAAACACTGCCGCCGATGCCCTTTGCCAATGAATCGCCGATTTGGCAAGATCCTATGGTTTTCATCAGTCTGCTACTTATTCTGACGGCGCATTTTGTATTTCAACATACCCGCATGGGGCTGATCATGCGCGCTATTGGACACTCAGCTAAAGCCGCACACATTCTGGGTCACGAGGTTTTGGTCACGCGATTTATCGTCACCATCATCGGTGGATTATTGTGTGGCTTGGGCGGCGCACATCTGGCCTTAACTCACCCTCTGGGCGGCGCACCATCTTGGCAAGAGATTTCTAGCAACACCACCATCTGGTTGACTTTGGGATTAAGCTTTGTTGCTGGGTGGCGTTTTTTGCGTATCGTTCCGGCAGTGCTGTGCACAAACCTGCTTATCCTTGGCGTACCGATATTTTTTACCCCCTGGTTTTCTATTGACTTGGGTCTATGGGTTAAAGTCGGCCCCCTAATCGTTTTGTTTGTCATTCTTTGCGCCACTGGCTTGGCACACAAATGGCCGGATCGCCCCAAAGACTTAGGGCGTGGAAAAATCTAAACTCCTCTTTTCTTTATCTCGTCTCTTATCCCTAGGAGTCCCTATGTATTTATCCCCTTGTTACTTACGCCCTTATTTTTTTCGATTTAACTTACTTTTCGCACTTCTGATCAGTCTTGTCGCTTGCCGTCCGGATCATTCAAATAGTGCCAGCGCAGCAGAAGCGCCAGTGCCCGCAGAAGCGACTGTCGCCAAATCCGCAACAAACGACACCCCGTCAGAGACCCAGATCGTCACGTCACAAAAAATCGCGCTCGTTTTTCGCGGATCAATGGCCGATCAGCGCGCCTACGTGCCTGACGCCATCACAAGTGCTTCGCTAAAAACTCTTGAAAACATCACGCCTGAACAGGCGGAAACACAATTGCGCGAATTGGCACAAACTGGTCATCACATTATTTTTGTCACCGACCCGATCTTTAGCCAAGCGACCTTAAAAGTCGCCCAAGAATTTCCCCAAACCCGATTTGAGCAAGCTGACGCCTATCGCGGCGCGGCCAATGTCTCGACTTACAGCGCGCGCACGTATGAGGCCGCCTATCTGGCAGGCGTAATCGCAGCGGGGTCCAGCAAAAGTTTTCGTATCGGCGTGATCGCCGACACTCCTAGCGCAGAACATATCCGCAATATCAATGCGTTTGCTTTAGGGGCACAATCGCAGTTAAATCAAATTCGCGTTCGTGTTGCTTGGGGAAAATCCGCGCCCGCCATTAAAACAGCTTTGAATACTTTATTAAGCGAACATGTGGATGTGATTTTGCCTATGACTGCGCAGAAACAAATCGCGGAACTCAGCGCCAAACGCCCCGTCGCCACGATTTCATGGCTCGCTCAAACACCGGCGAATCAAACCAATCCTCCCTTAGCAGAAGTCTCGATCAACTGGATGCCTTATCTCATCGACCGTGTCAAAGCCCACGCAGAAAACCGTTGGGAAGCTCATCAAATTTGGTGGGGTGCTCAAGAGAACATCATTAGCGTATCGGGCTTGAGCGCGAAAGTTCCCTCCAAAATCGTGCAGCGGGTAAACAGCGCACTGAGCGAATTACAAAGCGGGAAATTACATCCTTTTGCCGGACCGATCATTGATAAAAACGGCGCGCATCTGGCCAATAAAAGCAGCGTCATCAATGACTCGATTTTAAAAAGCATGTCCAGCTACGTCCCCAACGTGCGCGGTCATCCACCCACAAACTAAACCCTTAATTAAATCCTTAAACCCTTAAATCCTTAAATCCTTAAATCCTTAAACCCACTACACGTAACCGAGTCGCCTCATTTTATGAATATCAAGGGCGTTCATTTTTAAAAGAATCACACTTCATGAACAGTCCTATTTTTGCCTTGTCCAGTATTAGTGCCGCATTTGTCGCAGTGCTTGTCGGGATGGCCAGTTCAGTTGTGATCGTGCTGCATGCTGCCGCCAAATTGGGCGCAACACCGGCACAATCCGCGTCATGGTTGTGGGCCTTGGGCGTCGGAATCGCCTTACTGTCCATCGGTCTATCTTTGCGCTATCGCATCCCCGTGGCGACGGCGTGGTCAATGCCCAGCGCGGCGATGCTCATTACCTCGGATGCGGGATTTTCTTTAAGCGATGCCACGGGTGCTTTTCTGATTTCCGCACTGCTCGTGACGATCGTCGGATTTAGCGGCGTCTTTGCACGCGTGATGGGACGAATCCCTTTGGCGCTCTCGTCCGCCTTATTAGTAGGGGTTTTATTACGCTTTGGCTTAGACGTTTTCACCTCCTTACAAACCGATCCTTATCCGGTACTGGCCATGCTGGTGAGTTATTTACTCATGAAGCGGACCAGCTCAAGCAACTTGCCGCGTTACGCCATGGTTGCGTCTTTATGCGCAGGTCTACTCTGCACGGCGCTAATGGGTCACTTTAATCCTATCAATTGGCCGCTTGATCTATCCTTGACCACACCGCAATGGGTGACGCCGAGTTTTTCATGGAAAGCCTTATTGGGTTTAGCAATCCCTCTTTTTATTGTCACCATGACCTCGCAAAATATCCCTGGTATCGCGGCGTTGCGCTCTGCCGGTTACGAACCGCCCATTTCATCGATCATTGGCTGGAGCGGCATTGTTACTTTTGTACTCGCGCCATTTGGTGGATTTAGCTTGAACCTTGCCGCCATTACCGCCGCTATTTGCGTCAGCCACGAAGCTCATCACAATCCGGCCAAACGCTGGGGTGCGACCGTGATGCTGGGCTTTATGTATTTAATCATCGGGCTATTTGCCAGCGCAGTTGTCGTGATCGTTGCGCTGTTTCCGCACGTCTTGATATTAAGCATCGCAGGAATCGCTTTATTTAGCACCATCGCTAACGGCTTGGCCCAAAGTTTGGCTGACCCTCATACCCGAGAACCGGCCTTAATTACTTTTTTAGTCAGCGCGTCAAACTTCAGTGCGTGGGGGATTGGCGCGGCGTTTTGGGGTTTGATTGCCGGCACCATCGTCCTATTTTTATTACCTCGAAAAGCCCAGTAAAACTATCATGGCCATTTATGAATTGAACGGCATTCGCCCCAAAATCCACCCCTCAGTTTTTATTGCGTCCAGTGCGGAGATTATTGGTAATGTCGAAATTGCCGAAGGCGCCAGCGTGTGGTTTGGCGTCCTTATTCGCGGTGATTACGATGAAGCGATCACCATTGGCGCACACAGCAATATCCAAGATTTATCCTTACTACACGCCGATGCTGGAAAACAGTTGACCATCGGCGCACGCGTCACGATTGGGCACAAAGTCGTCGCGCATGGCTGCACGATTGGCAACGATTGCTTAATTGGCATCGGCGCAATCGTGCTCAATCTGGCGGTATTGGGTGAGGGATGTTTGGTCGGCGCGGGCGCCTTAGTCACTGAAGGCAAAATTTTTACGCCGCAACAATTGATTATGGGCAGTCCGGCAAAAAGTGTCGGCCCAGTAAGCCCCCAACACATTGCCCGGATGCAGCGCGGCGCGCAGTTGTATGTCGATAACGCGCAACGATTTCACAATACCCTGCGAAAACTATGAGATCAAAATCTTAGCGCCAAATGCATTGCGTCGACAGTAAATATCAATGCGGGTGTTTGAATATTGCGAATGCCCCTGAAAGTCAGCATTCATCAGACTCTCAGGGGGTTGTCAGCAAGGATCAATTACAGCGAGTAATACATTTCAAATTCAACGGGATGCGGTGTCATGCGGAAACGCGTTACTTCCTGCATTTTTAACTCAATGTAAGCGTCCAACATTGTGTTGGTAAATACGCCGCCTCGGGTTAAAAAGTCGCGGTCTTTGTCTAAATAATCTAAAGCTTGATCTAAAGACGAACACACGGTAGGCACTTTTGCGTCTTCTTCTGGGGGCAAGTGATACAAATCTTTGCTTGCCGCTTCACCAGGATGAGTTTTGTTTTGTACACCATCTAAACCCGCCATCATCAAGGCCGCGAAGCATAGATAAGGATTGGCCGATGGATCAGGAAAGCGCGTTTCAATCCGACGCGCTTTAGGATTCGCAACAAAAGGAATCCGAATCGATGCCGAACGATTACGCGCCGAATAGGCCAATTTGACCGGCGCCTCAAATCCTGGAACCAAGCGTTTGTACGAGTTCGTCCCTGGATTGGTAATGGCATTTAATGCGCGCGCATGTTTGATAATCCCACCGATGTAGTACAGGGCAAAATCTGACAAGCCAGCATAGCCGTCACCTGAAAATAAATTTTTGCCGTCTTTCCAGATCGATTGATGAACGTGCATGCCAGAACCGTTATCGCCCGCGATTGGTTTGGGCATGAAAGTCGCTGTTTTGCCGTAGCTGTGCGCGACGTTGAACACCACGTATTTCAGCACCTGTGTCCAGTCAGCGCGTTCGACTAAAGTCGAAAAACGAGTGCCGATTTCGTTTTGACCTGCGCCAGCAACTTCGTGATGATGCACTTCAACAGGAATGCCTAATGATTCTAAGATCGTGCACATTTCCGAGCGCATGTCTTGAAAGCTGTCGACCGGTGGAACGGGGAAATAGCCGCCTTTAACAACGGGGCGATGGCCGGTGTTGCGACCGTTTAATTCTTTACCCGCACTCCAACTGGCTTCTTCAGAACCAATTTTGACAAAACTGCCTTGCATGTCGATATTCCAACGGATGTTGTCAAAAATAAAAAATTCTGGTTCTGGGCCAAAATAAGCCGTGTCGCCTAGACCCGTGGTTTTTAAGTAGGCTTCTGCGCGGCGCGCGATGGTACGCGGATCGCGGTCATAGCCTTTGCCGTCCATCGGTTCAAGGACATCACATTGCAAGAACAAAGTGGTGTCTTCCATGAAGGGATCAATATTCGCCGTGTTTGGATCAGGTTTTAATAACATGTCAGAGGACTCAATTCCTTTCCAACCCGCGATTGAGGAGCCATCAAAGGCATGACCTTCTTCAAATTTATCTGCGTCAAAATGCGATACGGGAACGGTCACGTGCTGCTCTTTTCCGCGCGTATCGGTAAAGCGAAAATCGACAAACTTAACGTCTTGTTCCTCGACCATTTTGAGCACATCAGCTACTGTTTTTGTCATGAGACACTCCAATTAAAGGGGGGTTAAAAGAGCGAAACAATGAATTGTTTCGGGTTACCAAAGTTACTAAAACGACTAAACCAACAGCAAAATACAGGGCAAATTATGCCAGTGATTCAAGACACACAATTGTGTCGGCACAAAAAAGACGAATTAAGGGCCTTCTATAAATACAGAATGTGCGGATGAAGTGCGAGGCGCACAGCACACAGAAACCGGAGCGTACATACAGTACGTGAGGATTTCGCGTAATGCGCAACAAAGCAATTCGCCGCAAAAATGAATTGATAGAAGTGCCCTTAACGCTCAAACACTAAGCGTCCAGCGATCCACGTTTGGGTGACCTGGCCTTGTAAGAGCTGGCCCTCAAAAGGGGTTTGTTGACCACGACTGCGTAAGGCTTTACCAAGAACGCGCCATGAGGGTGCGGGATCAAACAGTGACATATCGGCGCTTGATCCCAGCATTGATTCCACATTCGGCGCCGGCGCGGTCAGCGGTCCCGTTGATGACGCGTTTGGATTCAGGGCAATAATCGCCGTCGGGTTCGTGCTGATTTTTGACAAAGCCACAGAAGGGGCGACTTGATGGCGTTGCGCCCACGCTAAAGTCAGTGGCAACAACAATTCAAGGGTACTCGCACCGGCGTGCGCTTGGGCGAAGGGCAAGCGTTTTTGATCATTCAGTACGGGCGTGTGATCCGAGCAAATGGCATCTATCGTGCCGTCAATCACGCCAGCAGACAAGGCGGCTTGATCGTCGGCGCCGCGCAAAGGCGGGTTCAGTTTGGCCGCGGTATTGAAATATCCAAGATCAAACTCGTTTAAACACAGATGCGAGATGCTGACATCAGCACTGATGGCAAGCCCTTCGGCTTTTGCGGCGCGAATTAAAGCGACGCTGCGCGCTGTTGATAGCCGACAAAAGTGAACGCGGGCCTTTGTGGCGCGAATCAGTTCCAAAATGACTTGCACCGCAATGGTTTCTGCAATTGAGGGATGTTCAACTAAACCCATTCGACTGGAAAAGGCGCTTTGATGCGCGACCGCGTTGGCGCCCAGTTGCGCATCTTGCGGATACAGCCACAAAGTGTAATTAAACGAACGCGCGTATAGCATGGCACGACGCAGATTTTCTACGTTTGAAATCGGCGTCAGCGCTTGGGTAAAACCGATGCAGCCGGCACGGTGCAGGTTGCTCAGTTCGGATAGTTCCTGACCAGCCAGACCGCGCGTTAAGGCACCCAAAGGATGGACTTGTGCCGATTGACAGGAATTGATTCGTTCAATCAGCATTTCAACCAAGCCCGCTTCGTCTAATACCGGTCGCGTGTCGGGCGAGGTGACTAAACGTGTCACGCCGGCAGATACGGCCGCGTGTAATTCTTGCGCAATGCTTTGGCTGCTGGGTGTTCCGCTCGCGCAAAGGCGGGCCGACAAATCGACAATGCCTGGGAGCAGCCATTTTCCCCGTGCGTCAATTTCGTGAACCCCTGTTCGCCCCTGGTCTAATGGCAGTGAGGGTGCCAGAGCGTGGATGCGGCCTTGCGCAATTTCGACGTCCAGGGTTTGATCAAGACTGGGCAGGTAAGCCTGACGCAAAACAATAGGGTCTAGGCTTTGTTGCGCATGATTGAGGGCGCGGTTGATGTGTTTAGGTATTGAGTCGCTCATGACCGTGCTCCTTGCGCGCTGACGGGTGAAGAGGGAGCATCAATCGGAGCGTCAAGCGGCGAATCAAGCTGCGAATTTGTTCTGGGCAAGGCCAAGATGCTCATGACCGCCATGCGAACCGCAATCCCAAAAGTCACTTGCGGCAAGATAACGGCTTGGGGCCCATCAGCAACGGCAGAGTCAATTTCAACGCCGCGATTCATCGGGCCGGGATGCAAGACGATGGCGTCGGGTGCGGCATACGCCAAACGTTTTGGCGTTAGACCATAGGTTGAAAAATACTCGTTAAAGGAGGGAATAAACATTCCTTGCATGCGCTCGCTTTGCAAACGCAACATCATGATCACATCAACGTCTTTGAGGCCTTGTTCCATCGAGGTATAAAAATGGACGCCCATTTTTTCAACTTCAAACGGTTGCAAGGTATAGGGTGCAATAACGCGAATTTCTGGCACACCCAAGATTGATAGACCGTGTATGGCCGACCGCGCCACGCGGCTGTGCAAAACGTCGCCAACAATGGCCACGCATAATTTGGTGAAGTCTTTTTTGTAATGTCGTATCGTAAATAAATCCAACAAGCCTTGTGTCGGATGCGCATGACGTCCGTCACCGGCGTTGATGACGTGAATGTGATTGAGTCCTTGTGCGCGCAAATGTTCGGCGATTAAATAGGGGGCCCCCGATTCCGAGTGACGGACCACAAACATGTCGGCGTTCATCGCCGCAAGGTTGTCTATGGTGTCAAGCAAAGATTCACCTTTACTCGTTGAGCTGACCGCGATATTTAAATTGATGACGTCGGCAGATAGACGCTTGGCCGCGATTTCAAAGGTTGTGCGTGTGCGCGTTGAGTTTTCAAAAAACAAATTGAACACCGATTTACCGCGCAGTAAAGGAATTTTTTTAATCGCCCGCGCGTGTTGTGGATCAGAAAACGCGACAAAGGATTGCGCGTGATCCAAGATGTCTAACAATAGCTGACGCGGCAAGCCCTCTAAACTCAATAAGTGTTTCAGCGAGCCATTTTGATGAAGCTGCGGATGATTCATGAGCCGTTAACCATAAAAAAGAGCAAGGCGTTTAAAAAATAATGATCGCGTTTCAGCGCGCGATGTCGTGTTGTTGATATTACGTCGACAGCAATTTATTTTTAGACGCGGGTTTGAACAAGCGCACGGTTTTGATGCCCTGCGGTTGAACCTGTACAACCTCAATGATAAAGCCATTAATTTTCAAGGACACTGGGCTATCAGGCAAGTCTTGTAAATAGTGGCTCACCAAGCCGTTTAAGGTATTGCCTAAGCGAGTGGGCAAGTTTAAGCCCAAGCGCTTATTGACTTTGCGCACACTAATGTTGGCATCTAAAACGCATTCGCCATCGTGATCCCATTTCAAATCGTAAGTGCCGGCGTCGGTGAACGAGGTGGTGAATTGTCCGACCACTTCTTCCAAAATATCATCGATAGTGATTAGGCCGCGTACTGTGCCGTATTCATCAATGACCAAGCCCAAACGCTCTTGTGCTTCTTGAAACGCGTGCAACTGTACGAGTACCGGCGTATTTTGCAACACAAAATAACCCGGACTGATGATCGCGCGCAAATCAGCCACTTGCGCATCGGGGTCGATCAAAATATGAATGGCTTTGCGCACGTGCAAAATACCGATGACCGAGCGCATATCGTTTTCATACACGAGCAAACTGTTGTGATGCGCGGTGCTGATGTGTTGGCGCAAGCTGGTCATGTCTTCACTTAAATCAAGGGCTTCGATGTGGCTGCGACTTTTCATCAGCGCGCTGATACGCAAAGACTCTAAATCCAAAGTATTGAGTAACAGTTTATGGTGTGCAGTGGTGCTGCCAGTTTGCAGTAATGCGCGCAATTCATCCGAGGAAATACGTGCCGTTTCGGATTGTTCGGTGATACGAATGCGCATTAAGCGCAGCAAGCCGCGTACAAATAGATTCACAAACCATGTCGCCGGCAAGGCCAGAGTCGTGTAATAGCGTAAAAACCCACTGGCCGGAACTGCAATGCGTTCAGGAAACAGCGCGCCTAAATATTTGGGCGTGATTTCAGCAAACACGATTAACAAAAAAGCGACGCAGCCTGTGGTCACACTGATGACCCAATCATCGTTGCCAAAAGCATCAATCGCCATCGCGGTAATCAGCGTGGTGAGCATCGCATTCACCAGGGTATTGCTGATCAAAATCACCGCCAGCAATTGGTCGAGGTGATCCATTAACCACAACATTTTTTGCGCGTTGCGATTGCCCTGTTGTGCGAGCGCGCTGACGCGATGTCGACGCGCGGCGGTCATCGCCGTTTCACTCATTGAAAACAACGCAGACAACACGACTAAAACCAAGATGACAAGTAAGCCGAGGTTAAATGACATAAAGGATGTTGGGTACGAAAGTAGATTTTGAAGGCGTTAAGGAGGATTTAAACCACGCCACGGCGGCGCTAAATCGGTGTCTATCCCCATTTGCGCCAGCACGCGTCCAACGCTGTAGTCGACGATTTGGGCAATATCCGAGGGATGATGATAAAAGCTGGGCATTGGCGGAGAAATGATGCCACCCATTTCACTGACGGCTAACATGTTTTTGAGATGGGCATTGTTGAGCGGTGTTTCGCGCGTCATCAAGACTAATTTGCGGCGCTCTTTTAACATGACATCCGCAGCGCGCGCGATTAAATTGTCCGACAGCCCCAGCGCGACTGAGGCTAGGGTTTTCATCGAACAGGGTGCAATCACCATCGCGGCAACGGGAAACGAGCCACTGGCAATCGGTGCGGTGATGTCGTCGATGCCGTAGCTCTCATCGGCCCAGTCCAATAGCGCGCGTCGACTGATTGCCAGTTCGTGCTGAAAACTGATTAAACCGGCTTTAGAGATCACCACATGCACGCGGAAGCGAGGTGCGCCTTGGTCGGTCAGACTGCGCAACACTTGTAAGATGCGCAAGGCATACAGCGCACCTGTTGCGCCGGTAATTCCAACGACAATATTTGACGGCGTCACGCCGGTATTCACGCGGTTTTCAGATCGGCTAATAAAGTGCGCAATTCACCGGAAGTAAACATTTCGCTCATGATGTCAGATCCGCCGATGAATTGGCCTTTGACATACAGTTGAGGAATGGTGGGCCAATTTGAAAAATCTTTAATGCCTTGGCGAACATCCGCGTCCGCCAAGACGTCAATGGTTTTAAATTGCGCGACGCCGCAGTTTCGTAAAATTTGTACTGCGCGGCCCGAAAAGCCGCATTGGGGAAAGTCGGCCGAACCTTTCATGTACAAGACAACTGGGTTTTCGGTGATGGTGGTTTGAATGATTTCGCGAGTAGAGGTCATGATCAATAGAAAAATAGAAGGGTTTGTTTAATGAAGTTTTGAGCAGGGATCAGCGGCGTATTGTATCGGTCAACCAAATGAGCTCCTCGCCCTCAAACGCAAGCACGTCAAAACGACACGCCGCTTGTAGTCGCTGAGTGCTGAGGTAATGTTGGGCCGTGCGCCAGAGCCGTTTTTGTTTGGCCCACGTCACACTTGCCGCTGCGCCGCCAAAAGTGTTGTGCGATCGTGCGCGAACCTCGATAAATACAATGGTTTGTTGCGCTTGCATAATCAAATCAATTTCGCCGTAACGACAGCGATAGTTACGCGCTAATAAACGGAGTCCTGATTTTTGTAAATGCGCCAGCGCGCGATTTTCGGCAAGATCCCCCGCGTGTTGTGCTGCGGTGCTGCGCCGTCTGGCGTTTGATGTAGCGCTTGAGGTGACACGTGGATCGCGCTGTCGCGCCCATGTCCACATCTGTGTCCGTATCCGTGTCCATATCCATATACGCTTGAGGGCACTTCTATAAATACAGAATGTGCGGATGAAGTGCGAGGCGCACAGCGCACAGAAACCGGAGCGTACATACAGTACGTGAGGATTTCGCGTACCGCGCAACAAAGCAATTCGCCGCAAAAATGAATTGATAGAAGTG
>JAVKLU010000005.1:0-13935 GCA_031538895.1 Burkholderiaceae bacterium | reverse complement strand
GAGCGCAAATGGTGGAACAACACCTTACACTTATAGAATTAGTCCCAGCTTACCTTCAGGATTAACTTTAAATAGCGCTACTGGTGCTTTGAGTGGTACACCTACAGCGGCACAAGGTGCAACTAACTACGCGGTTACCGTAACTGATGCCAGCTCGAGAACAGCCACTGGCAACTTTAGCATTGCTGTATTCGCTCAAACTAGCGGGGCAAGCTTGACCACAGTAATAAATCAATCTTTGGTTCAGGGTCAACAAAACCAAGCATTTACTACAGTGAAGCCGGTCAGTGTGACTAATGGTACCGCTCCTTATACGTATAGCATTAACCCTTCTTTGCCAACAGGACTGAGTCTAAACTCATCTACTGGGGAGATCAGTGGTGGCGTACTGCCCCAAAAATCCCCACTTACGACATATACCATTTATATTACGGATGCTAATGGTAAAACAGGGTTTGGTGACTTTAAAATAATTGTATGGATTGACCCCCCTGTTTTAATGAGCACTACTCATGCTACATCTGTGACAGTCGTACAGGGGGAGCCAATGACACCGATCACGCCCTATACGCTCAGTCAGGGGACGCAGCTTTATTGGTTTGAAGCGAAAAGTGGTTTGCCCACTGGTTTGACGATAGACTTCAGAAGTGGCCAAATTAGCGGTAGACCCCTAGAAGCAAAAGGGGCGACAAATTACCCTATAAGCTTTGGAGACCCCTATTGGCAAGGTACCAAGGATTTTTCAATCACGGTGACACCAGCACTGACTGCTATTGCACAAGTTTCTCTGCTTAATTTAAAGCGTAATATGGCAATGGCGTCGATGCAATTGGCGGTGGCGGCCAGTGGTAGTCCACCTTACACCTACACAGTCAGCCCTAGCTTGCCGGCAGGCTTGAGCTTAGACAGCACGACAGGTCAACTGAGTGGTACTCCTACAGGAGAATCGGCTAAAAGATCTTATACCGTGACAATACTGGAAAGAAGCACATCAAAAACTGCCAGCACAAACTTTAATTTAGCGGTGAGTACTACTCCAGAACCAACAGTACTAAGCGAATTAACGCCGGGAGGTGTGGGACAAATATTCTTGGAAAATGGTCGGATTGCCAACATCACTGCAGGACAGTTGAGTGCGGCCCTGTCTGAATTACCCCACTGTTATACTCCAATGAATGGGGTGATTAAAGACTTTTCTAAAACCAGTAGTGTGATCACTTTTGGCACTTTCGTTCAACAGTGCGCGGATAAGGGAAACTATAAACTCT
The DNA here is from genome assembly GCA_031538895.1 of Burkholderiaceae bacterium. GTDB lineage: Bacteria > Pseudomonadota > Gammaproteobacteria > Burkholderiales > Burkholderiaceae > JAVKLU01. The sequence continues at coordinate 12,667 of JAVKLU010000005.1, read as the reverse complement.
GGTCTACTGTTGAATTAAGGGATGGAGATAATGGGAAAGTCATCGCAACCGCGCGCGATCCTAGCTGTCAATACTGCGAGAAAAATAATATTAGAGTAAGAAATCTAACCTTGACCCCCTAACAATAAATAGGGTAAAAGATAAGTACAAGGGTTGACCAAAAGTCAACCCTTGTTTATTTGGGACCGTCCAGCGCCCTTGTCATCCGCACAATGCCGGTCCACTCAAGTCAGAACCGATATTTATTGCCAGTGATCGTTATCCTGAGTCGCAATCAATCGTGGCTGTTGACGCACCTTCTGGGCCTCGGCATTGAGGAAATTGACTCGTTGTTCAGTCGGTAGATAAGGGCCATACCAACCAAACAGGCGCGAGAAAAATCCGTGAGTAGCGCGCCCTATCTGCGCGTGGGCCAAGCCCGCCGCCTCGGGTGGGTAACCGGCGTCATACATCAATTCAACTCCTAGGGCATCGGCTGATTTTTCCATCTCAATTCGGATTGGCTTGTTATTGATGTCTTTTTCGCGCGCAGGATCAGTGTGGCCCAACAACACATGCGCGATTTCATGCGCGATGACAAAAGCCAATTGATCGTCCTCTTTTAGCAAGCGTTCAAGTCCTGAGTCCACCACTACCCGCTGCCCGATGGCGCGTGCATTCACTTCTTCCCCTTCGCCGACCGCGGTCCCAAGCGCACAAGTCCGCACGCCATCTAGGGTCAGTTCGACTTCGACACCCTCATCACGCCGAACCCGCACATGTAAGGACGAGTTGGCGGTGATGGTATTGAATGACTGCCTATAAGCCTGCATCAAATCGGACTGTCCGCGCACACCATTGACAGCGACGATCACGTCGCCGATCTGAACGCCCGCCTGCGTGGCGGGACTGTTAGGCAAAACACTGATCACCGTAGATAACTCAGCATCAATTTTGAAAGCAGCCTGCCAAACCTCTTTGATCTCGGGTTTGGTCGTGCGATCCAGTGAGACCGCAATCAAACCGTAGTCGTATTGTTTTTCTAAGCAACGCGAAAGAGCCGCCAGGCGGATCGGCCAAGCCAGTGTCGAAACTCTTTCTTGCTGTGCCTGCCAAAGACGCAAGGAAGCCACTGTCGGTGTCTCCGCCCAAGCACTGACAGTGAAGAGTGCATACAAGCAAATAATTTTTTTCATAGCCTCTATGAGAGAGCGCATTGAACCTGCCTTGAACCACTAGAGAGGTCTTCTAGAGTCGCGCTCTAAGATTAAGTAAAACGTTGGGGTGGCTGATGGGACTCGAACCCACGACGACAGGAATCACAATCCTGGACTCTACCAACTGAGCTACAGCCACCATAGAGTTCTTTTACAGCGTGTTTCTATTATTTATTTGAGCATCACTGAAAAGGTCGCGCATTATAGAAGATAGCGACGAATTTTCTTTCCCAGATAAAAATCAGTACGTCCAACACCATATTTTTAGACGGCTTGTATTGCATTTTTATTTGATTTTACGGCGTAGTAAAAATCCGTAAACGCCCTCGTGTTGCGTTTGACTTAATAACTCGTGGCCGGTTTTTTGAGTGAATACAGGAAAGTCAATCAAACTGCCTTTATCCGTCGCAATCACGTGCAAAATCTGTCCCCCCGTCATTTTAGCCAACTGTTTTTGCGTCATCAAAATCGGCATAGGACAGCGCAAACCGCTGGTATCTAAAACCTGATCAGGTGTGATTCCATCCTTGATTACATGGTCCATGATATAGAATTAAAAATAAATCTCTCCTGCATGATAGCGGACAAGCCGCGTTTTACTCATGATGTTATTGCTAGGATTTATCATGAGGCTGTACGCGAAAGCCTTTTGCTTGCAGCTCACTTTTTGCTTGCAGCTCACTTTTTCCCACGTCCGTGTTTTCACTCGAATCCCTCACTCCCGAACAATGCTTCTGTTATCACTGCGGTCAAGCGCGTAGTCCCAACGACACCGACATCGTCAATACGGTCATCGAAACGCCGCACTGGTTTTGTTGCCACGGTTGTAAAACCATCCATCAAACTATTTTGGCGGGTGGTTGGAGTGACTTTTATCAGTTCTACAATCGTCCCGGCAAAAGCCCCAAAGCCAATATTGATGAACTAATCGAAGTCATCGACTTTGATTGGCAATCGGTAATCACCTACGAGGGCGAACGTTGCAGTGTGCAATTACATGCGCCAGAAATTCATTGTGCCGCCTGTGTATGGCTGATTGAGCGCGCGCTGGCACAACAAAATTTGACTGGCGTTGCGGTGAATTTAGCGCAGCAATCGATTGTTTTGCAATGGAAAAAAAATCAACTCGCCGAACCCGAAGTTGCGCTCAAAAACAGTTTGCACAATTTACGCGCCGTAGGTTACGCGGCGACACCCTTGCGCTATAACAGTGTGAGCGAAGCCGATGCAAAAGCGCGCCGCAGTTTGTTGTTACGTATGACCATCGCGTTATTTGCATCGATGCAAGTGATGATGGTCGTGTGGCCCAGTTACTTTAAATGGGAAATTGATTCTAGTTCTGCGGCGATGCTGCGTTTTGCCAGTTTCCTCATGAGCATACCCGTGGTATTTTATTCCGCAGGGCCGCTATTTAAAGGCGCATGGTTAAGTCTTAAAGCGCGCTATATCAGCATGGATGTCACAGTCGTCTTTGGAATATTGAGCGCGTTTTTGGCCAGTATGTGGAATCAGTTTTTTGATGCCGGACCAACGTATTACGATTCAATTACGATGTTTGTCGCGCTGCTATTGACCGCACGCTACATCGAACGCGCCGTGCAAAAAACTGCCACTAATAACATCGATACACTGGCACGTACCCTACCCCAAAGCGCGCAATTTGCTCCTGACTACCCTAATACCGCAAGCTTGCGAACGATTCCCAGCTTTGCCATACGCGCCGATATGGTCTTGTGTGTTCGCGCAGGCGAAATTTTTGCGATTGACGGCGCAGTCGTCAGCGGCCAATCACTGGTCGAAGAAGCGATCTTGAATGGTGAAAGCTTGCCGGTTCCCAAAACCATCGGCAGTCCGATTTATGCAGGTAGCAAAAATATCGCCGAGGTTTTATGGGTGCGCGCTAAAACCAATACGCAAAATTCGCGCGTCGCGCAAATCGTCAATCAAGTGCAAAACGCAATCGCCTATCAAGCGCCGGCTTTACGCATCGTCGATCAAATCGCGCGTTATTACTTGTTAATGGTGTGCGTGATTGCCGTGGGTGCGGCAGTCGTCTGGTTAAGTTTAGGCCAGGGATTTCAATACAGTTTGCAAATCATGATTGCCGCGTTGGTGGTCAGTTGTCCCTGCGCCTTGTCGATGGCAGTTCCCGCAGCACGGGCGGTGGCGATTGCTCGCTTGAGTAAAAAAGGCTTACTCACTTTGCGCGGCAATACGCTAGACGCTCTGGCACGCATCACCGATATTGTGTTTGATAAAACGGGCACCTTGACTGAAGGTCAATTTAACTTGGTTTCGGAAACGATCTTAGGACAGAATGATGCCGCCTTGTGCGCGCGTTACGTTCATGCCTTAGAGGCGCACACCAGCCATCCTTTGGGACTAGCCTTGGTGCAAGCACTGCCTCAGGATCTTGATGCGCCTGCCATTATTTTGCACAATCATCGCAATCTGATCGCAGCGGGCGTGATGGCAGAAATTAAAGATGGCAATGGGACGCGTGCTGTACGGCTGGGCACATTTGAATTTGTCGCCCAAGTTTGGTCAGACGAAACTCGATCGCGACTGAACGCGCAAAATGAACAATACTTTATCGAGTCCGCCCAGCATTTGGGACACAGCACCATTTTTTTAGCTGATCAAAACGGATTGTTAGCGCGCTATGTTTTTAGCGATCAAGCGCGTCCTTACGTCACCGAATTTCTGCGCGAGCGCACGCCCTATCGTTACCATTTATTATCCGGCGATCGTAAAAATACCGTGGCATGGTGGGGGCAAAAATGGGGAATCGCGGCACACGGTGGCCTTAATCCCCAAGACAAAGCAGAGTTTGTGCGCGCATTACAAGCCCAAGGTCATTGCGTTTTGGCGATCGGCGATGGCGTCAACGATGCACCCTTGTTGGCACAGGCAGACGCCTCGATTGCGCTGGCCAGTGGTACGCCTCTGGCGCAAGGTGCCGCCGCAATGATCGGAACGACGAATGATGTACGCATGATCACAACGGCCATTTCAATCTCGAAAAAAATGCGCCGCATTACCTATCAAAATTTGGCTTGGGCCTTGATGTACAACGGAATAGCGCTACCGCTAGCGGCGTTTGGCTATGTGACGCCATTAAATGCCGGAATCGGAATGTCTTTATCGTCTTTGTTTGTAGTTTTCAACGCCGCGCGTTTGCGTTAAGGGCCCTTAAATCGAATGAGTATTAAACGTGCGAATCTTGCGTAATGGTGGATCAAAAATCCTTGAACATTTAATTCAATAAACCTTCCAAAGTTTTCACATCGACGCGCGTCATCAAATGCTGGTAAGGCGCAATTCTTCCATTCAAAGGCATATCGACACCCACCCACAACCACGCGGCATCATCACCGCCCAACCACGCCTGAACTTTTTCTATCGTTTGAGGCAAGACCGGTTTAAGCGACAAAGACAACAAACGAAAGGCCTCCAAAATCGTGCTACAGACTTCATGTAAACGCGCTTTGTCCGTCACTGATTCTGATTTTGCCAACACCCAGGGTTTTTCTTGATCGACATATTGATTGATTAAATCAGCTTGGCGCATGATCTCGCGCAAGACGCGGCCGTATTCGCGTTTTTCGTACCAGCTTGGAAAGTCACGCACAACCGCGCGTAAAGGTGCAATCACAGTATCGTTAATTAGACCCACCTGACCGGCAAAATGTTGCAACAAAAATCCGCTGGAACGGCTCGCCAAATTTACGTACTTGCCCACCAAATCGCTGTTGATGCGTGCGGCAAAATCATCAATACCAAAATCAATGTCTTCAACCCGTTCTGATAATTTGCTTGCCAAGTAATAGCGCAACCATTCTGAGTTAAGTCCCAACTCCAAATACCTCAGCGGCGAGATTCCAGTACCACGCGACTTTGACATTTTGGCGCCAGAGACTGTAATAAAGCCGTGCACAAAAATATTATTGGGCAGTTTTTGACCCGAAAATTGCAACATCGCGGGCCAAAACAAAGTGTGAAAATAAATAATATCTTTACCAATAAAGTGATATTGCTCGCTGTTTGGGTCGGCTAAAAACTCTGTGCAGTCTTGATTTTTGCTTTTGAAATAACTGTCCAAGGATGCTAAATAGCCAATTGGCGCATCCAGCCAAACATAAAAATACTTTCCTGGTGCATCGGGAATTTCGATTCCAAAATACGGCGCATCGCGACTGATGTCCCAATCGGTTAACGCCGTTTGGCCTGATTCATCATCGTTTAACCACTCTTTCACTTTGTTCGAAACTTCGGGTTGCAGCTTGCCATCTTGACTCCATTGGCGTAAAAAACTAACACACTGATCATCTGACAATTTAAAGAAAAAATGTTCTGAACTTTTTAATAGGGGCGTCGCGCCGCTTAACACTGAATAGGGACTTTTCAATTCTGTCGGCGCATACACCGCACTACACACTTCGCACGAATCACCATACTGATCCGCCGCATCACATTTAGGGCAAGTCCCTTTAATAAACCGATCCGGCAAAAACATATTTTTTTCGGGATCAAAAAATTGCTCAACTTGACGCGTCGTGATGAGCTTGGCTTGATCGCGCAAAATACGATAAATTTTGTGACTCCACTCAGTATTTTCAACACTGTGCGTCGAATGCCAATGATCGAAAGATAAATCAAAACCTTTTAAGTACTGGGCGCGCGAGGCTTGTACTTCACCGACAAATTGATCCGGTGAGATCCCTATTTTTTGCGCGGCAATCATGATCGGCGCACCATGTGCGTCATCAGCGCCGACAAAATGCACTTCATTGCCGCCCATCCGCAAAGCCCGCACCCAAATATCTGCTTGGATGTATTCCATGATGTGGCCCAGATGAAAGGCGCCGTTGGCGTAAGGCAGTGCAGTGGTCACAAAAATTTTACGAGACATAAATTAGGTAGAGTGAAATTCCGTTTATAAAAAATTGAAGAAAAGAGCTATGCAGGTATCACATGCGGCAAATTAACTGCGGATAAATCGACTGCAGATTATTCCAGAAGAATGTCATAAGGGCACTTCTATAAATACAGAATGTGCGGATGAAGTGCGCGGCGCACAGCACACAGCACACAGAAAGCGGAGCGTACATACAGTACGTGAGGATTTCGCGTACTGCGCAACAAAGCAATTCGCCGCAAAAATGAATTGTTAGAAGTGCCCATAAAGAATTGTGCCCTTACAATCACGCCGTATCGCCTCTGTTTTCAGCGATGTGGTGCTCATTCAGATTGTCTCGACGCTGTCAAAATGTGTTTTTATTTATTGTCTAACTTCAATTTTTTTCCATCATGGCCTTTCTTCAAAATCGCAAAATTGTACTGACCGGATTATTGTCTAACCGATCAATCGCTTACGGCATCGCGCAAGCATGTAAACGCGAGGGCGCCGAGTTAGCCTTTACTTACGTTGGCGAACGCTTTAAAGAACGCATTACTGAATTCGCTCAAGAATTTGGCAGCAATTTAGTGTTTGAATGTGACGTTGCCGACGATCAACAAATCAATCAACTGTTTGTTGACTTGTCCCAACATTGGCACAAAGTTGACGGTCTGGTGCATTCTATCGGCTTTGCCCCTCGCGAAGCGATTGCCGGTGATTTCTTAGATGGTTTTTCACGCGAAGGTTTCCGCGTTGCCCACGATATTTCCTCATACAGTTTCGCCGCCTTGGCCAAAGCGGCCAGACCGATGCTCTCAGAAGATGCTGCTTTATTAACTTTGTCCTATTTAGGCGCGGTCAAAATGATTCCGGCCTATAACACGATGGCTCTGGCCAAAGCCTCGCTGGAAGCCTCGGTACGTTACCTCGCATCCAGCTTAGGCCCTCAAGGTGTGCGCGTCAACGGCATTTCGGCCGGTCCGATCAAAACGCTTGCCGCATCGGGGATTAAAGGCTTTAGCCGAATTCTTAACACCGTCAGCACTTACGGCCCATTACGCCGCAACGTCAGCATTGAAGAAGTGGGTAACGTCGCGGCCTTCATGCTCTCCCCCCTCGCCTCTGGTGTGACAGGCGAAATTACTTATGTCGATGCGGGGTTCTCGACTGTCGTCGCGGGTATTTCTGCGACGGAAGAATAAGTTTTTTACGTATGGTGGTATGGTGACATGGCAGGGGGCTCATTGAGCTCCCCGCTATCGTTTTACGGTTGTTTTACGGTTGTTTTGCGGTTGTTTTGCGTTCTACTTGATAAGAGTGAACGTGCTGGTCACATCACGCGTAATCAATAATCAATGGCGCGTGATCAGAAAAACGTTGGTTTTTGTAAATCTCTGTTTTGTGCGCGCGTGCCGCCAAACCTTTAGTTGCAAACTGGTAATCAATCCGCCACCCCACATTGTTTTGCCACGCTTGCCCACGATTACTCCACCAAGTGTATTGATCAAGATTTTTCGGTTCATCAATCGGATTCAAAACCCGAAACACATCGACCAAACCCAGCGCCAGCACCGCGCTCAACCATTCGCGCTCTTCGGGCAAAAACCCCGAATTTTTTTGATTGCCGCGCCAGTTTTTTAAATCTTCTTTTTGATGTGCGATATTCCAATCACCGCAAATCACCACTTCATCACCTTTAGCAATCAAAGCCTTTAAGTGCGGTAAAAAAACTTCCATAAATCGAAACTTTGACGCTTGTCGTTGATCGTCTGCCGATCCTGAAGGCGCGTACAACGACACCACTCGCACACGCCCGACGACAGTATCATCAAGCAAGGTTTCCAAATAACGCCCTTCGTTGTCAAATTCGGCAGTGCCAAAACCCGTAATCACTTCCAGCGGCGTCGCGCGGCTGTACAGGCCAGTCCCGCTGTATCCTTTTTTTTGAGCGGCATAAAAATGGCCACGCAAAGTATCGGTATTGCACATATCGGGACTTAAATCAGGTTCTTGCGCTTTGAGTTCTTGCACACACACGACATCCGGATCAATCGTTTTGAGCCAATCAAAAAAACCTTTTTTATGCGCTGAACGAATGCCATTCAAATTGGCTGAAATAATTTTCATAGTGATTAAATGTTCGCTGCTTGCGCGGGGGTATTCACCACGATCTGACGCAATTGTCCCAAGCGTTGATGAAAAAAATGATCGGCGCCTGGCAGCACCGTCACGGCTAATTGTTGCGGACGCAGCCAGTCAAACAAATCACTCAAAGGAATCGTTTCATCCAGCTCACCATGTATCAATTCGGTATGCACTGGAACCAGAGGCATTTCCCATTTTTTTGCCGGTGCACCGACCAAGACTATGCGCGTCGGGCGAATCGCTTGCGCGCTTAATCGTTGAACGAACTGCGCTTGCACAAAGGCGCCAAAAGAAAATCCTGCCAGATACAAAGGCGCCGCCGTTCCGCCATTTAACTCAGGTGCAAAGGCGTTTGTGCAATGGCGCCACAGCGCATAAAAATCATCAGTTTCACCATGACCATTGTCATGACTGCCCTCGCTTTTACCGACACCACGAAAATTCATCCGCACCACCAGAGAACCCAAATCGACAAAAGAACGCGCCAAAGTTTGCGCCACTTTGTTATCCATCGTGCCGCCATATAAAGGATGGGGATGCGCGATCAAAGCCAAGCCGGTGTAACCCCCGCTCGCCGAAACTTGAATCGGCCGATCAAGGGCGCACTCCAATTGCCCAAATGGGCGCGTTAAAAAAAATCGTTCAGTGCGGTTGTTCACATTGGACCTTTTTAATTAGCGGGATACGGCGCTCTGGGTTGATTCACCCATTCTGCGACGCTGGGTCGGGTCCACTGTTGTTGGGCATAGGTTTTGATTGAGCTTGGAAGCGCAATATTATTTTGCACTAAACGCATCAACATCATCGCCAAATCGGTATCCGCAATACACCATTGACCAAATAAATTGGGCTGACCAGGCGTTAACACCGCATTTACAAAACGTAATAATTTTTCAAGCGTTTTTTGACCTTGCTCATTCAAAGTTCTGGCCAAATCGTGCGAATAAAAAACACTGTCAGTCGGCAGTTGTTCGCGGATGGGCATCAAATCACTGCGCAGCCATGCTTGAATTTGACGCGCCCGTGCGCGCTGTTCAAGATCTTTGGGATACAAGGCGGCATAAGCCGGTGCAGGAAAAACCTCTTCCAAATACTCTGTAATCGCACTGGATTCGGTCAAGGCAAAGTCGCCATGGACGAGCAAAGGAACGCGCGCCGTTAAAGAGCTTGCGGCGAATTTTGCGGCAGCTTGATCGCGTGCACCCAATGACAGCGTATTTAATTCAAAGGGGAGTTTTTTTTCAGTCAAGGCTACAAACACCGTTAAAGCGTAGGGACTGATAAAAAAGCTGTCGGTAGTTAAAGTTAATTTGGACATATTCATCTGTATAAAATTAAAAGAGAATGATCGTAGTACCCGTTTTAAGACCCTGCAAAACCAATACATCACGCCATCAGCAAACGATTCACCGCACTCAAAATCGCATGTACCGATGCCGTCAAGATATTTTCATGAATACCGACACCAAAACGCGCGCCTGTAAATTTTGCGTCGCTGTCGTCTTGCATTTGAGCCGCCATTTCAACAATTGCTAAAGCCCGCGCATCAGCACCGTGACCAATGGCTTTTTCTTCATAGTGATCAACCCGAAAGCGCAAAGATAAAACACTGCTTGGCAAAAATTGCAAAGCATGAATCAGGGCATCAATCGGACCATTGCCCTGTCCTTGCACTTCGTACTCCACGCCCTTGACTCGTACGGTCAGTCGAATTCCTTGCGCCGGCCCCTCTTGCGCTTCAAATAAATGATGGACGCAGTATTCAATCCTTGGCGCGTAATTCAGATAAGTTTGACTAAATAAAGCCCAAATTTGATCTGCGGTCATTTCAGTGCCCAAGGTATCACTGTGTTTTTGCACTACTGCGCTAAATTCAACCTGCATGCGACGCGGCATCACCACGCCATACACGCGCTCTAACAAAAATGCAACTCCACCTTTGCCTGATTGGCTGTTAATCCGAATCACCGAATCGTAACTACGGCCCAAATCGGCTGGATCAATCGGTAAATAAGGTACGCGCCAGAGGGCCTCTTTTTGTTGCGCCAAAAATCCTTTTTTAATCGCATCTTGATGCGAACCCGAAAAAGAGGTGTAAACCAAATCCCCGACATAGGGATGACGCGGATGCGTCGGAATTTGCGTACATTCTTCCACCACACGCGCCATCGCGCTGATGTCGGAAAAATCTAATTGCGGGTCTATACCTTGGGTATATAAGTTCAACGCCAGTGTCACCAAATCAACGTTACCACTGCGTTCACCATTACCCAACAAGCAACCTTCCACACGATCTGCGCCAGCCATTTGCGCTAACTCACTCGCGGCCACACCCGTGCCACGATCGTTATGCGCGTGCACCGACAAAATGACATGTTCGCGATGATTCAAATGACGGTGCATCCATTCCACCTGATCGGCAAAAATATTTGGGGTCGCGTTTTCTACCGTCGTCGGCAAATTCAAAATGACTGGACGATTGGGGCCAATATCCCACGCCGCCATCGCGGCATGACACGCGGCTAAAGAAACTGGCAATTCGGTCATCGAAAATGCTTCAGGCGAATATTCCAGTCCCCACACGGTTTCAGGCGCAGCGTCGGTGAGCTGCTTAACTAAAGCAACTTGCGCGCTGATCATTTCCAACATTTGAGGAACAGTCAAATTAAAAACCACTTCGCGCCACACCGGCGCAGTCGCGTTGTAAACGTGGACAATGGCACGTCGAGCGCCGCGCAAAGACTCTACTGTGCGTGTAATCAATTCAGGGCGCGCTTGCGTTAAGGCCATGATCGTGACGTCTTGAGGAATCAGATTTTCATCAATAATTTTGCGCACAAAATCAAAATCTGTTTGTGATGCCGATGGAAAGCCGACTTCAATTTCTTTAAAACCAATTTGAATCAAAGTTTGAAACATCGCCAATTTACGCTGCGCATTCATGGGCTCAAACAAGGCTTGATTGCCATCGCGCAAATCGGTCGATAACCAAATCGGTGCGTGGGTGATTTTTTGATTGGGCCAGCGACGGTCGGGCAGATCAACGGCATAAGTCGGCCGATATTTAGTGTTCGGATTTTTTAACATGATTGCACTCTAAAAAATAAATAACTGAATTGGGTCACGAATTTAGTCACGAATATGATCTGCAAGTACTACCGATCAATTCATTCTGGTTTAACTTCTCCTCACGTTATTGAACGCTAATTGTCGAGCTTAGGGAGAAGTCAAAAATCACAACTAAGCTCAACGCAAGGTCAAGAGTCGAAGTCGCAAGATTGGTCCGCAATGCGTCAGTGCGAAGATGCACGAACGAATGGGTAAGATGTGGGAGAAGAAAAACATGAACGAAGTGTACACGAGGCCAATCAGAGAGCGATCAAAGTCCCCTTGCCGGATCAAGCAAGCGATGCGCGGCGGCAGTAATTTGACCCAATAAATCCGTTTCAAACTCACGACGGCGCAGGGTTTCTGCGCGTTTATTACTTTTGACTTCTTCAAGCGGTTTATGTTGTGGCAAAGTCGGCAATAAAAATAAACCTTGCTCAATTTCGGTGCTGCCCAACTCTAACCAAAATTCATCATAATTCACTTGCACGCGTTTTTGCATACGGGCATAACGCGCGCTGAAATGGCCTTTTGCACCGACACCCAGAATCACATTATTCGAACCTAACCAAGTATTTAACAAAGCCTGATGCGCCAAAATCAATAAAGTCCGAGGGCGTAGACCATGAATTTTTTTAGTCACCGCACGTATCGCATCACGTTGGCCGGGATGCCCTTTCAAACATCCAATAAACACAATATGCGCAGCGCTGTGCGGCAATGGCGTCGCTAAAAAATCGGAACGCACAATCGAAAATGACGACGATAAAATTCTCTCGTTATTCAAATAGGCAATCAGACTGAGTTCGCCTTCGCGATCTAAACCACTCGATGCCGCTAAACGTATTGAGAGCTGATCGCCCGCCAATTCCCACTGTGCCAGCTCAATTTGTCCGGTATAAATTTGCTGCATAAAGCGCGTATACACCGCCTTATTGATGAATAAATTTTCTAAAAAATCAAAATGTTGAATCACTGCCAAGGCGCGCTGTTCAAAACCCAGCGGCGCATATAAATAAGGACGAATGGGACGAAACAATAAGTTGGGCGCTAAGTTCAAGGCCAATGCGTGAGCGGAGATTTGGAGATCGAACAAACGAAATTGACGCCATTGAAATAACAAAACAAAAAACAAACGGACGTAGCGTTTACAAAAATGAAAGACATTTCCATCTGTGTACGAGTGTTGCATCACAAAAATAATTTTTTGAAAAATTGATAATGGCGAAACATCTGATGAAGTCTTAACGGTCATTTTTGACGAATTTAATTGAAAGCGGGATACCCAAGTCATTTTTAAGGGCGATTTGAATACCGT
>JAVKLU010000004.1:0-13642 GCA_031538895.1 Burkholderiaceae bacterium | reverse complement strand
TTGGCCTTTTGAATCGACTGATCTCGCAAAGATTTATAGCGATCTTGGCATGAATTTATGACTAACAAAGCGCGCGCCGCGCTTCATTTTTATTGTCCGAAAATCAAACCAAAATTGTCCGAAAATCAAAGCCGCTTTACTCTTCGCTGCCTTGGCCATATTTGTGATCATGCAAGGTGGTAATAACTTGGACATGGGAGGCGAGAAGCACGGTGCGGATGCTGTGCACGCACCTGCGGCTTCAGCGTCTGCGGCAGCTTCAGTAGCATCAACTAACGCTTCTGCTGCCAAGTAATCACGCGTTACTTTGTTTCGCCAAAACACGACGGTTGGTCACAGCGAGTAATAAGCTGGCCATAAATTGAGCGAAGTCACTAAAAAGCAGCTCCCAGAAAAATCCCCTGGCCCACTTTATGGGCTCAGGGGATTTTTTATTGCCGCAAATACTATTCTGCGCCCCATATTCTGCCGCTGACAGTACCGCTAGTCGGGTCGTCAGAGTGACGAAGAGATCGCTTCATTGGGGACCGGAAGCGCATTTTATGCGTCGCCATCAAGCAAGAATCTCCCGCGCATTTGATTGAACGATTAAAGCACAGATCTTGAAAGAAAAAATTTGCAAATGATAATGATTACCAATAGAATTGATGTTCTTATTCTTTCAAGCTCAAATTTTTATGCCCGCCCACGCGACAGAAATAACGACTAAAGCTTCTTTCGGTTTAGACACTGCGCCCTTACATCAAAAACTGGTCATTACCGATCTGACCAGCCCGATTGAAGCGCGTGAATGGGTTCAATGTTTAGAAGAAATCGGCTTTCTACCAGGCGAACCCGTCAGTGTTGTGGCACGGGTCATGCCGGGCGCATCGCCATTGGTCGTGAGCGTTGGGCCATCCTTTTTTGCCCTGCGCAATAACGAAGCGCGTTGTGTTCAAGTCCGCTCGATATAACACCTTGCGTCTTATCGACTGCACGCCCACTCACTGAAACGCACCATCGTCTTTATTGAACCCCATGAGCTCTAGTACGATTCACTTTCACCCCAGCGGAAAAATTCTTGCTTTAGTCGGCAATCCTAATTGTGGCAAAACCGCCTTATTTAATCTACTCTCGGGTGGACGACAAAAAGTCGCGAACTATGCTGGCGTAACGGTCGAACGCAAGGAAGGTCGCGTCACAACGCCCGCAGGGAAAAGTTTTCGATTGATTGACTTGCCCGGTGCCAACAGCTTACACCCCCGCTCGCCAGATGAAAAAGTCACCATTGATGTTTTGCAAGGCAAAGCGATGGGTGAAAAACGTCCCGATCTGGTGATGTGTGTCGTTGATGCAACCAAGCTGCGCCGCAACCTACGTCTTGTACTGGCAGTAAAGCGCCAAGGCCTGCCTTGTGTTCTGGTCGTCAATATGGCGGATCTGGCGCGTCAACGCGGCATCCCTCTAGACGTTGCGGCACTGGGCAAAGCTTTAGACATGCCCGCCGTCGAATCCGTCGCGATCAAACGCGGTGGCGCGCAACAATTATTACAGTTACTCGATACTGAGACGATTTGGAATACGCCAAATATGACTCAAACTAACACACCAATCAGCGCGCCAGAAACGGGTGCGGATCACGAACAAATCTCAGCGCTATTACGCAGCTTAGGTTTAGATCAGATCATCCCGCACCCCCCCAGTGAATGGATTGATCGGACCGTGCTACATCCCGCGATAGGCCCCGCGATTTTGCTTGTCACCTTATTTCTGATTTTTCAGGCGGTTTTTTCATGGTCAGAGGCGCCCATGACGCTCATCAAAACATTCTTTGGCGATCTGGGTGCGTGGATCGGCAACGAGATCACTGTCTTCTTCGGTAACGGCCTGCTCAAAAGCTTTGTTGTTGAGGGCTTGATCGCGGGTTTAGGTGGCGTGATTGTATTTTTACCGCAAATTTTGATTCTGTTTTTTTTCATTTTGCTGCTCGAAGAATCCGGTTATTTGCCGCGCGCCGCCTATTTATTAGACCACTTAATGGGTAGCGTCGGCCTATCTGGCCGTTCTTTTATTCCGCTGCTCTCAAGTTTTGCCTGCGCCATTCCTGGAGTGATGGCCACGCGGACGATTTCCAATGTACGCGACCGGCATTTGACGATGCTCTTGGCGCCGCTGATGACTTGCTCGGCGCGCCTACCGGTCTATGCCTTATTAATCGGGGCATTCATTCCCAAGCAAAGCGTTTGGGGTGGCGTCGAGCTACAAGGCTTGGTGTTATTTAGTTTGTACTTGGCCGGCATTTTCAGTGCGATGGCCGTCGCGTGGCTCATCAAAATCTTGACGCGTGCGGGCGCGGTCTCTCGCCCCTTAATGATGGAACTCCCCGAATACCATCTTCCCTCTCTGCGTAATTTGGCTCTTGGTCTCTGGCAGCGCGCGCTCATTTTCATGAAGCGGGTAGGGGGAATTATTTTGACCTTGACGATTATTTTGTGGTTCTTGTCCACCTTTCCCACGCCGCCCGAGGGCGCTACGGGCGCGGCAATTGAATACAGTTTTGCCGGACAAATTGGCCATCTTTTGGCCTTGGTTTTTGCGCCGATCGGCTTTAACTGGCAAATTAGTGTGGCCTTGATCCCGGGCATGGCGGCGCGTGAAGTCATGGTCAGCGCCTTGGGAACTGTATACGCCGTCTCGACGGAGGCCAGCAATATCGGCGCATTAGGGAGCCTACTGGTGCAGACTTGGAGCACTGCGACCGCATATGCCCTATTAGCATGGTTCGTCTTTGCGCCGCAATGCCTGGCGACAATCGCCGCGATTAAACGCGAAAGTAACGGCTGGCGCTTACCGCTGATCGCACTGGGTTATTTATTTACACTTGCCTACCTTGCGGCCTTCGCCACTTATCAAATCGCGATATGGGCCTTGAGCTAAACGTCGAGGGTATTAGTGATTTCCAGGGTAATCCCCCCCACAAATTAACAACAGTTAAAAGTAGAGACTCACGCCCAGAGGGCAGAAAGAGTTTTTACCAGTCAAGACAAGCCAATTTAGCGACATGGACTCAAGCCTGATTGCCCGCATCTACGAAGTGTTCCCACTGGTATGCCCCATCTATGGCGGGCCAATGCGCATCATCGCCTTCGTCACACACAGCACTGACATCCGCCAAATACTGGAACACATCGGGGTGGATGCAGAGCCGCCGCGCATAACACCAGCACGCGGGCTGCCTCTGTGAGGCGGGTGCGACGCGCAGATGGGCGAGGGTGTCGAAATTGATCCAAATTGGGATGAAGCGGCCCAAGCGGTACCGGACTTCGAGGCCGATCAGCGCGTCAGTTGGTGAGCAACGGCAACAGCGTTTAGGTCAACACTGCGAAGTGGTGACCCCGGGTGGCGCTATACTTCATCTCATGCGGTTAAATTTTCTATCCGTATTCGTTGCTGCGCCGCAGTGTTGCGGCTGATTCAATAAAAAATCACTAGGAGCACTTGACATGGACACATACACAATCTGGTGGTTGCTCGCTGGCATTGCTGTTGCTGCGGAATTGCTCACGGGGTCTTTTTATCTGTTGATGATTGCGCTAGGTTTGGCTTCTGGTGCGGTGTGCGCCCATCTCGGGTTTGGCGCCGCGGCGCAAGTGACCACGGCGGCGCTAGTGGGTGTGGGTGCAGTATGGGTGTGGCATCGCACCCACCCAATGAGCGCCAAACAACAAACCGAGCAAAACCCCGACGTGAATTTAGATATTGGCAGCACGGTAACTGTTGCCCAGTGGCCGTCCCGCGAAGGGACTGCGGTGCTGCATCGCGGCTCCCAGTGGACAGCCAAACCTGCGCCGCAAGATATTGCAAATGGCGCGTTACCAAACGCAGGCTTGCACCGCATTGTTGCCGTTGAAGGCAATACACTTGTTCTTTTAAAAGTTTGAAAGCCATCTCATGAATAACTCTTCCTTTTCCAGCGGACCGATTTTTGCCTTCATCATCGATAACTCTTCCTTTTCCAGCGCACTGATTTTTGCCATCATCGTGGTGATTTTTATTATTCGCTCACTCAAAGTTGTGCCGCAACAAAACGCATGGGTGGTCGAGCGCCTAGGCAAATACCGCGCGACGCTCACGCCTGGGCTGAATCTTTTAATTCCTTTTGTTGACTCGGTAGCGTACAAACATTCGTTAAAAGAAATCGCCCTTGATGTGCCAGGGCAGGTCTGCATCACACGCGACAACACGCAGCTACAGGTGGACGGCATTATTTACTTTCAAGTCACCGATCCCATGCGTGCCAGTTATGGCTCCGCCAATTACGTCATGGCAATTACGCAGCTGGCGCAAACCACGCTGCGCTCCGTTATCGGCAAGCTGGAGTTAGACAAAACCTTTGAAGAGCGCGAAACCATCAATCACAGCGTGGTCAGCTCGATTGACGCTGCCGCGCTAAATTGGGGTGTGAAAGTGCTGCGCTACGAAATCAAAGACCTCACACCGCCCAAAGAAATTTTGCACGCCATGCAGTCACAAATTACAGCTGAGCGCGAAAAGCGCGCCTTAATTGCGGCATCCGAAGGTCGTAGGCAAGAGCAAATCAACATCGCCACGGGCGAGCGCGAGGCTGCCATTGCCCGATCAGAGGGTGAAAAGCAAGCGGTGATTAACAATGCGCAAGGCGAGGCCGCATCTATTACTGCGGTTGCCGATGCGACGGCGGGCGCAATTGAGCGGGTGGCTGCTGCCATTCAAAAACCAGGTGGCGAGCAAGCCGTGCAACTAAAGATCGCTGAAAAAGCGGTCGAAGCGTACTCCAAAGTCGCAGCCAGCAGCAGCACACTCGTGGTTCCATCCGATATGGGGCAGGTTAGCAGTTTGATTGCGTCCGCGATGAAGCTCACACAATCCGTTAAATAATACTCCCGCAATAAGGCAACAACGTAACCGCACGCGCCACGCATGATTTTTCGCAAATCGTTTCAGCTACTGGGTTTAGTCATTGTGACGAGCCTTGATGGGTTTGTTGCGCTTATAGGAGGAGGGTCCCTCCCTCAAAATTCCTCGCAACCCACACCATCGCGCTTGATTAAACCCTTTTGCAAAACCACCGACTAACGGCTGCTCCGCTATCCCTGCATGGCACTTGGCTTCACACTAAGCTTTGCACACGCAGACAAAGGGGGCACTGAGCTTAAGTCACCGCCATCGATGCGGGCCTGCAACCCGAGACTGTCCGACAGACCTCTCTTCTCAGCCGCCCTCCTCAGCAGTGGCAGGGGTAGCCCATCGGCCCATCGCAACCGTCTCGCGGCGGCGACCCGCATGCCGCGAGGGCCTTATCTCAGCCAAGTTCTCCGTGCGGGTAGCTCTTCTTATTTCTTTTTCACCAACTCACGACCATCGACGATCTCCACCAGAAATTGTTCGCCATTGGGGTAAAACAGACTGCCACGACCGGATTTATTATTGGTAAATTCCCCTTCAAAACGAAAACCATCGCCACGCAGTTCAACCCCGCGACCATTTTTTTTGTCATCGCGCCATTGCCCGGTGTAAGACGTGCCATTGGCCTCTTTCGAAGCTCCTTCACCGCTGCGCTTGTCGTCCTGCCAATAACCCTCATATTCCACGCCTGACACCAAGTACTGCTTTCCTTGTCCCTGACGCTTACCCGCCACCCACTGACCAATATATTGATTGCCTGGACCATCTGTATAAACCCCATCACCATCATATACGCCGCGACTCCAGCCACCCTCGTATTGCCCTCCCGAGGCGTATATTTGCTGACCAAAGCCCGACCGCAAACCCGCTTGCCATAAACCTTCATAACGCCCGCCGCCACCATCAACACGATCTTCGACGCCTTTACCCTCGCGTCGATCATTGACAAACCGTCCTGAATAACGCTCGCCATTGGGCAAGGTTTCTTTACCTTGACCAGATTTAACGCCTTGGCGCCACTGGCCTTGATAGTAATAACCGCTGGCGTCACTCAAAACTCCTTCACCGTCACGCAAATCATTGCTAAAACCACCCTGATAGCTGCTGCCATTTCTTTGAATAAAACGTCCTCGACCATTGGCCCGCCCATTAACCAGTACGCCCTCGTATACGTCGCCATTGGACCAGCTCAATTTACCCTCACCCGAGGCTTTGTCGTCAGACCATTGCCCCTCGTAAATCAAACCCGTTTTCCAGGTTTGCCGGCCGCGGCCTTCGCGCACATCGTTGCGCCAAGTCCCTTTATAGTATTCACCATTAGCGCCAAGATGTTCGCCTTGACCTTCGCGTTTATCGTTTTTCCATTGTCCAACATAGCGATCACCATTACGCCATTGATAAATACCATAGCCCTCGCGCAGGCCGCGACGCATTTCGCCCTCGTAGTAAGACAAAATTAAATCTGCCACGCGCATATTTAATCGCCCCTTACCTTCGGCAAAACCTTTGACACAAGGGCCGGACCAGGTAAATCCTGAACGCGCGTCAGCAAAGTAGGAGTCCACTTTACAGGGCTCTGCATTGGCGGCGGCGCTGGTGGCGGCATTGACGCGTCCTAGCGCACCTAAAGTTCCGAGAATTCCAACAACTCCGATGACGAGACTGACTAAGATTAACAAACGACTTTTCATGAGCGCTCCTAACATTAAATTTTGTCTTGTAAAAAATTCTGTAACATGGCGTGACCATGTTCAGTCGCAATTGATTCTGGGTGAAACTGTACGCCTTCCAAGGCCCACTGACGGTGTCGAATACCCATGACACAAGCATCCGACGTGGTTGCGGTAATCATAAAATCATCACCAATCGTATCGGGCGCGATTGCCAAAGAGTGATAGCGCGTCACGGTAATTGGATTAGGCAAGCCACGAAAAACACCCTGATTATGATGGGTCAATTGATCCGTTTTACCGTGCATCACGCGCGTCGCGCGCCCGACCGTCGCACCAAATGCTGCGCCAATACATTGATGGCCCAAACACACCCCCAAAATCGGTACCCGCCCCGCTAACGCGCGGATCAGCGGTACACAAACCCCGGCCTCCAAGGGCGAACAAGGCCCCGGCGACAAGACGACGCGCTCGGGGTTCAAAGCAATAATTTGCGCCACCGACAAATCATCATTCCGAATCACCTTGACCTGAGCCCCCAACTCGCCCAGATACTGGACCAAGTTATACGTAAACGAATCGTAGTTATCAATCATTAACAGCATAAATGATGCTCTCAAAAATCCAATAGTAAAAACGCGCGATTTTTCTCGATGATGCGCAGCACTTTATTCAACAACTTTGGTATTCATGCGGCGCATCCACAACAGCACTCCCGCGTGGCATATCCAGCCCAATAAAAAAGTGACCAGCAAAATTACAATCGTCGACGCCTCAATATCTGTAAGGCCCCACAGATGCAAAGACCAGTAGTGCGCATTTTTAACACCAAACGAAAACAGCCCCAGAAAAAAGACCAGCCACAGCAAACGGCGGGCGATCTGGATAAAATTTTTTGCAAAAAAATTCATTTTTAAAGATTCAAAAATAGGCGGGATTAACTAGTCTGTTGCTTCGTTTGTGGCATGCGCCAATCGCGTCCAAACGCACAGCGACTAATCCGCGTGCCGATGACGCCTTGCCGACGCTTGTATTCGTTCAAGCCAATCGCCCGAACAATACGCAAAACAAGTGCCTCATCATAACCCTGTGCCACCATCGCCGCGACGCTCTGCTTGTGCTCCATCCACGCACGAATAATGCCATCCAAAATCTCATACGGCGGTAGAGAATCCTGATCCGTTTGATTGGGGCGCAATTCGGCGCTGGGCGCGCGCGTCAAAATGCGCTCCGGAATCATCGCGCCACCGATTTTTTGCGCCCCTTGATTGCGATAAGCGCACAGCGCATAAACATCGGTTTTTAACACATCTTTAATTGGCGCAAACCCGCCATTCATATCACCGTACAAAGTGCAATACCCCATCGCCAATTCAGATTTATTTCCCGTTGCCAATAGCAAATACGAAAACTTATTCGACAGCGCCATCAGTAAAGTACCACGAATTCGTGCCTGTAAATTTTCTTCAGTGACGTCGGCCGCGCGTCCTTTAAAAGCATCTAACAAACTGTTTTGTAATCCGTCAAAACAGGCGCTAATCGAAATCGTTTGATGTGCGACGCCAAAATTATGCGCAATTTCTGTCGCATCAATCTCGCTGATCGACGCCGTATAGGGCGAGGGCATCATCACGGTATGAACTTTATCCGCGCCCAAGGCATCGACCGCCAACGCCAATACCAAGGCCGAATCAACCCCTCCTGATAAACCCAAAACGACCTCGGTAAAATGATTTTTACGCGCGTAATCTTGTAAACCCAACACCAGCGCTTGGTAGTCTTGCGCCACATCACTCAAATCGTGTTGAACGATTTTGACTCCATCATCGACGCGCCAAGTACCGGCCTCGTAATGTGCCAGGGCCATTGTTTCAACACCCAAGGGCGCACACCGCGTCACGAGGCCTGCTTGATCTCGCACAAATGACTGGCCATCAAAAACCAGTTCATCTTGCCCGCCCACCTGATTCACATACACCAGTGCGGCATTGATGTGCGCACAGCTTTTGGCGATCGCGTCTTGACGATCGCGTAATTTGCCACGGTGATAGGGCGAGGCGTTAATCACAAACACAAGGTCTTGATCCCTGTGTTCGGACATGATGTCGGTATGCCAAACATCTTCACAAATAACGACACTGCACGCCACTCCTTTTATCTCAAAGGCCACGCGCACATCGCCGGCGTCAAAATAACGACGCTCATCAAATACCCCAAAATTAGGTAACTTGCGCTTGCGATAGTGTGCAATGATCGCGCCGTCTTGAATCACCGTCGCGGCGTTATACGTTTTGCCTTCAGCAAATTCCAAACGCCCTATAACTATCGTCAGCGTCATATTTTTACTCGCCAATAATAAATTTTGCCAAGCCGCCTCATGCGCGGCGACAAAATCCGGCAAGCACAACAAATCCTCTGGTGGATAACCGGACAGCATTAACTCTGGGAACACAATGACATCAGCGCCTGCGCGCGCTGCCTGTTCAATCCAGTCCAATGCGCGCGCAACATTTCCGGCGCAGTCGGCGACGAGGGGATTACATTGTGCCAGCGCACATGAAAGAATTTTTTTCATTAAAACGGCTTATAAAAACGAGTATCAAAAAAAACTATCTGGCATCATTTCTTTTTACGCGATCCGGCGTTGGACGGCTTGCGACTGTCTTGTTTAATTCTATCGATGATTTGTGTAAACACCGGCGCCCACTGCGCTTGAACCGACTGACGCCACAAATACAGACTACGGTACCACGGGCTATCGTTGCGATTTTGTTGCCAACGCCAATCCGGAAAGTGCGGCAATAACACCCATGTCCGCACGCCCAAAGCACCTGCTAGGTGCGCGTGCAAAGTGTCGACCGTAATCACTAAGGCGCTCTCCGAAATCATTTGCGCCATTGTCGCCACAGAATCAACTCCTGCCGTGCCGTCAATAATTCCCCACTGCGTCATCAGTGCCCGCTCATCCTTTGATGGATCAAGGTTTAAAGAGTGACACTCATAATGCGCGCTACGTAAAGCGGCAACAAGATCGCGCCATTCGCTCAAGGGTATCGAACGAATCGCATCATTTTTATTTTCAGCACGCCCGCGCCAAATCAAGGCCGCGCGTTTTTTGGGCGCACTTGATTTTTTCTGACCCAAAATGGTCTCAACTGAACTGGCCATTTGCAAATAGCCGCCGGCCGCCGGAATCGTCTCTTCTGTCGTTTTCAGCGCGTAGGGCAAAGACATCATCGGACAACGCGCTACCGGTACAAACGGCAAGGCGTCTTCAAGCGTCGTCACCACATGCAATCGAGCGCGCAGTGCTTTGGCAATATTCAAATAATGAAACAGTTCGCGCAGTGATTTGGGAACCCACAGCACTAAAGTGATGTCTTGCTTTAATAAAATACTCAAAAAGCGCGCGGCAAAAACAGCATCACCCAAACCCTGCTCAGCATCAATCAACAAGCATTGTCCGGCTAAATTGCGCTCGCCTCGCCATTCGGGCAGGTCAAGAGGCGTTTTTTTACCGTCATCTAATAACAGGCGCGCTTCGTATAGCGGCCAGGCTTGGGCGTAATCACCTTTAACCAAATATGCCGCCGCTAAATTAAATTGCGCGCGCGAATAATTTGGTTGAATTGAGAGCGCTTTTTGATAACATTTTTTCGCCGCGTCAAGGTCATTCAAAAACGCATAACACGCCCCCTGACTCTGCCACGCCTTCGCACACTGTTCAGGTGTGAATAAATGAGTCCGCTTCAAAATCAACTCATATTGGGTCGCCGCAAAAGCGTAATCATGTGCATAAAAGGCGGACTCCGCCAAACGCGCCGCCACATTGTCGTCCAAGGCCGCCAAGCTTTGCGCTTGCATCCACGCATTTTGCGCTTTGGCATAACGACGCTGCGCCCAAAAAACTTGACCCAATAACAGCCACGCGGGTTGGGCGTTGGCTTGCAAAGCCAAAGCGCGATGCAGCGCGGTTTCGGCTTCGTCATAGCGATGCAATAACAGCAAAATATTGCCATGCGCTAATTGCCAATTCACGGCGTGCGCGGTGAATGGATGCGCCAAACCTTGTTGCAAAATTGCGAGGGCTTCAACAAAATGACTTTGTCCCATCGCCGCTTGCGCCTGTGCCAAAAGTTGATTTAACGCGTCTTCAAAAAAAATCTCACTTGCCGTCTCGGACCCACTCACATACTGCGGCGCCTTATCTTGCTGAGGCGAATACAGCGGTGCGCTTTGCGTTTTTGACGAGAGGGAATTTGCGGCTGCGATCGGTGTTGGTGCCGATGTTTGCGTGGGGGTTTGCATGAGCAGTTTTTGATCGGGCATGACAGAACCCTTTGCAAAATCCTCTACAAAAGCTTCTAAGGCGCGGCGCAAAGACTGCAGCGTCGAATCCCAATCGCCAATTTCAGGGGCGCGAAAAAGCACCATCTCGCGATACCAATATGACTTGCGCGCCAGCGCGGGCACTAGCGTCGGATCGCCCCAGCGCCAATCCGGTGCGTAGGGCAACATGAGAAACACTTTTTTTCCCATCGCGCCCGCCAAATGGGCCACGGCGGTATCCACAGTAATCACCAAATCACTGTGCGCCACAATCTGCGCCGTCTGATAAAACGTATTCAAATCTGCCGGCGCAGGTGTTAACCATGGGCGCCACGCCGGCTGATCACTCGGTCGCACCGGTTTTTGTACACTCACAAAATCACACTGCGCGCTCAGGGGCGCCAAGGTCTTTAATAATTTTTCTAGCGGCACGGAACGAAACACGTCACGGCTGTGTGTCGCGCTGCCCGACCAGGTCAAGGCAATTTGCGGCCGTGTTTTACTATTTTGCGCATCTTTCTGAATCGGCGGCGCATGCAGATACGGTAGATCAAGTTGATCTGGCGGCACAGAAGGCAATCCGATATTTTGTGCCACCAAAGGCAGGCTCAATAAAGGACACTGCCGCACCGCACCGGCAGTTGAATTGCCGCGTACGATCAGGCGCGCCAGCGCGCTTCGGGTGATCCAGAGTTTGTCTAAAACATCCAAACATTCACCTTGCACTTCTAGCCACACCGGACCGCCCCAATATGCTGCAATCATCGGAACAAAACGCAAGAACTGTATCGTGTCGCCGAACCCTTGCTCGCAATAAATCAATAGCGGCAAGGCGCGCTCAGCGGCACTACACGCTTCGCCACGCCATTCAGAAACGCATAAATCTTGCCGAATTGGCGAAGGGGTAATCGCCTGCCAGCGCGCTTCATACAAAGGCCATGCACGAACAAAATCGCCTTTGATCAAATACGCCAAGCCCAAATTAAATTTCAGCGATGGACTCGCCACATCAAGTGCCAAGCCCGCTTCAAAAGCCTCAATTGATTTTTCGGTCTGACGCTCCATCACTAAAGCATTGCCGTAATTCATCCACGCAGTCGTATCTTTCGCGTTGTATTTGACCGCATTTTCACCACACACCAAAGCTGCTCGCTGACCCCACTGAAAATACAAATAACTCAAACTGCTATACGCGGTGCTTTTTTCTAAATCATTACTCGCCAGATACAGCGCTTCAAAAAAAATACTTTCGCTCAAGGCGTGCTGATGATCGCGCGCCAGCTCAATCCCGTAATTCAATAGCAAATCCATTCGGCGCATGGCCAATTGGTAGGCCTGCGCGAACGCGCGAATCGCCAGATCGCTGCCCCCCCGACCGGTATGCATCTGTTGATACATCGTACCCAAGTTGTAGTGCACGTCAGCCCAATTGGGAATGCGCTTGAGCACCGCTTCGACTAACTGAACTCCGGCCTTTTGTGCGCCATCGTAGAAACGAGCGACTCCCAATAAATGGGTAAGTTCGTCGTGATCTGGTTTTTCTTGGTATATTTTTTCGAGGATCGCGCGCGCCTCGGGATAGCGAGCGTCTTTTATCAGCGCTCGCGCCGCATCAAAACACTCTTGTTGGGTAGGGGTAAAACTGGCCATAGTCTTAATGCGCCGGCGAGGGCACCATCATTGCGGCGCCAAAAACATCACATCGCGCCGATTGGGCATCAAATGCTGTCCCGCATCAACCAAAATACTGCTACCAGTAATCGAAGGCGTTTCTAACAAAAACAATACCGCCTTGGCCACGTCTTGAGGGCTACTGGCAAAACCCAATAGCGAATGCTGTTGCGCTTGAGTAAAGTTGTTATCGGTTTGATAGGTGCTGGGCAAACTCATTCCTGGCGCGACCGCACAGACACGAAGCGTCGGCGCAAAGGCTTGAGCCAACACCGTCGTCGCATATTGCAGGGCGGCTTTGCTCAATGAGTAACTTAAAAAATCAGGATTAGGATTCCACAATTTTTGGTCCAGTAAATTCACCACACAACCATGACCTGTCGTGTTTGAACCCAAGGCCATCAAATAACGATGCAAAGCCTGCGCCAACAAAATCGGCACACTCACATTGACTTTCATATGTGCGATTAGCGCGGGATGATAAAAGCATTGATCTGTTTCAAGCGTCGTGCCGGAGGCTGTTGTAGATTGGGTTGCAGAATCATCTTTGTCGCGCGCAAACAGTGAGGCGTTATTCACAATGGCATCTATGCGACCCATTTTTTTCACCACCGCATCAATCAATTCATCGGCGACGCGATCAGAATCATCATCTGAAAAATCGGCACTAAAACAGTGATGTTGATCGGAACTCTTCAAGCTCTGCCGAGTGTGTTCTGCCGCATCAGCCGAACTGTTGTAGTGCAAAGCGACGCGCCATCCGGCATTCGCGCAGTGCTGCGCAATCGCCGCGCCGATTCGTTGTGCTGCGCCGGTCACCAGAACCACTTTTGTATTCATTGTCTCAAGTTTTCCTCACCAACAACTCTCTAGACTCATTAGAAAATATCAAAGAGATTCTTAAGGGCACTTCTATAAATACAGAATGTGCGGATGAAGTGCGAGGCGCACAGCACACAGAAACCGGAGCGTACATACAGTACGTGAGGATTTCGCGTACTGCGCAACAAAGCAATTCGCCGCAAAAATGAATTGATAGAAATGCCCTT
>JAVKLU010000083.1:0-102294 GCA_031538895.1 Burkholderiaceae bacterium | reverse complement strand
TTCTATCAATTCATTTTTGCGGCGAATTGCTTTGTTGCGCAGTACGCGAAATCCTCACGTACTGTATGTACGCTCCGGTTTCTGTGTGCTGTGCGCCTCGCACTTCATCCGCACATTCTGTATTTATAGAAGTGCCCTGAAGCTTATCTGAGGTTAAATTTTATTTAAGGCCTGCTATGTAATCGGTCACGGCGTCAATTTCTTTATCTGATAGCGACCCTGCAATTGCATTCATTTGCGCATTCACTCGAGTTCCTGCGCGGAAGTCGTTTAATTGCGTTTTGGCATAAGTTTGATGCTGTCCGGCCAGACGTGGAAATTGTGCAGGAATTCCGGCCCCGTTGGAGTCGTGGCATGCGGCGCAGGCAGGAACATTTTTACTGGCGATACCGCCTCTAAATATACGACGCCCCAATTCGAGTGTGTCTTTGTTTTTTGACGTATTGGCCGCTGGTTGTTGTGCGGACACGTAAGCGGCGATGTTGTTAATATCCGCATCGCTCAATGGCGCAGCCATGGTTCCCATGACAGGGTTTACGCGAACTTTGGCTTTAAAGTCATGTAGTTGTTTGGCGATATACGCGGCACCTTGGCCGGCTAATTTAGGATTTTCTGGAATCATGCTGTTGCCATTAGGACCGTGACAACTCATACAAGGCACGATACCACGTGCAGCATCACCCGCATTAAATAAAGTCTCGCCTGCTGTCGCTTGGGCGTGAACCGTAAAGGAAAAATTTAAGAGCGCAGCGCACGATAAAACACGGACCAAGCCACCGAAATGTAATCCAACAAAACGCAGTTTCATTATGGAATCCTCAAATGAGAAAAAATTTTAGGTCAAGCGCCGGTTGAACCTTCCAACGCGGCAAAATATCATGATGTGATTCAAAAATAATCAACAAACATTTTGTACAGATGTTTGCGTTTTTTGAACTGAAAAATTTTGGTGGAGGTAAGCGGGATCGAACCGCTGACCTCTTGCATGCCATGCAAGCGCTCTCCCAGCTGAGCTATACCCCCCAATCGTAGCGATCTGTGCCGATTATTTGATACTTTGGCACGATATACAAATTTACGAAGCGCGCCATTCTAACCGCAACTGCAATACAGTTTTGAGTACTTTAAAAAATTTTTACAAAAAATCTTTATTGCGGTGCTTCTAAAATAATTCGCAACATCCGACGTAAAGGTTCCGCCGCGCCCCATAACAATTGATCACCCACCGTAAATGCGCACAGGTATTCAGAGCCAAAATTCATTTTACGCAAACGTCCGACGGGCACGGTTAAAGTGCCGCTGACTTTGGCGGGACTTAATTCGCGCACGGTGTCAGGTTTGTGATTGGGAATGAGTTTTACCCAGGGATTGGCATTGGCAATGATATTTTCAAGATCAGCCATGGGCACATTTTTTTTCAGTTTGATGGTTAAACCTTGGCTGTGACAGCGCATCGCGCCAATGCGCGCGCAGACACCGTCAATTTTGATTGTGCCCGGAGCGTAATTCAAAATTTTGTTGCATTCAACTTCGCCTTTCCATTCTTCGCGACTTTGCCCACTTTCTAATTCACTATCAATCCACGGGATCAAGCTACCGGCTAAAGCGGCGCCAAATTCTTGGGTGGGAAATTTGGTGTCATTTAATGTTGCAGTGATTTTGCGGTCGATGTCCAAAATTGCTGAAGATGGATTGACCAGTTCATCGCTGACCGCGTGATGTAAAACACCCATTTGCGAAATGAGCTCACGCATATTTTGCGCTCCTGCACCACTGGCGGCTTGATAAGTCATGGCGCTAATCCATTGGACTAAATCATTTTGAAATAATCCCGATAACCCCATCAACATCAAACTGACCGTGCAATTGCCTCCGATGAAATCTTTTTTGCCCTTGACCATCGCCTGATCGATAACGCTACGGTTAACCGGATCTAAAATAATAATGGCGTCTTGGTCCATGCGCAAGGCTGATGCGGCGTCTATCCAATATCCCTTCCAACCGGATGCACGCAGCTGAGGAAAAACTTGTTTGGTGTAATCCCCACCTTGGCAGGAAATAATCACCTCACATTTTTTGAGCGCGGTGATGTCGCTGGCGTCCAATAATTTTTTTTCGTTACGCGCCCAAACTGGTGCGCCGCCGCCCGCATTCGAGGTGGAAAAAAATACGGGTTCAATTAGCGCAAAATCATTCTCGGCGTGCATTCTTTCCATCAATACAGAACCAACCATGCCACGCCAACCGACCAAACCAACTGCTTTCATCATTAAATCCTCGCGGGTTACAAAATTAGATGTGCTTGCATAAAAATCATAGATGTTTAGATGGTGTCTAGATTTTTACTCAACTCATAAAAGGGAGCGAATTAAAACATATTCAAGCATTGCAATTGCTGACGCATCGTCAAATATCATTGCTATTACAAGTTTTATGGTTTGGTGAGTGGTGTTTTTGAGAACGATTTTTGACGACATCAAATAAATTAGTGTCGCGACTTGAACGTGTCACGAGTAATATCGCGCCTCGCTAATGGTAGAAGATGATGGTGAAAGATGATGTGCAAAATGATGCCGTCGTAATGGTGTTGACTCGGTGTTGACTCGGTGTTGACTCGGTGTTGACTCGGTGTTGACTCGGTATTGACTCGGTATTGACTCGGTATTGATTAAGTGTTGATTAAGTGTTGATTATTTTTTATAGTGATTATTTGTGACGATTCCTGCTTTTTCTAACGCTGCGCCAACGACTTCGCCGCTGTGGCAAGCGCGCTATTACAAAAGTGCATTTTTGCCCAGTCAATTGCCCGAAACACTCGTGCCTGAAATCGTTTTTGCAGGGCGTTCTAACGCGGGTAAATCCAGCGCGATTAACGTGTTATGCCAACAAAAACGATTGGCGTTTGCCTCTAAAACGCCAGGTCGAACGCATACGATTAATTTTTATTCGATTGGTGGTGGACACGTTGCGCAACATCGAAACGATGCGATTGATGAAACTGCGATGCGCGGGCTTTTGGTCGATTTGCCAGGTTATGGCTATGCGGCGGTCGATGGTCCGATGCAAGAAAAATGGCGCACATTATTAACGCATTACATGACCCAACGCAGGCAGATTGCCGGTTTGGTTCTGGTGATGGATGCACGTCATCCGATGCAAGATCTCGATAGAGCTTTGTTGGATTTATTTTCGGTGCAGCAAAAACCCTTGTTGCTGTTATTGACCAAAGCCGATAAATTAAGTTCGCGCGAGCGGCAAGTTAACTGGCAAAAAACGCAAGCGATGGTGACGGAGCATTACGCCAATTGGGGCGCGTCGATTACCGTACAATTTTTTTCAGTTTTAAAACGCGAAGGTTTGCGTGCAGCAGATGCTTTGATCAATCAATGGATTAACACACCGACAGAACTATGACCCAGATTTATCAATTGCGTCCGATTCGTTTTACCCGTGGATTCACCCGTCATGCGGAAGCTTCTGTTTTAGTTGAAATGGGCGAAACTCGTGTGCTGTGTACGGCATCGTTAGAGCAAAAATTACCCTCTTTTTTACGCGGACAAGCAACTGGCTGGCTGACGGCAGAGTACGGAATGCTGCCACGCGCAACGCATACCCGTTCGGATCGCGAAGCCGCACGGGGGAAACAATCTGGCCGTACGCAAGAAATTCAACGTCTGATTGGCCGATCACTACGGATGGCAGTTGATTTGGATGCGATGCCAGGCTTTACCTTAACGCTTGATTGCGATGTTTTGCAAGCCGATGGTGGAACCCGAACTGCTTCAATTACGGGGGCGATGGTGGCGGTATATGACGCACTCAACGAGGCGGTGAAAAAAGGGGTATTACCGACATTGCCAATTAAAAATTTTATTGCCGCAATTTCTGTCGGCGTGGTCAATGGTGAGGTCTGTTTAGATTTGGACTACGCGAAAGATTCTGTCTGCGATACCGACATGAATGTCGTGATGAATGAAGAGGGGCAGTTTATTGAGATTCAAGGCACTGCTGAAGGCGCGGCGTTTGACGCGAATCAATTAAGCCGAATGCTAGATGCGGCAGGGCAAGGTATTCGGCAATTGATTCGTGCGCAAAAAGAAGTTTTAAATATTGCGGCATAGCATTGATAGAATGGTTTTTAAGAATGTGATGTCATGCAAACTTTAGTCATCGCCAGCAATAACGCGGGCAAAGTCGCTGAATTGACCGATAGTTTAGATGGACTGCCCTGGCAGGTGCGTCCGCAAAGTGAATGGCACATCACGGATGCTGAGGAAGTTTTTGGAACTTTTGTCGAGAACGCTTTGGCTAAAGTGCGTCATGCCGCACAACATACGGGTTATCCCGCTTTAGCCGATGATTCGGGTTTGTGCGTGACGGCGCTTGGCGGCGCACCAGGGGTTTTGTCACGTCGTTTCAGTTCAAGTGGATTGGACCTTGATAATAATATCAAGCTCTTGGCCGCGCTACAAAATGAATCTAATCGCCATGCTTACTTTGTTTGCGTGTTGGTCATGGTGCGTTCGGTGAGCGACCCGTTCCCGATTATTGCCTCGGGAACCTGGCACGGTGAAATAAGCCATGCCGCGCAGGGAGAATCAGGTTTTGGTTACGATCCTATTTTTTATCTACCGCAATTAGGTAAAACTGCGGCGCAGTTATCGCGCCACGAAAAAATGCAGTTAAGCCATCGCGCTCAGGCAATCAGTGCTTTACGCCAGCAATTGATGGTGCTTAGTAAATTGTGAATGCGTAAGTTGTGAATGCGTAAATTCTGAAAAAAAATCAGTGCTAAAGAATTGGTAAGTGTTAAAAATAGACAGGGTAAGCAAAAGAGCGGCGATTAAATGGCGTCAGTAAAAATCAGTTAATACTCGGGCATTGCGATTTTTTAGTTGCCCTTACGAATTTATTCGATTAAAATCGCGCCCTTTTCCGCTTCCCCAATTGTTGGGCGGCTGGGCGTGATTTATTTTAAGTAATGTAATTTAGTTTCTGGGTTATTAATACATGGCAAATACTAAACAGGCAAAAAAACGTGCGCGCCAGTCGGTCGCGTTGAATGAACATAATTCGGCTCAGCGTTCGCAATACCGTACTGCGGTCAAACGTGTGCGCACAGCGATTGAGGCGGGTAACAAAGCAGCTGCTGCTGCGGTGTATCAAGCGTCGGTTTCTGTTTTGGATTCGATCGCTGATAAAAACATCGTTCACAAAAACAAGGCCGCCCGTCACAAAAGCCGTTTAAACGCGGCGATTAAGGCGATGGGCTTGGCATAATTTTTAGGGTGTTTAGCTCAGTTGGTAGAGCGGCGCCCTTACAAGGCGTAGGTCGGGAGTTCGAGCCTCTCAATACCCACCAAAACACTGTTCGATAAGTAAAAATCGGTAAATAGCAATCGATAAGCGCAGTGAGTCGCAAAGGTAACATCTAGTGTCACAAGAGGAGCGGTAGTTCAGTTGGTTAGAATATCGGCCTGTCACGCCGAGGGTCGCGGGTTCGAGTCCCGTCCGCTCCGCCAACATAAACTTCTAAGTCATTGATTTAGAAAACAAAAAAGCCACCGCAAGGTGGCTTTTTTGTTTTCAGGCCAATACATATGTGTATTGGCAGTCACCTTGTTTACGAACAATATGGGCGTGGTACGACACCACAATGGTTAAATTGGGTGGGCGGAGAGGGGTTACTCTCTAACCCAGCGGACTACTCGTTCCTTTTGAACCGACACGAGTGCTCCATACACACGATAGACGCGCCCGCCATAGGATTCACCAGAAAGGCTTGCTTGACCAGCGCAGCCAAGAACGAGCAGCTTTTCAGGCATTCCGATTTTTAGCTCCATAGGGTACTCACCACACTTATCTGCCATCGCTTGGTCGAATTCGTCACGCTTTGCGTTGTCCTCCGCAATTTGTGCATTAAGTGCATCGACAGACTTCTTCTGCTTCGCTTCGCGTTCTACCTGCTCTTTGGCTACAACGGCTTCGTTTCGTTTGCGATTGTTCTCAAGTCCAGTTTTCAGTCGCTCTTGAATAGCTTGCTGAATCTCTGAAGCATCACAGCCAACAGCACGCAACATATTTACTTTACCCTGGTCTTCCATGCTTGATGAGCGGATGTTTTTCGCTGCATCTTCGTTACATGCAGCGTGACAAACACCAGCAAAAACAAAATAGGCAAGGAGGGTAATGATGGGCTGTTGTTTCATTGTGCAATGACTCATATTTTATCTGGTTCATTTAATGAGTTTGGTAGGTTTTTAATCGAAGGGGATAATCGTTTACGTTCTCTCTTTAGCACTTTAACTCTTTCGTGTATTTTTTGAAAAAAATCACCAAATTCAGTTTCAAATGGTTTGTGGTCAAGCAGGTTTGGCAACGACGGCGCACGCACCTCCGAAGCAAGCGCAAAATTCGCAAAAATTGGGTATGGGATACCTTTTGGTTTTGCTTATAGTTTTTAGTATTTAGTGTGGATATTGTGCGATATTGTGATACGTATTCATCACAATACCGCACATCAGGGTAATTACGCTGTTGGTGTTGCTGCTGCGCTTACAGGTTCTTCAACCAAACCTGCCGGCACGACTGCGGTCACGATGGTTAAGTCTTCGTTATCCGCAGTGGTGACACCTGCTGGCAGAGACAAGCTTTTTAAATGCAATGACACGCCCACTTGTAATGTCGATAAATCAACCGAAATAAATTCAGGTAAATCTTTGGGCAAGCAAATAATGTTCAATTCATTGACCACGTGGTTGATGATTGCGCTAGACACTTTCACCGCAGGAGAAATTTCTGCATTAATAAAATGCAGGGGGACTTTCATATGAACGGGTTTATTGGGGTCGACGCGTTGAAGATCAAGGTGCAATACCAATTGTTTAAACGCATGGGTTTGGAAATCACGTAATAGAACTTTGGTCGTTTTACCATCTAATTCCAGATCATGAATCGAAGCATGAAAAGCTTCCTTTTTTAAGGCGTGATAAATCGGATTGTGATCAATCTCGATGGGGATTGGCGCATCAGTACCACCGTACAAAATGCCTGGGGTTTTGCCGGAATTCCGTAGGCGGCGGCTCGCACTCGTGCCATACAGTGAACGGGTAGTTGCAATAATTTTCATAAAGACTCCAAATAAACAATAACAAACCCCTCCGCGACCAGAGGGGGACAAAAAAACTATGGATGGGTGAGTAAATCTTCGGTTTCGACAAACATTTCTAAAACTGAATCACCGCGAGTAATTCGGGTAATAGTTTCGGCTAACAAATTAGCGCACGAAATTTGTCGGATTTTGGGGCAATTCATCGCCTCTTGCGAGAGTGGGATCGAATCGGTGACAACTACTTCATCTAAAGGCGAGTCGGTGATTTTGGCAATCGCTTTACCAGACAGGACCGCGTGCGTGCAATACGCAGAGACTCTCGTCGCGCCATTTTTCTTCAAGACATTGGCCGCTGCCGACAAGGTGCCGGCAGTATCGACGATGTCGTCCATGATGACACAGTTACGACCGCTGACATCACCGATGACGTGCATGACTTCAGCCACATTGGGGCGTGGACGACGTTTATCAATAATAGCCAGGCCACAATTCAGACGTTTGGCGAACGCGCGGGCTCGCACAACGCCGCCAACGTCGGGCGACACAACCATTAAATTGTCGTGATTGTTTTTGTCCAAGTCGGCCAACAATACTGGCGAGGCGTAAATATTATCGACCGGAATATCAAAAAATCCTTGTACTTGATCGGCATGTAAATCCATGATTAACACGCGGTGCACGCCAGCCATTTCGAGCATATTGGCGATGACCTTGGCGGAGATCGCAACCCGCGCTGAACGTGGGCGACGGTCTTGACGAGCATAGCCAAAATATGGAATCGCGGCAGTAATACGGCCTGCAGACGCGCGCTTTAAAGCATCAACCATCAAAATGATTTCCATCAAATTGTCGTTGGTTGGGGCACAGGTTGATTGCAGAACAAAAATATTTTTACCGCGAACATTTTCGTTAATTTCGACCGTGGTTTCGCCGTCAGAGAATTTTGATACCGTCGCTCTGCCTAAAGTGAGCCCCAATGCGTCAGATACTTTTTTCGCTAAAGCACGGTTGGCGTTGCCGGCGAAAATCATCAGTTCATTCATAGCGAAAAATATAGGGCAAAATAAAACCCGCAAGCAAATGAGTCGATGCGGGTGCGAAGAGACTAATTTATGGATGAACCACTGGTGGTGTTATTTTTGAGTATTGATCTGGCAGGGGAAGAAGGATTCGAACCTTCGCATGCTGGAATCAAAATCCAGTGCCTTAACCAGCTTGGCGATTCCCCTACGACTTTACTTATTACATCAAAATTCTGATGCCGTAAATTTTGAAAGAGGGCGATTTTAGCCGAAAAGCCACAATACATTCAAGCATTTAGATTCGGCGGGAATTTTGGGGCAATAATTGTAGATAGGGATTGAAACGATGTTCTGCGTCGTTTATCTGCATTCGGTTCACATCAATCCCATCGCCTCGCGCACATCTCGCATGGTTTCTTGCGCGGTCGCGTGCGCCTTGTCACAACCGTCGGCAATGATGGCTTTGACTAAGCTGGGGTCATCCAAATATCGCTGTGCACGTTCAAACATCGGTTCTTGTTCACGCAACACCGCATCAATCACGGGTTGTTTGCATTCCAAGCAACCGATTCCCGCCGTCACGCAACCGGTTTGACACCAGTCTTGGGTGGCTTTATCGGAATACACCAAATGGAATTGCCAAACCGGACAGCGATCGGGATTGCCCGCATCGGTGCGCCGAATCCGCGCCGGATCAGTGGGCATGGTTTTGACTTTTTTACTCACGGTTTCGCGATCATCACGTAGCGCGATGGTGTTGCCGTAACTCTTAGACATTTTTTGCCCGTCCAAACCAGGCAAGCGTGAAGACTCGGTGAGCAGGGCTTGCGGTTCTTGCAAAATCAATTTGCGTCCGCCTTCCAAATATCCAAACAAACGTTCGCGATCAATTTGCGATAAATTGTGCGCTTCGTTAATCATCGCTTGCGCCTGCTTCAAGGCGTCTTCAATACCTTGTTCTTGAAACGCCGTGCGCAATTCAATATACAAACGCGCGCGTTTGCTGCCGAGTTTTTTGACGGCGTCTAGGGCTTTTTCTTCAAAGTCAGGTTCTTTACCGAATAGGTGATTAAAGCGGCGCGCAATTTCACGCGTCATTTCGATATGCGGTACTTGGTCTTCGCCCACAGGCACCATGCTGGCGCGATAAATCAAAACGTCGGCTGATTGCAATAAGGGATAACCTAAAAAACCATATGTTGATAAATCTTTATCCGCGAGTTTTTCTTGTTGATCTTTATAGGTCGGGACGCGTTCTAACCACGACAATGGTGTCATCATCGATAACAAAACCATTAGTTCGGCGTGTTCGGGAATTCGCGATTGAATGAATAGAGTCGCCTGATTGGGATCAATGCCGCAGGCCAACCAGTCGATCAGCATTTCAGTCGTGCTTTTGGCGATGATGCGCGTGTCTTCGTAATGCGTGGTGAGTGCGTGCCAATCGGCGACAAAAAAATAACAGGGGTATTCGGTTTGTAACTGCACCCAGTTTTTGAGCGCGCCGTGGTAGTGGCCCAAATGCAAGGCACCGGTTGGGCGCATGCCAGATAACACTCGTGGTTCGTACATAAATTTAAAAATTAAGCGAATAAAAAATCATGAAGCGAATAAAAAAATCGTAATCCAGTTTTTTGACCGCCGTTCGCCAATTACATGAATATGCGCACAGGCATCAGCATTAAATTGATCAGGTAACCGCCGATAGTCATCAGTGGCATCATCCAATAACTTAAGAGATGTAACAGAGATAAAGCCAAGACGATAAAAAAACCATAGGGTTCGATGCGCGTCAAAGCCTCGCTCCATTTATAAGGCAGTATGCTGACTAAAACACGGCCCCCGTCCAAAGGTGGAATTGGTAATAAATTTAATGCGAACATCACCAAGTTGACCAAAATCCCCGCGTGCGCCACTTTTGTTAGAAATAGTTCTTGGACCTGCAACAAAGGCAAAATCACGATACCCAGCAAAGCCCATAACAGCGCCATGACAAAGTTAGATAAAGGCCCAGCAATCGCCACCCATGCCATGCCGCTACGCGGGTTGCGCAGTTGTCCAATGTTTACGGGAACTGGTTTGGCGTATCCGAATAAAAATGCGCCGCCGGTACCAATATACAAAACAATCGGCATCAAAATGGTTCCGAAGGGGTCGATATGTTTGACTGGATTTAGACTCATTCGCCCCATCGAATAGGCGGTGTTATCACCAAAAATTTTTGCGGCATACGCATGCGCAGCCTCGTGCAAAGTGATGGCGAGTAGTACCGGAATGGCGTAAACCGTGAGGGTTTGAATAATCTCAGAAAGTGGAGGCATTGAATCGCGCAGTTAATGTTTTAAATCAGGTTCAAAATTACGTCGCGGGTGGCACATAGCCTACCGCAACATCGGCACCGGTACCAAAAAAATGGTTTTCCATTTGCGTGCGCAAGTAGGTGCGCGCTTTGATATCCGTCAAGTTCAAACGATTTTCATTGACCAACATGGTTTGATGTTTGATCCATCCTTGCCAGGCTTCTTTAGACACTTGGGCAAAGATTTTTTGCCCTAATGGACCAGGAATCGGTGGCGCGGCTAATCCTTCGGCTTCTTTTTTTAACTTAATGCAGTGAATCATGCGGGTCATAAATAGCTCCAAAATAAGATGGGTTAAGGGTTAGGTTGGATAGCTTAAAAAACTGAGCTATCGGGTGAAAATTATGTGATCAATGAATCAGTTGAGTTGACGAATCAAAACTTGAGATTTGCGTTGCCAGTTATACATGCGTTTGCGATCTTGTGGCAATTCTTCAATCGTGGCGACGCGAAAGCCTCGTTTGATAAACCAATGCGCGGTACGGGTGGTCAATACAAATAATTGTTGAATACCCATTTGTCGCGCGCGATTTTCGATGTGATGCAGCAAACGTTTGGCTTCACCTTGATTGCGCGAGTCGGGCAACACGGTTAAACACGCCATCTCACCCATTTTTTCATCGGCAAAAGGATACAAGGCGGCGCAACCCAACAAAATACCATCGTGTTCGATAACGGTGAAATA
Organism: Burkholderiaceae bacterium; assembly: GCA_031538895.1. GTDB lineage: Bacteria > Pseudomonadota > Gammaproteobacteria > Burkholderiales > Burkholderiaceae > JAVKLU01. The sequence goes on along the minus strand of JAVKLU010000083.1, from coordinate 91,116 downwards.
TTCAATTTCTTGTTCGATCAATTGTCGACTGCGCTTGACTAAAATGCCTTCAGTTTCTAAGGGTTCAATCAAAGTCAGCAAGCTGCCCACATCGTCAATCGTCGCGCGGCGCAAACGATCCAGTTGATGTTCAGTCACCATGATGCCCGACCCACGCTGTGTGAGTAATTCGATTAACAAGGCACCATCTTGATTAAAGGGCACAAAATGCACGCGTTCGACACCGCCTTTCAATGCGGCAATACTGGGCGCGGCAAAGCTGAATAAAGGATGATGCGATGTTAATTCACGCAACTCTTGCATCACCCATTCATTTTGGATTTGTCCTTCACTGTCGCATAAATTTTGCTGTTCGGTCAAGAAAATTAATTTTTGTGCAGACAGCGCGGCCGCAGCAAATTGCGCGACGTTTTCTAAAGTCAGATTAAACGTTTCGCCGGTGGGTGAACAACCTAATGGTGAAAGTAAAACTACAGCGTTCGCATCCAGCATCGCGCGGATCATTTTGGTATCGATTTTGCGGACGACCCCCGTATATTGATAGTCAATGCCATCAATAATGCCCAAAGGTTGGGCCGTTAACAAATTACCCGACAACACACGCACAGTCGCGTTGGCCATTGGTGTGTTGGCCAGGCCTTGTGAAAACGCAGCTTCAATTTCTAAACAATTTTCGCCCGCGACTTCTTTAACGCATTCAAGCGCAATCGCATCGGTGATTCGTATGCCGTTATGAAATTCACTTTTCGCGTTACGCAGCGCCAGTTGTTCTTCAACTTGCGGGCCAATGCCGTGCACCAACACGACGCGAATGCCGACCGCTTTTAATAAAGCGATGTCTTGCGCTAAAGTCGGCAATAGGCCTTGTTGTACTAACTCACCCGGAATCGCTAACACCACGGTTTGTTGCCAAAAGCTGTGGATATAACGCGCGGCTTGACGCATTCCTTGGACTAAATCTGTGGTGTCATCCATGAAGGTGTCTATGGTGTTAAGTGATTGATTGAAGGGCACTTTTATCAATTCATTTTTGCGGCGAATTGCTGTGTTGCGCAGTACGCGAAATCCTCACGTACTGTAGGTACGCTCCGGTTTCTGTGTGCTGTGCGCCTCGCACTTCATCCGCACATTCTGTATTTATAGAAATGCCCTGAAATAAAAATAATCCGTACAGTTCATGCTCCGATTGGCGGCATGATGATACTTTACAGTTCTTGAGGGGCGCGAATTTTAAGGGCACTTCTAACAATTCATTTTTGCGGCGAATTGCTGTGTTGCGCAGTACGCGAAATCCTCACGTACTGTATGTACGCTCCGGTTTCTGTGCGCCTCGCACTTCATTCGCACATTCTGTATTTATAGAAGTGCCCTTATGCCGAAAACTCAGCCCAAATCGGCGTGTGATCAGAGGCTTGTTCCCATTTACGCGGCGCGGTGTCGACACCACAAGCGTGCAACGTCAAGTTTGGGGTATGCAAAATGTGATCGATGCGCAAACCATGATTGCGACGAAAAGCCATCATGCGGTAATCCCACCAGGTGAATTGTTTGGTGTCGGGATGTAAGGCCCGATAGGCGTCGATGAGTGGCAGGGCGATCAACTCTTGTAACAACTGACGTTCTTTGGGTGAGACCAAAATGCCGTCACGCCAAATTTGAGGATCATGTACGTCCAAATCGGTTGGTGCGATATTAAAGTCACCCAATAAAACCAGACGTGGGTAACACGCGATTTCGTCTTGTAACCAGCGATGCAACGCCGTTAACCAGGTGATTTTGTATTGGTATTTATCGCTGTCGAGTGCTTGACCATTGGGCACATAAACACAGATGACGCGTATTGGCCCCGCATCCGTATTGATGGTCGCGCTGATGATGCGTTGTTGCAGATCCTCAAACAGAGGATTGTTTTTAATCACGTCCAGCGGCGTACCTAATTCTTGGCGAATCAAAGTCGCGACGCCGTTATAGGTTTTTTGTCCGCAAAATACCGCCTGATAACCCGCTGCAGCGAGTTCGGCGATGGGAAATTTATCGTCAGTCATTTTGAGTTCTTGTAAACACAAGATCTCAATCGGGTTATCGGCGAGCCATTGCAATACGTGGGGCAAGCGGACTTTGAGTGAATTGACGTTCCAAGAAGCGATTCGCATAATTTGATAAAGTGGATCAAGAGCGCAATGATAGTGACAGGATAAATGATGAATGCGCGCAATCGTTTTTGCAACAGCACTTCAAACGATAATGGCACAATTCATTTTTATTACTCTTTAGATTATGTGCGGAATTGTTGGCGCAACAGCGCGCTCGGAAAAAATCTCTAATGTCTTGCCAATTATTTTAGAAGGATTAAAACGATTGGAATATCGTGGTTACGACTCTTGCGGCGTGGCGTTCGTTGCCGATCAACAATTGGCGCGTCGGCGCAGCACGGGGCGGATGCAAGGATTGATCGAAGACTGTGCACAAGTGAGTACGTCTTTAGCGATTGGTCATACGCGTTGGGCAACGCATGGCAAACCTTCGACCGATAACGCGCATCCACATTTTTCGGGCGCGCGTTTTGCCTTGGTACATAACGGAATTATTGAAAACTACGCTAACTTGCGTACGCAGTTAAAGGCGCACGGGTTTGAGTTTGTGTCCGATACCGATACCGAAGTGATTGTGCATTTAGTTGCATATGAAAGTCGTCAGAATGACGGTTTGCGATACGCGGTACAACGCGCTTGTGCGCAATTAAAAGGCGCTTATTCCATCGCGGTGATTGATAAAAATTATCCCGACATCTTGGTTGGCGCGCGCGCGGGATCTCCTCTGGTAGTGGGTTACGGCAAAGGCCACTTTTTGGCGTCTGATGTCATGGCATTGGCCGGTTCAGTTGATGCCTTTGCGTATTTAGAAGAATACGATGTTGTTGAATTAAGTCCCGAGGGCGTGCAAATTTTTGCCCGTGATCCCAAAGCCACGTCGCCGGTTTATCAAGCAGTGACGCGTGCGCAGATTCACGACATTTCGTTTAGCCAAGCTGCAGAGTTGGGGCCGTATCGCCACTTCATGCAAAAAGAAATTTTTGAACAGCCACGCGCCGTGGCCGATACTTTACAAGCGATCGAACAACTCTCGCCGGAATTATTTGGCGCGCAGGCCGCAGAAATTTTTACCCGTTGCCGCAAAGTTCACATCATCGCGTGCGGCACCAGTTTTTATGCGGGACTGGTGGCGCAGTATTGGATTGAGGGCATTAGCGGCTTACCGGTTAAAGTTGAAATCGCCAGTGAGTTTCGCTATCGCACGCCCGTGTTGTCACCCGATACCTTGCTCATTTGTATTTCGCAATCCGGTGAAACGGCAGACACTTTGTCGGCCTTGCGTTACGCCAAAACACTCAATCACAAAGAAAGTCTATCGACACTGGCAATCTGCAATGTTGCCAGTTCTGCACTGGTGCGCGAAACAGATCTTCACTTTATCACGCGTGCCGGAATCGAGGTGGGCGTCGCATCAACCAAAGCGTTCACCACGCAATTGGTCGCGCTGTATGTGTTGACGCAAGCTTTAGTCGCGGCCAAAAAGCCGGACTTTGTCACCGGCGATACACACGAACAAGCGCTAGAATCTTTGCGTCATTTACCTGCGGCGATTAGCCAAGTATTAGCCTTGGAGCCTTTAATAATGGCTTGGGCTCAACAATTTGCCGCACATGAAAACGCTTTATTTTTAGGGCGCGGTGAACACTATCCCATCGCCTTGGAAGGCGCGCTAAAGCTGAAAGAAATTTCATATATCCACGCTGAAGCTTATCCTGCAGGCGAATTAAAGCATGGGCCCCTGGCCCTGGTCACTTCAGAAATGCCGGTGATAGTGGTCGCACCGAATGATCAATTGTTGGAAAAATTGCACGGCAATATGCAGGAAGTCCGCGCGCGTGGGGGACAGTTATTTGTATTTGCCGACGCCGATGCACAGATCACTAATGAAGAAGGAGTACGCGTCATTACTTTGCCCGAACATTACGGCGATTTGTCACCAATAGTGCATGTGATTTCGTTACAACTTTTGGCGTATCACACGGCGTTATTGCGTGGTACGGATGTGGACAAACCCCGCAATTTGGCTAAGAGCGTGACGGTGGAGTAAGTTGATTTGGGAATGTTCTGAATCAGTGTTCTGAGACATTTTTCCAAAAGTCGGAATGATTCAGCGCGTTCCTGAAGAACGTATGTAACCGTATGCAACCATATGTATTTACCATCCAGTTTTGCAGAAACCAATCTAGATAAGTTGATTGACTTGATTCGTCAACATCCTTTGGGTTTGTTAGTGAGTAGCGGCGCTTCAGGTTTGTTGGCTTCGCCGATTCCTGTTCAATATCGTGCGGATGAAGGTTCTCCAAAATTAGTGACACATATGGCGCGGGCCAATCCGCATTGGCAAGAAATGGGTGGGCTGAACGAATGTCTGATCGTGTTTCAGGGGCTGGATGCTTATGTAACACCGAGTTGGTATCCAACCAAGGCGACGACGCATAAAGTCGTGCCGACATGGAATTATGAAACGGTGCAAGTAAGAGGCATTCCAAAAATCAGGGATGACATTGAGTGGTTGAAAATGCAAGTTCAGGACATCACCGATGCGATGGAACACCAACGTCGCTTCCCTTGGAAAGTTTCGGATGCGCCAGATGATTACATTGCGATGCAGCTCAAAGCCATTGTTGGGCTGGAAATTGAGATTACCGATATCAAAGGTAAATGGAAAATGAGCCAAAATAAAACGCCTGAAGAAGCACTAGGAGTGGTTGCGGGATATTCTGACCCTCACGATCCGAATTGCAATCTCGCGTTGGCGCAGATTGTGGCGTCGCGCATTGTTAAAAAATAATAAAAATAATTTATAAGTTGAGTGATTTATTTATGCATAAACACGAGCGTAAGAACGAACATAAGCACCAGCACCAGCACCAGCACCAGCACCAGCACCAGCACCAGCACCAGCACCAGCACCAGCACCAGCACCAGCACCAGCACCAGCACCAGCACCAGCACCAGCACCAGCACCAGCACAAGCACGAACACAAACGTTTTGAAGCAAACGTGGACTTTAGCGAAAAACAAAAAGCCGCCCAAAAAAGCACGTGGATTAGCGTCTTTGTTAATACCGTTCTGACCATCTTGCAAGTGTTCGCGGGAATCGTTTCGGGATCGCAAGCCTTGATCTCTGATGGAATTCATTCTTTGTCGGATTTGCTGGCTGATTTTGTGGTGTTGTTCGCTAACCGCTACAGCGGCAAAGACGTGGATGAAGACCATCATTACGGACATCAACGTTTTGAAACCGCCGCATCCTTATTTTTGGGAATCGCGTTGCTAGTCGTCGGTGTCGGCGTGTTGTGGTCAGCGGTGCACAATATTGTGACACCGATCAGTTCCGCGCCGATTCAAGCAATGGCCTTGTGGGTGGCATTGGGCACACTGGTGGTTAAAGAGTCATTGTTTCGCTATATGTTAGCGGTGGCCACAAAAGTGCGCTCATCAATGTTGATCGCTAATGCGTGGCATGCGCGCGCAGATGCGGCTTCCTCACTTGTCGTCGCGATCGGGATTGGCGGAGCATTGTTGGGCTTTCCCGTTTTGGACGCTATAGGAGCGTTGTTAGTTGGTGCAATGATCGCCAAAGTGGGTTGGGTTTTTTCCTGGAATGCCTTGCATGATTTGATGGATCGCGCGGTGTCTGCAGAAGAACAAAAACAGATTATTGATTTAGTGAGTTCCGTCGATGGCGTTAAAGGTTGTCATGATTTACGAACACGCAAAATGGGCGACTTTATTTTGGTCGATATTCATATCGAAGTAGATGCAAATTCGACGGTGCAACAAGGTCATGATATTGCGTTAAAAGCAAGTGATTTAGTGAAGTCAAAATTGCCCGTGTTAAGCGTGATGTCGCACGTTGATCCAGTGTGAACGTCGCTTCGATCATGTATTGAACAAGGTTTGAAAGATTAACTATCGTATTGATTGAGTATTCGCATGTATTCTGAAAATTATCTCGTGCACTTTGGTCACATCCCGCTACAGGTGCAGACTTTGAGCGCACACGATGTTCCGGTGATTGCGGCGCATTTTTTGCAGTTGAATGAGTCAGACCGTTATTTACGTTTTGGTAGTTATGTGCAAGACCCTCAAATTCACCGCTATATCGAACATATTGATTTTGAACATGATTCGACTTTTGGCGTGTTTAATGTGAATTTAGAACTGGTTGGTGTCGGGCATTTGGCACCGATGGCGGCGGACAATGGCGACAGACCTTTTGCCCAAGACAAGCGTGGGCGCATGGCTGAGTTTGGAATTTCAGTGCACGAGCAAGTGCGCGGTTTGGGTGTGGGCAGTGCTTTGTTTGGGCATGCGCTGACGCACTGTCGTAATCGCGCGATTTATTATTTGTACATGCACTGTCTGTCCAAAAACCAAGGCATCATGACTATTGCCAAACGCGCTGGGATGGACATTCAATACGACTATGGTGAAGCGGATGCTTACTTGGCGTTAAACGCCAGAAATCTCGCCAGCCTGATGACCGAAGCGATGAATACCCAAACGAGCAATTGGAACTATTCGTTTAAAAGCTATATACAAAAAAGTGAAATGTGGCAGGAAAAATTGAAATCAAAATCCTAATGTTCAGTCAATCATCTCTGGAATAAAGAGCGACCAAGCGAATACCAAAGAATTCTAAATAATTTTGGCACGAGTTAAATCGTGGATATGAATGGCGCCCAGCAGTTTGGTGGGCGTATTGCTTGAATGGTTTGTGTTTGATGACACGACGACGATTTGATTGACGCGGCGCGCTTCCATTTTGGCGAGGGCTTCACTGGCGAGTTTGTTTGATTCAATGGTTAAAGGCTTGGAATTTAAAACCGATCTGATCACGACGCCGCTTAAATTGGGTTGTTGTTCCAACAAACGACGCAAATCACCATCCGTAAATACGCCCAGCAATGCGTCATCGCTACCGACCACGGTGGTCATCGCCATGCCTTTACTGGTCATTTCTAACAGCGCTTCAATGACTAAAGTATCAGCAAACACGCGAGGAAGCTGCGCGTCCGTGCGCATGATGTCATCCACTCGTGTCAGTAAACGTCGACCTAAATTGCCGCCTGGATGTGATCGCGCAAAATCATCGGAACTGAAGCCCCGTTGTTCCAATAATACGACGGCCAAGGCGTCGCTAAGGGCCAAAGCGGCGGTGGTACTGGCCGTGGGTGCCAGGTTTAGGGGGCAGGCTTCTTTTTCAACATGCGCGTTTAAATGAATTTCGGCGTCGCGCGCCAAGGTTGATGCGGGGTTTCCCGTCACACTGATCAAGGTGGTGGCGCTGCGTTTTAAGTGTGGCAAAAGCGCGATAATTTCTTGTGACTCTCCCGAGTTGGATAAAGCAATCACGACATTGCTGGTCGCGAGCATACCTAAATCGCCATGGGCGGCTTCGCCCGGATGAACAAAAAAAGCGGGGGTTCCGGTTGAGGCTAAAGTGGCGGCAATTTTTTTGCCAATGTGGCCTGATTTTCCCATCCCCATCACGACTACTGGCCCGCGCGTCGCTAAAATAACATCGACTGCGCGAATAAAATCATCATCTAAATGGTCGCGAACGTAGGCGATGCCCGCAATTTCAATATCTAAAGCTTGGCGCGCACTGAGCAAATAGGGGTTGGTCATAAACGTAAAAATAAGCGTAAGAAAACGATAAAAAAATAGGGCGAGTCGCCTCGCCCTGATATTACTTGACTGGTTTAAGCCTAATCCTAAGCCTAACCCCACTCACGAGATTAAGCTGTCATGCCAGACTTAGTCCTTGAATGTTTCGTGACATTCTTTAACAGTTTTGGCAACTGCTAAAAAAGGCGCTTTTAAAGCCGCCTCTTCCCCTTTTTTGGCCGCGGCTAACAAGTCGTCAGCTTCTTTTTGGAAGTTGGTGAAGCATGATTGAAAGTTTTCTGTTTTGCTCCAGACGGCGTCTTTAGCCTTGCTGTTGTCTTTTGAACCTGTAGGAAAGGCTTTGCTGTTAAGGCTAGCGAGTGCCGCAACGATTTCTGCATTTTTGATAGCAGTGGCTTTGTCATAAGGTGCTTTACCCGTTACGACCGCGCCAATGCCGCCAAAATGAGTGGCTAAAACGGTGAACACCGATTTACGGTATTTCACGGCGTCTTCGGGTTTGGCAAATTGTGCGTGAGCAGGCGAGGTCAATTGAACGGCTAAAACAGATAAAGCGATAAAGAATAATTTTTTCATGTTTGCTTAGATAAGAAATGAGAGAAGAAATGAAAAAGTAAATAAAAATTGTTGAAAATGACTTACCTGTTTGGCAAGTGGCGCGATTCTAAATTACAAACTGAATTAAGAATAAATAGACCAACACCGCTCTGTGGTTTTGTAGATTAAGAGGAGCAACTACAAAATAAATTGCGATCGCCATAGACGTTATCCACCCGACCTACAGGCGGCCAATAGGTTTTATCACCGTTAGGCAAACCTGCCAAGGTGCGCGAATAGGGATGCGCCCAGCTATCGCCCAATAAGCTGGCCGCAGTATGGGGCGCATTTTTTAGCGGGTTATCGTCTTTTGACCACTGACCTTGCTCGATTTGTGCAATCTCCGCACGTATCGAAATCATCGCATCGATAAAACGATTGAGTTCGCTCAATGGTTCGCTTTCGGTAGGTTCAACCATTAAAGTGCCGGCGACAGGGAAAGATAAAGTTGGCGCATGGAATCCATAGTCGATTAAGCGTTTGGCAACGTCTTCAGCGCTGACGCCTGAGCTGTCTTTTAAGGGACGCAAGTCCAAAATACATTCGTGTGCGACATGACCTTGGGCGCTGGCGTACAAAGTCGGGTAGTAATCTTTCAAACGTGTACTGATGTAATTGGCCGACAAAATGGCGACTTCAGTGGCGTGGGTCAATCCAGCATCGCCCATCATGCGGCAGTACATCCAAGTGATCGGCAAGACTGAAGCATTGCCCAAAGGTGCGGCAGAAATCGCGCCGATTCCGTTTTGCATTTCCGGTAAATAAGGTAGCAAATCAGCGGCCACGCATACTGGCCCAACACCAGGCCCGCCGCCGCCATGCGGAATACAAAAAGTTTTGTGCAAATTCAAATGACTGACATCACCGCCAAACGCTCCAGGCGCGGCCAGACCGACCAGTGCGTTCATGTTGGCACCATCAATGTAAACGCGACCACCATGTTGGTGAACCAAGTCACACAGTTCCGTGATTTGGGTTTCAAATACGCCGTGCGTGCTGGGGTAGGTCACCATGACCGCCGCCAATTGCGTACTGTGTTCCTCGCACTTTTGACGTAAATCATTCATGTCGATATTGCCCGCCGCATCACATGCCGTGACGACCACTTGCATACCAACCATTTGCGCACTGGCTGGATTAGTGCCATGCGCGGATGAGGGAATTAAACAAATAGTACGTTGATCCTGACCGTGTGCCCGGTGATAAGCGCGAATCGTCAACAGACCGGCATACTCGCCTTGACTGCCCGCATTGGGTTGCAAGCTGATGCCCGCGTAACCTGTAATCTGACACAAATAGTCGCGCAATTGCGCATCTAACAACACGTATCCAGCGCGTTGATCCTCGGGGGCAAAAGGATGAATGTGCGCAAACTGTGGCCAGGTGATCGGAATCATTTCACTGGTCGCGTTGAGCTTCATCGTGCAACTGCCCAAGGGAATCATGCTGCGATCGAGCGCCAAATCTTTATCACTGAGTGCGCGCAAATAGCGCAACATCGCGGTTTCGCTGTGATAGCGATTAAAAACGGTATGCGTTAAATATGAACTTTTACGACGTAATGTGGGTGGAATCAAATTGTCGCTGACCAGTTTTTCAACGCGAGAAAAATCGAGCGCCGTGTCGCCAAAGCAACGCCATAAAGCGACGACATCATCGTTGGTGGTGGTTTCGTCTAATGAAATACCAATATGATTTGAATCAATCACGCGCACATTCATGCCTTGTTTTAAGCTACTTTGAATCAGTTTTTGCGTATCTTTAGGGGCAATGTGCAAGGTGTCAAACGCGCTGGTATTTAAAACGTTCACGCCCAGCTGAACCAGACCTTGCTTCAATACTGCCGTGCGATGCGCAATGCTTGCGGCAATGTTTTTAAGACCTGATGGACCGTGATAAACCACGTACATGCTGGCCACAATCGCGGGTAAAACTTGCGCGGTACAAATGTTGGACGTCGCTTTCTCGCGACGAATATGTTGTTCGCGCGTTTGTAAGGCCAAACGATAGGCAGAATTGCCGTGCGCATCAATACTGATACCGATCAAACGGCCAGGCATATTGCGTTTGAGTGAATCGCGACACGCCAAATATGCGGCATGAGGGCCGCCATTGGCCATAGGCATTCCAAAACGCTGTGTGCTACCCAAGGCAATATCCGCGCCCAATTCACCAGGTGAAGTCAAAAGCGTCAAGGCCAAAATATCTGCCGCCATGATGACCTGTCCGCCGGTTACTTTATAGGCGCTGATAAACGTAAGGTCATCGCGAATTTGACCATTCACGCCAGGGTATTGAATCAAGACTGCAAAGCTTTTTTCCATTACAGCCAAATCACCCGTACAGCTGCGAACTTCGATTCCTAAAGGCTCGGCGCGGGTGCGGATGACCGCTAAAGTTTGTGGCAAAACTTGATCGTCAACATAAAAAATATTGGAATCATTGCTGCCGCTGCGAAAGGCTAAAGTCATTGCCTCGGCTGCGGCTGTCGCTTCGTCCAACATCGAGGCATTGGCAATTGCTAAGCCAGTCAAATCACAAATCATGGTTTGAAAATTGATCAGGGCTTCCAAACGGCCTTGACTGATCTCTGCTTGATACGGCGTGTAGGCGGTGTACCACGACGGATTTTCTAAGACATTACGCAAAATCACCGCCGGCGTGTGCGTGCCGTAATAACCTTGACCGATAAAGCTTTTCAACACTTTATTTTGATTGGCAATGGCTTTGAGTTCGTTCAAAGCCGCAGGTTCATCTAACACTGGCGGCAGTTTCAATGGGCTTTTGCGCGCGATGCTGGCCGGCACAATCGCCTCAATGAAGGCTTGTCTAGAGGGCATCCCCAATGTTTTTAACATGAGGGCTTGATCTGCGGTATCAGGGCCGATATGGCGTTGCGCAAAATCAATTGCGCCGTTGGTACTGTGGGAGGTCATGGTGATTGGTGGCGTTATGGCTGGCGTTATTGACTGAAAGTGCGATAGGCGGCTTCGTCCATTAGATCGGACAGTTCGGCCGGATTCGATAAACGAACTTTAAAAATCCAACCCTCGTTCATCGGTGTGCGATTGAGCAATGCGGGGTCGACATTCAGCTCGGTGTTGACTTCAGTAATTTCACCACTGATGGGCATGTACACGTCAGCCGCGGCTTTGACTGATTCGACCACACACACGGTGCTTTTAATCTTAAAGGTTTTACCGACAGCGGGAAGTTCAACATACACAATGTCGCCCAGCGCGTTTTGCGCGTGATCGGTGATTCCAACCGTAACGATATTGCCATCAATTTTTAACCATTCGTGGTCAGCGGTGTATTTAGTGTTCATGATATTTTGAGTAAGGAATAAATCGTGAAAAGTAATAAAAAACCAGCTATTAAAAAACTTAACCGCGGAAGTAGCGGTTGGGTACAAATGGCAGCGCGGTCACAGTCATTGCAACTAATTTGTCACGCACTTGCGCGTTAATAGTGCTGCCAATTTTTGCAAAGGCCGGTGTGACATACCCCAGCGCGATCGGTGCGTTAACCGTTGGTGCGAGTAAGCCACTGGTGATTTCGCCGATATGGTTACCGTTAAGATCGGCTAAGACGGTGTGATCACGCACCGGAATGCGTTCGGCGCTGATCAGGCCGACCAATTTGCGTGATAGTTTTTGCGGATTCGTAAGTTGAGCTAACACGACATCGCTGCCGATAAAACCGCCTTCGCGAACGCCGCCCGAACGGCGCACTTTTGAAATCGCCCATTGCAAACTGGCTTCGACGGGTGTTGTGGTGGTGTTGAGATCACTACCATATAAGGACAACCCGGCCTCTAAACGCAAAGAGTTGCGCGCGCCCAGCCCGATTAACGCGACGGCCGGATTGTTGAGTAACATTTGCGTAAATGTTTCAGCATCGCTGGCGGGAAGAGAAATTTCAAAACCATCTTCACCGGTGTAACCGCTACGGGTAATGAATAAGGGGATATTTTGATAAGTGAATTGCGCGCCCGTCATAAAAACCAAAGTACTCACCTCAGGAATCAATTCTTGCAAAACCTTAATTGCGTGCGGCCCTTGCAAAGCCAGTAAGGCGAGGTTGGGCAAAGGTTCGACCGTGCAACGCTGGCCAATCTGTTGTTGAATATGTGCGATATCGGCGTCTTTGCAGGCACCATTGACGATGACAAAAATATCATCACCGCGATTGACGAACATCAAGTCGTCCAGAATCCCGCCAGAGGCGTTGAGCAACAGGCCGTAGCGTTGTTTGCCAATGGGCAAATCGATGACATCGACAGGCATCAAAGATTCAAGGGCCGCGGCGGCATCTGCACCGATTAAGCGCAATTGCCCCATGTGCGATACATCAAATAATCCGGCGTGGGTACGAGTGTGATGATGTTCAGTGACCAATCCTTTGGCGTATTGAACCGGCATCGAATAACCGGCAAAGGGTACCATGCGCGCGCCTAGGCGGCGATGCAACGCATCTAATGGTGTCGTTTTTAAAGTAGCGTTATCAGTAGACATAGAAAATAGAGGTAAGCAACGGGAACGAATTCCACGAACCACGGCGTACCGTGGCGTTGCCCCGCTGTCCACTTTACCTGAGAGATTCGCCACGTCACGGTGATGCTGACAGCGGTTTGCTCCTTCGGTGGATTAAATCAACGGCACAGTTTGCGCCGTGCTTCAATCTCTCTCCAGTGAGGGTCATGATTCAATGCTTAATCATGTTTGTCAGTCCTTGTTACCTGAGCGTTCAGAGAGTTATTCTCTTGCGCCTTCGGTGGCGGAATATCCCCGCGCTCTCCTGACGGCGCGAAATATAGCACGCGATTGGAAAATTATTAGAAACTGTAGATATTTGAAACTGCGAGTGTTTATTTCTGCGCAGTGATTTCCGTGCGCTGATTTCCGTAAGCGAGATAACCCGTCGCGAATTTTGATTACAGATGGTGTAACGCTAATTTATATTTTTTGCACTTTCACTTTGCCGTCAAAGAACATGATTTCATAGGGCAGTCTTGTTGTCATGTCTGCTGGCGAGCTGATCACCTCTTGCTTTTCGTTGCGTACCACGGCATAACCAGCTTTCAATACACGCATCATGTCGATGTGTGCCAAAGCGCTGTGTAAATAGCCAAGGCGCTCTTGCACGCACTGAACACGTGAATGAATTTTTTGACCCAGTTGATTGGACAATTGCGTCATATCGTGTTCCTGCGTTTTATGGGTATCGACCATTGCGCGACGCAATGTCATCGTGTTTTCATGCGCTTGATGTGTAAAGTCAATTCGTTGGCTTTTGATGACTTGCGATAAATTTTTTAAACGCTCCCCTGCATTCCGTACGAATTGTTCGAAGTGCCCTCGCATGTGGCGATGATTTTTTTGTGCGTAATCCAAACCTTGTGATTGGTTTTGCAAAACCGTGCGCGCGTGTTGTGACAGTGTTTTGAGATGTGCTTCTAAGTCCGTGTTAATTTCAGACAGACTTTTTTGTAATAGTTCGGCCGCCGCTGTCGGTGTGGCGGCGCGGATGTCGGCAACAAAGTCCGCAATCGAAAAGTCTGTTTCATGCCCGACCGCGCTGATGATGGGCAGCGCGCTATTAAAAATAGCTTGCGCGACTTCTCGTGAATTAAAAGCGGCAAGATCTTCAAGCGATCCGCCGCCACGACAAACGATCAATGCGGCGCATTCTTGACGTGTATTGGCGCGTTGAATTTGTGCGGCAATTTGCGCCGCCGCATCGGCACCTTGCACGACACAAGGGTAAATAATAATGTTCACAAAAGGCGTGCGGCGCGTAATCGTTGACACAATGTCATGCATTACCGCGCCATCAGGACTGGTGATTACGCCGACATGAGTAATAAAAGAGGGGAGCGGGCGTTTGCGTTCTGTGCGAAACCAACCTAGGGCTTCCAGTTCTTTTTTGGTCTGCAAAAATTGTTCGTACAAATTTCCCTGCCCGATTTTTTGAATCGACTCCACGATCAATTGCAAATCACCGCGCGTGGCGTACCACTCAAGCGTGGCATACAAAGAAATTTTGTCACCCTCAACTGGAAAAAAAGACGCGAACTGATTTTTATTTTTGAAAAAAACGCAGCGAATTTGGCTGACGTTATCTTTTAAATTGAAATACCAATGTTTTTGTCCTGATGCCATGATCGAACCGACTTCTCCTTCCACTTGTACCAACGGAAAGCTGCGTGCTAAGGTTTGACTGAATTCGCGCCCCAATTGAGTAACGGTATAAGCGGTCATGGATTGATTGACGATTGTTGAACTTGAAAGCGGTTTAATTAAAGACGAAAAAAACGACTAAAGCCAACAACCAATAAATTGCAAAAGTGCGCAAAAGTAAACCGCTTAAAGAACGCAATACCGCAGGACTCCAGGTGTCGTTGCTATCAAAGTCAGGGACGAGTTCGCCCACTTCGTCATCTGAAACGGCGGTCTTGGTTAAAGAAATTCCTAAAGCACCGATTCCAAAGCTGATGAGATGGCCCGAATGATGGGGCCCTAATGCCTGTTTAGACTGACGCCAGTTGGTAAAGGCGATCTCAAAATTCCCCACCAAGGCAAACAAAATTGCCGTGCAGCGCGAAGGCAGATAGTCCAAGGCCCGGTAGGCTTTGACGGCGTAGTGATGAAATTTACTTTGTGACAGATGCGTCGCCGTATTATTTTGTTGCGACCATTGCGTGGTAAAAATATAGGCCAAGAAATACCACACACCCAATAGTGGACCCAGCAAAGGAAACATTAACCAAAAAAATACGCCAAAAATACGTGCGTGTGTGGTGTGAATAATTTGTCGAATCGCCGCTTCAATTAATAAATGCGGCGGATGCGTGCCTAAAGTGATGCCCCACAACTGAAGTTGAATTCGAATCAATTCGACATCACCCGATTGATAGGCCGAATTTAATAAATTGATTTTGTGCCACCAGTAACGCGTGCTAATTAAGCTATAAAAAATCAAAAACGCGATTACCCAAAATAACCAGGGCAGTAATTGGCTGGTGAATACCAACACTACTGCCAAACTGATTAACACCGCGCTAACACTAATCCACCAAATAAATTTTCCGGTTTTATAGCGTCCATCATCGTAGTGTGTTTGAATGGCGCGCGCGGTGTCAGACAGGCGTTTGATTAACCACCCGGGATGGTTAAGGTGACCTTTGAACTGTTCAAGAATAAATGCACAAACAAAAATAATGAAAAACATGGCGGATAAAAAGAGTGCGTTTAAAAACCTTGTGTTGAGACGTCGCTTAACTCATTAAAAAAAGAACATGATGAAATCATGTTATCTGAAAATTTTAGCTGACTGCGGCTTGATGAAAATCTCGTGCCGCTTGTAAGTCTAGTTGCATTTGCGTCACCAATTCTGCGACTGAATCAAAACGTAACTCTTCGCGTAATTTGTGCAAAAATTCAACTTGAATGCGGTGACCATAACAGTTTTGCTGAAAATCAAAAACATGTACTTCCAACAAGACTCGACCTGAATTTTCAACGGTAGGGCGTCGGCCAACACTGGCGACGGCATTGAGCGCGCGCTCACCCAACCCATGAACACGCACCACAAAAACGCCAGTGACGGCCGCTTGACCTTGATGATTCATTGGCATTTTCAGATTAAGCGTCGGGATGTTTAAGGTGCGCCCCAATTTCATGCCATGAATCACTCGTCCTGTGACGCGATAAGCCTCACCCAGTAATCGGTTCGCGCCTTGTAAATCACCTTGCGCCAACATGTGACGAATCCGGCCCGAAGAAATTGGCAATTGATCGTCCATTTTTAATGGTGCGGTATTGACGCTAAAACCAAAACGCTGTCCCATTTCGCGCAAGAGTGTCACGTCGCCTTTTCGGCCGTGTCCAAAGCGAAAGTTTTCACCGAGGCAAACATGACCGGCGTGTAATTTTTTAACTAATAACTCTTCCACAAAATGTTCCGCCGACCAGTTAGAAAACTCTGGCGTAAAGCGGTGCGCAATGACTTGGGCAACTCCTGCATCGGCAAGTCGACGCAGTTTTTCAGTCATTCCTAAAATCGGTGCTGGTGTAATTTTAGGTGTGTTCGAGTGCGTGTTGGTGGTGGCGATTTGCGTTAAAACTTCGAGGGGGTGCGGGTAAAACGACAGTACTGTGGGCGTGAACTGAGGTACGTAATCTTGCAAATCGCGCAACAGTACGCGGTGCCCTTGATGAACACCGTCAAAATTACCAATGGCAATCGCGCGACGTTTGGAACTGGTTTGACTTGTAGCGGTGGCGGTCGAGGGCGTGTGCTGAGATTTTCGCTCAGATAATTTCAGCAGATGAAAAAAAGTCACTTGGATCGAACGCCAATAAAAATGGTGGATGAAACGATACCCTTACTCTTGTACATCAAGCATCACGACGTTCTAAAGAGACCTGCATAAGTTCGTCGTGATGTTCAAAACTTGCTTACTGCACTGCATGATTCACTCATGCGCTGACACCTTAACGGTACTGCGATAAGGCTTCAATCCGCGATTCTAAAGACGGATGAGTCATAAACCAGGTTGACCAACTGGAACCGCCCGCAATTCCTGAGCTGGCTAAATTTTGAGGCAAAGGTTCAACGCTTAAATTACCCAGTCGGCGCAAGGCCGCAATCATGGTGTGTGGCTGTCCCAATAATTCTGCCGCGCCGGCATCCGCACGGTATTCACGTTTGCGAGAGTAATATAAAACAATCACACTGGCCGCCAAACCAAATAATAACTCGCACACGAAAGAGGTGATGTAATAGGCCATGCCCGGGCCGCTATTATCGTTGTCTTTGCGTAAGAAATTATCAACGGCAAATGCGACGATGCGCGCGAGAAAAATCACAAAAGTATTGACCACTCCTTGGATTAGCGTCAAGGTCACCATATCACCATTTTTGATATGCGCGATTTCATGTGCGAGAACGGCTTCGACTTCTTCTTTCGTCATCCCGCTGAGCAAGCCGTGCGATACCGCGACCAGCGCGCTGTTGCGACTGGCCCCCGTGGCAAACGCATTCGGTGCGCCTTCATAAACCCCGACTTCTGGCATGCTGATGCCGGCTTTTTTTGATAGACGTTCAATAGTGCTCAGTAACCAGGATTCAGTTTGATTTTGTGCTTGGGTAATCACCTGCACGCCTGCGCTCCATTTGGCAATCGGTTTTGAAATCCATAATGAAATAAATGCACCACCAAAACCAAATACGGCGGAAAATAATAATAAGGTCGATAAATTCAAGCCGTTTTGAGTGATGAAACGATTCAGACCCAATACGGATACTGAAATCGAGAGTATCAACATGATCGCTAAATTGGTGGCGATGAGTAAAAAAACACGTTTCATGGTTTTTCCTTTCAGTTAAAAGACGAAATAAGCACGCTATCTTATGCGTGTTTGATTAAATAGAGATGAATGTGAAAAATTCAAGAACCGTGTTCAATAAATTTAACGGCTATAATGCGGCCTCTTTCTGACGCGGGGTAGAGCAGTCTGGTAGCTCGTCGGGCTCATAACCCGGAGGTCGTAGGTTCAAATCCTGCCCCCGCAACCATCGCATCAATTGTCGATTTTTAGTCAATTCTTCATTAAGCCCTAACCCGTCTGCGCGTTCTGATGTCCTCAACACAATTTGATGTCATCATTATCGGTAGCGGTTTAGCCGGTCTGACTTTGGCACTACATCTAGGTCAACATAAAAAAATCGCCGTCATTTGTAAGCATCAATTGATTGATGGCGCCAGCGATTGGGCGCAGGGTGGAATCGCGGCAGTTCTTGATTCAACTGACAGCATTGATGAACACGTTGCTGACACATTGACTGCCGGTGCGGGATTGTGCGATGAAGCTACCGTGCGCCATATCGTGTCGCAAGGCCACGCCACGGTGCAATGGCTAATTGAACAAGGCGTTCCGTTCACGCGCGATAGCGCATCGGAATCAGGTTACCACTTAACCAAAGAAGGCGGGCACAGTCATCGTCGCATTATTCATGCGGACGATATGACCGGCCATGCGGTACAAACCACTTTAGAAGATCGTGTTCGCGCGCATCCGAATATTGCCTTATTCGAACGACATTTTGCGGTGGATTTAGTGACACGGCGCAAACTCGGTCTTTCGGGTGAAAATCGTTGCGTCGGCGCGTATATCTTGGATTCGGTCAATGGCACGGTACGCGCTTTTACTTCCGATCAAGTCGTTTTAGCCAGCGGAGGCGCTGGTAAAGTGTATTTGTACACTACCAATCCCGACACTGCGACAGGCGATGGCATTGCCATGGCGTGGCGCGCGGGCGCGGCAATTGCCAATATGGAATTTATGCAATTCCATCCGACCTGTTTGTATCATCCTTACGCGAAATCTTTTTTAATTACCGAAGCTGTGCGTGGCGAAGGCGGCGTATTACGAATTCCCGAAACGGGCGAGCGTTTTATGTTGGCGCACGATGAGCGCGCTGAGTTAGCACCTCGGGATGTGGTGGCGCGTGCCATTGATTTTGAAATGAAAAAGCGAGGTTTGGACTTTGTTCATTTGGATATCACGCACAAGGGAGAGGATTTTTTACGCGCGCATTTTCCCAATATTTTTGCGCAATGCGAACAATTTGGAATCAATATTGCGACTGATCCGATCCCCGTCGTGCCGGCAATGCATTTCACCTGTGGCGGTGTCGTGACCAATTGGCATGGCGCGACAGATATTCCTGGGTTGTATGCTATTGGCGAAGCTGCGTATACCGGTTTGCACGGGGCGAATCGCTTAGCCAGCAATTCTTTATTAGAGTGTTTGGTCATGGGACGGGCATGTGCGGCTGACATCATGACACAGGGGAAAACTGATTCGGCGCAGATTCCGCCATGGGATGACAGTCGGGTGTCAGATGCGGATGAAGAAGTCGTGATCGCGCACAATTGGGACGAGCTGCGCCGTTTTATGTGGAACTACGTAGGGATTGTGCGAACGACCAAGCGATTGGAGCGTGCGCAACATCGGGTGAAACTGTTGACCCAAGAGATTGATGAGTATTACCAACATTTCCGAATCAGTACGGATTTGTTAGAGCTGCGAAATTTAGTTCTAGTCGCCGATTTGATTATTCAAAGTGCCCTACAGCGTAAAGAAAGTCGCGGTTTGCATTTTTGTCGTGACTATCCAGAAGTTTTAGCAAAAAGGGTGATTACGATATTGAAATCTGAATAAAGCGCGCTATAACGTAATATCTGCTCAGAATCATTAATAATGTTGTTCCTTTTGGAGAGGTCATGAAAAATAACGTTTTGGTAAAAATAGCGATATGGATGTCAGTTGGTTTAGCGCTTTATTTGCTGTTTAAACAATTTGATGAGCAGGGCGCGGGAGCAGTCAAACCGATCCAATACTCCGCCTTTTTAGAGCAAGTCAAAGACAAGCGCATCAAAGAAGTGATCATTGATGACCGCACGATTCTGGCGACAGCGACAGATGGACAAAAATATAAAACCGGCGTCACTTACTTAGACCGCGGTTTGATCGGTGATTTGGTCTCCAGCGGAGTATCGTTTGATATTCGCCAACCTGAACAGCCCTCGTTTTTAGGACAGCTTTTTGTGTCGTGGTTTCCGATGTTGCTGCTGATTGGCGTCTGGGTGTTTTTCATGAAGCAGATGCAGGGCAATAAGGGCGGGCCATTTTCTTTTGGACGCTCTAAGGCGCGGATGTTGGACGAGAATGTCAATGCTGTGACATTTAAAGATGTTGCCGGTTGCGATGAAGCCAAAGCAGAGGTGACTGAGGTGGTCGATTTTTTACGCGATCCGACGCGCTTTCAAAAATTAGGCGGGCGAATTCCACGTGGTATGTTGTTAGTCGGGCCGCCAGGAACCGGTAAAACCTTGTTGGCTAAAGCGATTGCCGGCGAAGCCAAAGTGCCGTTCTTTACGATTTCGGGTTCTGATTTTGTTGAAATGTTTGTCGGGGTGGGTGCGGCGCGGATGCGAGATATGTTTGATAACGCCAAAAAACATGCACCGTGCATTATTTTTGTCGATGAGATCGATGCGGTTGGCCGCCATCGTGGCTCTGGTACCGGTGGCGGTAATGATGAGCGTGAACAGACTTTGAATCAAATGTTGGTTGAAATGGATGGTTTTGATTCCAATTCTGGAGTGATTGTCGTGGCGGCGACTAACCGCGCAGATGTGCTGGATAAGGCATTGTTGCGCCCAGGTCGTTTTGATCGCCAAGTAATGGTGGGTTTACCCGATGTGCGCGGTAGGCAGCAAATTTTAGAAGTCCACATGCGCAAAGTTCCTTTGGGAAGCGACGTTAAAGCAGAAATTTTGGCGCGTGGAACGCCGGGGTTCTCGGGTGCGGATTTAGCTAATTTAGTGAATGAAAGTGCTTTGATGGCAGCGCGTTTTGGTAAGGAACGTGTTGAAATGCTAGATTTTGAACAAGCCAAAGACAAGATTTTTATGGGTCCTGAGCGTCGTTCGATGATCATGAGTGAAGACGAGCGTAAAAGCACTGCGTATCACGAATCTGGTCATGCAGTCGTGGCAAAATTATTGCCTAAAGCTGATCCCGTGCATAAAGTGACGATCATGCCGCGCGGTTTTGCATTGGGCTTGACCTGGCAATTGCCCGAAGCGGATCGGATTTCTTTATATCGCGACAAAATGTTGCAAGATATTTCGATTTTATTCGGGGGGCGCGTGGCTGAAGAAGTGTTTTTAGATCAGATGTCCAGCGGTGCATCGAATGATTTTGAGCGGGCAACCAAAATGGCGCGCACGATGGTGACGCGTTATGGGATGTCAGACAGTTTGGGTACGATGGTTTACGAGGATAACGACAACGAAGCTGCTTGGAGCATTAAGCCACGCGCAGTTTCCGAAGCGACGCAACAAAAGATTGACGCCGAAATTCGCATGATTTTGGATACGCAATATGCCTTGACGCGCCGTTTGATTGAAGAAAATCGCGACAAAATCGAAGCAATGACTGCGGCCTTGCTGGAGTTTGAAACGCTGGATGCGGATCAAGTTGAAGACATCATGCAAGGACGTGTCGTTCGTGCGCCAAAAATTCAACCGCAGATACCGACATCAATGACTCCTCCTTCTGGCGGTAGCGAAGTCGCATCATCAAATCCTTTAACCGAACCGGCATCCGATAAACCGGCACCTGTTTTATAAATTCGCTGGTTTTATTGAACAAGATTGTCGATTCGATCTTTTAAAAGCAGTCTGGGTTACTCAGGCTGCTTTTTTGATTTGTAAGAATGGATTTTGAACTGGGCGCGGACTCATTGGATCATCTCGAAGAGTCTCAAGTGTATGCTTTAACGATTAGTCATCTTCACTATCGTGCTGATGATGGGGTTGATTTAGTGCTTAAGGCGAATAAAGGTGCGTGCGTTCATATTGACGGCCATGATTCTTGTGGTCGCACGCGTTTGTTTAAAACACTCATGGGATGGCGTCCAGTTTATGGCGGCACGATTACTCTTTTTGGAAAAGATATTACGCACAGTTCCATTCATGCGCGTGCACGTTTGGGTTTAGGTTTGGTCAGTGACAATCCCGAAGTGTTTAGTCTGTTGAGCGTGTTGCAAAATTTACAATTGGCGCATTGGCAACAAACGCCGACAAAGCTAGAGACGATTTGGTCTGCATTTCCAAATTTATCGATGCGTCGCAGTATTTTGGCCGAGAAGTTATCAGGCGGTGAAAAAAAACTACTGGCGGTTGCGCGCGCACGTTTGAGCGCGTGTAAAGTGTTGCTGTTAGATGAACCGATTTTGGGCTTGTCTGAAGACAGCGCGATTGCGGTGACGAGTGTTTTAATTGATTTTTTAGAAGCTGATCCAGATCATACGATTATGTACAGCGGCACCTTGATACCTGCTTTGATGGCGTATCAACGCGCGGATTCGGATCGACCCGCGCTTGCGCAAAGCGTGCGTTTAGAGCGGACTTATTTCACGCCGCTGGCGCCATCTTTATAGATAGTGTTCTAATGACAAATTTTGTTCAAGGTTTTTTATTTGATGATTTTGCGATTCGTGGCGCAATGGTATCCTTGGACTCGGTATGGACGCAGGTTCATCAACATCAATCTTTGGCGGCGCCAGTCAAGCGCCTATTGGGCGAGACTTTGGCCGCGACGACTTTATTGGCTCATCACTCAAAATTTGATGGCGATGTAGTGGTGCATATTGAAAATTTGGGCAAACATGATTCACGTACCAGCCCGCTGGATTTAGTGGTTGCCAAATGTGGCTTGATGCAAGGCGTTGATGGCGTGACGGGATTGATTGAGACGCAGCTAGGAGTTTCTGCGACTGCGCGTTTATTAGATGGGGCAGACGCCGCCACAATCACAGATCAGTCGGTTTTGTTAAGTCAAAACATGCGCTGTGTGGTGTCCTTTGAACCCAGGTCGCAACATTTGCAGCGTTATCAAAGCATTATCGACGTGAGTGCTGCCGCGACGATCGGTGCTGCATTGCAAACCTATATGACGGATTCGGCACAGATTCCAACGCAGTTTTATTTAAGCGTGAACACGAATTCACCCGAGCCACAAGTTCGTGGAATTTTGTTGCAACAAGTCGCGGGAGAAGGTGGTCAAACCATCGCCTCATCCGATGAGGATTGGCGTCGCATCAATTTGTTGGCGCATACTTTACGGCCCAATGAAATGCACGAAAGCAGCATGATTGATTTGTTGAGTAAATTATTTTGGCAAGAAAAAGTGCGTGTATTTGAACCCCAAGCGGTGCAATTTCATTGTTCGTGTAGCTTAGGAAAAGTCAAAAATATGCTCATTTCTTTGGGTGAAAAAGAGTTGTATGAGACTCTCGAGGCTGAAAAAATCATTGCTGTGCGTTGTGAGTTTTGTGGTCAAAATTATCGTTTTGACAGTGTTGCCGACGTGATGGCGGCTTAAAGAACATTTGAATAGTGTCGATGTTGGAAAGAAAATCTCTTCGCACTGGTGCATCACTTTTTTAATTAGTGACTTCTCTGCCGTAATGCAAATCCCTCTTTCTTTAAGGCTTGACGCCGCGCCGACCTTTGACAATTTTATTGTGGGCGCGAATCAAGAGTTGTGTCAATTATTGATGGCGCCAGTTTTGCCGCCTATCGTGTTTTTATGGGGCGAAACAGGGGTAGGCTGTAGTCATTTGCTGGCGGCCACTGCGGCGCTTCATTCCAATGCGCGTTTTATTCAATCGGATGGTTATGAAAAAGGTGCGGTACATTTATTGGATAACGCGCAAGACATAGACGCGTCTTTACAAGCCATTTTGTTTTCGGTGTTAAAACGCTTGATGCAAGACGGCAGTTCGCTCATTGTTGCCGCACGCGAATCCCCGATTGAACTCACACAAAGAGGCCTGCGCGAAGATGTGTTAACGCGTTTTTCCAGCGGGCCAGTATTCCAGGTTTCACCTTTATCTGATCAAGATAAGGCGCGCGCAGTGCAGTCGCATGCAAAGGAGCGAGGTTTTGATTTTCCGGATGAGGTTTTACATTATTGCCTAACGCATTTTGCACGAGACATGCGCTCCTTGATGGCCTTGCTAAATGCTTTGGATCAATATTCTTTACAACAACGACGTCACATTACTTTGCCATTATTACGTCATTTTTTAGCACGTGATAGAGATGAATTTATTGAATAATTATTGATATGACTACGACAAAATTAGCGCTGTTTGATTTAGACCATACCCTTTTACCGATTGATTCAGATTATCAATGGGGTTGTTTTATGGCCGCACAACAATTAGTTGATGGTGCGGCGTTTTTGGATGCTCACGCGGCCTTTTCGGGCCAGTACCAAAACGGAACTTTGGATTCAGTCGCCTATACACGCTTTGCTTTTTCGTATTTAAAAATGATTCCACGTAAGGTGCGTAAAGCCCAGATCGAGCGTTTTATTGTGGAGGTGGTTGAGCCTTCGATCAATCAAGCAGCCCGCGATTTGGTCAAACGTTTTCAAGATGAGGGCGCGGTGTGCGTACTGACTTCGGCGACCAATGTGTGCATTACTGAACCGATTGCGCGCTTGTTTAATTTGCCTGTAATTGGCCCAGAACCAGAGTTAGATTCTGACGGTGAAATGACGGGTGAGTTAGCGGGCCCGGATAACATGGGGCCGCGTAAAGTCACGAATGCCAAACGTTGGTTAGTTGATCAAGGAATGAATTGGACGCAATTTACCGAAATTCACGCCTACAGTGATTCGGAAAATGATATTCCACTGTTGGCGGCCGCGACCCATGCGGTAGTAACCAATCCGACTGCGGGTTTAGCGCGCTACGGCAAACAACAAGCTTGGCCCGAACTGTGGCTATACCCTAAAACGATATAAGCGTAAAAATATAAGCGTAAAAATATAAGCGTAAAAAATACGCACCAGCTCAATGCCTAGAAAATAACCGACGTAATAATTGGGGGCCTAAACCGTTTTTGTAAGCACTCAAATGGATGAGTGTTTGAGACTTTTCATCGCTTTGAATCTGTTAGAAACCTTAAGAGGACTATCAAAATCACTGGATAAACAATAAAAATCCTTGAATTTCAACAAGTTATGGACAAATTTGAATGTATCTATTAGAATCCACTCGTAATGCTTATGTTTAATGGGTAGTTTGTATATAAACGTTCATAAGCGATCGATGTTTTTAGCGGCTTTACCTATGCGCAAGAGAGTAGTGCTTGTTTATTGGTAAGGTTCTCCTTTAAGTAAGGTGTTTTTGCTAGCTAACTTATAAATGAAAGTTTCGTCCTTTTTGTCAAGTTATAAAGACCGCGCTCATAGCTGCTGTGCTAGGGCGCGCGTGCTTGGCGATTCTTTTTTTTCTGAAATCGTTCGGATCTTTCAATCGTTGTTGGCAGTCTTGTTTTGTGGAATTCTGTTAAATGGCACTTTGTCACATGCGCAAGAAGCACCTAATTCGGTTAATTCGCCTAATTCGGCCGTAAAAAATAATTCCACTCAAAATAAAAATGTCAATCCTGCTAATTCTGCGGTTGATGCCCAGGCTGTTCGTGCCGAAGCCGCAGGGCTAGAAAAATATCTGATTAATTTAAATCGTTCCGCGTCCTTGTCTTTGGCCTTGCCGCCAGGAGTTGCGGGGCGTGATTCTGCTGCGCTTCCTATCAAGCGTGTCGCTAAAATAAATTTGCGTGATGCAATTGAGATCTCCAAAGAGTACAGCAATACTCTCGCGAGTAGTAATTCACGGTTTTTGCAATCTGAATATCAATCGTCTGCGGCTCGTGGTGCTTTGTTGCCCAGAATTGATTTGCGGGCAAGCGGGGGAACTGAAACGTCTTCACCCGCTTCGATTGTTGATGCTAAGGGAAAGCCGGTTGCTACGGATACGCATTCACGATCAGATACGTCTGTAACCGTCAGTCAAAGTTTGTTTGATTGGTCGGCGATTAATGAATGGCGTAAACAAAATAAATTGACGCAAGCTGCGCGAACTAATTTTGATTCTGAATTTGATACGCATATTTTGAGCGTGACTGATGCGTATTTGGGTTTGATTCAAGCGCGCTTGATTTTAAGTTTAAATAATGAATACGAGACCCAGGTGAATGGCCTGTTGCGCTATATCCAGACGCGATCAAATTTAGGGGCAAACAGCCGCGCTGATGAAGAAAGGGTTCGAGGTCAGGTCTTGAATATTCGTGCCGCATCGATTGAAATTGCGGGTCAATTTGAGGCCGGGGTGATTATCTTTAAGCGTTTGACTGGAATTGAGCCGGCTTCCATTGATATTCCGCAGCCATTAGAGCCGGCTGTTCCTCGAACTTCTTCCGAGGCAATGAATTTAGCGTTGGCTAATAATCCGGATATTTTGAGTGCACGCTTATTGCTGGAAAGCTCTGAGCGCGCAAAGTCGGTAAGTTTTGGCAAAATGCTACCTAAGTTAGATTTACAGTATTCAAATACCTCGTCTGCGAACGCTGGTGGGGTTGACTATACCCAACGCTCCAATTCCTTGATGTTAGTGGGAACTTGGAATGCGCTGAACGGAGGGGCTGATTACTACCAAAATCGCCTTAATGCAGAAAAGTATAGCGAACAAGTTTTTGCGTTAAAAGAAGCGGAGCGTAAATTACAAGAAGGTTTAGATCTGAGTGTTAACGCTTATCAATCAACTCGTGGGCGAATTGAGGCGGCTAGTCGTGAGCAGGCAGCGAATCTTGCTGTGGTTCGTGCTTATGTTAGGCAGATGGAGGGGGGGGCGCGTTCGATTCCAGATATGCTGGACGCGTATCAGCGTTTGTATCAGTCGAGAACTGATTTAGTTCGTTTAACGATTGCTCGAACAACTTTAGCGTATCAAATTTTACGGTTAACAGGCGGGCTTCGTGCCAGTCTTGTTTCATAGGGAGAGGATATGGCGGGTGGAACATCAAAAGAACAAAATTATTGGCCTGGATTTGTTGACGCCTTAAGTAATTTGGTTTTAGTGATTATTTTGGTACTGGTGATTTTTACGGTATCTTTGTTTTTCTTTGCCTCTCGTGTGGGGGTGAAGGTTAAAGAAGCTGCTGAGTTAAAGGCAAAAGAAGTGGTGGCGAAAACTGCTTCGATCGCTGCGCCAACACCCGTTGCGCCTAATCCTAAGTTGCAACAAGATAACAATCCCATTAAAGGCGCGCAGGTCAATAGTTTGCAGGATGCTAATGCAGCGCAAACTGGACGTGGTATTGATCGTTTACAAAGTAGTGCTGTTGCGCAGAAGTTGCTTAATGATATTAAGCAACAAATTGCGAGCGAATCGTTGAGTGCGCAAACACAAGGGCAGTTGTTGCAAAAAATTGCCGAGCTTGAGCGTGATTTGCAAGCCAATGCGACGGCATCTGCAACACTTGCAGGTGAGCCGCAGGCGCCATCTGAGATTCAAAATCGGACTGAGTTCCGTGCCGAAAAAACAGTGACAGATAGGCCCAAAGGAAGCAAAATTTTGCCAGGACGTGGTGGTCGGGCGGCTGGCGAAGTTGCGATTGTGACCTACAACCCTAGCGTAGTTGAAGGTGACGCCTTGGTTTATGACGGTTTAGATAAATCGCTTGCTGGTTTAGGTGATTTGAAAAAGTTGCGCTTTGAATTGTTAGCCCAGCCAAGTGATGAGTCCTATAGTGAAGCGCAGCGTTTATCGTATTACCGCTTGATTGGTTTGCGTAACTATCTGCTGAAAAAAGGAGTCGCCTCCGATCATGTGCAGACTCGAATTATCGAGCGCTCGACTAATCCAGAGTTTAAATTGGGAACAGTATTCGTTCGGGCGACGTCATAGATGTGGTATTCGCGTTGGGAGCGTCGAGTTAATTTTGGCGCAAATTTGAAGCAACCCAAGATTTTTTTAATCACGGTTTTGTTTCTGTTAGTGGGTTTGGTCGCGTGGTCTTGTTTTGCCGATATGGATACGGTAGTGAGAGCAGAGGGGCGTGTTGTTCCTCTTGAGCGCAGTCAGTTGATTCAGCATTTAGAAGGCGGTGTGATTGATGAAGTGGTGATTGCCGAAGGCAGTATTGTGAAACGCGGCGATCTTTTAATGCGAGTTGGCGATCAGTTAGGCAGTTCGGGTTTGAATGAAAAGAAAGTTCGGATTTTGGCTTTGCGAGCACGAATAGAGCGTTTAAGTGCTGAGGCGATGGGGTTAAATAAATTGACCTTACCTGCGGATCTTATGCAAACACAAGAGGGACGTGCAGAAGAGAGTAGTTTTATCGCGCGTAAAACGCATTCGGAACAAGAGCAAAAAGTGGTTGAGCAACAGATATTGCAGAGAAAAGCAGAAATTGAAGAGCAGAAAAATCGAAAAAGTGATTTGCAAAAAGAAGCTTTATTGGCGCAAAAAAAATTAGAGTTAGTGGCAAGATTGGTTAAAGAAAACGCGGCTTCTCGTTTGGAGTTATTGGATGAACAGGTTCGTGTACAGCGATTTGATAGCCAGATTCGTGATACAGAAATTGTGTTACCGAAATTGCGATCTTCGATTGCCGAGTTTGAGGGCCGTTTATCTGAGCTGAAAAACCGCTTTAAAGCGGAGGCGCAAAGTGATTTATCAACGTCGCGGGCAGAGTTATCGCGTTTGAACGAAGAAATAGTGGCGGGGTCAGATCGGGTGCGACGAGCTGAGATTCGTGCGCCAGTAGCGGGAGTGGTAAACCGGATTTATTTAAGTACTAAAGGGGGGGTGATTAAGTCAGGGGAAACCTTGATGGAAATTACGCCAGTGGAAGATAGAGTGATTGTTGAGGGGCGCGTTAAACCCTCGGATCGTGCGGAGTTAGTGCCGGGATTGAATAGCCGAGTACGTTTATCTGCCTATGACTTTGGTTTGTTTGGAGCAGTTCCTGGGAAATTGAGTGAAATTAGTGCGGATACTTTGGCTGATGAGCGGGGTGAGCGGTTTTACAGAGTGAAAGTCAATCTTGATTTGACTGGTGGCGCCCTAGGTGGTCGTCCGGTATTGCCAGGAATGATAGTGACGGCTGACATTGTGACAGGAAAGCGACCGGTGATTGCGTTCTTTTTATCGCGTGTATTTAAGTTTTCTCGTAATGCGTTCAGTGAGTTGCGGTAACAGATTTTAAGAATTTATAAAAGTTGATTGGTTGATGTAATAGCGAACACTGCGTCCGTCGTTGGACGCAATGTTCGAAGATGTAGAAACATTTTTTTGAGTTGATGTTTGAGATTATTAGTCGTTAGTGGTTTAATTTTTTTTACTAAAAAACAAAGGGTTTGTTATGAAAAAGTCTAGCGCAAATTTGTATTTATTCTGGGGCGTGCTGCCGCTTATCGCAGTGGTTTATGCCTTCGTACATTTTTCGGAATTCGCGATACATGCAGTTAACCAGAATACGGTACTTAACGGTATCATTATTGGTGCTGCGATTATT
Organism: Burkholderiaceae bacterium; assembly: GCA_031538895.1. GTDB lineage: Bacteria > Pseudomonadota > Gammaproteobacteria > Burkholderiales > Burkholderiaceae > JAVKLU01. The sequence goes on along the minus strand of JAVKLU010000083.1, from coordinate 61,836 downwards.
GCTGCGATTATTACGCTCTGGCGCATTATTCAATATAACGCGGAATTTTCAGCCATTCAAATGTTTGATCGTGGGGTTAAAGCTGGACGTGATATGCGTCAGATGGTAGCTCACCCGACGGTTCGAAAAACCCAAAGTGCGCGTGTGCTAGCGCGTATTGCGGGGACTGACGGAAAAGTGAATTCACGGGTTGAGCAAAGCGCGATTCAAGAAGAGTTCCATATCGTCAAGCAAACATTTGAAGGTCGCCAAGAGTTATCTCAATATTTGGTCGGCTTGATGGTGGCGTTCGGTTTGTTGGGAACGTTTATTGGGTTGTTAGAAACACTGGTTAAAGTGAGTGACTTGATCGGTGGGTTCGCCAATGCTGATATGAACAACATGGACGTGGCGTTTAAGACCTTGGTTGATAAATTGCGCTCACCTTTGGTTGCGATGGGTACGGCCTTTAGTGCGTCGATGTTTGGGCTGATTGGTTCTTTGATGTTGGGTTTGATGTTTATTGCCTTGCGTAATGCGACCAGTGCTTATTTTAACTATGCGCACGATGCTTTTCATCGTTTAACTGAAGTTGTTAATTCGGCAATTCCACAAAAACTACCTTTATCAAATAGTTCGGACAGTACTTTAGCCAGCTTGGTGAAGCATTTTGGTATTCCAATGTCTTACACCAAAACTTTGGGTGAGCAAATGACCAAATTGAATGGCGTTTTGGAAATGCAGCAAAAAATGATGGCATCTCAAACTGCGGCTGGACAAGGAATGAACCGTGCCTTATCATGGTTGACTGACGAAGATAAAAAACGTTTACCTGGTTCAGATCAACCCATTGATCAGATGCGTCGGACTTTAAAAGCGATGCTGCAAGAAGTTAAAGATCTCACCAAAAAACATCACGAAGGTCCAGATGCACCAGCCTTGTTATACGGTATGTGGATAGTAGAGTCGGTGTTAAAGTTACAGCGTTTGTCGCAAAACGTACATAACTTGTCGTCGCACTTTACGGGTATGGATATTGATCTCTTGCGCTCGTTTTATCAATCTTTAGGTGGTCATCGCGACATTATGCTAATGCTCGTGGATCGTGTGCGTACAGCCGAACTAGACAGCGCGATGCCTTTGGAGGAAAAAGAAAACCTCAAAGCTGACTTTATTAAAGCCACTGAACGGGTGATTGGTCAAGTTCAATTTGATTCAAGTCGTGTGATACCAGAAATTACTTCGGTATTGACAAACTATAGTGATAAGCCTTTAGATATTGTCGCAGTGTAAATACTGTCGTGAATCATCAAAAAGCGCACTTCGGTGCGCTTTTTGTTTTCTTTTATTGAGTTATTTGTGAAACGAAAGTTATCTTTTTCTCCCGCGTCATCGCGTGTTATCCCAGACGAGCGTCAGGATGATGATGGCCCTTCAAAATCGCAAAGAAAACGTGATATGCACGCATTGCAAGAACTTGGCGCTCAGTTACCTAAATTGCCCAAAGCGATGTGGGGCAAATTGGCGTTGCCAGAAATTTTGCAAGATGCGGTAAAAGAATACACACGAATCACAGCGTTCGAAGGTAAACGCCGGCAGTTGCAGTTGTTAGGGAAATTGATGCGCCGTTTGGATGAGGCCACGGTACAAGTCTTGAAATTACATTTTTCGGAAGACCGTGAAAGATTCCATGTGGAAACCGCACGTTTGCATGAGTTGGAACACTGGCGCAACCGTTTGATTAAAGATGATGCTGTGTTTACGGAACTCTGTAGCAAATTCCCTGACATTATTCGAGGCGATGTTCATAATCTGATTCGCTTATCGCGCGGCGAACCTAGTGCAAGACAAGCGGCTGCACAAAAGGCACTCTATCAAGCTTTAAAAAATATGTTTGATGGCTTAAGCTGATGTCGTGCGGTAGATGTCGCCACACACTACGGCAGTAGGGTTTGATTTTTTATGTACTGATCAATGATAAATACCACATGTTGAAGTTTATTGACCTCCCCGCAGTAGAAGAAACTCAAAATATCATGATCTGGCTGCATGGTTTAGGGGCGAATGGCTACGATTTCGCACCTATGATGCAGCAATTGAATGCATCGATTCGTCGCAATACGCGTTGCATTTTGCCCCACGCGCCTTTGCGTCCTGTCACACTGAATAACGGCTTTGTCATGCCTGCGTGGTACGACATTTCGTCAATGGACTTTATTCGTCAAGTGGATGAAAAAAGTTTGAACGAGGCACATGCGCAGATTGATCAATTGATTGATTATTTTGTTGCAGAGGGGATTGCCGCTTCTAGAATCTTTCTGGGTGGATTTTCGCAAGGTTGTGCCATGGCGCTGTATGCCGGTTTGAGTTATCAAAAAAGCTTGGCGGGAATTATTGGTTTTTCAGGTTATTTACCGCTGGCGGAACAATTGGCAAGGACGCGCAGCGCTGCACAACAAAAGACGCCTGTTTTGTTAGCGCACGGAAAATTTGATCCGGTGGTGCAATTTGGTTTGGGTGAAAAAACGCGTGCGGCTTTAACTGATTGGGGATATCCATTGACTTGGCACGCTTACCCAATTTTGCACACAGTATCGATGGAACAAATTGATCACTTTAATCAATGGATGACCCTTCAGTTAGCGCGAATTGCTGCACCCGAGTAATCACAACCTGTTTTTATCGCGCCGCTGGAGTGGCAGAGATGCGTAAACGGGCGACGGGTTGACCCAGCACAAGGTGCTGATCAATGATTTCATCAATGTCTTCGGTATCCAAATAGTGATACCAAATCCCTTCGGGGTACACAACCAAAACAGGCCCTTGTTCGCATCGTTCCATACAGCCAGCCTGATTGATCCTGACTAGACCTGGTTGCGCCAATCCTAGATATTTAATGCGTGTTTTGGCGTGCTCTTGAGCGGTTTTAGCATTTTTATTAGCACAACATTCGCGGGTGCTGCCTTCGCGTTGATTGACGCAGAAAAAAACATGGTATTTATAAAAAGAATCAGTCATTTATTGGACACTATCAAAATGGGCGGGGTTAAAAAATGTTTAGCTGAAGCATCATCATAAGCGATGAATCAGCGATTTTCAGTATGACTGTAGATTTGCGATCGCAGACTTGGGGTATCGTTTAGATGATAGACGCTTATTGCTGGTTCTCGGCTTCGATGGGGTTTAGACACGTTTCGAAAACTCAATTCTATCGAACGCACAAGCTGGCGGTGACGACTCTTATAATTTGTAGCAGTTTAGAGATTTAATGCGTAAACGCCAATAAGTTCACAACAGTGATCCGACTGATTCGGTTTTCGGTATGTTTTTTTAATGAAAGAGGTATTTGATGGAAACCATCGCCCCCCTGTGGCTCTGGGCCACCTTTGTGGCCATCGTTCTGGTGTCGTTGTTCGTCGATTTTGTGGTGCTCAAAAAGCAGGGTGCGCACGACATTGGTGTCAAGGAAGCGCTCAATTGGTCGCTGATCTGGATTGCGCTGAGCTTCCTGTTCAACGGTTTGTTCTGGTGGGCCATCAAAGACACGACAGGCTCGGTGGAGCTGGCTAACACCAAGTCGCTGGAGTTCCTCACCGGTTACCTGATTGAAAAGTCATTGGCGGTGGACAACATCTTTGTCTTCCTGATGATATTCACCTACTTCGCTGTCCCCACGAATTTCCAAAAACGCGTGCTGATGATCGGCATCATCGGGGCCATCGTGTTGCGCACCATCATGATTTTGGTGGGCGGTTGGTTGTTGGCCGAATTTCACTGGGTGCTCTACGTGTTCGGCGCTTTCCTGATCCTCACGGGTGTGAAGATGTGGTGGGCCGCAGGCAAGGAACCTGATTTGGACGACAACCCGGCGCTCAAGTTGCTGCGCAAGGTCTTGCCTGTGAGTAAAAACTACGACGGCGAGAATTTCTGGACCATCGAAAACGGCAAAAAAATCGCTACCCCGCTGTTCATGGTGATCTGCTTGATCGCCTTGACGGATGTGATTTTTGCGGTCGATTCGATCCCTGCGATTTTCGCGATCACCTCGGACCCTTTCATTGTGCTGACCAGCAATGTGTTCGCGATCCTGGGTTTGCGGGCCATGTACTTTCTGCTCGCGGCAGTGGCCAACAAGTTCCACCTGCTCAACTACGGCCTGGCGGTGATCCTTGTGTTCATCGGCACCAAGATGTGCCTGATTGATGTGTTCAAAATTCCGGTGAGCATCTCGTTGGCCGTGGTGGTCGGCATCTTGGTCTTGACCATGTTGTTGAGTGTGCGCTCAGCCAAGGCTTAACGAGCAGTAGCCCTTTCTTTTCAGGCGCTGCTTTCCGTGACGTGCAGCAACATAGCATCTGATTTTTCCATCCACCAACCGGCTAGGAGACACGCATGAATTTCTTTCGTCCAGCGACTACATTGATGGTGCAATACGCCAATTACCACCGCGATCGCCGCAATATAGCAAGCCATTTGGTGGGAATTCCCTTGATTTTTCTATCGATTGGGGTCTTGCTGCTCACCCCATCCTGGACGGTGGCGGGTCATGAACTGAGCTTGGCCTGGATCGCTTGGGCCCTGACCAGTTTGTGGTATCTAAGCCGTGGCGACATTGTGCTGGGCCTTGCCACATCGCTCGTCAATGGGGCCTTGATCGCCGTGGCTCATCAAGTGCCGCCATGGGCTGCCGCCTGGGGAGTGTCGGTTTGGCAAGCCGGGTTGGGCTTGTTCGTGATTGGTTGGTTTTTTCAGTTTGTCGGTCATTATTTCGAAGGCCGCAAACCCGCTTTTGTGGATGACTTGGTTGGCTTACTGGTGGGCCCGATGTTTGTAGTGGGCGAATTGCTCATGGGCATGGGCTTGTTGCAAAAAATGCGCAGCGACATTGAACGCGAGGCAGGCCCGATCCGATAAACCCGCTAGATGGCGCGCCTGCCATCGAGTGGATTATGGGGGACGAAGTCCAATTCAGTCTCTCGGCTTAGTCCAAAACCTAGGTTATCATTTTGATCACGCGGTTAGATTGTATATTCACCCATTTATCAGTAAATAAATATGATTTTTCGTTTGGGAGAGCTATTTAGTGGGCCAGGGGGTATGGCTTTAGGTGCAATTCGCGCCAAAGTTGAGAGTAGCTCATCCCATACTATAGAACACGCATGGGCGAATGATTTTGACAAATCTAGCTGTGACACATACACTAAAAATATTTGCCCAGACGATCCTAAAAGCGTTATTTGTGAGGATGTCCGTAATCTTGATATTGACAACTTACCGGAAATAAATGCATTTGCTTATGGATTCCCATGCAATGACTTTAGTGTAGTTGGTGAAAAAAAGGGATTCGACGGTAAATTTGGCCCGCTATATACGTATGGGTTAAAGATAATAAATCACTTTAAGCCAAAGTTCTTTGTTGCTGAAAATGTTGGTGGGCTAAGTAGCTCTGATGGTGGAAAGGTTCTTGAAAAAATACTTAAAGATTTAGCAGATTCTGGAAATGGCTACAATATTACAGCTCACTTATATAACGCTGCAAATTACGGAGTTCCCCAAGCTAGGAACAGAATAATAATTGTTGGCATTGAAAAGCAACTAAATTTATCTTTTAAAATTCCAGCTCCAAATACTAAAGATAAACCAATAACCGCTTTTGAAGCATTAAATAATCCACCGATAGAAAAATATGCGTCAAATAACGAGCTAACAAAGCAATCAGACAAAGTAATTGAGCGTTTAAAACATATCCAAGCAGGAGAAAATGTTTGGAATGCTAACTTGCCAGAACATTTGAAACTTAATGTTAAGAGTGCAAAGTTAAGTCAAATTTATAAAAGGCTAGACCCTAATAAGCCATCCTATACTATAACGGGTAGCGGTGGTGGCGGAACACATGGTTATCATTGGAGCGAACCTAGAGCCTTAACTAACAGAGAACGCGCAAGAATTCAATCGTTTCCTGATAATTTTATTTTTACGGGATCAAAAGAATTAGTTAGAAAGCAAATTGGCATGGCCGTGCCGCCTAAACTTGCAGAGGTTATTTTTACAGCCATTCTTAAGACGTTTGCAGGCATTGAATATGATTCAGTCCAATCTAACATTGATTACTTAAATTTAGACAAGTCTATACAAAAAGCAATATTAAAATCCATTGAGCTAAGCTAGTTAACTAATTTAGAGATATTTAAATGATAAATAATGACCTTTTCAATGAAATCTTAATTAAGCCGTCTAAAAATTGTAATCAGCTCAATATAATATCTGGCTATGCTTCTCCTGCTATGGCCAATAAGCATTTAGCAACGTTGCAAAATAATACTTCAATAAATCTAATTGTTGGAATGGTGCCTTACGACGGTATTGGAATAGGTAGGCACAATGGCTTTAAAGCGTTAGATACTGATTCGCCACGATTTAACTGCAATTATTTAACTACTGAACCTGCGGTTCATATCAAATCATATATTTGGCTAGCAAATGGAATTCCAAAAGTTGCTTTCACTGGCTCAGGGAACTATAGCCAAAATGCATTTTTTGGTGGAACAATTGAAAGCTTTGCGGAAGATGATCCAGTTGCAAGCAATGATTTATTTCAATCAATACAGATGAACACTTTAAGCTGTCTATCAAATGAGGTTGAGAATAATGTCAAATTCTATGAAGAGTTTTATAAACGAAATTCTGTTAAAAAGCTTTTTGAAATTCCTGCCCTTGGGAACTCGGGAAATAAAGAGCTATTAAATGACATAATTACCGAAGATTCCAGAACATTAACTTTATTAAGCACCAGCGATGGTGAAACTCATAATCAATCAGGTTTAAATTGGGGCCAAAGATATGGGCGCGAACCAAATCAAGCCTACATTCCAATACCTTCCGCAGTTTCTCAATCTGGTTTTTTCCCACCAAGAGCAAATCACTTTACACTTATTACTGACGATAATGAATCATTTGACTGTGTCGTAGCCCAGGATGGTGATAAGGCTATTCATTCTACAAAAAATAACTCATTGTTAGGCAGATATTTTCGTAAAAGATTAGGTGTTCCATTGGGAGAATTTGTCACAAGAGGACACCTACAAGCTTACGGAAGAACGGACCTGAAAATTTGTAAAATTGATGATGAAACTTATTTTATGGATTTCTCTGTCTAGGTTTTGAAACGTCAGCGCATCATTTGGTGAGGGATTACCGCAGGGAGTTCGTGGCGGCTGTGGTACTACCGCCTCTTTTCGCAAGGCCCGCTTGGCGGGTGCGCTGAGTGGCTTGACGCAGTGGCCAACGGGTAGCAGCCCATTTATTTTCGCGCTTGCCGGATTCAATTTTGGCATTGAGTTGGCCCAGATCAGCGTCGCGGTTTTGGCGAGCTTGTTTGCACTGCTTCTGAAGCGATCAGTTGGGTCTAAGGGCCTGCTTCAAGCGTCGCATTATGGTTCGGTGGTGGGCATGATGGCCGGTACTTTTTGGTTCATCGAACGTGTAGTACGCGGTTTTTAAATTCACCTTGGTCTATTTTTGAAATTCAAGTGGGGCGGTGAAGTAGGGGGAGTTCATGGGGCGCTGCGGTTGCTGTACTACCGCCTCTTTGTGCACGGCCCGCTTAGCGTCGGCTCTTTTGTTTTTTTGTAAGCCATTGCGCAAATTACTGGCGGAGACGGAGGGATTCGAACCCTCGATGCAGTTTTTAGCCGCATGCTCCCTTAGCAGGGGAGTGCCTTCGACCTCTCGGCCACGTCTCCAATTTCACTACGGGGTCCATACGCTACTGTGAACCTTTGTTGATGCGTTTACTAATTTTTTTAGCTTTTTTAGTCTTTTGGAAAACAGCATGCGCTGTCGACACCAAAGCCCGTAATTCTAAGCGATTGCAGGACTTTCGACAATAGACAAAACCGATTCCAAGGCATATAGCTGTAAGAGCGAGCGTAGGGCAGCGGGTAATGCGCTAAATTGAATATTCTTATGTTCGCGAGCACACGCCAACAAGTAGGCAATCATTAAAGAGTCAGCGCGACCTTGATTGGCAAAATGCCCCACATCAATACTCACTTGGAGCGCCTTGCTGTCTTTGATCGCGGCTAGGGTTTGCGCAATCAAAGGCTCAATAGTGAGGGTTGTAGGTACCTCGGTCACGCGATAGACAAACAGGGTCATAGGATGAATGGTTTTATCCGCAATCAAAACCTGGGTTCGATTGCGGATCAAAATTATTTTTGATTATTTTTGATTGTTGTGACGGGCGGCCAATTCTTTATTTTTTTTACTCAAGTTATTGATTAGCTGATCAATACCACCTTGGCCAATTTCACGCTCAAAACTGGTTTTGTAGTTTTGCAGCAACCACAAACCTGCGATGTTCAGGTCATACACTTTCCATGAATCATTTTCACGAGATAAGCGATAGCTCACTTCCACTGGTTCTGCACCGGCGGCGCTGATGCTGGAGCGGACTTCCGATTCGGTATCGCCTTCGACATAGCGGGTCGGACGGTAGCGCACTTTGACAGTTTTGACTTGATTCAATGCACTTGCGTAAGTCGAGGTCAACAAAATTTTGAACTCCTTCATTAACGCATTACGTTGTTCAGGTGTTGCCTCACGCCAGTATTTCCCCACGGTGAGTTGAGTCATTCGTGCAAAATCAAGGTTGGGAATGATTTTTTGATCAACCAAATTATTTAATGCGACAAGGTCCCCAGATTTGATTTTAGTGGTTTCAATATCCTTCAATACGCTTGCAATGATGCGTTTAATAAACACGTCGGGCGCCTCAACTGCGGCCGATGCCATGTTCGTGAATAAGGTGCAACTCAGTGCAGTGGTGATAGAAAAACGTTTGATTACATGTTGAAATGTCATGGTTAATCCTCGTTAAAAATAGTGACGGGTTTTATCGCTGAATAATTTTTCAAAATCTATTTTTCAAAATCGTCGTCAGGCTTGACCATATCTTGGCGACGTTGCAAATATATCGTACGAAAAGATGAATATTTGTCAAACTGCGCATCATCAATAAAATTGGTTGAATTCAGTAAATTGGCTCGGGTATTGACGAGGTTCACAGCAGTGCCGATCAATTTTTCATTGCCTGTGGCGTAGTGGTTCCATAAACTACCGTTCCAGTCTACTGTTAAGGCCGCGCTGTCGCGCAATGTTGAGGGACCTAGAAAAGGTAAAACGACATACGGTCCAGCGCCGATCCCCCAACGTCCTAGTGTTTGCCCAAAATCGGCCGGTATTTTGGGTAGTCCAATTGGCGTAGCCAAATCCAGTATGCCAAACAAACCGACGGTTGAGTTAAAAATAAACCGACTGGTATTTTGCAGGCCATTCCTGACTTCACCTTGCAAAATGTTATTCACCGCCGCCCACAGGTCGCCGACATTGCTAAAAAAGTTTTTGATCCCTTTGCGCACAGGGCTGGGCACGTAATCTTTATACGTTGTGGCGACCGGTTTTAAAACATATTTGTCCGCGCCGTCGTTAAAGTTAAATACTGAACGGTTCCAGCTTTGCCACGGGTCTTGTGGCGAAACATCTTGCGGCGCAACCGTGGTGCAGGCGGCAAGATAAGTTGTGCACAGCAGCAAGATTATGTGGCGCAGGTGAACAATCATAGTCATTAGGAAGAGGCGCAGCGTTATTTAGAGATACTGCTGGCGCCATTTGAATTGGCCGGCGTATCTTGCGCCTTGTTATATAAAAATTGACTGATCAGATTTTCCAGAACCACGGCCGATTGCGTCAGTTTGATTTCGTTACCCGTATTTAATAATTGATCGTCGCCACCGGCCTCTAATCCTAAAAACTGTTCGCCCAATAAACCCGAAGTCAAAATTTTGAGTGAGCTGTCTTTGGGAAATTGATACAGCCCATCAATATCCATGACCACTTTAGCGCGATAGCGTTTTGGATCAAAGCTAATCTCGCTAACACGTCCAACGACTACGCCAGAGCTTTTGACCGGTGAGCGTTTTTTTAATCCGCCGACGTTATCAAAATAGGCCGTCAGTTGATAACTAGATGGGTTGCCCGACCACTTAGCGCTACTGGTTTGAAAAACTAAAAAACAGATGGCCAGCCCACCTAATAAGACAAAGAGACCAACCCAAAAGTGAAGTGCATTTTTCATAATATGTGCTTCCTAAATCAACAAAATAAGTGTATCGACAAAGTTATTTGCGTAATGAATTTAACAGGTGATTATTTAAACGACGGGTTATTTAAACGATGGGTTATTTAAACATTAGAGCGGTGAGGACAAAATCCAATCCCAAGATGCTCAAGGATGACAGCACGACTGTTCGAGTTGTCGCATGCGAAACGCCTTCTGGTGTGGGTTGCGCGGTATAGCCTTGGTGTAACGCAATTAAGGTGACGGTAATACCAAACACGATACTTTTGATAATCCCATTTAAAACATCGTCAATCGGATTGACGGCGCCTTGCATTTGCGACCAAAACGCGCCCTGATCAACGCCCAACCAAAGCACTCCAACGATATAGCCGCCGATTACACCCAATACACTAAAAATGGCCGCCAAGAATGGCATGGCAATCACGCCCGCCGCAAAACGCGGCGCCAGTATGCGGTTGATCGGGCGTACCGCCATCATTTCTATCGCCATTAGTTGTTCAGACGCTTTCATCAAACCGATTTCTGCGGTGAGCGAGGTCCCCGCACGGCCGGCAAATAACAAGGCGGTGACAACTGGGCCCAGTTCACGCATTAAAGACAAGGCCACCATTACGCCCAGCGCTTGTTCTGAACCGTATTTGCTCAAAATGTAATAGCCTTGCAAACTTAAGACAAAGCCGACAAACAGGCCCGACACCGCAATAATCAATAGCGAATAATTGCCAATGAAATGCAGTTGCTGAATGACCAGGCTAAATCGTTTGAGATTGCGGACGGTGGCAATTGATAAACGCCCGCTAAAAATAAAAAAATCGCCCAGAGAATTGATGATTTCTTCACTCACTGCGCCGATGCTTTGTATTCCTTTGATCAGTTTATTCATAGGGAAAAATCCTTTTGAATATCGCAGCTTGGATAGTGAAATGGGACGGGGCCATCGGCTTTTGCCTCAATAAATTGTTGCACATAGGGATGCGTGCTTTGGCGCAATTGCGCGGGCGTTCCTTGCGCGACGATCCGACCTTGCGAGACAAAATAGACAAAGTCAGCAATTGCAAAAGACTCATCGACGTCATGTGACACCAGCAAAGATGTCGCGCCGAGTGCGTCGTTTAAGCGGCGAATTAAATTCGCGATGACACCCATAGAAATTGGATCAAGTCCTGCAAAAGGTTCGTCGTACATGATTAACAAAGGGTCCATCACGATCGCGCGCGCGAGGGCGACTCGACGGGCCATTCCACCAGATAGTGCTGAGGGCATCAGTTGGTGCGCGCCACGCAATCCCACGGCTTCTAATTTCATCAAAACGATGTCGCGAATAATTGATTCGGGTAAATGGGTGAGCTCGCGTAAAGGAAAAGCAATGTTTTCAAAAACGCTGATATCAGTCAGTAGGGCGCCTTGTTGAAATAGCATCCCGACTTCTTTGCGCCAGGCATACAAGGCGACGTCATTGTGCCAAATTTCACTACTGCCATTCCATGCGAGTTGGCCTTTGGCCGCTTTGATGAGGCCCGCAATAATGCGCAAGATAGTCGTTTTTCCAGAACCCGATCCACCCATGATTGCGACCACTTGTCCTTTTTGAAACTGTATCGAGATGTCGTGCAAGATCGCGCGTTCCTGGTACGCAAATTGGATGTGTTCTAAAGTTAGAATCGGAACAGACATGTCGTGGTTGTCAGAAAAGCGGAGTTACTGAATATGTGGAACCGAGTGGCCAAATTTCTTTTGTGCTTTGTATTTGTCCAATTGCGTGCTGATTTTATTGACCATCTCATCAATCGCGCTGTACATATCGCCATGCGTTGCCGAAGCGTGTAAAGCCTTGCCTTGGACTAATACATTGACTTCAGCCACATTGCGCTCTTCCTTGGCTTTACTGGCCAAATGCGTTAGTACAACGTGGGCTTCGATAGTCCCCGTGAAATGGGTTTCAGGGCGCCGCATCTTTATGTGAACATGTTCATTGATGGCAGGAGTGACTTCAATATGATGACCCGTAATACTCAATTTCATAATCTTTACCCAAAATTAAGAGTTTATTGAATGACATTTGTTTCAATAGAGCATAAATAACTACGGCGAATTATCGCGAAAAATGTATTCAACGAAACAGGGCGCATACAGACATCGTTTCGGGATTACATGGAAAAGTGCTCGCCCAAATACACTTTACGCACGGTTTCATTCGCGACCAGTTCTTGAGTGTAGCCTTGTGCTAAAACTTTGCCTTGGTTGACAATGTAGGCATGATCGCAAATATCCAAAGTTTCGCGAACATTGTGATCAGTGATTAGGACGCCGATGTTGCGTTGTTTTAAAAACAAAATAATTTTTTGAATATCAATCACCGCAATCGGATCAACACCTGCAAAAGGCTCATCGAGCAAAATGAATGCAGGAGAGCACGCCAGCGCGCGTGCGATTTCGGTACGACGACGTTCGCCGCCTGACAATACACGGCCCATTTGGTCACGGATGTGAGTGATGTTGAGGTCGTTCAGCAGTAATTCAAGGCGATCTTCAATTTCGTTGACTGATAATTTTTTGTTGTCGCGACGTTGAATTTGCAAGATTGCACGAATATTGTCAGCGACTGTGAGATTGCGAAAAATGGAGCTTTCTTGTGGCAAATACGACAAGCCCATACGCGCACGTTCAAATACTGGCGCATTTAAAATTGATTTACCGTTCAGTTCGATTTCACCGAGATCAGCGCGAACCATGCCAACAATCATATAAAAAGACGTCGTCTTGCCGGCTCCGTTCGGGCCTAGAAGACCAACTATTTGTCCAGATTCGACGGCGAGCGAAATATCCTGAACCGCCTGTTTTTTGCCATAGCGTTTGGCTAAGTGGCGTGCGACCAGTTGACTCATAAAGTGATGTGGTGATTAAAAGTGATGCGTTTAATTGCGCGGTTGAATCATAATTTGAACGCGATTATTTTTCTTGCCATCCGCATTCTTCAGGTGAAAAAACTCAGTGCGGCTATTGTAGGTAATCAAAGCACCGGTAACATCTTCGGTCTGCTTAGCATTTTGATAACGCGTAATGCGCGCGTCTTTCACTAATTTCACCACATCAGTGAGTCCATCAAACTCGATGGTTTGTCCAAAACCTTCTGCTACAACACCGGTTTCTGGACGTTCATGTCGAAAGTGAGCGAGCTTGTTTGTACTGCCTTTGAGTTCCATGTTTTTAAATCCTTTTTTGTCTTGCTTAATCAAGACGACTTCGCCTTCAAATAACATACCGCCTCGTTTGATCGTGACTTTCCCGCGCAGTTCGTACACTTGATTCAGATTGTCAAATCGGCCTTCGTTGGCTTCTACCGAAATCGCGTCTGGATTATTCGGGTCAACTGGAATAATTGATTCTGCGTACGCAGTAAGGGATGGCGACGTTGCTGATAAAAAAACGCATACGCAAGCGAGGGCTAATCGGACGCGATAGTAGCTTAAAGGATTTTGGTAAAAACTCATAAATACGGGTATAAAAAATCAAGAGAAATCTAGAAAACGCTGAGCAACTGACACCTTGAGTTATCGCATTGTCAGTTCATTCAAATGCGGATTTGACACGTGAAGAACATTGCTTGCAAAAAAACAGGTATTGAGATGTTTCAAAACCCTATTTTTTAGGGTTTTGATTGCCACAAAATTTTGACCTTGTTTTTAAGTTCAACAACCGAGAGCGTTTGATCTGCCGTCATCATTCCCGCATCGAGTTTGACATAGTCTTGCTCTAAACTCATGGGACTGGGTAACCAGACTTTTTGCTCACGCGCGTTCCATTGTAAAACCTCGGTCTTCAGATGGGTTGGTTTTGATGCGGTGCTTGTGGTGATATTAATGTTGGGCGGTGGCGAAGCGCGTAGATTGGTTTGTCGCATGTCCACGCTACCGGTAAAAATTAAGTCTTCGTTAGGTCTATTCCAAATGGCTTGCTGCGCCGTAACGACCACTTGGTTTTGGTTAGTGGTGAGAAAACTCAACATAGGGGTTTGAATCGTGATGGTGTGATTACCACTATCACCTTGAATTGACTGTCCTTGCAAGCTGTATTGTAAGGTTCCCGCAGCGGTAAAACGCAGGGCTTTTACATCTTTTGCTTCAAATTGCTGTTTGTTCACAGATTGGATTTTGAGTGATGATTGTGCGATATGGTCGTTCCAAAACATCAAAATGCTGCTACCCATAGCCCCTAGGATTAAGGCAATTAACAAAAATATGCTACGAAAATTCATGAGCAATGAGTCGCTAGAGGATGATTTGAGTCACTTCCTGAATCACAATATCGGAAAAACTGGTCAGGCAAGCGGTAAAAAATCAGGGCTGGTAAGGTTTTAACACCGTTGACCAATGACCTTGTACCGCCAGTATCGTATCGCATATTTCGCGAATTGCACCATTACCTCCTGGTGCTTGTGTGAGGTAGTGAACCTGATCAATGACCATACGATGTGCTGTGGCTGGGGCACAGGCGAGACCGGCGCGTTGCAGAATCGGTAAATCGATGATGTCGTCACCGATAAACGCACATTGCGCCGCGCTTAAATTTAATCGGGCTAAAAGGGCGTCAAAAGATTTTCCTTTTTGATGACTGCCTTGTTGGACTTCTTCGATACCTAATTCACTGGCACGTGCGCGCACAATCGGTGTATCTCGAGCGCTAATAATGGCAATAGTGATGCCGACGCTTTGCAGCAACTTAATGCCCAAGCCATCTAAGACATTAAAGCGTTTGAGCGCCTCACCCTGCGCGTCGTAGTACATCCCGCCATCAGTGAGTACTCCGTCGACATCCAAAATTACACAACGCACTTGAGCAAAGCGTGCACGCAGGTCTGCCGTTAAATTTTTGGTAAAAATCAGCTCAGCATGGCGAGCTAATGATTGGGCAGAAGAGTCAGAAGATGGGGCAATCATAAGATGTCATTCAGAAAATAGTTGTTCGCGATACCATTGGTGAAAGGCTTTCATCCCATCTTCCATTGGGCTTTGATACGGTCCAGTTTCGTTGGCGCCGCGTTTAAGTAGAGCCAAGCGTCCTTGATCCATACGTTTGGCAATTTCATCGTCTTCAATCATGGTTTCTTGATAGGCGGCTTGTTGCGCGGCGACAAAATCAGGTTCGAATAAAGCGATTTCTTCTAGGTAGAAAAAATCAATTCGATTGACGGTGAGTCCCGCAGATTGAGGTGACAAGGTGGAAATCACTAAAGTTCCAGGATAAAACTCCACCATGATGTTGGGATAGATCAATAACCAGACCGCGCCATGCGTCGGTAGATTATCTCCAAAGTATTGTTTAACAGCATTTTGCCAAGTTGAGTACACCGTGCTGTGTGGATTATTGAGAGCGTTTTTAATGCCGACGGTTTGTACGCTAAAGCGCGGTGCAAATTGCCAACTTAAATCATCGCATGAAACAAAATTTCCTAAACCTGGGTGGAAGGGTTCGACATGGTAATCCTCGAGGTAAACCTCGATAAAAGTTTTCCAGTTGTAGTCACAGTGATGGGTTTTACCAGAATGCCAACGGTAGCTTGAAAAATCAAATATCGACGCACAGCTCATCTGAGCCAATTCTGCGGACAGTTTGGGTAAGTGGGTTGGCGCAAATAACAGACCTTGCCAGCTTTGTAAGGGGGTTGATAAGCGCAATGAGGCGCAAGGCTGAGATGAAAAGTGTGGCGCACCAAGTAGCGTGCCGTCATTGGCATAAGTCCAGCGATGTAGTGGACAAACAATTTGTGGACTGTTGCCGCGACCGTTCAAGATAAGTGCCTGACGGTGCTTACACACATTAGAAATTAAACGAATGCTGCCCGAGTCATTGGTCAGGATTCGACCTTGATAGTCATCAACGACTAAGTAGTCATTGGGTTCGGGAATCTGTGATTCGTGGGCCAGAAACATCGGGCCTTGATCGAACAATAATTTGCGTTCTCGGATGAGTAAGTCCGCATCGAAATAACTGTGCACCGGTAGCTGGGGGTCAAGATTGTTCTTGTTAGCTTGAGTCGGCGGGGTTGCTGTCGCCACACGGGCGAGTGCTGTTGCGTGTAATGATGGAATCGTCATAATTATTTCTGGCAAAGTCAAAAGCTCATCAGCCTTCACTTTGTCTTGCACACTCCTGTCGTGAAAAATAAAAAACGGTACCGATCACTCGACCGACACCGTCAACTGCACTACACCAGCTGCTCAAAACCATCAATACCAACTTCGCAACAAAAAATTGCGGATGTTGATGATTAGCGTAGCGTTTTACTTAATTTTAGTTTCTTTGTACGCAACGTGTTTACGCGCGACTGGATCGTACTTCATGAACTCCATTTTATCCGGCGTATTGCGTTTGTTCTTATCAGTCGTATAGAAGTGTCCTGTTCCTGCAGAGGACTCTAATTTAATTTTGTCACGATTTGTTTTAGCCATGATTGATTTCCTAAATAAAAATTACAGCGCATAAAGACTACAGCGCCGCAATGAAAAATACTTACAGTGCTTTTTTATCCCCTGCCAAACGGGCGAGAACCGCTTCAATACCAATTTTGTCGATCAAACGCAACCCCGCGTTCGATACGCGAAGACTAATCCAACGGTCTTGACTTTCTAAATAAAAACGACGTTGATGTAAATTAGGCAAAAAACGGCGTTTTGTTTTATTGTTGGCGTGCGAAACATTGTTGCCCACCATTGGTTTTTTTCCTGTAACCGCACAGACTCGACTCATAATAACTCCGAAATAAAAGTTCACTTTCACACACGTAACAGATGCACGTAATACTGATGCACGTGAATGTAGTTGACTTTGCAAAAAAAAGAGGCGGATTATAGCCAGCCGCGCCGGATATTGACAGATACTGAATTAAAAAATATTTTTTAGACAAAACTCTGATTTTTTAAGGCTTTAATTTTAAGGCTTTAATTTAAACGCGGCAGCAATGGCGCGTAAATTTCAGCAGGTGTTTTTGCCGCACGCAAAATAGTGCATACCGATTCATCCGCAAAGATTTGTGCTGCAAGCGACAAAACTTCTAAATGACGTTGCACATCTTGAGGTGGAAAGATCAGTGCTAAAACTAAATCAATGCCTTGTCCATCAAGAGCATCGTAATCAAGCGCTTCATCCAAACGAATGAATAAGGCGTGCGCGTGTTTCAAGCCTTTAATTCTGCCATGCGGTAGGGCAACTCCTTGTCCTAAGGCGGTACTATCCAAAGCTTCTCGTTCGTGTAATGCGGCCAAAATAGTTGTGGCAGGAATCTCCGTGCGCGTTTCAAATAGAGCGGCGATCGTCGACAAAAAAATATCTTTGTTAGCGCAACGCGGCATGACAAAGACATCGCTGGCGCATAATAAAAGTTCTGGATGCTTCATGATGACAAGCAGGTAATAAATTTTTTTTTGAGAATTTTTTGAGAGTCAATAGGCAGTAGCGTGATATTTAGGATGATCGCACCACTACAAATTGGGCTAACCCGCGCAAACGCTGGGCGATTACTTCTGTTAGGGGAGACTCTTTTGCGAATTGATTTAAGGCGCTCATTGATTCCTCTAATAGTAGTGCTAAACGCTTGTTCGCAGCGACGAGGCCTAACATCGTGACAAAAGTAGGCTTGTTTTGAGCGCAGTCTTTTCCGATGCTTTTACCTAAAGTGCGCTCTGTTGAAGTGCCATCCAAGACATCGTCACGAATCTGAAACGCCAAGCCAATGACCCTCGAAAAATGGTCTAGATAATTGATCGCGGCTTCGCTCATGGCAGGTTGTGCGCAATACGCACCCATCAGAACCGCAGCTCGAATCAGCGCCCCTGTTTTTTGTTGATGCAGAATCTCTAACTCATTTAAGGTCAGCGTTTTGCCAATCGCAGATAAGTCGCGCATTTGACCTTGACACATTAACAAGGCCGCTTGAGCGAGTGTTTGAATATTTGGGGTATTGTTATGGCGTGCGACGACTAGCAAGGCCAATGATTGCAATGCGTCACCAACCAAAATCGCGGTCGCTTCATCAAAATGTTTGTGAACCGTAGGTAGTCCGCGTCGCAAATCGTCGTTATCTAGTGCCGGTAAATCATCGTGAACCAGAGAATAGGCGTGCATGAATTCCAATCCGCTCGCGGTATCTAAAACTGCTTGCGCGTGCTGGTTTTGGGTGAGAGTAGATTCCCAATTGAGGCCACTGCTTGCGCATACCAATAGGGCGCGCAAGCGTTTACCGCCATTCATCACCGCATAGCGCATCGCCTTACCTAGAGGTGTATTCGCTTCAGTATCCTGTTCCAATCGATAGTCCAGATGGGTTTCGATGTGCGCTAAGGCTTGGTTGTGCCAAGGTGATCTTGCTAAAGAAATATTCTCTGACATGGGAAAACAGTCGTTCA
This sequence comes from Burkholderiaceae bacterium, assembly GCA_031538895.1. Taxonomy (GTDB): domain Bacteria; phylum Pseudomonadota; class Gammaproteobacteria; order Burkholderiales; family Burkholderiaceae; genus JAVKLU01. The sequence continues at coordinate 43,314 of JAVKLU010000083.1, read as the reverse complement.
CTTCGCTTAACTTAATTTTTCACGTCACTCTTTTTGGGGAGTACTTTTAGAAGTTCGCCGTCAAGCACTTTGACGCGTTCTTCAATCGTTTGCAATTTGTCCTGACAAAATTTGACCAAGTCAATTCCGCGCTCATACGCCGCCACTGCCTGATCTAAAGAGATTTGACCGTCCTCGACTTGCTGTACCAGTTGCTCTAGCTCCACCATTGCGGATTCAAAAGTTTGTTTTTTCATTTAGTTGTATTCAGTCGCAAGAATGGCGGACTCTAAAATGGTATTTAATCGCGCATTCTAAGGGCTTTGGACGGATAGATACAGTACTCTGATTGCAAAATATGAGGAGACGATGGTGTTATGCACAAAACAAGTTGATTTACTCATTGATTTTGTAAAAAAATATTTAAATTTCATTTAAATCAAAATTAAAAATCATTTTTTTAACAAATTAAATTAACTGCAAATGAAGTTAGATAATTTTTTGATGTGAAAAAGATACATTTTTATAGGAAAATGATGCTTTTGATACAAGAATCTCTTGCAATGCACAAAAATTATTGTTATAGTTCGTCCGTGTTGTGACTGAGCAGAATATTTTGGTTCAGTTCAAGGTTGTCTCCTCCACCCTCTCCTTAGGTGGACTTAACCCGAAGCGAAAGCTTCGGGTTTTTTTTGCCTATCTTTTGTTCGTTTTCGCTTTGTTTGGGGTAATCAGGACAGTAAACTTGTGTTGATCGTCGCGGGCTTCTAGTCACTTGCTAGTTCACCGCTAATCCCCCTCAATATTGACGAGCTTCTCTTGTGTCCAGATTAAATATCACAGAATCGCTTTAAGCATCATCGCGCCGATAATACGAGACTATTTTTGTGCAAAAATTTTCAGTATGTTATCCATCCGTCATTTAAGTTGTTCTCGTGGTGAACGTCTGCTCTTCCGACGACTTGAGTTGAATTTAGCTGCGGGTCAATGGCTACATGTGCGCGGTGAAAATGGTCGCGGTAAAACAACTTTGTTGCGTGTTATTGCCGGATTATCAAAGCCCGACGAGGCCGAGCAACCCGACGCTCCCGCTGAAATTCTTTGGAATGGCGTGTCGATTACTGACAACCGGCATTTATATTTACAAGAGATGCTTTTTATGGGGCATCGGAATGCGGTCAAAGAAGAGTTAAGCGGGTTTGAAAATTTACGCTTTACCCTCGCGTTAGATCAAAAAAAATATTCAGATGTAGATGTGACGACGGCCTTGTCGCAAGTCGGTCTAAAAGGGCGCGAGCATTTGCCGGTGCGTGATTTATCGGAGGGGCAGAAAAAACGAATTCTATTAGCCCGACTGGTGCTTCGGCGCGCTAAGTTATGGATTCTGGATGAACCTTTTAATGCTTTGGATGTCGATGGTGTGGCCCTGCTCTCAACACTCATTCTGCAACATTTGAGTGCGGGTGGATTGGTGATTCTGACCAGTCATCAACCGATTCCTTTGCGGGATGGCACGGAGCAGAGCCTAACGCTATGAATGCATTTTGGGCAATTATTCAGCGCGATTTATTGTTGGTGATGCGCCGCAAAAGTGAAATATTGGCGACTTTATTTTTTTTCATCATTGTCGTCAGTTTATTTCCATTAGGCATTGGTGCTGATTCGATTTTATTGCGCAAAATTGCGCCGGGGATTTTGTGGGTGGCGGCATTACTCACCACCATGTTAGGGTTACAAGGCTTGTTTGCTTCAGACTATGCCGATGGAACTTTGGAGCAAATGATTTTGTCGCCCAACTCGCTGACGCTGTTAGTGCTGGGCAAAGTAGCGGCTCATTGGTTGGCCTCAGGCTTGCCCTTGTTAATTTTGGCGCCGATTATTGGAATTCAATTTGATTTAAGCGCAGACGTTTTAGGGGTGCTGCTACTGACTTTATTATTAGGAACGCCAACGCTCTCATTATTGGGTGCGATTGGTTCGGCTTTGACTCTGGGAGTTCGTGGCGGAGGAGTATTGTTAAGTGTTTTGATTCTGCCCTTGTTTATTCCAGTATTAATTTTTGGTGCAGGTGCCGTATACGCACAAAGTGCAGGTCTGATGGTTTCTGGACACCTGTCTTTATTAGCCGCTTTTTCGTTATTAGCGGTATTGTTCGCGCCGTGGGTAGTGGGCGCGGCGCTTCAAATTGCCATTGAATAATTAAAATGTAAGTTGATGACTACTCGATTAATGAATTTCTTTCAGTTCGCTAGCCCCGCGAGGTTTTATCCTCTTGCTGGAAAAATGATACCCTGGTTTTGGGGTTTGAGTCTGATATTTGGCTTTGTTGGTTTGTGGATTAGTTTTTTTGTGGCGCCGATTGATGCGGTGCAAGGTCAAGCTTATCGAATTATTTTTATTCACGTGCCGACCTCGTGGCTATCAATGTTTATTTATATGGTCATGACCTCTTGGGCGGCGATGGGCTTAATTTTAAATTCACGTTTATCCGCGATGATGGCGCAGGCTCTTGCCCCCACAGGGGCTTTGATGGCGTTTTTGTCTTTGTGGACTGGCGCATTTTGGGGTAAGCCGATGTGGGGCACCTGGTGGGTCTGGGATGCGCGACTCACATCTGAACTCATTTTGCTGTTTCTGTATATTGGATTTATGGCTTTGCAAGCTTCAATCGATGGTGCACGGCGTGCGGATAAAGCCGGAGCACTTTTAGTTTTGGTCGGTGTGGTGAATGTACCGATTATTTATTTCTCTGTGGAATGGTGGAATACTTTGCATCAAGGCGCATCAATTTCAATGAACAAAGCACCCACAATGGCGCACACGATCTTGTGGGGCATGTTGTTGATGACTCTTGCACTTTGGATGTATGCGATTGCCGTTGTTTTGCAACGCGTGCGGGTCATTATTTTGGAGCGAGAGGCACACGCGGATTGGTGTCAAAATTTACCGGAGATTAAATCATGATGTGGGACAGCTTTGCCAGCTTTTTGAATATGGGTGGATATGCCCTGTATGTGTGGGGCAGTTTTGGTGTCTGTGCATTCTGCTTGATTCTGGAGCCGATTTTGATTCGGCGGCAATACCAGGCAACGATTATGCGCTTGAAACGCCTCAAAGAAGTTGCCAATAGTTGACTGAGTTGCTAATAGTTGACTGGCGGGTTTGTCTGGTCGTGCTTCAATCCAATTGGTTTAAGCTTTGAAGTGTTTAAGCGACGAACGGATTTTTTTGCCAAATCATTTTAATAAGGAAATTTGTGAAACCAAGGCACAAGCGTTTTTTGATGATTAGTATCGGTTTAGTGTCACTGGGGATCGCGACAATGCTGATTCTGAATGCTTTGAACAGCAATATCGCACTGTACATCACCCCCAGCGAAATTTTTGCGGGGAATGCGCCTAAAAATCAGACGTTTCGAATTGGTGGTATGGTGAAGGAGGCTTCCTTAAAACGCGATGAGTTGACGGTGCATTTTGTGATAACTGATATGGTCAAAGAAATACCGGTGAGTTATAAAGGCATTTTGCCGGATTTATTTAAAGAAGGACGAGGCGCAGTGGTGCAGGGAAAGCTCAACCCCAGCGGGGATTTTGTTGCGGAGGAAGTATTGGCCAAACATGACGAAAACTATATGCCGCCGGCCGCTCAAGGGGCTTTGGATCAAGCACAAAAAATGAAAGGAAAAGCGGGATCATGATTCCAGAGATCGGACATTTCGCACTTATTTTGGCCTTGCTGGTATCAGTGGTGCAAGGCATTTTATCTTTGGTCGGAGCGCAACAAGAACGCCGTCAGTGGGTGGCTCTGGCGCGTCCTTCGGCCTATGCGACGTTTTTATTGTTGACGCTCGCGTTTGCTGCGCTGACGTGGGCGTTTTATAGCAATGACTTTTCGGTGGCGTATGTCGCTCAACATTCCAATTCGCTGTTGCCGCTGATGTATCGCTTGGGTGCGGTGTGGGGGGCGCACGAAGGGTCTTTATTGCTGTGGGTATTTTTGCTGACGATGTGGACTTTTGCGGTGGCCGTGTTCTCCAAACACTTGGATGAATATATGGTGGCGCGGGTGATTGGTGTATTGGGCTTGGTGACGATGGGTCTACTGTTGTTTATTCTTTTTACGTCCAATCCTTTTGAACGAATTTTTCCCGTTCCCGAAAACGGTCGTGATTTAAATCCGCTGTTACAAGACCCCGGTTTGGTGTTTCATCCGCCGATTTTGTACATGGGCTATGTCGGATTTTCGGTCGCGTTTGCGTTTGCGATTGCGTCTTTGCTGTACGGCAAGTTAGATGCAGCGTGGGCGCGTTGGACGCGACCTTGGACAATCTTGGCATGGATGTTTTTAACCTTAGGAATTGCCTTGGGTTCGCGTTGGGCGTATTACGTATTGGGTTGGGGCGGTTGGTGGTTTTGGGACCCTGTCGAGAACGCGTCCTTCATGCCGTGGCTAATTGGGACAGCCTTGATTCACTCTTTGGCGGTGACTGAAAAACGCGGCACGTTTAAAAGCTGGACGGTATTACTGGCGATACTGGCGTTTTCATTGTCTTTGCTGGGCACCTTTTTAGTGCGTTCGGGCGTCTTAACTTCGGTACATGCCTTTGCCACCGATCCACGGCGCGGGATATTTATTCTGTTGTTCTTGGTGATTGTGGTGGGCGCGTCTTTAGTCTTGTTTGCCGTACGCGCCCCCAAGCAAAGTTCGCGTAATTCGGGTGAGTTTCATTGGCTTTCGCGCGAAACTTTAATTCTGTTGGGCAATGTATTCTTAGTGGTGGCGGCCTCGTCCGTATTGCTGGGAACTCTATACCCCTTGATCATGGACAGTTTGAGCTTGGGCAAAATTTCAGTGGGGCCGCCTTACTTTAATAGCGTATTTGTACCGATTATGGTGCCCGCTTTAGTGTTAATGGGCATCGCACCGTGGACGAACTGGAAAGACAGTTCTCTTGCGCAAACCATTCGTCGCTTGTGGTTAGCGGCTGGTTGGGGCGTGGTATCGGCAATTGTGATTCCTTATGTGATGGGGCCGTGGAGTCTGGCGGCGTCGGTAGGATTTTGCTGTGTTTTTTGGATCGCCGGTTCAAGCACTTTGCAGGCGATCAAAATGTTACGTGCGGGTGCTGTGACGCGATCTTTTTGGGCGATGCAATTGGGACATTTGGGGATTGCGGCCTTTGTATTTGGGGTTGTGATGGTCACTAGCTATCAACAAGAAAATGATGTTCGGATGAGCTCCGGTGATACGGTACAAATCGCTAATCATGAACTGAAGTTTTTATCCATCGAAAAAGTTCCTGGACCTAACTATGAAGCGATGCGCGGTCACTTTGAACTGCGTCAATTGGGACAAACACTGGCGCGACAAGAGCCTCAATTATTACAACCAGAAAAGCGAACTTATTTTTCATCAAGTATGCCGATGACTGACTCTGCGGTTGATGTGGGTTTGACACGAGATATTTATATTTCCTTGGGCGAACCTTTGGATCAGGGGGCTTGGGCGGTACGGGTTCATTACAAGCCGTTTGTGAACTGGATTTGGGGTGGATGTTTTTTGATGGCGCTGGGTGGTTTGATCGCGATTTCGGACAAGCGCTATCGGCGTAAGAAAGTGGCTGCGATTAAAGAAGCGATGACCTTTAAGGAGGGCTCGGTATGAAGTTTAAACTACTCATGCCCCTAGTAGTTTTTTTAGGCGTAGTTATTTTTTTAGCGATTGGCTTATCGCACGACCCCAAAGAAATTCCTTCTCCTTTGATTAACAAACCTGCGCCGATGTTTAATTTGCCGCAGTTGACGCAAGCGAATCAAATTTTCTCACCCCAAGACATGCGCGGGCAAGTGTGGATATTAAACGTGTGGGCGTCGTGGTGTGCGGCGTGTCGTGAAGAACATCCGGTGTTGCTAGGCATGGCCAAAACCGGTGTCGTGCCTATTATTGGTTTGGTCTATAAAGATCAGCGTGCAGATGCTTTGGCGATATTGGAGCGTTTGCAAAATCCGTATCAGTTGTCGGCGTTTGATGAACAAGGTCGCGTCGGAATTGATTACGGGGTATATGGCGTGCCAGAAACCTATGTGATTGATAAAGGGGGGGTGATTCGCTACAAGCAAATCGGACCGCTGACCCAAGAAGCGCTGACTAAAAAGATTTATCCGCTGATTGCACAATTACAGAAATCATAAAAAAAACGTGCAAATACTGTTAACCGCCATTTTGATAGTCATTCGAGCTGCTGTTTTATTAGCAATGACCAGCATCTCCATCTATGCGGCGAGCGCAACACCGCTGGCGCAAGACCCTATCGTTGAACAGCGCTTGATCAGTATTTCTGAAGAGCTGCGCTGCTTGGTGTGCCAGAACGAATCTTTAGCCGGATCGCGAGCAGATTTGGCGCAGGATTTGCGTCGAGAAGTTCGCCATCTCATTCAACAAGGTAGAACGGATATCGAGATTAAAGAGTTTTTAGTCAGTCGTTATGGTGATTTTGTACTGTACCGCCCCCCGCTAAAGTCCAGTACATGGTTGCTGTGGTTGGGGCCTTTTGTATTGCTACTGTTTGGCATTGCGGTGCTGTGGTGGCATTTGAAAAAACGCCTCATCACGCCAGCGGCTCCGCTGTCTGCGCAAGAGCGCGCGCGGGTCGATCAGTTATTGACGAGACACTCAGGTGTTAAAAGCGATAAAAATACTCAGGAGACGGTTTAATGATTGGTTTTATTATTAGCGCTAGCGTCTTATTGCTACTTACTTTAATGATGTTATTTTGGCCATTTATTCAAGCAAGGATTCAATTATTGATCCGCCGCGCTGATCGTACGCAGCCGAGCGATGTGGCCGCGACAGGTTTGAGTTCGACGCAGGCACAATTAAATATTGAAATTTATCGCGAAGAGTTAGAAAAACTGGATCAGAACCTGCGCGCGCAATTGATTAGCCAGGCCCAATACGACACCGGTCGTGATGAATGGAGCCGCCGTTTAATCGACGAGCAAGCGGATGATGCAGAACACTCCAGTACATCAAGCTTATCGACGCCCTTAAGAGCACACCCCCGAGCACATTCCCCCCAATTCATGGTTGCGATCCTGAGTGTTTTCATAATGGTGAGTGCGTTCATTTTATATAGCGCCTTAGGCAGTCGTGAAGCTTTAACAGAGCCGTCGCAAAAAACGCAAATCGATGCGGCAGAAGTTGAAAAAATGGTCGCCGATCTGGCGCAAAAATTAGTCGCCGATCCCGCCAATTTAAAAGCCTGGGCCATGCTGGCGCGTTCTTATCGTGTGTTGCGGCAGCCGATTAAAGCAGAACAGGCGTTTGAACGGTCGGCGACATATCTGGATCAGGATGCGCAATTATTGGCCGAGTACGCCGAGGTGATCGCGATCAATGCGCAAGGCAATCTGATGGGCAAGCCGACGCAAATTTTGGCGCGCGCGCTAAAACTTGACCCTAAAAATGAAATGGTGTTGTGGTTATCCGGTAGCGCCGCGTTCCAAATGCAAGATTATGCGAGGGCGCAAACCCATTGGGAGCAACTAAAGGTTTTACTGCCATCTGACTCCAGAGATCGTGCAATGATTGATGAAGCCTTGATCGATGCGCGGGCAAAAACTGGTAAGAAATAAGGGCACTTCTATCAATTCATTTTTGCGGCGAGTTGCGTTGTTGCGCAGTACGCGAAATCCTCACGTACTGTATGTACGCTCCGGTTTCTGTGTGCTGTGCGCCTCGCACTTCATCCGCACATTCTGTATTTATAGAAGTGCCCATAAGCGAGTAAGAAATAAGCGGCTGAGAAATAAGGCAATCCATATCTGTAATCAGGTGTTCTTCTCATATTGAGATTCGATACCTGAGTCGTCCCCGCATGGCGATCGTTATCGACGCCCCGCTTTGATCAGTGCTTTAAATTACCCACCAATATCCTAAGCCCGCCTATAATGGCGTGCTTTTGTCATTAGGCGTAAGTCGAGAAAGATTAAAAGATTCTTAACAATCACTCTGTAGTGTCCTGATTATTAGGTAACACGACTAGGTAATGTGATTAGGTAACGTGACTAAGTAACCTAACTATTAGGTAATGCGATTTTTCGCGCACCCTTGGTTCGTCGCACTGAATTTTTCTTTAGTCTTTCTCTTTTAGGTGATTGCTTTACGCGCACCACCGCTCACGTCTTGACCACTGCAAAAAATACCATGAATTCAGTGTTTAGCCTTGCTAAAGTTTCGGTCTGAAAAACTTTGTCGCCAGTTAAGACAAAAAACTCATATCACGAGCTGTACCGCTGTGCCCCGTCTTTTCCGATGTCTCTTGCTGATGGTGATGCGAGGGTTGTAGATGAGAAGTACCGTAAGGGTAGATGTACATTGGTAAGAATGCATTTTGCATTGTGCTAACACACTGGTTCATCGATTTTTTTTAAGCGATGGTTTCAGAAAATTGGACATAATTTTTCGACATGATCACATTTGTGTATCGTGACGCTTGGATTAAAGATATTGTTGTAAAAGTGATTTTACGAGTGCGACCTTCCGGAAATAATTTTAGGTGACTGATAAATCGTTTTTAGACGCTTGATGAGTGTCGTGCGCAATTCGTAATTTGAATCGGTGTGAATTGATGTGAATGGATTGGACACACACAATCATCGTGAATCGCCTGATACAAACAATATCAATGTAGTGAATGCGCCGCATAAAGTATGACGCATTGCCCAGTATCTCTGACTCCGTCATACCCAATGACTTACGACACTCTTTGGTGTTGTTAAAGGAGTACTTATATGAAACGCATGATTTTTAACGCGACTCAAGCTGAAGAGCTTCGGGTTGCCATTGTCGATGGTCAAAAATTAATTGACATTGATATCGAAGCCGCTGGACGAGAACAACGCAAATCCAATATTTACAAAGGGATCGTCACACGTTTGGAACCATCACTGGAAGCCTGCTTTGTCAGCTACGGTGAAGACCGCCACGGTTTTTTGCCTTTTAAAGAAATTTCTCGCAGCCACTTCAAATCAGGGGTGGATGCGCGGACGGCGGCAATCAAAGACGCCATTAGCGAAGGGCAAGAAATCATTGTCCAGGTGGAAAAAGAAGAACGGGGCAACAAGGGCGCGGCCCTGACCTCATTTGTTTCTCTGGCGGGTCGTTACTTGGTTTTGATGCCGAACAATCCGCGCGGTGGTGGCGTGTCGCGCCGTGTCGAGGGTGAAGACCGCGCTGAACTGCGCGAGGCAATGGATCAATTGCCGGTTCCTGAAGGCATGTCGGTGATTGCCCGTACCGCAGGGATTGGGCGCTCGGTCGAAGAACTCGCCTGGGATTTGAACTATCTCTTGCAGTTATGGACGGCGATTGACAGTGCGGGAAAACAAGCGCCGGGCGCGTTTTTGATTTATCAAGAATCCAGTTTGGTCATCCGCGCAATTCGCGATTATTTTCAACCCGACATCGGCGAGATTCTGATTGATACCGAGGCGATTTACGAACAGGCCAAACAGTTCATGGCGCATGTGATGCCGGATATGTTGCCACGGGTTAAGCGTTACGAAGACGATATTCCGCTGTTCTCACGTTTTCAAATTGAGCATCAAATTGAAACCGCATACGCGCGTAACGTACCCTTGCCATCGGGCGGCGCGATTGTGATTGATCATACCGAGGCCTTGGTCTCGATTGACGTCAATTCGGCGCGTGCCACACGCGGTACGGACATTGAAGAAACTGCGCGCAATACCAACTTAGAAGCGGCAGAAGAAGTTGCCCGTCAATTGCGTTTGCGTGATTTGGGTGGCTTGATCGTGATCGATTTCATCGATATGGAAAGTGCCAAAAGCCAGCGTGAAGTTGAAACACAACTGAAAGAAAGCCTGCGCTACGATCGTGCACGCGTGCAAATGGGGAAAATTTCACGCTTTGGTTTGATGGAGTTGTCACGCCAACGTTTGCGGCCGTCATTGTCTGAAGGCAGTCATATTACGTGTCCGCGTTGTAGCGGTACGGGTCATATTCGTGATATCGAATCCTCCGCCTTGCAAGTCTTGCGTATTGTGCAAGAAGAAGCAATGAAAGAAAACTCGGCAGCGATTCACGTTCAAGTGCCGGTTGATGTGGCAGCATTTTTATTGAATGAAAAACGGGGTGATATTTTCTCAATTGAAGAACGTCATCGGGTACGTGTATTGATGTTGCCAAACAAACATTTGGAAACACCGCATTACAAAATGGAACGTATTAAAGTTGACGATCCACGTTTAGACGATCCAAAGGCGAGCTACTCTTTGGTCGAATCACCTGATACTGATATGGGGCTGCGCAATAAAACGGAACAAGTCAGCGCGCGCCCTCAACAAGTGGCCGTGGTTAAAGGCATTACGCCTACGACGGCACCGCCACCGACTGCAAAAAATACGCTGACTTCACCTTTGCTGGTGTGGTGGGCAAAAGTGAAAATGTGGTGTCGTGGTTTGACTCAGGCAACAGCTCAAGAACCGGTGAAACGGAAAAATGTTGGCAGCAATCGTCGCAGTCCGCAAGGACGCGGTGGGCGCGGTGGACGCGATAGCGATCAAGGTGACGGACGTCGTAACAAGAACGATAGCGCACCACGTGAAAATTCGCGCAACAATACACGCCATTCCAAACCCGACTCGAAAGAGTCAAGCGATCGTCCGGCAACGCTAGACGCGGGTCATGAAGTTGCGTCAGTCGAACGGGGTACGCAACGCAATGGCGATCGCCGCCGTCAAAATGATCGTCGCAATGAAGTCCCACGCAATGAAGTCCCACGCAATGAAACCCCGCGCAATGAAACACGCGTTGATACGCCTAGCGAGGTTCGTTCTGACGTCGTAGTCGATGATGCGTCACGTGAAGGCGGATCACGTAACAACCGTAATCGTCAACGTAACCGTGGACGGGGGCGTGGACGGGGGCGTAATGAGAGTGCGGGCGCAGAACAAAGTGCTTCAGGCGCAATGAATGCTCATTCAACCTCGTCAGACGATGCACCAGCGCGCCATGAGGTGGTGGAAAATCAACCGGATCAGACTCGGACAGAGCGGCCTGTAGCGCCAGTTTCGCTACAGGCCGTAGTTCCCGTGACGGCGCCAGTCGCTTCAGCGCCAACGCCTACTACACCAGTATCCATACCCAGACCACAAGGAATGGTTGAAACGCGTTCGGATCGTATTACACCGGCCCCCGTTACCACGCCTGCGCAAAATTTGGGCCGTGAACCCAAACCCTGGAATGCGGATTCAGCTACAGTGCCGACTACTTTAAAACAAGTCGAAACCAAACCTGATTAATCACTGTTTCACGTCTACAAAAAAGCCTGTCCTACCGTAACGGTAGCACAGGCTTTTTTAGTGGTGTTTCGTAAAGAAAAAAATTGATGTGCGCCCGGTTGGCTTCATTTGAAGACTGTTTGATTTAAAGATGTATAATTAAAGCATCTTTAAATCTTATCAACCTACTAAAGGAGTTTTCCCATGACAGCAGTCGCTTCCAACACTCTAGATATTCGTCAAATTGTCCCACGTGAACGGCATGCGATCATCTTTGCCCGTTTTGATGAATTAAAAGCAGGCGAAGCTATCGAATTGGTCAATGACCATGACCCCAGACCATTGCACAGCCAATTTCAACAGCGCTTTGCAAACGAATTTTCATGGGATTATCTGCAAGCGGGCCCTGATGTGTGGCGGGTTCAGATTGGTAAAAAGGCCAATGCCGGTGGCGGCAGTTGTTGTTCGGGCGGCGATTGCTGCGGGTAAAGCGGCAAGCTTAGTCTCTTAGAACAATCCTAAGGTGGGCGAATGCGTGAGCGCTACGCCCACGATATAACCCACACTCAGTAGCGCCGCCACAAAATAGACCGATCGTCGCGTGCTTGGGCTTGTCTTTCCCAAAGCCTTCATTCCAAACAGAATGTAGGCAAACAGCATCACCATCTTAGCCGTTAGCCAAGTGTTCATGAACGGCGCCTGTTCAAGAGACCAAGCCAGCCAAATCGCCGATGTCAACAATACGGTGTCTACCACATGCGGCAAATGTCGCAACAACACCGAATCACGCCAGGGTATGGATCGCAGTTGCAACACGCCACGCAGCACGAATAAGCTGATGCTGATCGCTACGCAACTCATGTGCAGGTATTTGACTGATACGTAGTTCAAAAATTCTTCCCCTAGATCGGCTGCTTTGAATTAACCGTCTTTGCCATCTAATCGGGCACGCATCAGCCATGGCGTGAAAACCCAGAGATAAAGCACAAACGCCGCGCTCCAGGCCGTCGTTGCAGCAATGAGCGAGAGAGGTAACAGTTTAGGAGCGATCAGCGGCAGAAATACGCGCAGCATTGCCGCCAGCATCATCAGCAGATAAGCGGCAACTTCCAGCTTCGCGACTTGTATCGGTCGCCCAGTATGACCACGCGCCGTGCGGGTAACCATACCGATGATGAGCCCGCCCGTGGCACCCACAGCCAAGGCGTGCACGCCTAATGACACCGACACCCAGCCGATTTGAGCCAAAGCCAACAACGCCAGCCCCACGGGAAACCAGGCATACGCGGCGTACAAAATCCATAAAACTGGGCGATGTTTAGTCACCCTCGGCTGCCAATCCAACCCGCGTTTGAGGTGCAGACCAGTGGCGGTTAGCAACACCAACATATTCAATAGACTTGCCGGCGCAAACACCCACAAGGTCAAACCCAGTCCAGTCAACCCCAGTGTGAGTTGCTCGATGCGTTTGTTTGCGATCAGTTTTAAACCAGGTGTCACCGCCATGGTGAAAAATGGGATGAGACGCCCAGTCATCACAGACTCAATCATTACGATCAAGCCCAAGGCAGCATACAAGGGCGTGATGGCGGATATATTCAGTACTTCGCTCGCCGCCAGATGAAATACCGCATTCGCCACAGCCAGCAAAGCCAGAATCAAGGCCAGCGGCAGATTGCGGTAGTTGCGTGACCGCAGCAAGATGTTGACCATCACGCCCGTCACCAAGGGCAATAGCGTCATATCCAGCACCATATAAAACCAATATGGCCCTGTCACCGCCGTAACACGGGCGCTCAACCAGAGCAGCGCCAAGGCACCAAGTGCCCAGCCGCGAGGCGTGGCCAGGCCCGTCCAATTTTTACCTGCGGTCAGCAAAAAACCCACAATGATGGATATCACAAAACCAAACAACATCTCATGCGCATGCCACAGTAGTGGTGCTACGCTGGTGGTCAGCTGTATCTGTCCCAGAAACAACGCAATCCACACAGGCACGATCATCGCGGCAAACAAGGTTCCGCCCAGATAAAACGGTCGAAACCCCAATCGCAAAAAAGGCAGACCTTGCTTAGATGAGCCAAGCTTAGTGGGTTTAAAAATAGGAAGTTCGTTGGATGTCATGGTGATGGATTCATTTATAGATGCGCTCTACATGCATCTTATTATAGATGTTTTTTATAGGCATCTTATCGTTACTGTTCGGCTTAAATTGATTTAAAAACGCGGCAAGCCACAAGCAGCATCGCCTACAAGCCGACCCACCCAGACGCATAAAGTCAATCACAGAACTCGCATCCTAGCAATCAGGGCGTACTTGATTTCTATGTTCTATGCGCAGGTCAAGCGCAAGAGCAGGCATTACAAAAGCTGCAAACGTCGATTAGCGAGGTAGTAAAGGAAGCTTCGGCGCAGGCGCAGGTTTTATTGTCGATTAAAACCGCGATGGAAAACAGCAGGGATGCACTGGCGACGAATCAACAGTATTTTTTAGGTTTTTGTAACGTTTTTAACGTCGCACACGACATATATGTCAATGTCAATGTCAATGTCAATGTCAATGTCGAAGCAGACAGATTGAAACTTCGTTAATCACACTTTTTTGGAACATCTCATGCACAAAACAAGCTATCAAATACACACACCGAGCCCGCGCGGCTCACTCATGCAACTGGCCAGCGTTCTTCTACTTAGCGGGATGCTTGGCGCTTGCGGGGTGGGTTTAAACGACGACGGATACAAAGCGCCTACAACGCCTACAACGCCTACAACGCCTACAACGCCTACAACGCCTACAACGCCTACAACGCCTACAACGCTTACAACGCTTACAGGCATTGCGGCTAATGGCCAGACCTATTTTGCAACTAAGTGTGCGGGATGCCACAGTAGCCCCCCAGACGCCAGAGCCATGAAAGGAGCGGGACAAACCACTGTGATCACAGCAGCGATCGATACTAAGGTTGGCGCGATGAAATTTCTGGGCCCTGTGGGTAGTGCCGAAAAAATAAGCGCTCAAAATGTGGCTGACACTGCGGCCTATTTAGCGGCGACACCCCTAAAGTGACCGCCTAGCCTCAAACAAATTTGGCACTCACGGTGCTGGTGCGAAGCCCAGCTCCAGCGGTATCGCTAGCTGGGGTTTGTATGTCCTACGCGCAGCTGATGCACAGCTTATGCGGCGCGTAGGTTTGCGCACGAGACTCTCCAAAATAAGTTAAAAAAACTCATCTTTGAGTGTCCACTTTTAGGTTCTGCGTCACCCTGCGCGCAGTGTCCAAAAACTCTTGCCGCGCATCTATCACCCCGTCACCCCTGTCACCCTGCGCGAAGTCGCAGGGCCCAGATGCGATCATTCAGCTGTCGCTCCATCCCCCCTCGTCACCCTGCGCGAAGTCGCAGGGTCCAGATGTGATTACTTAACCGCCGCACCCATCCAGCAGTTTGCCCAAAAATTCACGCCACTCATTCCCACTGCTCCTAGTCCTTAATTTTGGCCACCTTGTTGTCAATGTTTTTGATGGGTCCTGCGACTTCGCGCAGGATGACGGTGGGGGGGTATGGGTCCTGCGACTTAGCGCAGGATGACGGTGGTGTTAATGTTTTTGATGGATCCTGCGACTGCGGGCAGGATGACGGTGGTGGTATGTTTTAGGTCTCCCGTCACCCTCGTCACCCTGCGCGAAGTCGCAGGGCCCAGATGTGATCACTCCGTCACCCATCCCCCTGTCATCCTGCGCGAAGTCGCAGGGTCCAGATGCGATCACTCCGCCATACCCCCATCACCCTGCACGAACCAAACTAGGCGAGTTACATCGTATTTGCGGGCTTTCTTTATGCGGCTAAGCAGTTTGGGATTGGGGAAGGTTACACTGCGCGGCGATTACGACGATGGCCAGTTCTGCGTTGACGCAAATTGTTTTGACAGGTGGGCTGACTTTGGATGAAGATTTTTTCAAACAAGCGGCGCTGTCGGCAGTTACGGCGGGAGCTGTCAGTGGGATGAATCAACTAACGGGTTTAGATGAATTGACCAAGACAAGCACGATGATGAGCGGGGTGAACACAGTGGTGAATACGACGATTAGTACGGTGATATGATGAGAACCGTCTAAAATAAACCGATGCAGGTTTTTGAAGAATGTACATAAATGCGCTTGAGCGATTACACCGACTACACCCTACGCGTGCTGATGTTCTGCGCGCTCAATCCTGAGCGCTCGGTGACGATTGCCGATCTGGCGGAGAGTCACGCCGTATCAAAAAATCATTTGATGAAAATCGTCAATGCCCTGTCGCGTCAGGGTTTGCTGCAAACAACGCGCGGGCGCGGAGGAGGGTTGCGCTTGCTCAAACCCGCAGCGGATATTTGCATTGGCGATGTGGTGCGTCAGACGGAAACAGATTTTAGGATGGTCGAGTGCTTCGACGCCAGCTACAACACCTGCACACTGACCGAATATTGCCAATTGAAGCAAGTTTTTAAAACCGCGCTGCAAAGCTATCTGGCCGAACTGGATAAGGTGACATTGGCCGATGTGACCCAACCCTTCATCAATTTGAGTGTTGAAAGCACGGTGAATTTCATGCCCAGACGCTGATCGCGACGAATGCATTGTTGTCGTTTTACGATTTGTTTTCACTCAATCTTGACGTGCTAATTAAAGAAGTGCGAGATCTGTTGCATAATCTGCGCGTTACTTTGATCATAAAAAATGTTTGTCATTCCTCCATTCCCTCATTGGTACACCTTGGATATTATTTTGGTGGACGATTTTTTGCATCTGTGCGCATCCGTTTAGGGATGCTTTGACGGCATGGATGCGTCTATTGATACGCTGATGAATCACGAGTATCAATTTTTTCAAACCGCGCGCTGATTCAGTCGCAATCAGTTGAGATCAAGGTCGATAGTGGGGACCGAGTTGGTAGTCTCGGCGCCACGCAGCGATGAACTGCTTCGCCGTCCTAATTCCCCTCAAAGCACTCCTCCTCTTAACGCGGGCCGTGATGGTTTACCTCATGTGTACCGCATCATTTTTATGAATTAAAAAAAGAGCGTGCGCGTTGCGCATGAATCGCTTGATAAGGAGTATCAAATGCGTCGTATCCCAGAACCTTTTCGTATCAAAATGGTCGAATCCATTTCGTGTATTTCGCTAGAAGACCGTAAACAGGCCCTTGCAGAAGCAGGGTTTAATCCGTTTTTATTGCGCTCTGATCAGGTCTATATTGACTTGCTGACCGACAGTGGCACTGGCGCGATGAGTGATCAGCAATGGGCCGGCATGATGTGTGGCGATGAAGCGTATGCCGGTAGCCGCAGTTTTTATGCATTGAAAAAAACAGTGGAAGACTTGTTCGCCTATCCCTACACTTTGCCAACCCATCAAGGACGAGGTGCGGAACAAGTTTTGTTTCCAGAGTTGATTAAACGTTTGCCGCCCAGTTCTGACAGCGTCACTCCAGTATTTATTTCGAACTATCACTTTGACACGACCAAAGCCCATGTTGAAATTGCGGGAGCACGCGCGATTAACGTATTGACGCCGGCGGCTTTAGACACCACTGCGGCACATGATTGGAAGGGCAATTTTGATATCGTCGCTTTGCACCACGCACTGGAGCAAAATAGAGGGCGTGTGGCGGCAGTCATTGCCACAATCACTTGCAACAGTGCGGGCGGTCAGCCAATGTCTATGGAGAATTTGCGTGCGGCCAGTGCTTTGGCCAAACAGTATGATGTTTTTATGTTGATCGATGCCGCACGCTTTGCTGAAAACGCGTGGTTCATTCAACAGCGGGACCCGGCATATCGCGATACTTCTTTGCAGGACATTGTGATGGAAATGTTTTCTTATGCGGATGCGTTCACGATGTCGGCAAAAAAAGATGCTCTGGTCAATATTGGCGGTTTGTGTTGCGTGCGTGCAGATCAGGCGTTGTTTCAAGCGGTGCAGGCACGAGCCGTGGCGATGGAAGGTTTTGTGACCTATGGCGGTTTGGCGGGGCGTGATATGGCGGCAATGGCGATTGGTTTGCGCGAAGGTTTAGATACTGATTATTTGCACTATCGGATTGGTCAGGTCGCGTATTTGGGGGCACGTTTGCAAGCCGGCGGTGTACCGATTCAAACGCCGACGGGAGGTCACGCCGTTTTTGTTGACGCGAAAAAAATGTTGCCGCACATAGCACCTCAATATTTCCCCGCACACGCATTGGCCTGCGAGTTGTATTTGGAAGGCGGTGTGCGTGCTGTGGAAATTGGTTCTTTATTATTGGGGCGCAATCCGCAAACGGGTGAGCAAGAAATCTCGCCATTTGAATTGTTGCGTCTAACAATTCCGCGTCGCGTGTATACCAACGATCACATGGATTACATCGCCGATTGTTTGACGGCAGTGCGGCAAGGTGCGAGCAGCGTGAAAGGAGTCAGGCTAATTTATGAGCCAGCGATGTTGCGTCACTTTACCGCGCGTTTAGATTGGATAGATGCAGAGTAGCGGATGATGTTGGGGGCGGGGCGGGGTAAGACTGTCGATCAGATTACAATTTTTTAGCGTCAGGTTTAACGGCATCAGGTTTGACAGCGTTAGGTTTGAGATTGATTTGCCGAATACTTTGGTTCAAATTACGTGCGGCCCGTTCCCATTCTAAAGTATGCACTTTGTTGATTAATTGTGCGTCTTCAGGCTTAATACCGTGCAAGGGCGCGACTTTACTTTCATCTAAGTTTGTCGGAAAGGGTTCTGGGGGACCGATAAATTGGATCAGTATTTTTTCAGCTTGTGCACAATCAACCAGAAAATCATGCAGTAGCGCGAGTTTTTTGCGTGCACCACTGCGAATCTGAATTTCCCACACCGTGCGATCACGCGTGATTGCAAATAAATTTTCACCTCGAATTTGTGCCGCCAAAATCGCAGGCACTGAAAAGGTTTTGGTGTAGTGGCCGTATTGATCAGTAATTGACACCGTATCGCCGACAAAGATCGTGTTTTTAATACGCCAATAGCGCGTGTCATTCCTGTAAATATTCATGATCAATTAGCTTGAAGTGGACTACCGGTCAATCTCAATAGCGCTTCGCGATATTTGTCGGCCGTTTGTGTAATGATATTTTGCGGCAAGCGTGGCGCAGGTGCTTGTTTATTCCAGATCAGAGATTCTAAATAATCGCGTACAAATTGTTTATCAAAAGACGCGGGCGACTCGCCAGTGCGGTATTGTGCACGCGCCCAGAATCGCGACGAGTCTGGGGTTAAGACTTCGTCCATTAAATGCACGACACCCCTATCGTCCAGACCAAATTCAAATTTGGTATCGGCAATAATAATTCCACACGTATCGGCATGCGAGACTGCGCTTTGATATAGGGCGATGCTGATGCTGCGAATTTGTTCGGCAAGGTCATTGCCGATTTGATTTTGCATTTGCGCAAACGAAATATTTTCGTCGTGTTCACCGATATTGGCTTTGAACGCGGGGGTAAAAATGGGTTCGGGCAATTGTTGCGCGAGCACTAATCCTTTGGGTAAATTGATTCCGCAGACCGCGCCTGATTGTTGATAGTCTTTCCATCCCGAACCAATTAAATAACCGCGCACGACCGCTTCGATCATGATGGGTTTTAAACGTTTAACGACTAGCGCCCGCCCCGTCACTTGATCGCGCTCTTGTGTCGCAACGACTGATTCAGGGGCAATACCCGTTAAGTGCGTGGGTAGTTTGAGTTTAGCGGCCAGTGTGTTTAACCAAAATGTCGATAGCTGATTGAGTACGCGCCCTTTATTGGGAATCGGGTCAGACAAGATCACATCAAAAGCCGACAGCCGATCGCTGGTCACCATGAGCATCGTGTCCTCATCAATGACATAGTTATCACGAACTTTGCCACGCCCTAATAAAGACAAGCTACTAATTTGACTGTCAAAAACGGTATCCACTGCGGTCACTGCACTTACTCCTTAACGTAGGGTTTGTGGGCCGGCTCGCTGTTGTAAGGATAATGAACGTGGCCATAGCGGATGATCAATACTGCGAGAGCCAAAAGCAGTATCGTCGCGGACACGGCAATCATACGAATTTCGCTGACCTCTTTGATATCCAAGATCAAATACCGCGCTACCGCAACAATCGCGATATACAAAGGATAACGAACCGGCAATTTACCCGAGCGAAAGTACTGGCCAATCATGGCGAGAACTTCTAAAAATAAAAACATCAACAGCAAATCAGTCAAACTGGCACCGCCATTTTTAATGATGATGAGGGTTTCGTTGTACATGGCGTAAGTGGTCGCAAAGGCGATAACGAGCAGTCCCAGATACTCGACAATCGATAAGCCATTGTCAAAAAAATTATGTAGTTTTCGGAAAAGTTTGGATTCAATATTCATGCTTGAAAGTAAAAAGTAAAAAGTTGAAATGAAAAAATGAGGCCTAACTGATGGTAACAACAATCAGGAAAAATCAATCATCCGCCAATGCACATGATTTTTAAGCAGTTAGTGCTGCCGACGGTGCCCATTTCTTCGCCCCAGGTAATGACGATGGTGTCACCTTTTTGGATCATCCCTTGCCCCAAAAGTACGCGTTCCACTTCGGCGAAGGAGTCGCTTTGTTGTACCTGTTTTGTCATTAACAATGGGTGAACGTTACGGAACAGCATCATGCGTAAGAGGCTGTTCTTTTCGGTGGTCATCGCGACAATTGGAATGTCAATGTTTTGTCGACTCATCCATAAAGGCGTTGATCCCGATTCGGTCAACGCAACGATCATTTTGACGCGCAAATGATAGGCAATGAACATCGCACCATACGCAATGGATTGATCGGTACGCGAAAATTTTTTATCCATAAAGTCAGCATCTAATTGATAGGTGTCGGCTTTTTCGGCTTCCACACAAATAGCATGCATTTGTTCAACCGTTTCGACGGGATATTTTCCGGCAGCGGTTTCTGCCGATAGCATGACCGAGTCAGTGCCATCCAACACTGCGTTGGCGACGTCAGAAACCTCCGCACGCGTCGGTACGGCGTTGTGAATCATCGATTCCATCATTTGTGTTGCGGTAATAACAAGCTTGTTGTGCTTGCGCGCCAATTTGATCATGTGTTTTTGTAATGCTGGAACCGTCGCATTGCCGACTTCAACTGCGAGATCGCCGCGTGCGACCATAATGCCATCGGAGACTTCGAGAATTTCAGTTAATGCGGGGATCGCTTCAGCGCGTTCGATTTTGGCAATGATGCGTGTTTTGTGTTTGTATTCTTCGCCTGCAATATTGGCGAGTTGGCGCGCCATCAAAATATCGTTGGCAGTTTTAGGAAAAGACACGGCTAAATATTCTGCTTTTAATTGCATCGCAGTTTTAATATCTTCCATGTCTTTGGCTGTCAGTGCTGGTGCGGATAGGCCGCCACCTTGCAAATTGATACCTTTGTTATTCGACAAAGGACCGCCAATTTTGACGATGGTATGAATTTCGTTACCTTGAATTTTTTCCACACGTAAGACAATCAAACCATCGTTGAGTAAGAGTAAGTCATCTTTTTTCAAATCGCGAGGTAATTCTTTGTAATCCAACCCCACGCGTTCTTGATTGCCTAATTCACCTTTTTGACCCCAATCCGCATCAAGAATAAAAGTGTCTTTGGGCGTCAATTCGATCATACCGTTTTCAAATTTTCCGACGCGAATTTTTGGGCCCTGTAAATCAGCCATGATGGCAACAGGTTTTTGACAAATGCGCGAAGCTTCGCGCACTAGCGCGGCGCGTTTTAAATGGTCTTCTGCTTTGCCATGTGAAAAATTCAAACGTACGACATTGACACCGGCGTTAATGAGGCGAGAAAGCGTTTCTAAATCATTACTGGCAGGGCCTAATGTGGCCACTATTTTGGTTGCGCGCATATTAAAACTTGGTCATTAAAAAGATCATAAAAAATCACCAAAAGAGCAGTGAAGGTGAATCATATCGAGTCAGTAAATATCGCGTTTACAGCATTTAAAGAGTGGATTCAAGCAAAAAATGCTTCAACAAGTATTTTTTAAAGCGTCGAAAATGTAATGACACTCAATCAGAAACTGAGTTGATAAAGCTGGGTTGACAATATTCGACGCGACTCAATAATATTAAACAGATGATAACCAGAATTCATAAAATCTGGTTTCAAGATTGTGCGATGAAAAGTTTGCAGATCAATATAGAATGGCTTTGCTAACTGACGATTCAGTGTCTGATTTAATCGATATAGCAGATACGATAACGCCAGTTATTTAAAAATGGTTTTTTATGCGATGGTCTCTTATGTTTGATTTGAAAAAATTTAGATTTAAAAAAGTAGCCTTATTACTATTGATGGCTTTAAGCAGCGTCGCGTATTCAAATCAATCAAAAGAATTTGAAAATTTTTTAAAAGAGTTTGAAGTTGATGCTTTGAAGGTTGTCAATTCTCAGGTCACGCCGACAGGCCCTCTAAAAAAAAAATTAAGGCCCAAAACTTTGCAGCAATGGTTAAAAAAAGTACGCTTTGAAACCGTAGGAATTGATTTATTTACGCCCAATACGGCCAATACTGACGCCAATGTTCACAAAAATATCGAACGTAATTTATGGCCGCACTATCAACAAAAAATGCTTGATCAGCAAAGAATCAATGCGGGTGTGAAATATTTAGCGGCGCATAAAAAATGGTTTGATCTGGCGCAACAAAAATATGGCGTTCCCGCAGAAATCATTGCCGCAATTTTGTCGATCGAGACACGAATGGGAAAATTGTTGGGGAAACATCGCTCTTTAGATGCTTTACTGTCCTTAGCTTTTGCTTATCCAGAAAGTGCCAAAAAAATACAGCGTCAAGAATTTTTTCGTCAAGAAGCCATTGATTTAATCGCACTTGCAATGATCAATCAAACCGATCCTTTTGTGTATCGCGGTTCGTTTGCCGGTGCGATAGGAGTGCCGCAATTTATGCCCAGTTCAATGAGACGTCATGCAATTGATTTTGATAAAGATGGACAAATTGATTTGCAAGATTCGCCCGCTGATGCGATTGGCAGCGTCGCGCGCTATTTAGTCAGCTTTGGTTGGAAGGCACAACTGCCCTTATTTTATGCGCCCTTACCTAAAAAATTACCGCTTGATTTAGTGCGTCTTTATGAAGTTGAGGGTATTGAATCACCGACCAAAACCGCCTCTGATTTGGTGAGCTTGCCAATTGACTTGCCTGCTGATGATCGCTACGCAGTGATAAGCGTGCCGATTACCGAAGCGCAACGAGAATATTTTGTGATGGGGCATAATTTTTTTGTAGTTACGCGCTACAACCGCAGTTTTCGTTATGCACTTGCGGTCACGCTATTGGCTGAGGAAATGGCAAAAGCGAAGAATAATATTAAGGTCGTGATGCGATAATTTTTGGAGTGATGAACACCAATAATTCTGTTTTGCTTTGGTTTTTGCTGTTGTTTTTAAAGAGCCATCCTAAATATGGAATATCACCAAGCCACGGCACTTTGTTTTCAGTGGTACGTTCTGATTGCGTTTCAATTCCACCCAACATTACCGTACCGCCATCATCAACCGTGACTTGCGTTTTAATGTGTTTGGTATCAATCGCAAATCCCGAACGGGTTTCTTGTCCAACCGAATCTTTACTAATTTCAACATTTAAAACAACCGTGTTATCGGGCGTAATTTGTGGTTGAACTTCAAGTCGTAAATTAGCCTTCCGAAACGAGACCTGGACGTTACCACTGCTACTGGTTTGTTGATAAGGTAACTCGGTGCCTTGTTCGATGAGGGCTTGTAGTTGATCGGCAGTGATTAAGCGCGGGCGCGACAGAACTTTTCCTTTCCCGCTATTTTCGAGTGCCGAGAGTTCGAGATTCAAAAATTGTTGCGCATTGGCAGAAAACAAACTGCCCGCAAAAGTCGCGGGTGCATTGCCGCCCAAGGGGTTGGCGGGCAAGTTCACTATTTGACTGTTGGTTAAGGCGTCGCCAGCATTGTTCACCTGACCACTGGAAACTGCCACGGCACTGGTATTGCCACCAAACACCGCGCCAGAACCGCCTTTATCTGTAGCTCCTAAACGGGCGCCCAAGCGTGCGCCTAGAGTTCGACCAAAACCATCGTCGGCCTCCACAATTTGCACCACAATTTCGACTTGTCGGGTGGGTACATCCAGCCATTCAATAATTCGCCGTATGGCGGTGATTCGATCTGGTGTGTCGCTGATAAATAATTGGTTGGTACGTTGATCAATCACTACCATGCCGCTTTTACTCAAGAAAGGCGCGTGACCATTGCTGTCTAAATTTAAGGATTGCTTTAATACCTCGGCGCGTTGGTAGCGTAGTGGAATTTGCACGGTTTCCAGTTCGCCTAATTTAATCGGTCGATTGATCCAGACCAACTCGCCATATTGGTTCATTATCAATTTATGGTTTTGTACGATTTCTCGAAGAATTGTTAAGGCTTCAAGGTCTTTGACATGGATGGACGCATAGTCTTCAACATCATTGCCCAAAATTAAACGCATTCCCGCCAGTTGCGTAATGTGGTTCAGTAACACGCGCAGATCGACGTGTTGAGCGTTAATCGTAAAACGCGTCGTGTTTGGTGTATTTTGTTTCGATGTAATGGGTGGAATAGGGAAGTTAATCAGAGGTTCTGTTGTGGTGGGTGGTACGTGCGCACAACTGCACAGAATCAAGCTGACAAAAACCACATGCAACATGAACTGTGTGCGGGCCATGACTTTACTCCTCGTATACCGTGCCAATATTCCAAGAGACTATTTGATCCCCTTTTTGCAGAACAATATGATCGTCGTTAATGGTTTGAATTTTTGTCGACGATGATGATATTGATGAAGGTATTATTGGCAAAGATTGCCCGATGTTCAACACCCATGACGCTTTTCCCCGTGACACAATCGCTTGTGTGGCGGGGGTGGCTGAGACCTTGGTATGATAAATCAGCGCGACCAATTGCAGTTGATTGGGTTGTAATGTATTAGCCGGATTAGCTGGGGGTGTTTTTGATGAAATGTTGGTGGATGGAGTTGCTGAGTTTTTAACTGAGGTTTCAATTGAATTTGCAATTGAATTTGTAATTTTTGGCGCAAAATTTGTGCTCGCAGAATGGGGTGATACGGCAGAAGATAATTTTTTGGCGCGCGGTGATTTTGCGTTTGATTCTTTTGAGGTGGCGCTCAGTTTTTGGGTATCACTGATTGATTGAATCGTGCGAGTTGATGTCGAATTTTTAGTGCGTTGTTCTTGCAACCATTTTTGCACTGTTTGCGCATTGACGATCGCACACAGGAAAACACCCGCCAAAAAAATGCCCGCAGTGAGTACGGGCGTTTTATGAAAGCGTGTTGACATGATGAAGTTCGATCAGTAGAAATGATTCTAAATCGGCATCACACTGTTAATCACGATGCCACTATGTGCCAGTGATCGCTTCTGGGACGGGAATTAAAGCTTGGGTTAAACGTTCGCTGCCTTGCCGGGTCAGTCGATGCACACCGTGGCGCGGGCTGTCAATCCAGTTGTGTCGTGTCGCCCAGTAGCGAATCATTCCGCGCATATTGATGGCATTTGTTTTGTACTGAATCGATTCACAAAAGGTCAAAATTTGTGGCATGGTGTGCCCATCCGTACCGATGAATTGCAATATTTTGAAGGCTTCTGGTGTTAATTTTCCCGCATCAGCGCGGCCACGTTTTGCACCAGTGGTTTTGTTTTTTTTCTGGCTTATCGTTTTGCTGCCAGTCTTGCTATTTTTCGCTTCGAGACCGTCGTTTTTATACAAGGTCATGACCGCACTTAAGCGTTTTTTACGCAAGACGATTTCTTTTTGGAGTGCGTCGATTTTGTCTTGCAATCCAGAAATTTTGTTTTGTTCTATTTTAATTAAGTTTTGAAGTGACATAGTTGTGCTCAATTTTGTTCAAAATGGTTACTGATGGTATGACATAAAGACATGGCATAAAGACATGACATAAAGCTAAGGTATAAATTTATCGCTGCGTCATTATCCTTGCATCAAAGTAGAGATAAAAATCACCTTGACCTAGTGTATGACTTTATGGTGAAAGAATCAAGTCGATTGATATTAAAAGTGAGAGAACCTTTTTAAACCGCTTCTGCTTCACGAATTCTTTTGAGTGCTTTGCTACGGATTCTTTGTCGTTTGAGAGAGGAGAGATGTTGCACAAACAGGATGCCGTTCAAATGGTCAATTTCATGTTGAATGCAGACGGATAATAATCCATCGGCTTCAAGACTGAAAGCTTGTCCCGTAACATCTTGTGCTTTCACGGTAATCAGATCGGGACGCGCCACCGTATCATAAATATCTGGTGTGGATAAGCAACCTTCTTCCCATTCTTTAATTTGGGAGCTTTTGGTCACAATCTCAGGATTGACCAGTACTAATAACTGGTTACGTTCTTCACTAACATCCACCACGATGATGCGTTGATGGATATTGATTTGAGTTGCGGCCAAGCCCACACCTTTGGCATGATACATGGTTTGGGCCATGTCAAGCGTTAAAGTGGCCAGTGCTTCATCAAACTGGGTAACGGCTTTGGCAACAGTATGCAGGCGAGGATCGGGATAATGAAGAATGTCTCGTAACATAATAAGGCTTCAGAGATTGTGCAATTTAGTGTTTTGTTGCCGAGGCTTCTAAACGCCAAATAATGATTTCTTTAATGATTAAACCACTGGCACCGAGCATCAATACTAAAAGCAAAACTAAAGTGCCCGTTTTGCCGGCTTTAGATTCCCAGGCCAATTGCAACACGATAAATAACATAAATACGATTAACCCGCCGATACCAAAGTAAAGGCCGTAGTTGGCGAGTTGAGCCTCGGTATATCCAAACATGAGAGTACTCTTAAATAGGGGGCGCGATATCGGGTGAGGTTGCAGCGTCTGGTTGCGGCACTCCTTGATGAGTGGTCAGAGGTATCACGCCAGCCCATACTGGCCAGCTTAAGTCTTCTTCATCATCTTTGGGCGGGCCACTACGCACTTTGGCGCTACCTTCTTCAATTTTCATGCGTAACACTCTTGTGGCTTTTAACTCTTGCGCATTGATCGGACGCAGGGTATCAAAACGTTCTGGAAACAAGTTGTCCGTAAACCGTTTTAAGGCGGCGATTTTGTGTGCCTCATCTTCAACCCATTCTGCCTTACCGAACAACATCACGCTACGGTAATTCATCGAATGATGAAAAGCGCTACGCGCCAGTACGAAACCATCTAAATGACTGATAGTGACACAAACCGGAATATTCTCACTTTGTGCACGTAGCATCCGTGACGCTGATGAGCCGTGCCAGTAAATGTAATCGGCATCGCGCCAATGCGCCGTCGGAGTGACATAAGGCATGCCGTCAATGACATAACCAATGTGCGCCAGCCGACCACTGTCAATAATCGCATTCACAGTCGCACGATCTAAATGGGCCCGTTCGGGCATACGTTTGATGCGTGAATGATCGGTATTTGAAAGGCGATTTGTATTCATTTTAAAGTCCTTAATGAGGTAAGCACTAAACAATTAAGCATTGGTTTTTGTGGTACCTCAAGTCAGCATGAATAAGAGGTATGACAAAATGATAATTGTAAAAAGAGATGGTATTCAGCTTGCCCTTAAACTTGTCCTTAAACATTGTCAGCAGATTTTTTCCCGTCGGTGATTTTTTGACTTTCCAAAGAGGGAATCGCTAACAGGGCACGAATTTTTTCTTCGATTTCACGCGACATGACAGGATTATCGATTAAAAACTTGCGCGCATTGTCTTTACCTTGACCAATGCGTTCGCTACCATAGCTATACCACGCGCCTGATTTGTCAATGATTTTGTGTTCCGAACCCAAGTCGATAATCTCGCCCTCGCGGGATACCCCAGAGCCATATAAAATATCAAAATGCGCTTCGCGAAAGGGTGGTGCGACTTTGTTTTTAACCACTTTAATTTTGCTTTCGCTACCGATCACTTCATCCCCATTTTTAATGGCGCCTGTGCGGCGAATATCGAGTCGAACTGAAGCATAAAATTTTAATGCGTTACCGCCGGTGGTTGTTTCGGGACTGCCAAACATGACACCAATTTTCATTCTAATTTGGTTAATAAAAATCACCAAACAGTTGGTGCGTTTAATTGAACCGGTGAGTTTGCGCAAGGCCTGTGACATTAAACGTGCTTGTAACCCGGGCAAAGAATCACCCATGTCACCTTCGATCTCCGCGCGTGGTGTTAAAGCTGCAACCGAATCAATAACGATTAAATCGACGCTGCCTGAACGCACTAGCGCATCCGTAATTTCAAGAGCTTGTTCGCCGGTATCCGGTTGCGAGACCAGTAATTCGTTTAAGTTGACGCCTAATTTTTCAGCGTAAGTAATGTCCAGTGCATGTTCCGCATCGATGAAAGCGCAAGTGCCGCCTAATTTTTGCATTTCGGCGACAACGTGTAAGGTCATGGTTGTTTTACCAGAGGATTCTGGCCCGTAAATTTCGACCACTCGACCGCGTGGCAATCCGCCAATTCCCAAGGCAATGTCCAGCGTTAAGGAGCCGGTTGAAACGGTTTGGACTTCATCCGCCACGGCGCCATCGGCCAAACGCATGACTGACCCTTTACCAAACTGTTTTTCGATTTGTGCCAGTGCGGCAGACAATGCTTTAACACGTTCGGCTTGTTGCGGAGATTTTTTATCTTCCATGAGTAATCCTTAAATAAGTTGGTGATGAATTGTAGTCTTGCATTTTATGCCTGAATTTAAAACGCATCGTGTTTAAGTATTGGATGGATTAATTTTTCCAAAATTGAGCGTAAAACAAGCCGTCGCAATCGGCCAAATCGGGATGTGGGACGCCAGGCAACAACTGACCAAAAGAATGGTGCCGTTGAATATCATGACGCGCGACAAATGATTCGGCTTGTAATTTTGATTCTGCGGGCCAAATAGAACAGGTCGCCATGACCAATATGCCATCGGGTTCGAGCAAAGTCCATAAATGATCCAGAATTTGCGCACTCGTTTGCGCCAGTTGCGAGGTGTCTTCGGGGCGACGCAGCCATGGAATATCGGGGTGGCGACGTACAATTCCCGACGCGGTACATGGCAAATCAGCCAAGATTCGATCAAATTTTTGCCCACTGCGAAAGCGTCGCGCATCAGTGCAGGTCAAGCTGGCGCGATCATGTAATCCCAAACGATGCAAAGTTGATTCAACTTTATACAAACGCTCAGAATCATGATCAAGCGCGGTTAATTGCACGTCGGCGTGTTCCAAAATATGTGCAGATTTGCCGCCAGGGGCCGCGCAAGCGTCCAAGACCTTCATGCCAGGCGCCAAGTCCATTTGCGTAATCGCCATTTGTGCGCCGAGGTCTTGCACCGACACCCACCCCGCAGAAAAATGTGGGATCTGATTGATGGGTATGGGCTGCGACAAAGTCAATGCGGGCAGATCAAACGCCGTGCCCAAACGCCTTGCTTCAATCCCTGCCGCCGTCAAAATACTTTGATAATCTTCCACAGAACAACGACGGCGATTAACGCGTAGTGTTAAAGGGGGCTTGAGTTTTTGCGCCGCGACGATAGCTGGGCTGTCCTCAGGATAGTGGCGTTGTAATTGGTTTAACCACCACGCAGGAAGGTTGGCTGCGACATTGGGTCGTCGGGAAAACTGTTCGGCCAAATCTTTTTCTTCACGCAAATAACGACGCAAAATTGCGTTGACTAATTTTTTGGCCCAATGATGTTCTTGTGCCACTGCTTCAACGCATTGATGAACTAAGGTGTGTGCGGGATAGCGTTGTCCCATCAATAAGGCCAGTGCACATTGCAGCAAAGATGACAAATAAGGATCGGGTTTGGTGTGCATCCACTGCTGCAATAAAAACTCGGTTTGTGCGTGATAACGTAGCGCGTGATAACTTAAATCTTGCGTACCGCCGTGATGACTGGCCGGAATACGCGCTTGTATGGCCGGCAGTGCGCGCGATAAAGATTCACCGGCTAAGACCCGTGTGATCACTTGCGCAGAAGCGTTGAGTAAGGCAGAAAGGGGAACGCTGGTCATGATCGGTCACCTCAGAAAATGCGGCGCAAATTAAATGATGCGCACTGCGGCGCGCTGAACAAACGAATTGAACGACGCACTATATCGCGTGTCGATGATTCATTTTTTTAGCGCGGAGCGCGCTTATACAATCGTGTGTCTTTATCAGTGTGCATCAATCTATCCTATCTTATGGCGACCAACACATTAGGAACTTTTTTTGCGGTGACGACTTTTGGCGAGTCGCACGGCGCGGCAATAGGCTGTGTGATTGATGGATGCCCGCCTTTATTATCGCTCAGTGTTGATGATTTGTTGGGTGATTTGGCGCGGCGTAAACCCGGTACTTCATCGTTTGTGACGCAACGTAAAGAGGACGATATGCCGGAAATTTTATCGGGCGTGTTTGCTGGCAAAACTACCGGTGCACCGATTGCGATCATGATTCGTAATCAAGATCAACGCAGTAAAGATTATGGCGAGATCGCTGAAAAATTTCGCCCGGGACACGCTGATTACACCTATTGGCATAAATACGGCATTCGAGATTATCGTGGCGGCGGCCGTTCGTCTGCGCGTTTAACTGCGCCCATCGTGGCGGCGGGCGCAGTGGCTAAAAAATGGTTAGCTGAAAATTTTTCGATCACGATCCGCGCCTATGTATCGCAAATCGGTAGTAAACAGATTCCTTTTCATGATTGGGCCTCCTTAGATGCCGGTTTTGAACAAAATCCGTTTAATGTTGCCGATTTAACAGCAGTGCCACGTTTGGAAAGATATTTGCGTGACATTGCTAAATCACAAGATTCGATTGGCGCGCGAATTGAAGTTATTGCCTGCAATGTTCCGGTGGGTTGGGGGGCGCCTTTATTTCAAAAACTCGACGCCAATATCGCCGCGGCGATGATGGGGATAAATGCGGTTAAGGGCGTTGAAATTGGCGCAGGATTTGCGGCGGTCGCACAAAAAGGTAGCGAACATAATGATGAAATTCGTTCAACTGAATTTTTGTCGAATCATTCGGGTGGTGTGTTGGGTGGAATTTCCAGCGGTCAGGATATTCGTGTCTCGGTGGCGTTTAAACCCACGCCCAGTATTTTGCAAACGCGCCGCACGATTGATCAAAATGGCCAAGAAACCACTTTGATGACCAAAGGCCGACATGATCCTTGCGTGGGTTTACGCGCGCCGCCGATTGTGGAAGCGATGCTGGCTTTAGTTTTGATGGATGCGGCTTTACAGCAACGTGCACAATGCGGCACGACATGATTGATCGCACGATAAAACAGCGTTTTTTCTCAAATTGAAGTTATTCAGACCATTCATAGTTCTTTACCAGCAAGCCATTGTGCCTTTTAATTTTCCTATTTTTTTGACGTGGTTACGCGTGATCGCCATTCCTTTATTGGTGATTATCTTTGCGATTCCTGATAGCGTTTTGTCTTACAAGACAACCAATATTTTGGCGATGGTTTTGTTTGTTGGCAGCGCGATTACCGATTGGTTGGATGGTTATTTGGCGCGACGTTGGAATCAAGTTTCGGCCTTTGGTGCATTTTTAGATCCAGTGGCGGACAAATTATTAGTCTGTTCAACCTTGCTAATTCTGGTCGATCAAGGGCGAACGTATGCCCTGATGGCCTTGATTATTGTGGGGCGTGAAATCACCATCGGCGCTTTGCGCGAATGGATGGCGCAATTGGGCTCTGTCAAATCCATGGCCGTTAACCAGTTGGGAAAAATTAAAACCACTTTGCAAATGATTGCCTTACCGATGCTTTTGTATTACGACAATATCGCTTGGTTTAATACGCGTTTTTGGGGCGAACGAATGCTCGAAGCGGCCGCTGTCATGACGATTGTTTCGATGTTTTATTACCTACAAAAAGCGCGCGTGATTTTGAAACAAAAACATCTGCTTTAAGCAAGCCTTTAAGCCGCCAAAAACGGATTTGCCACGCGATTGTGCAGGTAAAGTACCGGGTGTTATGCAAGTTTGTCGTCATATCTCTATAATCGCGCTTTACTCAAAATAGCGATTGATATGACCAAGCTTGTATTTGTTACTGGTGGTGTAGTGTCCTCTCTCGGTAAAGGAGTCGCTGCGGCTTCTTTAGCGGCGATTCTCGAAGCGCGAGGGCTGTCGGTGACTTTGGTCAAACTTGATCCGTATATCAACGTTGATCCCGGGACGATGAGCCCGTTTCAGCATGGCGAAGTGTTTGTCACCGAAGACGGCGCCGAAACCGACTTGGATTTGGGGCATTACGAACGTTTTATCAAAACGCGGATGCGTCGCGCAAATAATTTCACCACAGGACAGATTTACGAATCGGTTTTGAAAAAAGAGCGACGCGGTGATTATTTAGGTAAAACGGTTCAAGTGATTCCACACATCACCAACGAAATCATCGAATTTATGTTGCGCGGCGTCAAAGGTTTTGATGTGGGGATTATCGAAATTGGCGGCACTGTCGGCGATATTGAATCCCTCCCCTTTTTGGAAGCCGCGCGTCAATACAGCTTGCGTGCAGGGCCTGGTCAAACCGCGTTCATTCATTTGACTTTGGTGGTGTATTTGGCTTCAGCGGGTGAGTTAAAAACCAAACCAACGCAGCACAGCGCGCAAAAGTTGCGTGAAATCGGAATTTCTCCCAATATCATTTTGTGTCGCGCCGATCGCGACATTCCAGAGGATGAGCGCGAAAAAATCAGTTTGTTTAGTAATGTGCCGATGGCTGGTGTGATCTCGCTGGCGGACACCGACAATATCTATAAAATCCCGTTGATCTTACATCGTCAAAAACTCGACAAAATGGTGTGTCAAGTTCTGAATTTGCCCAAGGTCGAAGCAGATTTAAGTCAATGGCAAAAGATTATTGACGCCATGAAAATACCGCAACACAGCATTCGCTTGGCGATGGTGGGTAAATATGTGGACCTGACCGAGTCGTACAAATCCCTCACCGAAGCCTTGCGACACGCTGGTATTCATACCAATACCAAGGTTGAGATTGACTATATTGATTCGGAAAATTTGGAGCGCGAAGGTGTGGCTCAGTTAAGTCGTTTTGATGCGATTTTGGTTCCTGGTGGTTTTGGTAAGCGTGGTGTTGAAGGCAAAATTGCCGCCGCTAATTACGCCCGTATACATCAGATTCCGTATTTGGGAATTTGTTTGGGAATGCAAGTCGCCTTGATTGAATACGCGCGCAACATGGCTGGAATTACGGCTGCGAATTCGACAGAATTTGAAGAAGATACCGTCGCGCCAGTGGTCGCCTTGATCGCTGAATGGCAAGATAAAAACGGACAAACGATTAAACGCAATAAGGAATCAAACAAAGGCGGCACGATGCGTTTAGGCGCGCAAACTTGTGCGGTGAAAAGCGAATCTTTGGCGGCCAAAATTTATGGTACAGAAGTGACCGAGCGTCATCGTCATCGTTACGAAGCCAACAATAAACTGTTACCACAGATTGAAGCGGCAGGTTTGGTGGTATCGGCGCGCACACCTAATGAAGATTTATGCGAAATCATGGAGTTGCCGCAAAACGTACATCCCTGGTTTATGGGCGTGCAGTTCCATCCTGAATTTACCTCGACGCCACGGGCGGGTCATCCTTTATTTATCTCGTTTGTTAACGCAGCCTTGAACGCAGCCTTGGCGCGTCAAGCCAAAACTTAAAATTTTTTAAATCACCAATAGACCCAGCAACAATTTACTCGCCTCAATAAACACTTTGAAAGGAAATAACAAATGACGACTCAATCGATGTATCAAGCCAGTGTTCCGGTATTAGTTCGAATGCTAGGTAATTTGCGTGGCATGTTAGATAAAGCCCAAGCTCACGCCTTAGAGAACAAATACGAACCAACAGTTTTTTTGCAAATGCGTTTGTACCCCGATATGTTTCCCTTAATCAGGCAAGTACAAATCGTGTGCGATAACGCCAAGGGCTGTGTGGCGCGATTAGGAGGACAAGAACCTCCTAAGCATGAGGATATTGAAAGCAATTTTGATGAATTGCGCGCCCGTATCGACAAAGTGTTGGCTTTTGTCAAAACCTTTACTTCCGCCCATATTGATGGCAGCGAAGGCAAGGCAATTGAGTTGAAATTTGGCCCGACCTACACCTTGAATTTTACGGGTCTTGATTACTTAAATCAGTTTGTCTTAGGTAATGTGTATTTTCATATTTCGATGGTCTATGCGATTTTGCGTGGTTCTGGCGTACCACTTGGCAAAACAGACTTTTTAGGAAAATCATGAAACTTTGTTCCTATACCGTTGGTAATGATCAGCCGTTTTTTTTAATCGCCGGTCCGTGCGTGATTGAATCGCGCGAGATGGCCTTAGAAACCGCGACCGCCTTGCGCGATATGACGGCGGCCTTGGGCATTCCATTTATTTATAAATCCTCGTTTGATAAAGCCAATCGCTCTTCGGGCACGTCGTTTCGTGGTTTGGGCATGGCCAAGGGACTGGAGATTTTGGCCGAGGTGCGCGCCACGGTGGGAGTTCCGGTGCTGACCGATATTCACGAAATCGACGAAATTAAACCGGTGGCGGCGGTGGTGGATGTGTTGCAGACCCCTGCCTTTTTGTGTCGACAAACCGATTTCATCAGTGCCTGCGCGCAATCGGGTAAACCGGTCAATATCAAAAAAGGCCAGTTTCTTGCGCCGCATGATATGAAGAACGTGATTGATAAAGCGCGCAGTGCCGCCAAGGAAGCTGGTTTATCCACTGATTTGTTTATGGCCTGTGAGCGAGGAGTGAGTTTTGGTTACAACAATTTAGTGTCCGATATGCGCGCCTTAGCGATCATGCGTGAATGCGAGTGCCCGATTGTTTTTGATGCAACGCATTCGGTGCAATTGCCCGGTGGGCAAGGAACCACGTCGGGCGGACAATCAGAATTTGTGCCGGTGTTAGCGCGAGCCGCCATTGCAGTGGGTGTAGCTGGCTTATTTATGGAAACACATCCCAATCCTAAGGTGGCCAAATCGGATGGTCCGAACGCGGTCAAGTTGTCAGAGATGCCCGAGTTACTGGCCTCGCTACAAAAAATTGATCGCCTGGTTAAAGGTTTTTAATCACATGTTTTTAATGGAGCGATTTTATTTCTAAGCTTATAACCATGGCGCTACATACCGCACAATTGATCTGGCAACGGCAAGGACAAATTTTTATCGACAATCAATACAGCCGTGGTCATGAGTGGCACTTTGATGGCGGTGCCATTGTTGCCGGATCATCATCACCGGATGTCGTACCTTTGCCGATGTCTGTGGCGGAGAATGTTGATCCGGAGGAAGCAGTAGTTGCGGCTTTATCCAGTTGTCATTTATTATTTTTTTTAAGTCTCGCTGCTAAGAAAAAATGGCGAGTAGATGAGTATCGCGATACTCCCGTGGGGACGATGGGGCCAAATGCCAAAGGGAAAATCGGATTGACGCACATTACTTTGCGTCCACAAGTGGTTTTTTCGGGCGTGAGTCCGGACGCTAATATCCCCAGTAAAGAAGAAGTAAAGGCCCTACACGATCGTGCGCATGATTTGTGCTACATCGCAAACTCATTAAGTGCTGAAATTTTTATTGACCCCGTTTTTGAATAACTGACTTATTTCTAAGGAAAAATCATGAGTGCAATTGTTGACATTATTGGCCGCGAAATTTTAGATTCACGCGGTAATCCGACTTTGGAATGCGACGTATTGTTGGAGTCTGGTGTGATGGGCCGCGCTGCAGTTCCTTCCGGAGCCTCAACCGGTTCGCGCGAAGCAGTTGAGTTGCGCGATGGCGATGCTAAGCGTTATTTGGGTAAAGGGGTATTAAAAGCGTGTGCGCATGTGAACAATGAAATTTCTGAATCGATTATGGGTTTAGAAGCCAACGAGCAAGCGTTTTTAGATCACACTTTGATCGATTTAGATGGGACTGAAAATAAATCACGATTAGGTGCAAATGCAACTTTAGCCGTGTCAATGGCGGTGGCGCGCGCAGCAGCAGAAGAATCTGGTTTGCCGCTGTATCGTTATTTTGGCGGATCGTGTGCCATGCAAATGCCCGTTCCGATGATGAATGTGGTCAATGGTGGTGCGCATGCCAGTAATAACTTGGACTTGCAAGAGTTGATGATCATTCCGATTGGCGCAGAAAGCTTTAGTGAAGCTTTACGTTATGGTGCTGAGACTTTTCATGCTTTGAAAAAAGTATTACACAAAGAAGGCATGACGACCTCGGTTGGGGACGAAGGGGGCTTTGCACCCAATGTGGTATCGCATGAACACGCGATTCAACTGATTATACAAGCGATTGATATGGCCGGTTATACCGCCGGTAAAGACATCGCCTTGGGACTAGATTGTGCGGCAAGCGAATTTTACAAAATGGATCGTTATCAATTAAAAGGCGAAAATTTAGAACTCGAATCAAAAGATTTTGCGCATTTATTGGCGACATGGTGTGATAAATATCCGATTATTTCGATTGAAGATGGCATGGCTGAAAACGATTGGGCGGGTTGGGAATATTTGACCGAATTGTTGGGCAAAAAAGTGCAATTGGTAGGTGATGATTTATTTGTCACCAACACTAAAATTTTGCGAGAAGGTATTCGTCGAGGCGTGGCCAATTCGATTCTGATTAAAGTGAATCAAATCGGCACTTTGACCGAAACTTTTGCCGCGATCGAAATGGCCAAACGCGCCGGTTACACCTCAGTGATTTCGCATCGTTCTGGCGAAACCGAAGACACCACAATCGCCGATATTGCGGTAGCTACTAATGCTTTGCAAATCAAAACCGGTTCATTGTCGCGTTCGGATCGGGTTGCGAAATACAATCAATTGTTACGCATTGAAGAGGATTTGGGCGATGTAGGTTCTTATCCAGGGCGTTCGGCGTTTAAACACCTTTTTTAAACAACAAGCGAATTTATAGTTATCGGTAATGTAATGTGTGGCGTTGAGCGAATCATTCGGTTAGACTCGCGCCCCTTTTCGAAGGCAATGGTTCGGAGGCAATGGTTTGCCTCCGTTTGTTTTTCTAGGTGTAGAGGAGTGAACATGGTACAGACGACTAAATCTGCGGCAGATGGTGCATTGCCGACCGAGGCGCAAATGTTGCGTATGAAAGACGGCGATTATATGAACGAGATGCAGCTGGCTTTTTTCAAAAACAAGTTATTGGAAATTGAGCGCGACTTGATGGAAAACGCAGATGCTTCCAGTGATCATTTGCGTGAAAATGCGATTGTTCCCGATCCTGCGGATCGTGCGACGATTGAAGAAGAACACGCTTTGGAGTTGCGAACCCGCGAACGCGAATTAAAACTGCTCAAAAAAGTGAAACAATCTTTGGCGCGCATTGTGTCAGGAGAGTATGGTTGGTGTGAAGAATCGGGTGAACCGATCGGCGTGCCACGTTTAATCGCTCGTCCTACCGCGACCCTCACTTTAGAAGCGCAACAACGCCGCGAAATTAAACGCAAAATGTACGGTGATTGATCCTCAATTTTGCTTGGCGAAACATACTTCAAACCGTCTAGGATTGATACAAGACACTGCTGGATTCATTTTTATCAAATAGTTTTTCTACCGATTTTTTGACGGGGGTTTTCTACAACTGTCAATTGTCGATTTTTTATTCACCCCTTCAATCCCACACGATGAGCGATATGCTCGGTCTAAACGCACCGCAGCAAGAAGCGGTTGAATACCTCGATGGCCCTTGTCTGGTATTAGCGGGTGCAGGGTCGGGTAAAACGCGCGTCATCACACACAAAATTGCTTATCTGATTAACAGTGGCCGCTATCTCGCCAAAAATATTGCGGCACTGACCTTTACCAACAAGGCCGCGCAAGAGATGCAAAACCGCTTGGTCAGCCTGGGGATTGAAAAATCTTCGATCAAACAATTAACGGCTTGCACGTTTCATTCCTTGGGGGTGCAAATTTTGCGCGAGGAAGCGATGCGCTTAGGATTCAAGGCACGCTTCTCGATCATGGATGCGGGCGATTGTTTGACGATTTTGCAAGACATGTTGAGCAGTACCGATAAGGGGTTCATCAAAGGGGTGCAGTCGTGCATTTCTTTATGGAAAAATAATTTGATCGCACCTGACGCAGTGTCGCCCAGTAACGAGTTAGAAGTTGATGCGGCACGTTTATATCCTTTGTATGTCGCAACTTTAAAAGCTTATCAAGCAGTTGATTTTGACGATTTATTGATCTTGCCAGTTCATTTATTTCGAACCGATCAGGCGGTGCGCGATAAATGGCAAAGCCGTTTGCGCTATTTACTGATTGACGAATATCAAGACACTAACGTCGCGCAGTACGAGTTGATTAAATTATTGACCACGGGTTTGGGTAAAAAAGCGATGTTCTCGGCGGTGGGAGACGATGATCAAGCAATTTATGCTTGGCGCGGGGCAACCTTAGATAACCTCGAGAAAATTCGTGATGATTTTGCCGATTTAAAAGTCATTCCCTTGGAACAAAACTATCGATCGACCAATACGATTTTGCAAGCTGCCAATACTTTGATTGGTCACAACCCCAAATTGTTTGATAAGAAATTATGGTCTAACTTAGGGATGGGCGAAGCGATTGAAGTGACTGCGATGGATGATGATAATGCTGAAGCCGAACAAGTGGTGGCACATTTGTCGCGTCATAAATTTGAACATCGTACCGAGTTCTCCGATTACGCGATTTTGTATCGTAGCAATCATCAGGCGCGCATATTTGAAGAAGCCTTGCGCAACGAGCGAATTCCCTACAAATTGTCGGGCGGGCAGAGTTTTTTTGATCGCGCCGAGATTCGCGACATCGTCAGTTATTTGCGTTTGATGGTCAACGATAACGATGATCTGGCGTTTATCCGCGCGATTACGACACCACGTCGCGGTGTCGGTCAAACCACTTTAGAAGCCTTGGGTGAATTTGCGCGGCAGTGGCAGTGCAGTTTATTTGAAGCCGTATTTAAATCAGGCTTGACCGCCTATTTAAGCGCGCGTCAAATTGAACCGATGCGCGTGTTTTGTGAATTTATCAACCAGTTGAGCTTTCGCGCGGAGAAAGAACCGGTCGCGCAACTTTTGGATGAATTGCGTAAAGAAATTGATTACGAACCTTATCTGTATAGCCATTTTGACGAAGTCGTCGCGCGCAATAAATGGCAAAACGTTTTAGATTTTTGTGATTGGTTGGGTAAGAAGGGCGAGCGTGATGAAAAGAATTTGATTCAGTTGACCCAAGTGGTGATGCTGGTATCGATGTTGGAAGAACGCGACGCTGATCCTAATATGGTTCAGCTCTCGACTTTGCATGCGGCTAAAGGTTTGGAATACCGCTATGTTTTTTTAATTGGCGTTGAAGAGGGTTTGTTGCCCTATCAAAATAAAGACGAGAAAGAAGATGTCCAAGTCTTGCAAGCACGTTTGGAAGAAGAGCGACGTTTGATGTATGTGGGAATTACGCGTGCCCGCAATAATTTATTTATCAGTTGGTGCCGTCGCCGCAAGCGGGCGCGACAAAACGAGACCTGTGAAATTTCGCGTTTTATCGCAGAAATGGGTTTGGAAAAAATTGAATCTTTACCCGTCGCTAAATTGTCGCCGCAAGAACATCTCGCGCGAATGCGTGAAATGTTGGCGTCCAAGTAATGCTTTAAATAGTGTTGCGCGCCTGTCCGTTGACAAAGGCTTCGATGTTGTCGATCAGTTGATCGGCCAAAGTTTGCATGGCACCTTGACTGGCCCAAGCAATGTGTGGCGTCAAAATAAAATTC
Source organism: Burkholderiaceae bacterium (assembly GCA_031538895.1). GTDB lineage: Bacteria > Pseudomonadota > Gammaproteobacteria > Burkholderiales > Burkholderiaceae > JAVKLU01. The sequence goes on along the minus strand of JAVKLU010000083.1, from coordinate 4,124 downwards.
GGTAAATTGGCTTCCAGTAAAGGATTACCCTTGGTGGGTGGCTCAACTGTCAAGACATCAAATCCGGCTCCACCGATTTGTCCTTCACGCAAGGCTTGTGCCAGTGCGGCTTCGTTGACCAAGCCCCCACGCGCGGTGTTAATCAATAAAGCAGTCGGTTTCATCAAGGCCAATTGTGGTGCATCAATCAAGTTGCGCGTTTGTGCACTCATCGGAATATTGAGCGTAATCACATCCGAAGTGCGCAACAATTCGTCTAAAGAAATGCGTTCAATATCATCTGTGGATGGGTTTTCTGCGCTGACTTTGTCCGATAGTGAGACGGCGGCCTTGATGTGCATGCCAAAGCCACGAGCGATTTTTGCGATGCTTTGACCCAAAGTCCCGTAGCCAATAATACCCAACTGACTGTTGGCTAAATCCAGAATCGGGTGATGAAGAAAGCAAAAGTGTTTTGCCTGTTGCCATTTTCCCGCTTGTACATCGCGGTGATAGGACAGTATTTGACGACGCAGCGCCAGAATTAACGCAAAGACATGTTCGGGCAAAGACGCGTTGGCGTAGTGACGAATATTCGAGACGACTACGCTCCGTTCGTGACACGCCACGATGTCAATGATGTTGTATCCCGTGGCCGCCAGCGCGATCATTTTTAGGCTTGGTAATTGCGTCAACATCTGGGCCGTGATAGGGACTTTATTCGTAATAACAATAGTGGCGTCGCGCAAACGATCGACCACTTGATCAGGTGTTGTCGCGCCATACTCTAGCCAATCGTGGGTAAAGCTGGGGCGCCGTACTTTGGCGTCGAGCGTATCTCGATCTAAAAAAACAATTTTTGGCAACATAGTTAATTTCAAAGTAAAGTGTTTTTATTTTAGGCCGTGACTAAACGCATGCCCAATATTGCGGTGTAAAACTATATGCAACGCGCTTTATCACGCGTGGTTAAGACTAAATGGTCAAGATGATCAATCATTATGTTGAGAAAAAAATGATGTGTAAACAAACATGGCGAAAATCATAGCGCACCTCAGTTGCCTAAAAGCGATTCACGTGAGGGGATGCACGAATCAACTATGATCGCGTTTTAGTTCTGATGTTAGTTCTGACGTTTGCTCTGTCGTATTTTGTTGTAGGGTTTCCCACCCTAGAGTTTTTAGTCAAACTTTGTTTACTTTTTTGCCCTCTGCTTTGTTCACTTATGTCTTTAACACTTGAAAACGTTCAACACGTCGCGCATTTGGCGCGGCTCAACTTAAATAATCCTGACCGTGCGCGCGCAGAGTTGGATCAAATCATGAATTTGATGGCACAGTTAGCGACGGTGGATACCGCTGCGGTGATGCCATTGGCGCATCCTCTGGAAATGATGGATTTGGCCTTGGCCCCTTGGCGCGTAGATGAGGCTCTTGCTGTGACTACGCAAGATGCTGCACAACTCAATGCGCCTGCGCAAGAACGTGGACTGTATTTGGTGCCGCGCGTCGTCGAATAAAAATAATCGGTGTTGTGTCGTTTCGAGCGCCTCTGCGCATGCTGGGGGATGCTCTGAACAAGTATTCTGAAGTGTTTTTCTTTTTAGTATTGTTATGCTTACTTTTTCTTCAGTTCGTGAGTTGTCGTCAGCACTGGTCGATAAAAAAATTTCCAGCGTTGAATTGACACGCGACTATTTACAAAAAATTACCGCAACGCAATCGACGCTCAACGCTTTTATTGATATTCAAGCTGAACGCAGTTTGGCACAAGCGCGGATGGCGGATGAACGCCGTGCGACAGAGACTAAGGTATCACCTTTGTTGGGCATTCCGATCGCGCATAAAGATATTTTTGTCACAACGGGATGGCGCACGACTGCCGGATCCAAAATATTGGCTGATTACGTCAGCCCGTTTGACGCACATGTCGTCGAAGTTTTGTACCAAGCAGGAATGGTGTGTTTAGGTAAAACTAATTGTGATGAGTTCGCGATGGGCTCGGCCAATGAGCATTCATATTTTGGCGCGGTACACAACCCTTGGGATCGATCGCGCATTCCAGGAGGTTCTTCTGGCGGCAGTGCCTGTGCCGTGGCAGCCGATTTAGCGCCGGTCAGTACGGGAACCGATACGGGCGGCTCGATTCGACAGCCCGCATCTTTATGCGGAATTACTGGTATCAAGCCAACCTATGGTCGCGTGTCGCGTTACGGCATGATTGCCTTTGCCAGTTCATTGGATCAAGGCGGCATTTTTGGCCGCAGTGCAGAAGATTGCGCCTACGTGTTGGGCGCAATGATGGGGCATGACAGTCGTGATTCGACGTCTTTATTGGTCAAGGCGGATGATGGTTTGGTGAATCCCAATGCTTCGATTAAAGGCCTACGCATTGGGATACCGCGTGCTTGCTTTGGCGCAGGAGTTCAAGCCGAAGTCAATGTCGCGATCGAACAGGCGATTGCCGATTTAGTCAAACAAGGTGCCATTTGTGTTGATATTGAATTACCTCATACCGATTTGGCCGTAGCTGCGTATTACATTGTGGCGGCGGCCGAGGCGAGCTCTAATTTGTCGCGTTTTGATGGTGTGCGCTACGGGCATCGCGCGCAAATTTATGAGTCCTTGAACGACTTGTACCGCAATTCGCGCAGTGAAGGATTTGGCGCGGAAGTGCAACGTCGCATTTTGTTGGGAACCTATGTCTTATCTCATGGTTATTACGACGCGTATTACGTACAAGCGCAAAAAGTGCGTCGCTTGATCGCGCAAAGTTATCGCGCCGCATTTGTGCAATGTGATGTGATTGTGTCGCCAGTTTGTCCGACGAGCGCGTGGAAAATAGGCGCACATGACGCCGATCCAACCAGTGATTATTTGGCAGATATTTTCACTTTACCCGTCAATTTGGCAGGTTTGCCTGCCTTGTCTGTGCCTTGCGGTTTTGATCAAGCGAACTTACCCATCGGAATGCAATTAATTGGAAATTATTTAAGCGAAGCGCAATTATTGGCGGTGGGTCAAGCCTATCAAAAAGCAAGCGATTGGCATTTACGCCGACCTAAAATGTAAAAATAAGTGTCAATAATGATGGTCAAAAATGCCGCTAAAAATGGTCTCAATCACCTTGATATTTGCATCGTGTAGCATTTTTGTCGTCCGTTAATCCATCGTTTCCGGTGATTTTACGTTTGCATTAAAATCAGCGCCTTTCCGTATGTTTAACCCTTTGATAAGGGGGTTATAACTGATTCTAATTACGAATGAAATTTCGATTACTGCTACGACGTTTATCCGTGAGTGCGCCCTCAATGCGAGTGACCAGCCGTTTGTCGTGGCCGATCCGGATGGCAATTTATGGTTTTTTCACGATTATTTTATTGACTTTTGGCGCCTTGATTTACGATTGGAGTACCGGCTTTAGCGGTGCAACACCGATTTCATGGCGTAATGAATTGATCCACTTGCGCGAGACTAATAAAGACTTAAGCACCAAATATGAAGTCTTGCGCATTCAAAATCAATTGAATGAAAATGAACTTTCGATCGAACGTTCGACTCAATTAAGTTTTAAAACACAGCTGAAAAACGTTGAAGCAGAAAACGCGCGTCTCAAAGAAGATTTAACTCATTTACAAACACTGTTGCCAGTAGACTCGAATAATAAAATTTTGATTCGTCGGATATCGGGCGAATTTAGCAACAATAAATTGAGTTACCAAGTTCTGCTCTTTCACAACTTCAATAAAAATAACAACAGTTTTAAAGGACGGATACGGCTCGATGTGGTGGGTACGCGAAACGGTCACACGCAAACTTTAAGCTATCCCTCGGCCGATGACGCTACCGTGGCTAGTTATAATCTGGACATACAAAGTTACCAACGCGTGATGGGGGAGCTGACATTGCCTGAAGGCACGATTCCTAAACACCTAGTTGCCAAAGTTTATGAAGGAAACAAATTAGTGACTCAAAACAGTTTCCAGTTTTAACCGACAGCGTTTTATAAAGGGCACTTCTATAAATACAGAATGTGCGGATGAAGTGCGAGGCGCACAGCACACAGAAACCGGAGCGTACATACAGTACGTGAGGATTTCGCGTACTGCGCAACAAAGCAATTCGCCGCAAAAATGAATTGATAGA
>JAVKLU010000082.1:0-32035 GCA_031538895.1 Burkholderiaceae bacterium | reverse complement strand
TGTGCTGGCTTGGTAGAAGCGAGTTTTCTTTTCCAAGCCCAAGATGCGAATGGCCTCTAACAAGCGCAGGGTGCCGATGGCGTCGACGTCTGCGGTGTATTCGGGCGATTCAAAAGACACGGCCACATGGCTCATAGCGCCGAGGTTGTAAATTTCATCGGGCTGCGTTTCTTGCACGATGCGCACCAAGTTGCTGGTATCACTCAGGTCGCCATAGTGCAGTTTGAGGTTGGCGTGCGCTATGTGCGGGTCTTGATAGACATGGTCAATGCGCTGGGTGTTAAACGATCTGGCGCGGCGTTTGATGCCGTGCACGATGTAGCCTTTTTCCAAAAGGAATTCAGCGAGGTATGAACCGTCTTGGCCGGTGATGCCAGTGATCAATGCCACTTTGGGGGCGGGTTTGGGAGCGGCTTTGCGCTGTGACATGGTTTATCTCGGCTGAGGTCTTAGCTGGGCATCAGCTCTGGCGGAGTTGTTGGGGTTGTAAATGTCGCGCGATGGCTTTGGCGTATTCATCAAAATCTTTCAAATGTTCTTGTACGATGCTGCGCACAACCCCCCAATTGATGGTGCTGTAGTTGTGTACTGCCACGTTTCTAAAACCTACTGACTTTTTGAGTTGCAGCGCCAAGTCGGTAGAAATAACGCCTAACCGGGCGAGTTGGTCAAAAGTTTCACCCATCGTGCCAGGGCTAGCTTGCTGTTGGCTTGAAACCATATGCGCGCCAATATCTACGGCCAATTGAACGGCACGTGTCAAATTAAGAGCGATGATGTCTTGCACGTCAAAGTCGGTTTCGAGTGTTTCGGGCCTCAGGGGTTCTTTGCTTCGAATCCGACTGAGGCAGCGGCGCAATGATTCGAGTTTTTGGTCAATGACTACCCTATCCATGCCTGTCTTCTTTCATGCAGGATGCGTTCTTGATAAGGTACAAAGTCTTCCATATCCATGATGTGCCGCGTCATGTATTGCGCGTGCACGACATCGCTGCCGATAATTCGGCGTCCGTATTTCAAGATTTGTCCGAGCAGGGGCTCACCTACTCTACGCAGATCAATCAAATCAATAGGCCGCCCAGTCACCCTTGCCAATTCGGCGATCACGTCAATGTGTTGCTGCGCAGTCATGACTTGACCCATGTCGATGGCAATGTCCAGATCGCTGTCCGGTCGTTGCAAGCCTGCGGCACAAGATCCAAATATGACCGCCAAACGCAAAGCTTGTTGGCATGCAAGCGCTTGAGTAATGGGTTGAAGATTCAGATTCATGTGTTTGCGAAGTCTTTGTAAGCCAGGGACGGCGTCCAAGACCACGACTTACGGGGCTGGGAGAGCAACACGATGTTGGAGAGGCCTAGATAGGCGGGGCCGATGATGCTGATTTTTAAGGGGGATTCCCGCCTTCCGGCTCATACGGGTCATTTCTGCACCTTGCTATCTGTCTCAAACGTTTTGACTCGCTTGTAGTCCCGTACTGGTTCTGGTTGTATCGGTAAACACGATTTCACAACTTGCGCATAGACCGTTTCCAAGGCCACCTTGCATAAAGGTCGCAATGGAACAATACCAGCAGCGGCCTCATCCAACACCGCTTTCAAGTCAGGCGTCACCCACAGCCCCGATCCTGTTTTGCGACCAAACCCTGTCTGTGCTTGTTGCATAGACTTCTTGCTGCTCAAGCGGACGGTTGTCAATACAAACAATTCGGGCTGGAACAAATATTGGCTGTTACAGCAAATTCCTGCCAGTTCATGACTGATCCAACCGTGGGCCAACTGCCCTGTTAACCACTGTCCCAGCGGTTTGCTCATCACCTCATCCTGAAACTCGTCATCTGCCAGTTCCTTTAGGTTCATGGGTGTAGCACCCGATTGATCCCGTCCAAGCAAACAAGGATAGGCATTGATGGTGCCCGCATATGACAACTGCAACTGCCCCCGTGCAGCTGATTCGTGCCAACCACGCTGTTGCAAAACAAACAGACGCTCATCCGCAAACTCCAGACATACCAGCCCCGTCACACCCAGCGTATTGGGCGTCAAATCCAGCGTCGGCAGAGTCGCACCACCCTCAAAAAATGACCGATACGCCCGCTTGTAACCTGGCTCTAACAACTTGCGCAAAGACTCCCACTCTCCCGCATCCTTAGACCTGGAGCGCGACAGCACAAAATCAGCAAAATGGTGTGTGAAGAAAAATTCCCGAAACGAGCCGGCCCCCAACGTCAACACCACCTCCTGCTCAGTCACTTTCACACCTCGCAAGCAAAGCTTGGGAATATCCAGTGCCCCCGCATGCGCCAGAAAGTAGTCTGACTGGTCCATAGGCAAGGCATCCAGCACAGCAGCAATGGATGGATGCCGCTCAAACACCTTATCCGTTAAATCGAGCCGTAAATTTTTACCCCACAACAGCCGAAAAAACTCCGGGGCTGGCACCACACCCGCTTGAATGCGCGTGCCCTCTTCCAAATAGTAAGCACGCACTATCAAAAAAATCATGGTGGCCAGAAAAATCACTAACACATCAAACAACAACGGCGAATAAGACTTGACCACCTCGGTCCAGCCATCGTTGTTTTGATTCAAATACACAACCAGTACCAAGTAGCCCAAAATCGACAGGTAACTGAGCACTACCGCCGTGGCCACCAAGGGATTACGCCAAACGGCACCCAACCACGGATACTTCAACCCAAGGTAATCCAGCGTGCGCCCGAAGACCTTTTTTGATGAACTCATTTAGTCATCTCTGCAATCTTGATGATCATCCGCAGTAACCAGCAAATGTTGTAGTCCCCTGCACACGGTATTCGCGTGCAGGGGCAAGCTCTGATTTTTTTCTGCGCGGATGTAGCCGTAGCCCGTTTCGGGTTTATCAGGGGTGACGCCCAAGATGACGATGTTGCCTTGCTCGGCCTGGGCAATGGCTTGTCGCATGGCGACGGTGAATGCCGCTGGCTTGGCGATGGTTTGATCGGCAGGGGTGACGACCAGCACAGGGTTCTTGACCGTTTTGCACGGCGGCTAAGGCCGATAGAGTTAAGGCGGGGGCGGTGTTGCGGCCCGTCGGCTCCAGCAAAGCAGTGCCCAAGGCAATGTCCGCTTCGCGCAGCTGCTCGGAAGCCAAAAAGCGATGCTCTTCACCGCTGACGATGAGCGGGGCTGCCACTTGAATTTGCTCATTGCCCAAAGCGACCAGCCTTTGCGCGGCTTGCTGAAACAGGCTTTCGTTGCCGGTGAGGCAAAGAAACTGCTTAGGAAAGCCCGTGCGCGACAGGGGCCACAAGCGTGTGCCAGAGCCGCCGCAAAGGATAACGGGGGTGACTTGGATCATGCGTTTAGAACTTTCTGTCCGTCGGCACCCTGGCAGCTCATCTCAGCTTTAAGCACAGTAATTTCGGCTTGAAGCTGCTCGTACTCGGTCATCTTTCGGATCAAAAAACGACCCGCAAGCAAAGCCTTTTCAGCCAAACCCTGAGGCGTGAGCACATAGATATAGCCAAACTTGTTCTTGCTTTGGCTAAAGTTGTGCGCCTTGACCCAGCCTTTGTCGATGAGCGCCTTGAGGCAGTAGTTCAGTCCGCTGGTGCTAACACCCAGTTTTTCGGCAATTTCGCGCTGGGTCATGTCGGGGTTATCTTGCAGCATGCGCAAGACCCGAAAGTAGGTGTCTTCTTGGAGTTGGGATCGACGACTGGTCATGAGATGTGGCTTTGGGCACGCTACCGCCATGCCGTGTCACGATCGGCAAGCGCGGTGGGGGTTGTTCCGCAGGGGAACGTTTGTGCGAATTCGCATGATTATAACTAAGGTTAGATACGTTTTTTTTACACCGTCAAAAATATTGTTCGAAAACCAATGTGTAACGACTTGGTAAATTTGAGCGTTTCTCCGAAAAATCTATTCCTTATGAATGCTTAAAAGTCAGATTTAGACATGGCCAAAGAACTCTGCTAGACTGCGCGCGCGGCCATGTTTAGATCACGTTCGCTGAGCGCTATTGACTAGATTTTATTGAACAGGGGACTCTCAAATGGAACAACTGATTACCGACGCGATTGCCAACAAAAATCTGATTGAATTTGTTTACAACGATCATTCAAGACTGATCGAACCACACGTCTTAGGCGTCAACAATGGCGTTATGCAAATACTGGGTTATCAAGTCGGCGGCAGTAGTACTTCTGGCCTAGTTCTTGAATGGCGCCGCTTTGATTTACCTAAAATCTCTCGACTACAAACCTCGTTAAAAACATTCTCTGGCCCCCGCCCTCTTACATCAGCGAAATACCGTTTTTGGGATCAAAAAATTAAATCTGTCACATAACACCTCGTCAACACCGAATCCATATTGGATAATTTCAATATTTTTTTCATCTGTTCTTGATTGATGCCTCCCTAAAAATACCGGCGCATCACATTGCAAGGATTACTGAAGAAACTCCCTGTAGTGTGCACATCATTCGAACTGGGGATTAATTTTTATCCGTTTACCTCGATCTGATACACTCGGATCATATTACTGATGATAAGCCTCTGGCGCGCTCCGCCAGAGGCTTTTTACTTTTCAATTTACTCTTAATTGCCTGAATGAAACCTTCGATGGTCAGCAAACTCACCGCACTCTCGCAACGCTTGCAGGAATTAAATACCCTATTAGCAAGCGAGACCGCGACGCGCGATATGGATCAATATCGCAAACTGACGCGCGAACATTCTGAAATCTCGCCTTTGGTTGAACTTTTTGCACTCTATCTGCGCAGTGAAAACGATTTGTTCACCGCGCAAGAATTGCAAAAAGATCCCACGATGCGTGATTTCGCACAAGAAGAAATCGATGCAGCGCGCATACGTATCGAAAAAATTAATCACGATTTACAAAATTTACTACTGCCCGCTGATCCCAACGACGAGCGCAATATTTATTTAGAAATTCGCGCTGGAACCGGTGGCGATGAATCGGCACTCTTTGCGGGTAGTTTGTTGCGGATGTATTTGCGTTTTGCTGAACGGTGTCGTTGGCAAGCTGAAATCATTTCAGAATCACCCAGCGAAATGGGCGGCTATAAAGAAGTCATCTATCGCATTATTGGTCAAGGTGCCTATTCAAAATTAAAGTTTGAATCAGGCGCACACCGCGTTCAACGCGTTCCTGAAACCGAGGCCCAAGGTCGTATTCATACCTCCGCCTGCACGGTCGCGGTATTGCCTGAAGCCGATGAAATTGGCGAGATCGATATCAATCCAGCAGATTTACGAATTGACACCTTTCGTGCCTCTGGCGCGGGTGGTCAACATATTAATAAAACCGATTCAGCAGTACGAATTATTCACTTGCCAACGGGTTTGGTGGTGGAGTGTCAGGACGATCGATCGCAACATAAAAATCGCGCCCAAGCCCTACGTGTCTTGGCCGCCCGCTTAAAAGACGAGAAATTGCGCAAGCAACAAGCCGCACAATCGGCGACACGAAAATCATTAGTTGGCAGCGGTGATCGCAGTGAGCGAATTCGCACCTATAACTTTCCACAAGGACGTATCACCGACCATCGCATTAATTTGACGCTGTATAAAATCGAAGCGATTATGGACGGCGACTTATTTGAATTGAGCCGAACACTGACCGCCGAGCACCAAGCAGAGCAGTTAGCAACAATGAATAGCGAGTGATTTTAATGATCGTTGCGTTCGCCTGAAATATAGTTTTCAAATTTGGTGAACTGACCTAAAAAAGTCAGGCGCACATCACCAATTGGACCGTTACGCTGTTTACCGACGATGATCTCGGCAACTCCTTTGGCTTCAGTATCTTTGTTGTACACCTCATCGCGATAAATAAAAATAATCAAGTCGGCATCTTGCTCAATCGCGCCAGACTCACGCAAATCGGACATGATCGGACGCTTATTCGGACGAGACTCTAAACTTCGATTCAACTGCGATAAGGCAACAACTGGACAATCTAACTCCTTTGCAAGCGCTTTCAAGTTACGTGAGATTTCAGAAATCTCAGTCGCGCGGTTTTCACCTCGATCAATCGCTGACATCAATTGCAAATAGTCAATCACAATCAAACCCAAACGCCCGCACTCACGTGATAAGCGGCGCGCGCGCGAGCGTAATTCAATCGAATTCAAAGCGGGCGTTTCATCGACATAAATTTGCGCCTTATTGACTTTTTCCATCGCTTGCGTCAAACGCGACCAATCATCATCAGTCAAACGTCCAGTCCGCATTCTTTGTTGATCAAGGCGCCCCACAGTACCCAACATCCGCGTCACCAATTGCACACCCGACATCTCCATCGAGAACACGGCAACAGGCAAACCCTGTTCGATCGCCGCGTGTTCGGCAATATTCATCGCGAATGCGGTTTTCCCCATTGATGGACGCCCCGCAACAATCACCAAATCACCATTTTGTAAACCCGTGGTCATGCGATCTAATTCAATAAAACTGGTCGATAACCCCGTGATCTCACTTTGATCTTGACGACCGTATAACTGCTCAACGCGTTCAACCACTTTTGCCAGCAAAGGCTGGACACTAATAAAACCTTGCTGACCACGCGCGCCCTCTTCCGAAATTCCCAGAATTTTGGCTTCAGCTGAATCTAAAATTTGTTGTGCATCACGGCCCGCTGGCGTGAATGCATCGCTTGAGATTTCATCACTGACCTGTACCAGTTTGCGTAATAGACCGCGCTCATGCACAATCTCTGCATAGCGCCGAATGTTCGCTGCCGACGGCGTGTTCTGTGCTAAATTGTTGATGTACTCAAGACCACCAACATCATCGGTCTGCTTGATTTTCTCTAAGGATTCAAATACCGTAATCACATCGGCGGGACGATTAGCGCCGATCAAACGTCCGATATGTTGGTAAATCAATCGATGATCGTAACGATAAAAATCGCTTTCAGTTAAATAATCAGCGACCCGATCCCATGCGGCATTATCGATCAATAAGCCGCCTAATACCGCCTGTTCGGCTTCAACAGAATGCGGAGGAATTCGTAGGGAATCAAGTTGAGGATCGCTCATAAGAATTTGGAGAGTGCGATTGAAGGTTTAATAGCACAAGCTTGTCAGGTCATTAGATGCCTGTGAAAATAAGGGCATCACGCCATCGAGCAATTTTTTATCGAAAAAAAACGGGCACCAAGTGCCCGTTTTTAACATCTATGACTAAACTAACTTATTCTGACACCACCGAAATTTTAATATCGCATGTCACATCGGTATGTAATATCAATTGAATCGTGTGAATACCCACAATTTTCAAATGACCTTCAGGCATACGAATTTGACCACGCTCAATTTGATAACCACGTTTTTGTAATGCGCTCATGATATCTAACTGAGTCACTGAACCGAACAAACGACCATCCACGCCCGCTTTTTGAGCCATTGTTAATTCAAAATTCTCAAACAATACGGCTTGTTTTTGAGCCGCCTCGAGTTTTTCTTGCGCAGCGCGCTCTAATTCAGCGCGTTGTGTTTGAAATGCGGCAATGGCGGCTTCAGTTGCCCGACGTGCTTTTTTTTGTGGAATCAAAAAATTGCGTGCAAAGCCATCTTTAACTTTAACCAAATCACCCAGGTTGCCCAGGTTAACCACTTTATCTAACAGAATAATTTGCATTGTGATCTCCCAAAGTTCAAACGTTGTGTAAATCAGTGTATGGCAACAAAGCTAAAAAACGCGCGCGCTTAATTGCGGTATTCAATTGACGCTGATAACTGGCTTTTGTGCCAGTTAAACGTGACGGCGTTATTTTGCCATTTTCTTGAATACACCCTTTTAAAACATCGACATCCTTGTAATCGATTTCGACCACATTATTCACCGTAAAACGACAATATTTTTTACGTTTGAACAATTGATTTTGTTGCTGTTTTTGTATCAAGAGGCGCCGTTGACGGATTGCCTCGTTTCGTTTTGCGAATGCCATATCAAATCCTAACTAAAAATAAATACTGATTGCTGTTGTAATCTAAGAGGCCTCTTCCCATGACATGATGTGCAACAGCAGCTGAACACCACCTTTACGCTTTGGCACTAAAAAACCATGGAACACATACTCAACATGAGCTTGTAGTCCTTGCGCCAACAAAGCCGCGTCACCAAAAATCATTGCCATTATTTCAAATACGACAGTTTGTTTTATCTCAAGCAACTCGCCACTATGCAGCAAAGTTAAAGTTAAAACCGGAACCCCCGCTGGGGTATACCGCACTGCTTGTCGCTCTTTGATTTGTGCCGACAGGGCCAATGTATTCATCAAAAAAACGCATCAAAAAAACGACCGTATTGAAATCAGAAAGAAAAATCTTAAATCAATAATTACGCCTCTGTCCGCGCGGGTTTTTCTTCACGTGGACGCAGAACTGATGACGGTGCGGTTTCTGCTTTCTTCGTTTTAACCGTCAAATGACGCAATACCGCATCATTAAAACGGAACGACGTTTCGATTTCATTCAATGTTTCAAAATCACACTCAATGTTCAGACAAGCGTAGTGGGCTTTAGAAACTTTATTGATGAGGTAAGCCAATTGGCGACGACCCCAATCCTCAACACGATGAACTTTACCGCCTTTGGCCGTAGCCATCGCTTGATAACGCTCTAGCATTGCTGGCACTTGATCGCTTTGGTCTGGATGAACCAAAAGCACTATTTCGTAATGACGCATAAAACTCCTTATGGACTAAGTAAAGCTTGGGAAGAATCCAAAGCTTTGGGTGGCCTACCTCGGTAATTCAATACTGAAAGACAAAATAAACATGCCAAACAATATTCAATTAAGCACAATCATTCTTAATGCTAAAAAATTTAGCATTAAGAATTTTTATTATGAATACTTAACCGAGTGTAGGAAGGGTGCTGATTGTAGCCGAAGAATGGGCTTTATGCACTTGGACGGGATAGGCTTAGCTAAAAATAGGCTTGTTCGTGTTCGCTCATTGCTCATTGCTCATCAACGTTCGCTGGCGGCGTCCACCACACACAAAGTTGCCATATTCACAATTCGGCGCACTGTTGCCGATGGCGTCAAAATATGTACTGATTTAGCGCAACCCAACAAAATTGGTCCAACTGCTACATTGCGCCCCGCCGCTGTTTTCAATAAGTTATACGAAATATTCGCCGCATCGATGTTGGGCAATACCAATAAATTGGCATCATCTTTGAGAGGAGAATCAGACATCATCGCTTGGCGTAAAGATTTGTCCAGCGCGCAATCGCCATGCATTTCACCATCGACTTCAAAACTTGGATTGTTCGCTTTAATCAATTCCAGGGCCCTGCGCATTTTTAACGCGGACTCAGAATTTGACGAGCCAAAATTGGAGTGTGATAACAAGGCCACGCGCGGTTTAATTCCCAAGCGTCTCATCTCATGTGCTGCCATCATAGTCATCTCCGCAATTTGCTCCGCACTTGGATTGACATTGATGTGTGTATCCACAATCGCCAGATTGCGATTTTCTAATATCAAGATATTCATGGCCGCAAACGTGCATACGTTTTTACGCTTACCAATCACCTCTTCGATATATGACAAATGGCTTTCGGTTTTACCGTAAGTGCCGCAAATCAATCCATCCGCATCGCCTTTGTGTACCATCATCACGCCGATTAAAGTCAGGCGACGACGCATTTCAATTTTGGCGTATTGCAAAGTCACGCCTTTGCGCTTGGTCAATTCAAAATAGCACTGCACATAGTCCCTATAACGCTCATCAAATTCGGGGTTGATGTTTTCAATATCCTGTCCCAAACGAATCCGTAAACCATAGCGCGCAATTCGTTGTTCAATAACGTTTGGACGCCCAATCAAAATCGGACGAGCGATTTGTTCGTCGACCAAAATTTGTGCGGCGCGCAGCACGCGCTCATCTTCGCCTTCTGCAAATACGATTCGCTTAGCAGCTGCACGTTTAGCCATTTGGAAAATGGGTTTCATAAACGTGCCACTGTGATACACCATTTGTTCTAAACGCGCGCGATAAGCATCAAAATCTTTAATCGGCCGTTGTGCAACCCCTGAGTCAATGGCGGCTTGCGCAACTGCTGGCGCGATACGCCCCATCAAACGCGGGTCAAACGGTTTGGGAATTAAATATTCTGGACCGAAGGATAAATTGGCAATTCCGTAAGCCGAGGTCACCACTTCCGATTGTTCCGCTTGCGCCAAATCAGCAATCGCATGAACCGCTGCCATTTCCATCGCGCGCGTAATCGTTGTTGCGCCAGAATCCAAGGCCCCTCTAAAAATGAAAGGAAAACACAATACATTGTTAACCTGATTTGGGTAATCTGTGCGGCCAGTGGCGATTACGGCGTCATCACGTACTGATTTCACTTCTTCAGGCAAAATTTCTGGCGTCGGATTCGCCAAAGCAAAAATTAAAGGACGTGCCGCCATTTTTTTCACCATCTCTGGTTTTAAAACACCCGCAGCAGATAAGCCTAAAAAAATATCTGCGCCTTCAATCAGGTCTGATAAATGACGCGCATCAGTTTTTTGCGCATAACGAATTTTTTCATCATCCATCAACTCTGTGCGACCTTCGTACACCACACCCACGATATCGGTGACGTAAATATTTTTGATCGGAAAGCCCAAATCAACTAACAAATCTAAACAAGCTAGAGCTGCTGCACCAGCACCACTCACGACTAACTTACTCGTCTTGATGTCTTTCTTAACGACTTTCAAACCATTCAATATCGCGGCAGAAACAATAATTGCCGTACCATGTTGATCGTCATGAAAGACCGGAATTTTCATCATGCTGCGTAATTTACGCTCAATATAAAAACATTCTGGCGCTTTAATGTCTTCGAGATTGATTGCGCCAAAAGTTGGTTCTAAAGACGCAATAATGTCGCACAACTTGTCGGGGTCCAATTCATTTAGCTCTAGATCAAAAACATCAATACCGGCAAATTTTTTAAATAAAACGGCTTTGCCTTCCATCACAGGTTTCGCGGCCAAAGGCCCAATCGCACCCAAACCCAATACCGCAGTGCCATTGGTGATCACTCCCACTAAATTACCACGCGCGGTATAACGATAAGCATTGAACGGATCAAGCACTATTTCCTCACACGCGGCCGCGACACCAGGCGAATACGCCAAAGCCAAATCTCTTTGATTTGATAACTGCTTGGTTGCCGTAATCGCTAACTTTCCCGGCGTTGGAAACTCGTGATACTCCAATGCGGCATCACGAAGTTCTTGTTTGCGACTGTTTCGTATTTTTTCTGTAGGCATAGCGTAATTAAATTAAATGAGGTTTAAAGGCTCTTTAAACGCTGCTTGGCAGTCACCGCAGCATTGGCATTGGGGTATTTTTCAATCAACAGATTCAAAGTGTGTTTCGCATTCACTAACTCGTTGAGCTCTTGATGGCAGGTAGCGCGATTAAGCAAAGCGTCCGCTGATTTGCCTGTGACAGGAAATCGTTCAAACACTATCGACTGCATCCGAATGCTGTTTTTACAATCTCCCAAAGCATAATAACTGCTACCTAACCAATAATAGGCGTTGGGTAACAACATAGATTCAGGGTACAGGGCTGTGAATGTTTTTAAAGCGTTAGCGGCCAAACCAAATTCACTCGCGTTGAATTGTTCGACACCAAAACGATATAACTTAATTTCTTCTACCGTTGACTTAACGATGCCCCCTTCTACTTCAAAGCTTTGTACGGGGTCTTGAATTTTTTGTTGCAAGGATTTCAGCTCCGTTTGAAACTCACTAACAATTGTTTTTATGGCGCTATTTTGATCATCAGTTTTTTTTTCTAAGTGCTCAAGATCACCGACTAACTTGCGTTGTATTTCAACACTAGCATCATTTTTGGTCGCAACATCAATGTACTGTTTTTGCTGAACGGTTTTAAGTTGTTCTATTTTGTCGGTCAGAGCTTGAATTCGCTGCGCCTGTGTGGCTTGATAATTTTGCAAATCAGTGTTTAAATTTTTAATGCTTAAGCGAGCTTCATCATCATTAAAAAAAGCGCGTACGCTCATGCTGGAAAAACACAAAAGCATAATCGCCGTCCAACGCACTAGGTAAGAAAAATTCATCCATCACCCCTTGATATAAAAATCATATTGATGCAATGGCTTCAATAAAAAAGCCATGTCAAAGACACGGCTTTTAAAAAAACATCAACAATTAGCTATTGCTTATTTTCCATAGTTCAATTCGACACGACGATTTTGTTGCCACACATCTTCACCTTGACCATTTTTAATTGGTTTTTCAGCTCCGAAAGATACCGTTTCCAAAATTTTACCGTTTACGCCCAAGCCTTCTAATGCTTTTTTAACGGCAATTGCACGACGTTCACCTAAGGCCAAATTGTATTCACGACTACCGCGCTCATCGGTGTTGCCTTCAACAAGCACTTTTTTAGGTGCCTTGGCTTTAATAAATTCAGCATGTGAGGTCAAAATCGCGAAGTTTTGTTGATCAATTGAAAAACTGTCAAAAGCAAAGAGAATCATCTTGCCTGCAACAGCTACTGATTCACTTGTCACTATTGGGCCTGTATTAGCAACACTGGAGGCCGCACTACCTGCGTTGTTAGCCGCAGCCGGTGCAGCATCTTGAGCAGTCGTTGCTTTAGCAGTATCTGGGGTAGTCGCGGCTGGAGTAGCCGCAGCTGGTGCAGCATCTTGAGCAGTCGTTGCTTTAGCCGTATCTGGAGTAGTCGAGTCTGTTTTTGTATCAGCGACTTTAGGCGGCGATGAACAGGCTACTGCGAATAACAAGGAAAAGAAAACAATAACTAAGGACTTAACTTTCATATAAATACTCCTAAATAAATACAACTTAAACACAAAAAACTCACTAAAAATTACTTAGACCGAAAATAACTTTAAACAAGGGGAAGTAGGTCTTACTTAAATATAGATACCACAGCAAAAATCATATTACATGGTTTGAATACCGCGACAAGCTTTACCACTTGAGCGACAATTTCAATCCATGAGAAGCGACATCGCCTGTTTTGTCATACTCATAACCCAAGGACATCAATAGAAAGTTCGCATTAATTCCAGCAAAAACACGTGACTGAGTATTATTTGATTTTAATAAACTGGTGCTGACATCACTGGCCACCGTACCGACACCCGCATAAGGCACTACAAATAAGAAACCTTTGGATACAGAAATATCCGCTGAATTCGCTGAAAAACCTAATTTATTACTATCGGTCGATCTCATGTGTGCAATACGCGCTACCACGCTTGGGAGCAATATACCGCCACCCAAAATCGAATACCGCGCGTCAACACCATAAACACCATAACCGCCCGAATTACGTAAACTCGCACCGACATCAAAGCCGAACGGTAAACCTTTTACTGCATAAAGACTGGTCAAGATCACCGCATCACTGGTCGATTTACTGCTTGGATTAGCTTTGTCGTAAATCGCAGAATTGACTAAAGTCGCCACGCCAGCACTGGCACCAACTTCAAAACCCGTCAAACCCAAAGCGTACGCAGGGCCATTGGATTTATGCGACAAAGTTGCGCCTAAATCTTTACCCAATGAATCAAGTTGCGTTTGCGTTAAAGTGCTTGCGCCGTCAAATGCGGCGGCCTGCGCCACCGAAACACTGCTTAACATGGCAACACTAAGCAGTAATGTAAAACGAGAAATATAACGACCTATCATGATGGCTCCTTATCAAGTTGAAAACCTTTGTGCAACGAACGTACCGCAAGTTCCATGTAGCGTTCGTCGATGAGTACGGAAATTTTTATTTCCGAAGTTGAAATCATCTGAATGTTAATGTTGTCCGCTGCCAAAATTTCAAACATTTTGGCCGCAATGCCCACATGGCTGCGCATTCCAACACCGACAACAGAAATTTTTGATACTTTAGCATCTCCAGCCAGAGACGCATATTCAAGTCCTTGGCTGTTTAAATCTTTTAATACCTTCGTTGCTTTTTCATAATCAGCCCGCGATACGGTAAACGTAAAATCTGTTTCACCGTTTTTAGACTGATTTTGAATAATCATATCGACTTCAATGTTAGCTGCCGCAACTGGCCCCAAAATTTGGTACGCGATACCTGGACGATCTTTAACACCTAACACAGTAATTTTGGCTTCATCGCGATTAAACGCAATGCCCGAAATCATAGCTTGTTCCATTTTTTTATCATCCTCCAGAGAGATTAAAGTTCCTGATTGTGCTTCGATTTCAAGCGCAATATCTGGCGGCGTAAATGACGACAACACGCGCGTTGGCACTTGATAATTGCCCGCAAATTCAACCGAACGAATTTGCAAAACTTTAGAACCCAAAGACGCCATTTCCAGCATTTCCTCAAAGGTTACTGTCGACAACTTACGCGCATCATCAACCACTCGTGGATCAGTCGTATAGACCCCATCAACGTCAGTATAAATCAAACACTCTTTTGCTTTTAAGGCCGCAGCAACCGCAACTGCCGAGGTATCCGAACCGCCGCGTCCCAAAGTCGTAATCGAATTGCGTTCATCAACACCTTGAAATCCCGCAACAATCACAATTTGACCTTGTTCTAAGCACGCCCGAATATTGGCGTCTTCAATCGAAGAAATCCGCGCTTTGTTATGAGCAGAATCGGTGCGAATCGGCACTTGCCAACCGCAAAACGAAATTGCATCTTTTCCTAAAGACTTCAGCGCCATCGCCAACAAAGCAATTGACACTTGCTCGCCAGTTGCACAAATCGCATCCAACTCACGCGGATCAGGCACGTCGCCGCTCACCTCTTTGGCCAAAGCAATCAAACGGTTGGTTTCGCCTGACATTGCCGAAGGAACCACCACCATTTGATAACCTGCGTCATGCCATTTTGCGATACGCAAGGCGACATTTTTGATCCGCTCTGCGCTTCCCATCGAAGTACCGCCATATTTATGAACAACAATGTTATGAACAACAATAGACATAAAGGTCTTCATGTAAAAATAAATTCTTGTTCAAGTGACACAAGACTCAATCATCTGAAATCTCTTCACTCTTTGGTTCTCAATTCGTTTTACTCAGCGCTTTTGTTCGCATTTTTTTCCTTTGGACGCACCACCAAATACTGCGCGTTACCATCACGCAAAACCAATAATGGCAGTAAACGTTTTGGATCTAGCTTGGCTACCAATTCTGCAAAGTGTTTCGCATCAAGCACTTCATCTTGTCCCAAAGACAAAATAACATCGCCCACTTTAATTTGTAGATTCGCTGGCGCCGTCACTCGCTTAACAACAACACCGTGATCAATTTTCCAATCACGTTTTTGTGCCACTGACAAATCATCAACTTCCACCCCTAACCAATTACCAATAGCTTTAGGCGTGGCAGGCGTATCGTTTTTATCCGCTTTATCTGATTTATTTGGAAACTCTGCCACCGTAATCAAGACATCAACTGTTTTACCTTTACGCCATACTTTAGCGTTCAAAGTCTTATCTGGTAAAACTTCACCTACCAAACGTCGCACATCCCCAGGGTTGTCCACTTTAGTGCCGTTAATGTTCAAAATAATATCGCCAACTTTAATACCTGCTTTCTCGGCAGGTGTTTTAGGTTCCACCTTCAGCACTACTGCACCCGAAGCGCTGCTTAGTCCTAAAGAGTCCGCCACTTCTTTGGTCACCATTCCCAAACTCACCCCGATATAACCTCGAATCACTTTACCGTTCGCTTTTAATTGCTCAACAATCCGGTGCACTTCGTTAATTGGAATCGCAAAAGAAATCCCCACATACGCGCCAGTGCGGCTATAAATTTGTGAGTTGACGCCAATCACTTCGCCGCGTAAATTGATCAATGGCCCGCCAGAATTGCCCGGGTTGACCGCCACATCAGTTTGAATCAAGGGTACGTTATCTCCGGTATCACGCGCTTTGGTTGAAATAATTCCTGCGGTCACCGTATTCTCTAAGCCAAACGGAGAACCAATTGCAATCACCCACTCACCCACGCGAATTTTGCTTGAATCCCCAAAAGGAATGACCGGTAAGTTTTTCGCATCGACCTTTAATAAGGCAACATCACTACGCTCATCAGTGCCAATGACTTTGGCTTTTAACTCCCGCTTATCTGACAAGGTCACCAAAATTTGATCCGCGCCCTCAATCACATGTGCATTGGTAATTAAATAACCATCCGCCGAAAACACAAATCCGGAACCAACGCCTCGCGGAACCGAACTACCACCGTCTTCTTGCGGTTCAGGCGGCGGTGCTTGCTGCTGGCGTGGCGGAACCGGAAAGCCAAAGCGTCGTAATAAATCTTCTAAATCACCATTTTCAAATGGTTGCGCATTTTTTGCCACTGGCTTGGCTTTTTCTGAGGTGCTGATATTCACCACCGCACTGCTGTACTTATCAACCAGACTCGTGAAATCAGGCAGGTTTTGCGCATACAGATTCGAGAGTCCGATACCAATACCGATACTCATACTCAAACACACACACACAGATACACCTAATTGAATAACTTTTTTCATTTTTTACTCTTTAAAAAATTATTAAATAACTATTTTTAACTTCAGATAAAGCCAAACCGTGAGGAAAATGTAAAACGATTAAAATTTAATAACGCTTGAAACCCGCTTTTTCATCAATCCATTGCGTATTCAAACTATGAAGTAGCAGGCGATGAAATTGCGGTTCGCTGACCATAAAACGCCATAACAAACGAAAACTCTTTTCCGTTCTTAATAAAACAAAAAAAATGTTCGCATGAACCACGTGATCAAGCCCCACATAAGCTGAATTTTGCGTCACGAAATTTGTCAGATTGCGCGGTAAATAACGCATTAGTGCAACACACCAAAATCCTAAGCATTCCATGGGCCAACTTAAAAAAACAATGCTCAAAGGCGCGATCAAGACCATTAAGAACAGCACGATAGCGATGTTACCCATGTTGCTTAAAGTAAATTGAACTGTTTGATCACGCATGACATTGAACAATTTAAGCGTTCAATCAAGGTCAGATATTAAATCCTCCCAAACACCAAAGATCCATTAGTACCTCCAAAACCAAACGAGTTTTTCAAGGCATATTGAACCGACAAAGGACGCGCTTGATTAGCACAGTAGTCCAAATCACACGCCGGGTCTTGATTAAAAATATTAATCGTCGGTGGTGAAATTTGATGATGTAAAGCCAGAACCGTAATCACCGATTCGATGCCTCCGGCGCCACCCAACAAATGACCGGTCATTGATTTGGTTGAGTTCACCACCGCTTTATACGCGTGATCACCCAAAGCACGTTTGATCGCCGTCGTTTCCGCCATATCACCCAATGGCGTTGAGGTGCCATGCGCGTTGATGTAACCAATTTGATCTGGATTTAATTTTGCGTCTTTTAAAGCCGCGTGCATACAGCGCATGGCGCCATCGCCGTTTTCCATCGGCGCCGTCATGTGATGTGCATCCGCGCTCATGCCAAAGCCATTGAGTTCGGCATAAATTTTGGCACCACGGGCTTTGGCGTGTTCATACTCTTCTAACACCATTACGCCAGCACCTTCACCCAAAACAAAACCATCACGATCTTTGTCCCATGGGCGCGAGGCCGTTTGGGGATCGTCGTTACGCGCCGACAAAGCACGCGCGGCGGCAAATCCACCAACACCTAATAGCGAGACTGTCGCTTCAGCGCCACCGGCCACCATCACATCAGCATCGCCATAGGCAATCATCCGCGCGGCTTGACCAATTGAGTGCAAACCCGTTGTACAGGCCGTCACTATCGATAAATTTGGTCCTTGTAAACCGTATTTGATCGACAAATGACCCGAGATCATATTAATGATCGTTGCGGGAACAAAAAACGGCGACAAACGACGCACACCTTTAATCAAAACTTCAGCGTGAGAGCTTTCAATTAAATTCAAACCACCAATTCCAGAACCGACTAAGACGCCGATTCGTGTTAAATCCTCCACTGCAAAATCCAATCCACTATCAGTCACCGCCTGCATTCCAGCGGCTAAACCATAGTGAATAAACGTATCCATATGCCGTGCCTCTTTAGCCGGAATGTATGAATCAATCGCAAAATCTTTGACCTCGCCCGCGAAGCGCGTCGACAAACTTGAGGCATCAAACCGAGTAATGGGGCCGATTCCTGATCGTCCGGCAAGCAAAGCTTCCCATGTACTGTTCACGGTATTCCCTACCGGGGTTACCAATCCTAATCCTGTCACTACGATACGACGACTCACGATAGCCTCTCTTTCGCTCAATAATTTATTTATTGACTGCCCTTTTCAAATAACTCCAAAGAATTTGTGCCAACGAAACAAGAACACATTGAGAATTCTTAAAAAATTTGCCCCGCGAAAGCGGGGCAAGGGCACAATCAAACGACACGACGATTACACCATTAACTTAGGCCTTAATATGACCTTTAGCGTAATCAATTGCTTGTTGGACAGTCGTAATTTTTTCAGCTTCTTCATCTGGAATTTCAATTTCAAATTCGTCTTCAAGCGCCATGACCAATTCAACGGTATCTAAGGAATCAGCACCCAAATCATTCACAAATGAAGATTCATTTTTAACTTCAGCTTCTGCAACTCCTAACTGCTCAGCAACAATTTTTTTAACACGTTGTTCTATATCCGACATATTTTCTCCAAGTAGTGACGAACCGATGAATTCTAACAGACCTGTAACCAATAATTCTGAAATTCAAAAATCTATTTATCTAACTGATTTAACAATCTGATGGCGCATTCTACCAAAGGATTATTGTGCTCACATAATTGAGTCAAATGTCACCGCGTAAAATTCGGACCATGACCTCCTCATCTTTACTCAATCCAACCGACACCGATCAATTAACACGCGCCATGAACGCGCATCGCGACGGCCTTTTAGATCAAGCGCAAACGTTGTACATCAACTGGCTCAGCGCGAATCCGCAAAGCGCGCAAGCGGCGGAAATGTTAGGTGTGTTATACGGTCAACGTCAACAGTTTGACGAGGCGGTTCGACTGCTACAACACGCCGTCAAACTTGATCCCGACAAAATTAGTATCCGCATAAATTTGGGCAATGCACTGATCGCTATCAAATCTTTTGATGCCGCATACGCGCACCTCAAACTTGCGGTAAAAAAGGACTCCAGTTACGCTGCCCTATTCAACCTGGGCGTCTGTTTAACCCAATTGGGTCGGTATCAAGAAGCACTTCAACAGCTACAAAATTGCCTCAAGTTAAATATCAAACCCGCTGAAATTTGGGCGCAAATTGGTTTTTGTTATTTTGAATTGGGTGATTACGATCAATCTTTGCGTTGCAATTTAGAGGCCCTCGCACACGATGCGCATCACATCAACGCCAAAAAAAATCTGGGCTTTGCCTATTTATCGATCCGTCGTTACGCCTTAGGTTGGTATTTTTATGAAAATCGTTGGGCCGGTGAAACCCATCATCCCCAACCCACTGATTTCAAAGAACCGCAATGGACGGGTTATCAATCACTTGAAAACAAAACTATTTTTGTGTATGCCGAACAAGGTTTGGGCGACTGCGTGCAATTTGTGCGTTACCTACCTTTATTAGTACAAAGAGGCGGACGCGTCATTTTTTATACGCCGCACACTTTGCGCCGCTTGTTAATTTCCAGTGCGCTACCGATTGATCTGGTCACCTCATATAAAGATGCGACCGACTTCGACTATCAGGTCCCTTTGCTGAGCCTGCCTCTCGCGTTTAATACCGATCAAAACAATCTTCCAGCACACACTTCTTATCTGCAATGCGATTACATTTTGCGTAAAAAATGGCAAGACCTCTTACCCAAAAAAGTACTCAAAATCGGACTGATGTGGCGTGGTTTATCAGTGCCCCACAAAAAACGCTTAACACCCGCAGCCTTAGAAAATCTATTAGCCACACCCAATACTCAATTCGTCAGTTTGTGTCACGATAAAAACTCCGAGGATGAATCCTTTCTCCCACGCCATCCTGAAATTTTGAACTACGCACCTTTTGACGACTTGGCCGATACCGCAGGATTGATGATGAATTTAGACCTAATCGTGACTGTCGATACCGTCGTTGCGCATCTTGCCGGCGCCTTGGGTATTCCCGTTTTGATATTGTTGCACCGTCACGCCGATTGGCGTTGGCAAAATGATGGCGATCACGCACAAACCTGTGCGTGGTATCCCAGCGCACAACTATTTCGCCAAACCACTGCCGATGATTGGAATGCACCGACTGAAGGTGTTAAACAGCTTCTACAAAACTGGCCAATTCAATAATTCAAAGAAGAATTATTTCCATTCAAGTGACGCCTTAAACTGATTCCTTATCAAGCTCTGGCTAAAGGGTTACACCCTGTCTCAGTAGACGAACAAACACCGGGGCGGTATAATTCGCATCTAATTAAAGAGACCGTACGACACCTGTTAAAGGTTATGTATGACAAATAAAATACCATCAAAAATCCCTCGCGTTGGGGTTGTCAGTTGCATCAAAACTATCGGACAACACGATCATCACGCGGTTCAGGACAAATATCTCGCGGCACTAGTTCGTGTGGCAAATGTCATTCCCATTATTTTGCCAGCCGATTTTTCGGATGCCTTTGAAGCCAAAGATTTGCTCGATGGTTTAGACGGTTTATTCCTCACCGGTTCACCTTCCAATGTCGCCAATTGGCGCTACGATGCACCGCTGGATTCGTCCGATATGCTAATGGACGAACGTCGCGATGCGCGCAGTTTTTCCGTAATCGCCCACGCACTGGCGACGCAACTACCGATCTTTGGTGTCTGTCGAGGTTTACAAGAACTCAATGTTGCGATGGGCGGTACGCTGTACCAAGCGGTACACCAGATCAACGGAAAAATGGACCACCGCGACGATCCAGCGGCACCTAAAGAAAAGCAATACGCTTTTGCTCACACTGTTTCAGTCATCGAAGGTGGTCTGTTGGCAAAAATTTATGATCAAACTAAAACCTTGACCGTCAACTCTTTACATGGTCAAGGCATACAACGACTGGGTAAGGGATTGCGCGTCGAGGCCACGGCACCGGATGGTTTGATTGAGGCCATCAGTGTCAGCGCCTCTCCTTTTGCACTGGCAGTGCAATGGCATCCTGAATGGCAGGTCACTCATTATCCTGAGTATCAAGCCCTCTTCCACGCCTTTGGCGCAGCCTGTCGCGAACACATCTGGCAATCACAACCGGAAGGTTAGTGTCTCTCACCACCAATTGAGGTACTACTGGCGCACGCGACGATAGCCTGACCGGCAACTCTCGCAAGATTCAGCTGATTCAACGTAGCTCAACGTGACACCACGCAATACCATATAAATCTGTCTATGATGACCGATATTTTGCCTAAATCTCTAACTCTAGTTTTAGGCTCACACTGTTGCACAGCAACACACTTTAATGAGGCTTACTATGAAAGAAGATATCTCCAGACAACAACGAGAAAACATTAATTTCAACGAAATGGAACAATGGTTGAACCAAAAAGGCGTCACCGAAATTGAATGTTTAGTCCCCGATATGACTGGTTCACCGCGCGGCAAAATTTTGCCACGAGCCAAATTCCGCGAAGAACGCGGTATGCGTTTACCTGAAATCGTTTTAGGTATGACCGTCACCGGCGAATATCCCGAGGACGATGATTTTTATGAGGTCATCGATCATCGCGATCACGACATGATTCTCAAACCTGACGCCTCAACTGTGCGGATTGTTCCTTGGGCAACTGATCCAACCGCTGAAGTGATTCATGATTGCTTTACCTTTGATAACGAATTGGTTGATTACGCACCGCGTTCGGTGTTGCACAATATTTTGTCTTTGTATGAAGCCAAAGGCTGGCGTCCAGTAGTCGCGCCAGAACTGGAATTTTATTTATTAGAGCGCAACACTGATCCCAACTTGCCACTCAAACCACCCGTTGGTCGTTCGGGCCGTGCCGAGTCTGGACGTCAGTCTTACAGCATTGATGCGGTCAATGAATTTGATCCTTTGTTCGAAGACATTTACGATTACTGTGAAAAGCAAGAACTTGAAATCGATACCTTGATTCATGAAATGGGTGCCGGTCAAATGGAAATCAACTTTTTGCACGGCAATCCTATGGAACTGGCCGACAGCGTGTTTTTATTCAAACGAACGGTGCGCGAAGCCGCGTTACGCCACAATATGTACGCGACTTTCATGGCCAAACCGATGGGCGATCAACCCGGGTCAGCAATGCACGTGCATAACAGCGTGGTTGATATCAAAACCGGTAAAAATATTTTCAGTACCGATGAGGGTAAAGACACGGATTTATTCCGCTGGGCCTTAGGTGGTTTACAAAAATACGCGCCGGCCTCAATGGCATTTTTTGCTCCCTACGTCAATTCATATCGCCGCCTTGCGGTCAATACCGCTGCGCCGGTCAATGTATTGTGGGGCCGCGATAACCGAACGGTGGGATTCCGTATCCCGCACTCAAATCCGGCGGGGCGACGTGTCGAAAATCGTTTAATTGGTGCTGACGTCAATCCCTATATCGCGATCGCGGCGACTTTAGCGTGCACTTATTTGGGCATGACACAACAGATAGAGGCTACGCCAGAGACCGAAACCGACGGGTATAAATCGGGGCATACCCTTCCCATTAGTTTGACCGACTCGGTCGAATTACTACGTGCGTGCAAACCTTTGCACGATGTTATGGGCAAACGTTTTGTGACGATTTATGCGGCATTAAAACAATTAGAACATCAAGAGTTCATGCGCGTCATTAGTCCTTGGGAACGCCAGCATTTATTATTATTGGTGTAGCCCTATTTTTACCCGCTAACTCAAGCCCTGATTATCTGATGACGAGATCAATTACGCGGTTTTATCTCGCTTGTTCACGTTAATGCTGGTTCGCGTTAACTCATGATTGAAGAAACCGCCCCAGAATTTGGGGGCGGTTTTTTTATGTACGGCCATAAAACATCGCAAGCTGATGTTTTATAAATTTTCTGAACAAGTGCTCTGAGGTATTTTTTTGTCATCCTTCAGCTCAAGATCACAATAATCTAAATCGCGCTTAAAATTATTTCGCTGTACAGTCTCAACTATTGTTTGTTGGTCGTATTTTTTAGGAGATTCTGATGTCTAGTCCCGCTTATATTCTTGCTGCTACTCGTTTGCCTGTTGGCCGTCGCAATGGGTATTACAAAAACACGCGCCCAGATGATTTACTCGCCGCTGCGCTCAAGGCTGTCCTCGCGCAAGTGCCGCAATTAAACCCCATGCAAATTGATGAAGTGATCGTCGGCTGCGCTGTCCCAGAAGCCGAACAAGGATTAAACGTTGCGCGCATGGGGCTACTGTTAGCAGGGATTCCCGATACGGTTCCTGGATTTACCATCAATCGTTTTTGTGCATCGGGTTTAGAAGCAGTGGCATTAGCCGCGCAACGCATCCAAAGCGGCATGGCCGACATTGTCATTGCCGCCGGTACCGAAAGCATGAGCGTTATGAGCAATATGTTAGGAAACAAAATGACGATGAATCCGCGTTTATTTGCGCAATCGGAATTCACTGCAATGGCTTATGGCATGGGCATTACCGCTGAAAAAGTGGCGCTACGTTGGCAAGTGAACCGCGCCGATCAAGACGAATTCGCCGCCGCCTCGCATCAAAAAGCCCTCGCCGCGCAAGCTACCAAAGCTTTTGGCGCAGAAATCACCCCCTTTACCACCACCTCTTACCGCCCCAATTTACAAAATTTACAAAACGGGCAAGCCACCATCAAAACACTTGAAAAAACACATCTGATCGATGAAGGTCCGCGCCGCGAAAGTACGCAAGCAAAACTCGCGACACTCAAACCCGTTTTCCAAGTTCAAGGTTCGGTCACTGCCGGTAACGCCTCGCAAATGTCTGACGGCAGTGCCGCGGTAATCGTGATATCTGAACGCGCCTTAAAAGCATTAAACGCCTCTCCGCTGGCACGCTTTGCCGGTTATAGCGTTGCCGGTGTGCCGCCAGAAATAATGGGTATCGGCCCCATCGAAGCGATTCCGCGCGCGCTCAAACGCGCCGGTATTACGCAAAATGATGTCGATTGGTTTGAACTCAACGAGGCCTTTGCTGCGCAGGCGCTGGCGGTCATTCGCAGCGTCAAACTTGACCCCAACAAAGTCAATCCTTTAGGCGGCGCGATTGCCCTAGGTCACCCTTTAGGTGCGACTGGCGCAATCCGTACTGCAACGCTGTTGCATGGTTTGCGTCGTTTGAAAAAAAAATGGGGCGTTGTCACAATGTGTATCGGTACAGGAATGGGCGCGGCAGGGGTGTTTGAAGCCTTATAAAAAATCAATGTATGCACTGATCAGCTTCATTGCCGACGCTTCAAAGATAATTCACATTCATTCACGCATTCATTCACGTATTCATTCACCTAATTTATGCACATAATTTATGTTCGTATTTATGAATTTTTCTAAATTGTTATGTCTGCTGTAATTCTTGATGGCGTCGTTTTAGCCAAAGCACTTCGTCACCAGATTGCCACTCAAGCACAGGCCTTATCACGTCCCCCGGGACTGGCCGTGATCTTGGTAGGTGATGATCCCGCCTCAGCGCTGTATGTCAAAAACAAAGTCAAAGCCTGCGCCGAATGCGATTTTCATTCCGTTTTAGAAAACTATTCTGGTGATTTTTCTGAAGCGGCGCTGCTCGAACGAATCAGCGCACTCAATAATGATCCGACGATTGATGGGATTTTGGTGCAACTACCGGTTCCCCAGCATATCAATACCGAAAAAATTATCGCCGCCATTGATCATCAAAAAGATGTTGATGGTTTCCACACGCTCAACGCAGGCGGAATTTTTCGCGGTCATCCTTTGTTTACACCGTGCACGCCTTACGGCGTGATGCACTTATTGGCGCAAACTGATGTGCCCTTACGCGGCGCACACGCAGTGATTGTCGGCGCATCCAATATTGTCGGCAAACCAATGGCGATGTTGTTACTACACGCTGGCGCGACAGTGACGATTTGTAATTCAAAAACCAAAGATTTAGCCGCTCACACCCGCCTAGCAGACATTGTGGTAATGGCGGTGGGAAAACCCAACTACCTAAACGGCAATATGATTAAAGCAGGCGCCGTATTAGTTGATGTTGGCATCAATCGCTTGCCTAATGGCAGCTTGTGTGGCGACATCGATTGGGCATCTTGCCGCGATACCGCGCGCTATATCACACCGGTCCCCGGTGGCGTCGGCCCTATGACCATTGCGATGTTGTTAAAAAATACCCTAGAAGCCGCACAACGTCATCAGGGTTGATTTGAATTGACGCCCATTTTTAATTCTGTGCCCTTTCATCCTGTCAACCTGTATTCAAAGAACCGCTCATTACTGTCATGCTCAAAAATTTACCGTCAACACTTGCACGTAATCCCCTCTTAGATTTATCTGGCTTCACGCGCTTTGATCTCATCACAACGGCTGACATTGATCCGGCACTGGATTACCTATTAACACAAGCTCAACAAACCATTGATCACATTGCGGCACAACAATCATCGGCGTATTCCGAGGTGGTGTACGCCTTGCATGGTGCAACCGAACCACTGGCACGGGTTTGGAATGTGATTGGTCATCTCAACAGTGTTCGCGACGATGAGCCATGGCGCACCTGCTATCAAAACAATCTACCACGCATCAGCGCATTTTGGACGGAATTGGGACAAAATCCTGCGCTGTATCAACACTATCGCAATATAGGGAACAGTACAGAATTCAATACGCTCAATGCCGCGCAGCAACAAGTCATCCGCCATGCCCTGCGCGATTTTGAGCACAGCGGTGCGGCTCTAGCACCGGCGCAACAAAATGAATTGAAACAAATATTTCAAGAGCTCGCGATCAAGACTAACCAATTTAGTGAAAACCTAACGCATGCGACCGACGCGTTTCATCTGGATTTTGACAATCTTGAACCACTCACCGGTCTACCGCAAAGTGCGCTAGACCAAGCCGCGAGCGAAGCGCAACAGGCGGGAGTCAGCGGCTATCGTTTGACTTTGCACGCGCCCTCTTATATTCCGGTTTTGCAATACGCGCACAAGCGCCAATTGCGTGAACAGATTTATCGTGCCGCCAATACCCGTGCATCTGAACTGGGCGCACCTGAATTCGACAACAGTGCCTTGATTCATCAGATTTTGCAATTGCGCCAACAGGCCGCAAAGCTTTTGTCATTTGAACACTACGCCGCCTTGTCTCTGGATAGCAAAATGGCGCAGAGTGCCCTTCAAGTCAATGAATTTTTACGCGACTTGGCACAACGCGCGCGCCCCGCCGCACAAAAAGAACGCGCCGAACTCGAAACCTTTGCCCAAAGCCATTGTGGCATTAGTAAAATAGAAGCATGGGACACAAGCTTTGTCGCCGAAAAAATGCGCGCACAATCCTTTGCGTATTCAGAAGAAGAAGTCCGCGCTTATTTTCCCGAACATAAAGTGTGGGAAGGATTATTTGATTTAGCACAACGGATGTTTGGTGTGAAGATTCGCCCACTGTCAGGCGATGAGGCGGTTCCGGTATGGCATTCGACAGTGCGATTTTTTGAAGTCAGTCAAAATCACAAAGTGTTAGGGCATTTTTATCTGGACCCCTATGCCCGTGCCGGAAAACGTGGTGGCGCGTGGATGGATGATGCGCGCGGTCGTTACATTCATCACAGTGATGCGCAAACGCCAATCGCGTATTTGGTGTGTAACTTTGCGCCGCCGGTTAACCAACAAACTTCTTATTTGACGCACGATGAAGTGATGACTTTGTTCCATGAATTTGGTCATGGCCTGCATCATCTCTTGACCCAAGTGAATGAAGCCGCCGTTTCTGGTATCAACGGTGTGGAGTGGGATGGCGTTGAATTGCCTTCACAATTTATGGAAAATTTTTGTTGGGATTGGGCCGTCATTTCAAAAATGACAGCCCATCAAAGCGATGGCCACGCTATGCCTAGAAACTTGTTCGATAAATTACTGTCGGCCAAAAACTTTTTATCTGCCTCTGGTTTATTGCGTCAAGTTAATTTTTCCTTATTTGATATGCGCGTTCATTCCGAATCAGTTCTTGATGTCATGGATTTATGGCGCGCCGTTGAACAAGAAATTTTAATTGTGCCCACGCCCGCCTTCACCCGTACTCCAAATGGCTTTGCACATATATTTGCCGGTGGTTACGCTGCTGGATATTATTCGTATAAATGGGCTGAAGTTTTATCTGCTGACGTTTATGCCGCGTTTGAAGAGGCCTGCGATCACAATCAAAACTCTCTTTTTGAAATTATCGGCGCTGTCGGTCAACGCTATTTAAAAGAAATTTTGAGTCAAGGCGGCGCACGTTCAATTCGTGATTCCTTTATCGCTTTTCGTGGTCGCGCTCCGTCAATTGATGCGCTGTTACGCCACAATGGCCTAAGTGCTTAATTCAAAAAACCTAAACCACTTTACGAGCTGGTTTCAAGGCCTAGGGCTTTTTGTCTGGCGAGATTTTTAATTCTGCTTTAAATTTTTTGCTGCATCTGCGCAGCAATCGCCAGCACCGCAGCACTTTGATTTAAGCTGTAAAAATGCACTCCTGATACGCCTTCTTGCGCCAAACGTCGAACTAAAGCACCGACATATTTCACGCCAAACGCTTTGATTCCTGTTTGATCATCACCCAAATCGGCCAGCTGCATCCGCATAAAACGTGGGATTTGGGCACCGCACATTTCGGAAAAACGAATCAGTTGCGTGCTGCTGGTGATGGGCATAATTCCCGGGGTGAGCTGCGCGTTAATCCCCGCTTTAGCCAGCGCCTCGCGCAAATGAAAATACGCATCGATATGATAAAAATACTGGGTAATCGCCGCGTTTGCGCCGGCTTTAAATTTACTGATCAAATGATCAATATCATTTTTTAACGATTCTGCTTGCGGATGTTTTTCTGGATAGGCCGCCACTTCAATCCAAAAATAATCGCCAAACTCAGCGCGAATAAATTCGACCAACTGCACCGCATGGCGAAAGTCGCCCATTTGATGATCGCCACTGGGCAAGTCTCCGCGCAGTGCAACGATCCGATTGACTCCTAAATCACGGTAGCGTTGCAAGAGCGCACGCAATTGTCCGCGTTCCGCACCGATGCAGGATAAATGCGGCGCAACCGTAAAACCATTTTGTTTCAATGATTCAATCGCCCACATCGTGCCTTTTTGTGTACTGCCTCCGGCACCATAAGTGACCGAAAAATAATGCGGATTTAAGACCGCTAATTGATTCGCTGTCGTCAATAATTTTTGTTCACCCTCAGGTGTTCGTGGCGGAAAAAATTCAATACTGATATCCATAAAAAATCTCAATAAAGTACGAAAAAATACTTCGAAGCACTTGTTCAGAACATTTTCAAACAACTCTCATCGCAATGTCATCACACCATTTTGAACGGCGCGCAAGCGCCAAATGAATTTTTACCATCACTTAATCACTTGCGCACATTTTTTTAATAACGGTAATGATCCGGTTTGTAAGGCCCATTGACTGGCACGTTAATATATTTTGCTTGCTCTTGAGTCAAAGTAGTCATGACGACATTCAAACGCGATAACTGTAAGCGCGCCACGTGTTCATCTAAATGTTTAGGCAAGGTGTAAACCCCTACCGGATATTTGGCCGTACGCGTGAATAATTCAATTTGCGCCAAGGTTTGATTGGCAAACGAACTACTCATCACATAGGAAGGATGACCCGTACCACAACCCAAGTTAACCAAGCGCCCTTCAGCTAACAAAATGATTCGTTTGCCATCCGGAAAAATCACGTGATCGACTTGGGATTTGATATTGTCCCAACGATAATTTTTCAAAGATCCAACATCAATCTCATTGTCAAAGTGACCGATGTTGCACACGATCGCTTGGTCTTTCATCGCTTTCATGTGATCATGCGAGATCACGTGGTAATTACCGGTTGCGGTAACAAAAATATCGGCTTCACTGGCCGCTTTTTCCATCGTCACGACGCGATAACCTTCCATCGCAGCTTGCAAAGCGCAAATCGGGTCAACTTCTGTCACCCATACTTGCGCAGACAAGGCCTTAAAAGCTTGAGCACAACCTTTTCCCACATCGCCATAACCACAAATCACGGCAATTTTTCCGGCAATCATCACATCAGTCGCGCGTTTAATCCCATCAATTACAGATTCGCGGCAACCATATAAATTATCAAATTTTGATTTGGTGACTGAATCGTTGACGTTAATGGCAGGAAAACGCAAACGCCCTTCTTGATGCATTTGATATAAGCGATGCACGCCCGTTGTCGTTTCTTCGGTCACGCCTTTAATCGCCGCCAAACGTGTGCTGTACCACTTTGCATCTTTTTTCAATTGCGCCCGAATCGCGGCGTACAAAGCGACTTCTTCTTCAGAATTCGGCGTATCCAAAACACTGCTGTCGGTTTCTGCGCGCGCACCCAAATGCAATAACAAGGTCGCATCGCCGCCATCATCCAAAATCATATTGGCGTGTTGCGAGTCTGGCCATGAAAAAATTTGATGCGTGAAAGCCCAGTATTCATCCAGGTTTTCACCCTTGAAGGCAAAAACCGGCGTACCGTTTTTGGCGATTGCCGCTGCGGCTTGATCCTGTGTCGAATAAATATTGCACGACGCCCAACGTACTTGCGCGCCCAAGGCTTCCAAAGTTTGAATCAATACCGCAGTTTGAATTGTCATGTGCAAAGAACCCGCGATACGCGCGCCTTTGAGGGGTTGTGATTTTTCGTACTCGCGTTGAATGGCCATTAAACCGGGCATTTCCGTTTGCGCGATCACAATTTCTTTATTACCCCAATCCGCCAGTCCAATATCGGCGACGAGGTAATCTGTTGAACTACTGGTGTTTTTTGTAGAGGCGTTCATCACGCCCTCCTTTCTTTTTAAATGAAATGAAAAGGTGCGTGAGCGCAGTTGAAAAGGGTAAACTGGATTTAAGCCTGACAAAATTGCTGCAACGCTCCTTAAATCCGGCGCCGATTATAGGTTAGCTCGTCTTTACCAAACCTCTCACCCTTTAACAAAACCCCGCGATAATGTTGCGCTTGGACTTGCCCTCCTTAACTTTTTATTTTTGTATTTACCTATATTGACCTTAGCACTCATGAAAAAACTCAGTTCCCACCAAATTATGATTGTCGCTGCATGCATGGCGCTTGGCTCGGTCATCATGGCCTTGTTCCTGCAATTGCTTATCCCCGAAATGAAGCCCTGCCCGTTGTGTATCCTGCAACGCTACGCCTATTTATTATTTGCCTTGTTTGCCCTGCTCGGCGCACGTTTTGAATGGAAAATTTTAAATATTGCGGCCTTTGCCAGCGTGATTGCCGGTTTAGCGGTCTCGATTTATCACAATTGGGTGATCGCTCATCCAAATACATCGTGCGGTATCGATCCGCTAGAAACCTTACTGAACAAGCTTTATCCGGCGCAATGGTTGCCTTTTATTTTTGCGGCTGACGGCTTATGTTCGGCGGCATTACCACCGATTTTTGGTTTATCAATTGTGAGCTGGTCCTTATTCATGTTTATTGTTTTAACCAGTGTGTGCACTTGGTTTTTATTTCGTCGAAATGCCCGTTAAATCAGGCTTTAAATATCACTGGGTGATGATGACACTCATGACATTCATGACACTTATGACACTCTCCAAACTCGATTCATGAATCGTCATGATGCACTGGAATGGGCCGCTGCGCTGATTGATCTTAGCGAAGCGCGCTTGTTGTTAAGCGCAGCAATTCCTTGCTCACGCGCGCAATTGGTCACACAAGCTGACGATGTTTTGACGCCTGCCGCGCAACAGTCTTTTAAAACGTGGGTAAAGGCGCGACATTTGGGGCAACCGATCGCCTATTTGTTAAAGACCCGAGAGTTTTTTGGCTTGACCTTTGCCCTTGATTCGCGCGTGTTAATTCCGCGTCACGAAACTGAATTGCTGGTTGAATTGGCGATCCAGTTAAGCCCTCCGCACTCGCGTTTATTGGAATTGGGCACGGGCAGCGGCGCTGTTGCAATAGCCGTAGCGCGCCATCGACCTGATTTATCAATTACGGCAATTGACATCGATACTGACGCGCTGGAATGTGCTCGCGCAAATGCGCAAACGCACGATGTCACGATTAATTTTCGACCAAGCAATTGGGGTGAGGCTTTAATGAATGAGGGGCCCGATAATGCGCCCTTCGCGATGATGATCAGCAATCCACCGTATATTGCCGCGCACGACCGCCATTTGAGTCAAGGTGATTGCCGCTTTGAACCCATGCACGCACTCACCGATGGCAGCTCGGACGGTTTGGGCGCGATCAAAAAAATTATTGATTTCGCGCAAGCCCATTCGGCGAACAAGTTATCAACTCGAATTTTGCTGGAACACGGCTTTGATCAAGCGTCGGCAGTTCGTCAGTTATTGCAACAACACCAGGCGCAAGAAGTACAAAGCTGGCGCGATTTGGCGGGGATTGAGCGCGTGACCGGCGGTATTTTTAACGCCACTATATAAGTCGTTTTGATTTGAAACTTGAGACCGATCTTCATGAAAAAAAAATTTTTCCTTAGTTCTTTATTTAGGTGCTTATGTCAGTCCCTCATCGGCGGGCTTTTAAGTTTCAGCGCCATGCTACAGAATGCGCAGGCAGTACAAGCACCAGACGCGATTGCACGATTGCAAGACATCGTGCAAAACTTGCACAGTAGCACCGGTGAATTCACCCAATACCGAGTGACTAAAGACGCCAATAAAGACGCCAAAAATGGCGTGAAGTTAGGACAAAAAAACAGCGGTGAATTTCAGTTTCTAAAACCTGGACGTTTTATTTGGCATTATCAAAAACCTTACGAACAATTATTGCAATCAGACGGTAAATACTTTTATGTGTTTGATAAAGACTTAAAACAAGT
>JAVKLU010000081.1:0-60127 GCA_031538895.1 Burkholderiaceae bacterium | reverse complement strand
TGGGAAAATGTTTTATTAGCTTTGCCGCAACGCGATAAAGCGCGCATGCCCTCTGACGAATTGATTCGACAATTGTCGCTCGCATTGAATCTGAATAAAATTCTCAAAGTGCGGATGGGGAGTTTGCCTGAAAATGTTCAGCGCAGTGTCGAAATTTTTCGCGCCTTGCTGTGTCAACCCAAAGTGTTGGTGTTGGATGACGCGATGTATGGAGCGGATACCATCACTAAAGAGCGCATCTTTGCGGTGCTTTCTCAATTTGCGATGAAAGGTGGCAGCGTCTTGTTGGTGTCGCATAAATTTGATGAAATTCGAGAGCTGTGCACCCGATGCTCGATTTTGCGTGATGGTCATATCGTGGCGGAGTGCGATCCGCGTAAAGAGTCTGATCGCTATTTGTCGAGAATGATGGTTGGTGAAGAGTTGCCTATTTTGCAGCAGACAAGTTATGCGCCAGGTTCTGAGATATTTCAATTAAGTGATATCTCGGGTGGCGGAGATATGCCTTTGCGAGGAGTTAATTTTTCCTTGAATCAACGCGAAATTGTTGGTATCGCGGGATTGAGTAGGCATGGTCAAGCCGAGTTATTGGCGTATTTAGTGGGTCATCCTTTGGGTCCGACGCGCGGCTCATCTCGCTTGTTGGGGCGCAAGATGTCAAGCTTGCCTGCGGCGACACGTCGGCGAATCGGCTTGGGCTGGGTGCCGCCGTTTGCAAGTGCGATGTCGTATGTCAAAAATTGGGATTTATTGCGCAATCTGCGCTTGAATCCTAAAAATATTGGCGCCAGTTGGTTTTATCCGCGTGCGCGCATTGAAAAAAAGACACTGGAGGTGGTTGAACAACTTTCGGTGAATAGCTTAAATGTGCACGAACCACTACGACATTTATCCTCAGGGAATATGCAAAAATTTGTGATTGGGCGAGAAATTCATCACGCGCCTTCGGTTTTGTTGTTACACGATCCGACGGTCGGAATCGAGACGCGTGCGCGAGCAGAAATTTATCAATCTTTGATGACTTTGCGCAATCAAGGTGGAACCGTCTTATTGGTGTCCTCTGACTTGGATGAAATTTTTAATATATCTGATCGAATTATGGTGATGCGTGCGGGACGCTTGTCGCCGTCACTATTAAATCAATCCGAAGCACGCGGTTTGGTTCGTCAATGGATAAATTATGGCTGGAGTGCACCAAAAGATGAGGCAGATCAGACATGATGAATTCACAAAATTTTATTTTTTTGGGGATGCGCTTTGTGCGTCGCGCAGAGCCTTCATTATGGGTTCAGATCAATAGCATCATCAGTAGCTTTTTAGGCAGTCTGTTTTTAACGATGTTGTTGTTTAGCTTTTTAAATATTGCGCCAATGCAGGCATTGGAAGTGTTGTGGATTGCCCCACTAAAGCAACAAATGTATGACGTCACGCACGTGGCGGGTTTGTTGATGGTATGTGCGCTCGGATTGACCTTTTGTTATCAAGCCCGAATCATGAATTTTGGCGTGCAGGGTGCTTTTTTGTGTGCGGTCTACACCGTGTTGAGTTTGTATACACAAATTACCACTGACTTTGATCTAGTCGTCCAATTTATGCTGTTAATCGTGTATGGGATTGTGGCAGGAATGCTGTGGATGGGTGTGTTGGGACTGATTCATCAAAACAATACTCAGTATTTGGCACAAAACTCAATTGTGTTGGCTTTGTTGACTCAAATGGGGATTGTTTTTATGGGACAAGAATCTCTGGCGTCAAGGCACTCACCCGAAATTTTTTCCGCGTCCTTCAATGCTATTGCGATCCCCTCGTTGCGCATGATGTCGCTAGATATCGCAAGTGTCCTATTGATCGCGCTCTTGTTGGCGGGGCTTTGTTATTGGTTAATCACGCAATCGATTTGGGGTTTACGTTTTCTGGCGCGGTCGGAGTCTCATGAAATTGGCGAATATGCAGGTTTGTCGCAAAGAGGTGCGGTATGGATCAGTTTGCTTTTTTCGGGAGCTTTTGCCGGATTGGCGGGCAGCTTGTGCGTACTGACGCCATCGCTATCGCAAACTTTGGTGCAGGCCGAGAATGCAAGTGTTTGGGGTTATGGTTGGGGCGCGATTATGGTTGCGTGGTTGGGGCGCACGCATCCGATTGGCGTGGTCTTGGTCGGCGCTGCGTTTTCAGTTTTGATGGTGGGCAGTCGGCAAGCCATTGAGCGTTGGCACTTGCCTGATAGTTTGCCGTTGCTATTGATGGGTTTGGTACTGATGGTTTTTTTTGTGATTAACGTCCTGGCCAATTTTCAAATTGAATCGGACGAATTTCGTTAAATCGCAATCACGGTGATGCAGAACTGATAATTCCACCGCCTAAACAGACCTCGTCTTGGTACAACACGCACGATTGCCCCGGTGTGACGGCCCATTGTGCTTGGGCAAAGGTCAAGGTCGCGCGATCAGCATCCCAGTCAATTGAAAGAATCGGCGCGTCTTTTTGACGATAACGCGTTTTTGCGCTCAATACTGCCGCACCAGACCTGATGCTGGGAGGTGTTCCAGCAATCCAATTACAGCGTTCTAAAGACACGCTTCGCGACAAGAGCAGGGGATGATCGTGACCTTGGACGATTACCAGCGTATTACTCGCTAAATTTTTTTGGGCGACAAACCATGCGCCTTCCTCGCCTCCCTTAATCCCACCAACCCCAATGCCTTTGCGCTGACCAAGCGTATAAAAAGACAGTCCCATGTGCTGGCCAATTGTTTGTCCTTGATCATTCACAATCGGCCCAGGAGTTGTGGCGATATAGCCTTGTAAAAACTGTCGAAACGGCCGCTCGCCAATAAAACAAATTCCGGTGCTGTCTTTTTTTTGTGCCGTCGGTAATTTCAAATCTGCGGCAATCGCGCGCACTTCAGTCTTATGCAAATGAGCGAGAGGAAAATGTGCCGGCGCCAGCTGCGTGGCACTCAAGCGGTGCAGAAAATAACTTTGATCTTTACTCGCATCTCGAGCGCGCAATAATTGCGGCGGTCCTTGGTTCGGGTGAACAATGCCGGCGTAGTGACCGGTCGCCAAAGTATCCGCGCCTAAAGACGCGGCGTAATCCCAAAAAGCATTGAATTTAATTTCGGAGTTACACAATACATCGGGATTGGGCGTGCGTCCTGCGCTGTATTCGCGAACAAATTCAGCGAACACGCGTTCGCGATACTCTTTGGCAAAGTTAACCGCTTCAATGTCGATGCCAATGACATCGGCGACGGCGAGGGCGTCTAACCAGTCTTGGCGTGATGAACAATATTCGTCATCATCGTCGCCTTCCCAGTTTTTCATGAATACGCCAATGACCGTATGCCCTTGCTGTTTTAATAAATACGCGGCCACCGATGAGTCAACTCCTCCAGACAGGCCCACAACGATTTTGCTCATAAAACGAATTAGTGAAATCAGTCAGGGCGCGGACGCTCCCTTGTGATCGTGAGTATGAATGATCATCAAACCCCAGCAGACGCCGGCAATTAGTAGGAACATCCCCAAAAAGGTCAGTGCGTTAGGCATGACACCGCGAAAAATAAAACTGTAAAGAAACGCAAAAATGGTTTCAAAAACGATCATCTGTCCGGCAATCATTGTTGGTAAATGGCGCGCGGTAATGTTCCAAAACCATAGCCCCAGCCAAGATGCACACAAGCCCAGGGCCAACATCCAAGCCCAGTAATGTCCGTTGTGCAAATTGGGGGGCGCGCGCGCGGGGATGACGCCCAATATGATGGGCAAGGCCAGCAACATCAATAACAAAGTCACCAATCCTTGCGCCGCAGTCCACTGCGCGTTATCAATCTGCGGATGATTCTTGAGATAATTGGCATTGCGCAGCGCATAAATGGTCCATGAACTTAAGGCCAAAATTGCGCAGATGGTGCCAATCCAAACCTCTGTGCCGCGATTTAACAGTTGATTGATTTGGGCAAGCTCCTCACGATAGAGCAGTCCCAAACCCATTAAAAGCAAGAGCAAAGCCGGCGATAAGCGCCGCCAAGAAATTTTTTGTTGACCTGCTTGAATATTGCTGATGATGGACACTAATAAAGGTAACAGGCCAATAAATGCGCCAGTTAAGGCGCCGCCGATGCGTTGCACCGCAATGCTAATAACCAAGTAATACAAAATATTGCCCCACAAGGTCAATTCAAGGGCTTTGAACCAATCACGTTTGGAAAGGAGCAGAACTTTTTTCCAAGCACCACCCCACAGTAAAAAAAACACGGTGACGACGCCAAAAGAAAAGTAGCGCCCCCAGGTCAGTTGCACCGCACTGTAATCTGGCAGCGCCATCGGGGCGATGAAGATCAACCCCCATACGACGCCGCTTAATACCCCCGTTAATAGTCCAATACTCATAATGTTCGATGTAATCCTAATGCTCAATAGAAGCCAGCGCTCGTTGCGACTAAAAGAAAGCCGAGATGATAGCTATTCTGCATTCGTGTCAATCGTCAAACTTTTGATGAACACTTTTATGAATTTATTTTTGCGACAAATTGCGGTGAGTTGTGGCGAGCTAAGGTCATCGCGGCGGCGCAGAAAATCGTCCCGTACTACTGGTACGTTCCTGTGTTCTCCGCGTTGACAAAATGAGGTGCGCCTTGCATTTGACCCGCAAGTTCTGTATTGATAAAAATGTCCTGACAATTTGATTCGGAAGCATAAAAAAGAAATTCCACAAAGTTTTTTACATTGCTTCT
Source organism: Burkholderiaceae bacterium (assembly GCA_031538895.1). Classification (GTDB taxonomy): domain Bacteria; phylum Pseudomonadota; class Gammaproteobacteria; order Burkholderiales; family Burkholderiaceae; genus JAVKLU01. The sequence goes on along the minus strand of JAVKLU010000081.1, from coordinate 55,391 downwards.
AAACGATAAAGTCAGCATTTGTTTGATCGGTAATATTTTATGATGCTAGGCGTAGCGCCTTTGTTTATAAGGCTTTCGCGGTAAATAGATTTTTTTAGAAAGCTTCGAAAAATAAAAAAGAGCGATAAAGTAACCAACAGACTTAAAAACAATTTCTAAAAAAACTGTTAGAAATACGCTGTAACCCCTTGTATTTATTGACTTTTTGCAGTACATTCGGCTCGCAGTTGAAAGCTAGGTGCGTCATAAAAATTCGCGGACCAAAGCTTTGGCGAGCGGCTTGAGCACTGACTGCAATGTTTGTTTTATTGCAGTGCTTTTCAGCCCATCGGCAATCTGAGAGGATAAGGATTTGAACTGGTAAGAGGTTTTGCCAAATTTAAATCCTTGTTTTCTGGCGGGTGGGGGCTCAAGTTGGTAATTGATGTGCAGTGTAGCGATGCGTTAATTACGTTCAGTCGTTTAATGAGTGTTAAACCTAAGGTATTTCTTTTTAATCAACATTTTTTTATTGAGGTCTTTCATGGCAACTAAACCCGCTAGCAAAAAACCAGCTGTTAAGAAACCGGTCGCAAAAAAAGTAGAAGTTACAAAAGTCGTTGCTAAGAAAGCTGCAGCAAAACCCGTAGCGAAAAAAGTCGTTGCTAAGAAAGCTGCAGCAAAACCCGTAGCGAAAAAAGTCGTTGCTAAGAAAGCTGCAGCAAAACCCGTAGCGAAAAAAGTCGTTGCTAAGAAAGCCGCAGCAAAACCCGTAGCGAAAAAAGTTGTTGCTAAGAAAGCCGCAGCAAAACCTGCAGCGAAAAAAGTTGTTGCTAAGAAAGCCGCAGCAAAACCTGCAGCGAAAAAAGTCGTAGCTAAAAAAGCCGCAGCAAAACCCGTAGCGAAAAAAGTTGTTGCTAAGAAAGCCGCAGCAAAACCAGTAGCGAAAAAAGCGGCGGCTAAACCAAAAGCGGCGGCTAAACCAAAAGCGGCGGCTAAACCAAAGGCAGTTCCTAAATCAGCAGTGACGGTGTCAATTGCAAGCAAGCCAATGACAACTGCGCCAAAAACTGTACTCAATCCGAGTTCGGCTTGGCCATTCCCTACCGGCTCACGCCCGTAAGGCATTGCTCTGAGCGTTAAGCGCTCGAGGCATTAAGATACTCCAAAAGAGGAAACTCTTTTGGAGTTTTTTTATGGGCGTGTTTATGGATGCTTGCAAGACCTTATTTGCTTGCGCGACGGCGCTAAATTTTCAGTGAACACATTATGATTTCATTTTTGGGAATGCTGATTCAAATGATCGCGATGGTATTGGGCGGTCTTTTTGTATTTCGTGTGTGGTTACAGTATTTTCGCGTGCTGCCGCCTTTTGAAGTGGCGCGAATTTTTGTGCAAGTGACACAACCGTGGATTTCGATGTGTCAAACCATTTTGATGGGCGCACGTTGGAAACCGATGACGGCCAGCGTGCTTGGCTTGCTGATTTTTACGATCTGTGTGACGATTTTGCAATGGGCCTTGCGTCATCCTCTGAGTGTGGAAGGCGTTTCGGCAATTGCCTTGCTGGTGTTGATTTCTTTGGTGCGTTGGTGGGCATGGGGTTTGATGCTTTGTTTGTTGTTGGAGTCTTTGATGAGCTGGGTGGGCCCAAGCCCCAAAAGCCGCTGGATTAGTGCCGCAAACGCGCCACTGTTGAGGCCCTTGCGACGTGTGATTCCTTTATTCGGGCAGTTTGACCTCTCGCCCTTGATTGTTTTTATTGTTTTAAATATTTTCTCGAATTTACTCTCTGATTGGTTTGAACATATTTTGTCAGTAGGAATCGTTTAATGCGATATTGGCGGGCGCTGATTTTGGGTTTGTTGTATTGGTGCGCGAGTTCGTCACTTTACGCCTGGAGTTTGATCGGACATCAGCAAATTGCAGCCTTGGCGTGGCAGTATTTATCGCCAGATACCAAAATGCAATTGGGGCAAATCCTAGCGACCGCACCGCCGTGTATGCGTATGGTGATAAATCCGTCGCAAGACCCTGAAACGCAATTCATTCGTGTCAGCACTTGGCCTGATATGGTGCGAAATTTTTCGGGATGCGCCTTGTACGAACAGTCGCGTTGGCACTATCGTGATACCTATTGGCGTAGTGACACGCTAACAAATACGATAAAGAAAGCTGATCATGCGATCAATTTGAAACATTCCCCAAAATCCAATAGCGATCAAGACATTGTTCAGGTTTTGACGGGATTGATTGATCGAGATCGCGCACACCACAGCTTGAGTGCAATTGAGCTTGCGTGGTTAATTCATTTGATTGGAGATATTCATCAACCGCTACATTTATCAAGCCGAGTCAGCGCCAATTCTCCGCGCGGTGATTCGGGGGGAAATGGGTTTTCTTTATTGGCCGAGTGTCAAAAATGTAGCGCGGTGCGCGTCAAAAATTTGCATCAATATTGGGACCGTCTTTTGGATACGGCGGACGATACGAATTTGATCAGCAGTCGCATTGATGCCTTACGTCAGATGGCATTGGCGCGTGAGCAGAAATATCGTATGGTTTTAAAAAATCAAGCCTTTTATTCCGTGACCGATGGCACGCAGGCCTTTGAGCAGTGGGCGCAAGACAGCGCGCAGCTGGCGCAAAAATGGGCTTATCCCCAAACTTTGATTGAGGGTTCTTGGCCCAGCGAAGCGTATTTGACGCAAGCTCAATCGATCGCCGCCCAGCAGGCGGTTTTGGCCAGTTATCGCTTGTCGGATACCTTAAATTTTTTATTGTCGTCAGCGCCAAAATAGAAACAGGTCAATTCAGATTGCAACACGCTCTGCAATCGGCTAAATTGACTAAGTCGGCCGATCGATTTTTTTGATACGCGCCCTATAAAACCTTATTTTGCCAGCCCATTTTTTGCGCCAAAGCTAAAATGGCTGCTTGGTTGGAGGGTGAAAAACAGCGCGACGCAGCCAAGTGCGCGGGACACCATTCGTAGCGAAGGTGTTCGCGCGGAGCGATGGTAATGAGGGTGTTTTGCGGCACACAAAGCGTGAATGTGATTTCAAGATTACGCGTCACGCCCGACGCATAGCGATGACGCCATTCGGGAAAAATATCATATTCGGTTTCTACACCGGATGGCACAAAATGTTCAAGCTCCCGCACTAGCCCCGTTTCTTCTTGGACTTCACGTTGTGCGGCGATTCGTGGCGCTTCGCCCATTGTATTTAATGATCCCGTGACCGATTGCCAAAATCCGGCGTGATCGGCGCGTTCGAGTAACAAAATTTGACCCTCCTGGCTATGAATGACCACTAATACTGATACTGGAATTTTGAGGGGTTTTGTCATGTCAAAGTTGTGGAGAAATGCTTGAGTCGGGACGGGTGAATACGGCTATCGATTCGACGTGAGCCGTGTGAGGGAACATATTGATCACGCCCGCCGCATCCAAGGTATAGCCTGCGCCATGTACCAAGGTGGCGGCGTCGCGCGCGAGGGTGGCCGGATTGCACGAGACATAGACTATGCGATGGGGCAAGGTTTTGCCATTCTCGTGTCCGGTGCGTAAATGTTGGCAGACTTGTGCGGCACCTTCTCGTGGCGGATCAATTAAATAACGATCAAAATTCCCGAGTGCCCAAAAGTCAGCGTAAGCAATGTCAAATAAATTGTGAACGGCAAAATCAGCGACCTCGCCCAGTCGATTGCGTTGTGCGTTCTCACGCGCGCGATTGACCAGTCCTTTCGCGCCTTCAATTCCTAATACTGTGCGTGCGGTGCGCGCAATCGGCAGCGAAAAGTTGCCCAGGCCACAAAATAAATCAAGCACAGAATCAGTGCTGCGTAACTGCAAATAGCGCAGCGCGGTGCTGACCAAAACTTCGTTAACGCTGTGATTGACTTGGGTAAAGTCGCTGGGTAAAAAGGCAATGGATACCGCGCTTTCTTGAATCTGATATTCCAGTTGTGCTTTGGCGGGATAAAGTGGTGCGAGCGTGGATTCGTTGCCCGTTTGTAACCAAATTTGAATTTCTTCTATTGGACTACTGTGTTCTTGCGCAAACGCGCTCATGCGTGCGCAATCTTCCTTCGTTGGAGGTGCTAGAACGCGAAAGGCAAATGCGGTTGCACGGGTGGTAACGGCGACTTCAATTTGCGGAATTTCGCGACCAATTGACAATCCGGTAATCAGTTCACGCAAAGGCATTAAGCGCGATGAAACGTTTTGATGTAGGGTATGACATTCGCTCATGTCCGCGACAAAGCTGGATTTTTTTTCGTGAAAGCCAATCAGCAATTTATTTTTCTTGTCGACCCAACGCACCGCTAAACGCGCTTTATGCCGATAATTCCAGTAGGCGCCAAAAATCGGCGCTAAGACGCGCGTCGTTTTGACTTTGCCGATGTGCCATAGGGAGTCCTCTAAAAAGCGCGCCTTAAAAGCGACTTGCGCGCTGGGGTCCAAATGTTGCAAGGCACAGCCGCCACAGATGTCAAAATGCGGGCACTTAGGCGTGACGCGTAAATTGCTCGTGCGTAGAATTTTGACTAAAGTCGCCGCTTCCCAATTGTTTTTAACGCGATAGCTGGCGTAGCGGACCGACTCAGTCGGTAGCGCACCTTCGACAAAAACGACTTTGCCTTCGTGGTTGTGACCAATGCCCCGCCCCTCTAAATCGAGGTTAGTAATAGGCAAAAGAGGCAAAATAGGTTGGGGCAATTTTGCAGGCTGTGATTTTCGCATTCAAAAATTGAAAAATAGAGATGACTCGTCCGATTACTTTGTCGATACACCCGTCCGCCGTGGCGCACAATTTGGCTTTGATTAAAGCGCGCGCAGGGCGTCCCGTTATTTCGATCATCAAAGCCAACGCCTATGGTCATGGGGTGCAAGCCATTTTATCCGCCTTTGACGCCAGTGCGCCGACCCCTGATTTTTTAGGACTACTCGAGTTTGAACGGGCGCATGATCTGCGGCAAAACCTGGGGTGGCAGGGATCGTTGTTGATGTTGGAAGGTGCTTTTGATATCAGCGATGTTGAGCACGCCTTAGTTTTGGGTTTGGATTTGGTGGTACATCAAACGCAACAAATCGAGTGGCTAGAACAACTGGCATCGCGAACAGTATTGGCCGGAAAATCAATTCGAGTGCATCTCAAACTTAACAGCGGCATGAATCGTTTGGGATTTTCACCTGAAGATTATCGCGCTGCGTATGCGCGGCTAGCGCGCTTGCCCAATGTCAGCACAATTGTGCATATGACACATTTTGCAAATGCCGACGATATCGATCTTGATATTGATGCGCGCGCGGGGACAAGTTCTACGCCGCCGCGCAAATCACCCACCGTGGCGGCACAAGAGTCCTTGTTTACCCTAACCATCAAAGATTTACCCGGACAACGCTCATTGGCCAATTCGGCGGCGGCGTTTTATCACCCAGACATTGCGGCCCAATGGGTTCGCGCTGGAATTGCTTTATATGGCGCACATCCGCTACAAAATGGTCAATCTGTACGCGCGCTGGGTTTACGGCCAACGCAAACTTTGCGCGCGCAGGTGATCGCCACTCAAACGCTCAAGGCCAATGATGCAGTGGGCTACGGTAGTGTGTTTCGTGCGTCAGAGAGACGGCGTATCGGTGTGGTGTGCTGCGGTTACGCCGACGGTTATCCGCGCCATGCGCGCACGGGCACTCCTGTGGGTGTGATGATTGATGGTGTTTGTCATCGTGTGCCGCTGGTCGGCAGGGTGTCGATGGATATGCTGACGCTAGATTTATCGACGCTGCCGCAGGCGCAGATTGGCAGCACCGTCGAATTGTGGGGTAATCACATCGCTATTGATGAGGTTGCGCAACACGCCGACACCATCGCGTACGAGCTGATGTGTGCGGTTATGCCTCGAGTGGCGCGTTTGTTAGAGTAGATTATTTCTAACGGGCACTTCTATCAATTCATTTTTGCGGCGAATTGCTTTGTTGCGCAGTACGCGCAATCCTCACTTACTGTATGTACGTTCCGGTTTCTGTGTGCTGTGCGCCGGGCACTTCATCCGCACATTCTGTATTTATAGAAGTGCCCTAATTCTTGATTCCTGATTCCCAACCCCCAAGGCCTTTTGCTGAATTGGGTGAATAAAAGCTCAGTCAAAAAAAACAATCAAAAAATCATATAAGCAAATAAGTATTTGTTCCTTTGATTTTGATCAGTTGGCTTTTACACTGCGCCTCCTTTGACTGACTTACGAATTTACTTACGGATTTAATCATGACTGCCTATATTGTTCGCCTCCTCTCTCTCGCTCTCTCCTTTTTAGTCATCAGTTCTAGCGCATTGGCGCAAACGACTTTGCTCAACGTTTCCTACGACGTGTCGCGTGAGCTGTATAAAGAAATCAATCCGGCGTTTGTTCGCGCGTGGCAAAAAAAATCTAACCAAGCCGTAACCATCAATCAGTCTCACGGCGGTTCATCTAAACAAGTGGGCGCCGTCGCTGCGGGTTTAGAGGCCGATGTCGTGACGATGAATCAAGCTTCGGATTTAGATTTTTTAGCGTCTAAAAATTTAATCGTCAGTGATTGGCGCAAAGCCTTTCCAAATAGCGCTGCGCCATATTCCTCCGTGTCAATTTTGCTCGTGCGTAAAGGCAACCCTAAGGGCATTAAAAACTGGGATGACTTAGTCAAACCAGGCATTCAAGTCATAGTGCCTAACCCTAAACTCACCGGCAATGGTCGTTATACCTATTTGGCGGCGTATGGTTACGCTTACTCACAAAACAAAAACGAAGCGCAAGCGCGTGAGTTTGTGCGCAAATTATTTGCTAACGTCCCCGTATTGGATGGCGGCGGGCGCGGCGCGACGACCACTTTTACTCAGCGTGGTATCGGTGACGTCTTAGTCACTTTTGAAAATGAAGCGGTATTGATTGAAGAGGAAGTGGGTAAGGGGCAATTTGAAGTCATTTACCCCAGCTTGACGATCGAAGCACCGGCCCCAGTGGCGATCATCAATTCGGTTGCGACCAAACGCGGCACGACAGATGTGGCTAAAGCCTACTTAGATTTTTTATACAGCGATGACGGTCAAACCATTATTGCCAAACATTATTTGCGTCCGATCAATCCTGCAATTTTCAAAAAGAATGCGGCGCAATTTCCTGCTGTCAAAACCTTCACCGTGGATTCTCTATTAGGGGGGTGGTCAAAAGTGATGAAAGAACATTTTGCCGATGGTGGGGTATATGACCAAATCAGCGTCAAGAAATAATTGGCCACTCACAATCACGAGCTTAGGTCTATTTTTAATCTTGGATATTCAATGCGGTTGAGTGATGGTGTCCGTGGGCGATGTTGTTAATCCTTGCCCACTAGGTGTAGTGCATTCATTCATTAGTGATGCCAATTAGTGATGCTAATCAGCGTGGATGGTAGTTCCGATTTCCAATAGTGCAATCAAGTAGAGCGATCACTTAGAACGCTGACTTCTATTGGAAAACGGAATCACACGTTTCTTCGCACCGTTCTTAGCGCGTTTGATGTGGCGTCGCGCATCTCAATATTTCAGAAAAAATCAAAATGAAATTTTTTACAGCGACATTATTTATCGGATTATTCGCAAGCCTCAGCGGTGTGAGTGTCTGGGCGCAAACCAGTTTTTTGAATGTATCCTACGATCCAACGCGTGAGTTTTATCAAGAAGTGAATAAAGCTTTTGCGGCGCAATGGGGTCAAAAAGCCAAGCAAGAGATTCGTTTTAGCCAATCGCATGGCGGCTCTGGCAAGCAAGCCCGTTCAGTGATTGATGGTCTGGAAGCGGACGTCGTGTCCTTGGCACTGGCATACGACATTGACGCGATTGCGAACAAGGGATTGATTGCAAAAGATTGGCAAACACAGTTCCCCAACAACGCGACACCTTATACCTCGACCATCGTTTTTTTGGTGCGCAAGGGCAATCCCAAAGCGATTAAAAATTGGCCGGACTTAGCGCGGGCGGGTGTTGAGGTTGTGACGCCGAATCCTAAAACCTCTGGGGGCGCACGCTGGAATTATCTTGCGGCGTGGGGTTATGCCTTGAAACAACCTAAAGGCAATGGTGCTAGTGCGCGTGCATTTGTGCAAAGTATTTATCAAAACGTCAAAGTATTGGATTCAGGAGCGCGCGGTGCGACAACGACTTTTGCTGAACGCGGTATCGGCGACGTATTGATTACGTGGGAGAATGAAGCCTTTTTGGCGCAAAATGAATTGGGCGCAGACAAATTTGATATCGTGTTTCCAAGCATATCGATTTTGGCTGAGCCGCCAGTGGCGATTGTTGACCGCAATGTCGATAAACACGGCACGCGTGCGTTGGCCAAAGCGTATATCGATTTTTTGTATTCGGATCAAGGGCAAGAACTCGCCGCCAAACATTATTTCCGCCCTCGTAATCAAAAAGCCGGTGGCGCTTACGTCAAACGGTTTCCTAAAGTTGCCTTATTTACGATTGATGAGTTATTTGGAAATTGGACCAATGCCAGTCAAACGCATTTTGTTGACGGTGGCGTGTTTGACCAGATCAGTGCGCCGAAATAACGATAGACCAGTGTCCTTGAATGAATCCGAACAGCGTTATGAAAAAAAATCGCATCCTGCCTGGTTTTAAGCTGACGCTGGGATACACCTTGTTGTATTTATCCCTGGTTGTGCTTATTCCCTTGTCGATGTTGATTTGGCGTAGCATGAGTTTGGATTGGACAGAGTTCTGGAACATCGTCACTGCGCCGCGCGTCATGGCATCGTATCGTTTAAGTTTTGGAACGGCATTGATCGCGGCACTGATCAATGCCGTTTTTGGCCTAATGCTGGCCTGGTCTTTGGTGCGCTACCCTTTTGCCGGACGGCGTTTGGTAGATGCTTTGATCGACTTGCCTTTTGCGCTGCCAACTGCCGTGACGGGGATTGCCTTAACGGCTTTGTATGCGCCCAATGGTTGGCTGGGCAGTTATTTAGAACCCCTGGGAATTAAGGTGGCGTTTACGCCGCTGGGGATTTTAGTGGCCTTGATTTTTGTTGGGCTGCCTTTTGTGGTGCGAACCGTGCAACCCGTTTTGCAAGATTTGGAAGTTGAGTTTGAAGAAGCGGCATCCAGTTTGGGCGCGCATCGGGGACAAATTTTTTGGCGCATCATTTTGCCCGCGATCGTGCCCTCAATTTTGACCGGTTTTACGCTGGCCTTTGCGCGCGCTTTGGGCGAATATGGATCGGTGATTTTTATTGCAGGCAATTTACCGATGGTGTCAGAAATCACGCCCTTGATGATTATTGCAAAGCTAGAGCAATTTGACTACGCTGGCGCGACCGGGATTGCCTTGACGATGTTGGTGTTTTCTTTGTTGCTGCTGCTAGGTATTAACGGGCTACAGAGCTGGAGTAAAAGCCTCCACGCAGTCACTCAAAAATAATATTCATAGAGGGCACTTCTATCAATTCATTTTTGCGGCGAATTGCTTTGTTGCGCAGTACGCGAAATCCTCACGTACTGTATGCACGCTCCGGTTTCTGTGTGCTGAGCGCCTCGCACTTCATCCGCATATTCTGTATTTATAGAAGTGCCCTAGAGTTTTTTTATTATCTCAATTGTTATGCACGCTGACCGTTATCAAAAAAATGCTGCTTGCGCAGACCCTGCATGGGTACGCTATAGCGTTTTGACGATAGGATTAAGTTTCTTTGCCCTGTTTCTACTGGCGCCCTTGTTTGCCGTATTTTTTGAAGCCCTGCGTAAAGGTTGGGGTGTTTATGTTGCGGCGATTATCGACCCCGACGCCTTGTCCGCAATTAGATTGACCTTAATTACTGCGCTGATTTCCGTGCCCTTAAATTTGGTGTTTGGCGTCGCGGCAGCATGGTTGATTGCCAAATTTGATTTTCGCGGCAAAGCTTTATTAGTGTCTTTAATCGACTTGCCCTTTTCAGTCTCGCCGGTGGTTGCTGGGCTGGTGTTTGTGTTGGTTTTTGGCGCGGGCAGTGCTCTGGGAGCGTGGCTACAAGCACACGACATCAAAATTATTTTTGCCATGCCTGCGATTGTGATTGTGACGATTTTTATTACCGTCCCTTTCATTGTGCGTGAATTGATTCCGGTGATGGAGGCGCAAGGAAAAGAAGAGGAAGAGGCCGCGACGGTTTTAGGTGCGAATGGTTGGAAAACCTTTTGGCGCGTCACTTTACCTAACATTAAATGGGGATTGTTGTACGGTGTGATTTTGTGTAATGCTCGGGCGATGGGCGAGTTTGGCGCCGTGTCGGTGGTGTCGGGACATATTCGCGGCTTGACCAATACGATTCCCTTGCAAGTGGAAATTTTGTATAACGAATACAACTTTGCAGCGGCGTTCGCCTTGGCCAGTATTCTGGCCTTACTCGCTTTGGTGACCTTGGCGTTTAAAGTGTTGATTGAATGGCGTATGGATGCCCAATGGAACGCCGATCCGGTATTTGAAACGCCGCGCCAAGCATAAAGGGCACTTCTATCAATTCATTTTTGCGGTGAATTGCTTTGTTGCGCAGTACGCGAAATCCTCACGTACTGTATGTACGCTCCGGTTTCTGTGTGCTGTGCGCCTCGCACTTCATCCGCACATTCTGTATTTATAGAAGTGCCTTAAACTTTTAATGCATCCCTTAAATGAGGCTTGAATCATTTTTACAGTGAACACGAAACCAGAACACGAAGCGAGAACACTATGAGCATAGAAGTCAAAAATATTAACAAAAACTTTGGCGCATTTGTTGCGCTCAATAATGTCAGCCTGGGCTTTCCAGCAGGCGAGCTGGTCGCGCTTTTGGGCCCATCTGGCTGTGGCAAAACCACTTTGTTGCGCGTGATTGCAGGATTGGAAGCACCCGACAGTGGGCAAGTGTTATTAAATGGCGAGGACGCTTCAGACACGCATGTGCGTGAACGCCAAGTGGGTTTTGTGTTTCAACATTACGCCCTGTTTCGTCATATGACGGTGTTTGAAAATGTCGCGTTTGGTTTGCGGGTCAAGCCACGCAAAGAACGCGCGAAAGATGCCGAGATCGCGCGCAAAGTTCACGAATTACTCGATTTAGTGCAACTCGATTGGTTGCACGATCGTTATCCGGCGCAGTTGTCCGGCGGTCAGCGGCAAAGAATCGCTTTGGCGCGCGCACTGGCCGTAGAGCCTAAAGTGTTGTTATTGGATGAACCTTTTGGTGCCTTGGACGCCAAAGTGCGTAAAGAGTTGCGCCGCTGGTTGCGCCGTCTGCATGATGATTTGCACATCACTTCAATTTTTGTCACGCATGATCAAGAAGAAGCGCTGGAAGTCGCTGATCGTGTGGTCTTGATGAACAAAGGCAATGTGGAGCAAGTCGGCAGCCCCAATCAGGTGTATCAATATCCCAAGACGCCTTTTGTGTATGGGTTCTTGGGGCACGTCAATCGTTTTGAAGGCGTCTTAGAACACAATCAATTGGTGATCGGCCCACACCGTTTGCCGATCGTACAAAATACCGCCGGCGGCTTAGTGCAGACTTCAGCGCAGACTTCGGCGCAGATTTCAGCAGGGACTGGGGTTGGTGCGGGGGCTGGGGTGCGATTGACCGCTTTTGCGCGGCCACACGAGCTGCGCGTGACTCGCGTGGCGGGAGCGGGGATTCCCGTGAAAGTTGATCGCATTTTGGCCTTTGGTATTACGGCACGCCTTGAACTCTCGCCCGTCACCGTCGTGGATGGCTTGCCTGCGCATATCGAGCTGGAGGTTTTAGTGTCTGAATTGGGTGATTTGCGCGAAGGCGAAGATGTCTCCTTGACCACATCAGGTGTGCACGTTTTCGACAATCATTAACGGAATCAGTTATCATAGACACCGTAAATGCTTTTTGGGGCTTGGAGTCCACAGCCTAGTTAGCAAATTACATGGCGTTTTTGCCATAAAAATTACGTTAGACCTCTCACTCACCGGCGGGGAGTGAGATCAAGGTAATTGCCTCGCCAATAAGGAGAACAGGATGCTTTCAAATTGGATAGTTTCGTCGTACAAGATTTTGGTTGAAATTGCGCTTTGGGTATTCCTAGTTGTTGGAGGACTTGTCGGCGGTGGGGTAGGAGCAGTGATGAATTACGGCTTCATCGGATTTATTGTGGGTGCTGTAGCAGCTTTTTTTTGTGCGGCAGTATTTTTTGGCGCGGCGATGATACTTATTGAAATACTAAAATCAGTGAAGCAGATTGAATCAAAACTTGAAAATAAGGCATAACCCGGCCATCCCGCTGACTTCTAAGTTGCGCGTCAAAGGGCGCCACGTTACAAGTCAGGGATGGTCGTGCCGTCCCTGTTCCTCGGATCAAAGAAGTTCGCCAATTCATTCTTGGGTGGGCTACACATCGTGACCTTGTTTTCACTGAATTTCCGGCGGACTAACCCATTATTCGAGTGAATCGTGCCAAAAACTGCGCGTCCCCTGAATTCTCAAACCCTGAGCCTTTTCTATCGGGGGCGCGTAGAATACGTTTTTGTTTTTCAATCATTGGAGTTGTCATGAATTTCCATATCGAATACGAACGTGAAGCAGATGGTCGCTGGTTGGCAGAGGTTCCCGAAATTCCCGGCGTATTAAGCTATGGCGCCACCGCTGACGAGGCCATGGCCAAGGCCCAAACGCTAGCGCTGCGCGTGCTTGCAGAACGCATCGAAATTGGCGAAAACCGCCCAATGTCTATCAGTATTGGACTCGTTGCGGCGTGAGTCAGTGGCCTTCGACAAAAGCTAAACGTGTCTTGGCCGCACTATTTGGTATCGGCTGGAACATCAAACGTCAATCAGGATCGCATCGCACCCTCTCTCGCACGGATTGGCCTGATTACGTATTCGCCTTTCACGATGGCGAAGAGATCGGGCCTCGCATGCTGGCGCGCATCGCCAAACATACTGGGCTTGACCCCAGTGACTTATAAGCCTAACGCGGGGTCACCCCAAACGCCTCTTCTTCGGACCTTTTTATGAAAATTACCGTCTCTACCCTTATTCCAGCCCCACTTTCGGATGTCTGGCGCTTGTACAATTCGCCCGATGACATCAAGGTCTGGAACACCGCCTCGCCAGATTGGCACACCACTGCATCTAGCGTCGATCTTCGTGTCGGCGGGAAATTTTCGTCGCGAATGGAGGCAAAAGATGGGTCTTTTGGTTTCGATTTTGCAGGTGAGTACACAAAAGTCGAGGCACCAAACTTGATTGAATATAAATTCGGCGAAAGGCACGGCCAAGTCGAGTTCTCGGACGGATCGAACGGAGTCGCTGTGAAGGTAACGTTTGATGCCGAAGAAAGCCACTCAGAAGATCAGCAGCGTGATGGGTGGCAAGCAATTCTAGAGAGCTTCGGACGTCATGTCATTTCTGTCCGGGAAAAGAGCAAAAGCGTAGGTTGAGCTTAGGCCGCACAGCACACAATGTCTGCATCGATACGTCGTCCTCAAGTCTCCATCCTCGGCAGCGCTGAACCCGGATCCACGGCGTACGAACTCGCAGGCGAAGCTGGAGTGCCCTTGTGTTCAAAGACTAGGCCTTTTCTATCGGGGCGCGTAGAATACGTTTTTGTTTTTCCATCATTGCTAGACAATCGTGATCATAGGTAATACAAAAAATCTTCGTTAACGGCAGAATACACAGCATGAAACATTTAATGAATTGGCTTTACGGTGTAGGGAGCGTAGTGGAACTATTCCCTGAGCCTCGCCGATACCACATTGACCGCAAGGGGTTTTCGACAGACGCACACAGATTGCGCGGCGACTTTGAGACGGTTGCGCGCGGCTTACGCAAACAGTTAAAGCATGACTCGGCAAACCACCGCTCACGTTAAAGGTCGTGGCGGCTCGGAGATGTTTGTCCAAGACAGCCATTCTGATGCCCCTTGTTGCCGATTGCAGGCATAGAGCGTCTGCATGCCATTCGCCCTGATCGTGTAGATTGGGTCTTTGAGCAAACACAGATCGAAGCTGAGACTAGGCGCAACGAACAAACTCGTATTAACACCTTTATCTTTATAGAACGCATTAGTGGTATGTTGGCCGCGTTGCTTGTTGGAATCGGTGGTGTCGGAGGTGGAATCTATGCCGCTTTGCAGGGGCATGATTGGCTTGGTGGAATTGTGGCAACCACAACGATAGGTACCTTGGCGGTTGCTTTTTTGAAGCGCAACAACGGTAACTCTAACTCGTCCGAATAGTCGCACTTTTTCTGCGCGTGTCAAATTCATCTCCCCGTTGTCAGTTTGTGGCATAACCCATCATTCCAAAGAGCATTGCGTCTGCAAGCCGGCTTCGCTCTTCTCAAGCCAAGCCTTAGATTTGCGAAAAGAAAAACGCCATGACCAATCGACGCGCTTTCGTCAAATCATCAGCACTACTTGCACTAACCAATCTGTTTGGCGAAACAGGGGGAGCCTTCGCTATGGACAAAGATAAAGACCTTTGGTTTATGCCAGACGAAAGTGATCCTCATCAACGCACATGGATGGCTTTTGGTGCCAGCCAAGAAATATGGGGCAAGAAGCTCTTGCCAGAAGTTCAGCGTAACTTGGCGACAATTGCGCTGACCATTGCTCAGTACGAACCCGTTTCGATGCTGGTTCGTCAATCTGACTTGTCACTCGCCCAAAAATTGATGGGGGACAAGGTTGATCTGCTGGTCTGCCCGCTCGATGATTTATGGATGCGCGATACGGGCCCCGTTTTTGTCGTGACAAAGAATGGTGGCAAAGCCGGCGTGGATTTCAACTTTAACGGCTGGGGAAAAAAGCAGCGCTTTGACGGCGATGCCAAAATTGCCGCGTTCGTCTCTCAACATGCGGGTGTGCGCCGTGTTCAGACCAGCTTGGTACTTGAGGGCGGCGGTATCGAGGTTGACGGGCACGGTACGGCAATCATTACCGAGAGTTGTGTACTTAACAAAAACCGCAATCCTGGTGTGAGCAAAGTACAGTGCGAGCAGGAGCTGAAACGTTTACTGGGTGTGGAGAAAATTATCTGGTTGCCTGGCATCAAGGGCAAAGACATCACCGATGGACACACCGATTTTTATGCTCGCTTCGCGCGCCCTGGGGTGGTGATCGCGGGCTATGATCCTGATCCAAAATCCTTTGATCACGCGGTAACAAAACAGCATTTGGAAATTCTGCGCACGGCAAAGGATGTCGACAACCGCAATCTGGAAGTGGTTGTACTGGAAGCGCCCTCAAGGGTTCGCGAGCAGTTTTCCAGTGTTCATTTCGCTGCGGGATACATCAATTTTTATCTCTGTAATGGTGCCGTGATTGCGCCAGAATTTGGCGACCCGCGAACTGACGCGGCAGCCAAGCGTGAACTGCAAAGAGTGTTTCCTGGACGAAAAGTTGTCCAGATCAACATTGATGGTATTGCGGCGGGTGGTGGTGGCATTCATTGCACGACACAGCAAGAGCCGAAGGTCTAACCAGTCAATCCAGCGAGCGCGAAAAAAGCCGTACACCGCTGAACTCAAACATTAGAAGTTTCAGCCGAATAATTGACGGCGATGAATCAAGAATAATTCCGCTTAATCTGGTACAAAGCGCAGGACTTCGCCATTGATGCAATAGCGTTTACCGGTGGGTGGCGGCCCGTCATCGAAAACGTGACCCAGATGAATACCCGAACTTTTACTGCGCACTTCGGTGCGCGTACCGAGAATTGAGCGATCTTCGTGATAGGTCACGCTGCCTTCAATGGGTTGAAAAAAACTGGGCCAACCGGTACCACTATTGAACTTGGTGGTGTTGCGAAACAAGGGCATACCAGACACCGAATCAACAAAAACACCCGGGCGTTTTTCATCTAATAAAGAGCTGGTGAAGGGGCGTTCGGTACCCTCATGAAAAGCAATTTTCTGCTGTTCTGGAGTCAGCAAATGGAATCCCAACCATTGCCAAAACTTATCCGGCTGACCGTTGTAGCCGGTATAGCGCGCCACTTCTTTGCCTTTTTCAAACAGTACGATCGTCGGGGTGGCAAATAAATTGCTATCCAGCGTCCAGTTTTTGGGCGGTTCGGTACTCCAAGTTTCAACTAAAGGAATGGCCGACTGCCAATGAGCAGCAATGTCTTTTTCAAAGGCCCGACAATAACTACAGTCCTCTGCCGCAAACATAATTAACTGACGATCAAAAGACAGCTTGCTGGGATCTAACGGGCGTGGCGGAGTTTTACTTGCGGGTTGCATCGGGGTGGCTTCCTTTAATCCTTTATTGAGTTCCTTATTTAACTCCTTATTTAGTTCTTTAGCGAGAGGATATTTGACGCCGGTGCCCCCCAGGCCGCAATAGCCATCAGGGTTTTTAACTAGATAGTTTTGGTGATATTCCTCGGCCATCACATAATTTTTTAAGGGCTGTATATCCGTCGTAATGGCGCCCTTGCCTTTTTCTTTTAACGCAGTTTGATATACCGTCAGGGTAGCGCGGGCGATTTTTTCCTGTGCCGGTGTATTGAAATAAATCGCGCTACGGTAATTACTGCCAATGTCATTGCCCTGACGATCACCTTGGGTGGGATCGTGGTTTTCCCAAAAATGGGCCAGTACCTGTTCCAGATTGACTTGTTTGGGATCAAAAATTACCTTGATGACTTCAGCATGATTTTTTTCTTTACTCAGACCCGAGCGCACCAATAATTCTTGCCGCTGTATCCCCTGATAACTGGTCGTCGAGCTGTCGCCACCAGCATAAGCACTTTCCACATCAATCACTCCTTTTAATTCTGACATGCGCTTTTCCGCGCCCCAAAAACAGCCCATGCCCAGAACGATGAATTCAGTATTGTCAGGAGTCGTCATTTTTGCCGTTGGTTTAGTTGGTTTAATTGGTGTAGAAGAAGGCGCGGCAGAAGAAACCAAGAAAAAACCTGCGAGGGTCAGCGAGGCCAAAACAGCCAGTCCTAATAATAAATTTTTCATCTTATGCTCTTTCTTGTTGTCCAAACTTGCATGAAGTAATGGTGCGAGGAGGGGGACTCGAACCCCCACACCATTTCTGGCGTCAGGACCTAAACCTGGTGCGTCTACCAATTTCGCCATCCTCGCACGAGGCGCTATTCTACTTTGTAAACACGGTATCTGAGAGTCTCTTCATCGATACGCCGCTGATGACGCGCTTTTAGACCGTTTGTTCTGCAATTGATGACGATTTATCGTTGGTATAAAGTAAAAATTTCGCGCTTGTCATTAAAGCGTTTTCCTTGCCAAATCTGGCGCCACGGTGCTTCGTTATTTTTGGCAAGTGGGTGCGGAATGTGAGAAGGTGATGCCTGTTGCAGCAAGTAACTACAGGTCGGTTGCGCGTAGGAACTGAAGGGCATTTGAATATAAAAATAAAACAAAGCGCGCTGTTCTAGAGCGAGATTTTCAGTGTTCACGCAATAGGCATATTGGGGTTGGTTTTTGCCTAACTCGGCCGCGATCATCGCGTAACTTTTCGAGGCATCAATCGCTTTGATCCATAAAGACATGAGCAATAACCACGCCAATAACACCGCACCAATCGACAACACAATCGCGCGCCACAATACTTTGGGACGAGTGCTAATGCGCCACATCGCCAAGCGTATCCAGACCAGGCTTGCCACTACTGAGAGCGCGAATGGAAATAACTCAAAACGTGCATGATGCGTTGGTGTGAGTGCGGCAATCCGTCCGGCTAAACCGGCCGGCCAGCCTAAAATTTGCGCGCACCAACCCAACCAAATCAAAATGCCAAAGGCGCTGCCGATCACCAAAGCAAACCAGTCGATGCCGTTAATGCCACTGCGCCGCATGGTAGGGATGCCAAACGCCGCCAACATCGCTAAGCTCGGCAGTAAGAGTAATAAATTCGAGACAATTTTTTGTTCGGCCAACACAATAATCATCACAGAGCCGATTAAAAATACGAGTGGGTCTCGAATATGTCGATGACGCCATTGGCCTCGCCATGCTTTTAATGCCCACAGCGCGAAAGGCAGTGCCGGCCAAGTAAACCAAGCAGCGTTGCTGATTAACCATTGAATATTGTCCCAAAAACCTAATAAGGATTCGCCAGAGGGCGTGATAAAAACACTTTGTGCACTTAACCATTGCGGCACAAAATGAAAGGGTGAGTACCACGCAATCGTGCCTAACCACAGAGCCATCAGCCCTAACATAATCGGCAGGCTCAACAGCAGAGACAATTTCCATGCGCGCTGATCATGCCGATTTTGATCACGCCAATGCAAGGCCAGTTGCAGGCCCCACAAAACAATGGCGGTGGGTAAATTAAACCCTAAAATAATCAGCCCCAAAATTACACCACGCAATACGGCAATTTTGAGATTATTTTGTGCGACGCTCAGCGCAAAAAAACTGCTTGCCAAAGCTAACAATAAAGCTTCGCTGCCCGCAGAATGCGCGGGAATGAGCAAGCCCAAACTGCCTAAATAGATCAGTAGTGCCGAATCGGCGCACATGCGCGCGTAGTTATCAACTGTTGGTTGACCGCCAAACGGTAATTCGTGTGGTTGGGCGTCTTTATGACGGGCTAAATGATAGGCCCAGCGCCATACCGCCAAACTGGCAATGGCGACATATAACAGCGCGGGCAGACGTCCGGCAAGTACATCGCCAAAAAGTGGGCCGAAAATCATCATCGACACAGTTCCGATCCAAAACGCTAAAGGACTTTGGTCAAATAGCGGCAATCCGGCGACATTGGGCATTAGCCAATCTAAAAAACCACCTTGTTGCATACTGCGCATCACGCCAAACGCAATCGCGTCGTAATCCTTCCATGGCGCACGATCCGCCATGCCAACTAAGGCATAGGTACAGACAAATAAAATCAATCCCCAACGTGGTAAAGATCGGGTCGCGGCGGCGGTCAATACAACAGGTTTCATAAATAAAAAATCAAAAATACGGGGTCATCAATCGGTTCTTAACATTTGCTGGTATCGCCCATGCGCACGTTGGCGCCATTGCTGATGCAGATGTAGCGTTTGGGTCCGCTGGATGTGCGGATACTCAAAGTGGCTTTGGTCGTGCTGATACCAAGCGCATTAAAACGAATGCCAAAAGGATTGATCAAAGTATTGCTGGTCATGCTCAATCCGCGTTTGGTCAAACTTAAATCATGTTGCACGAGCAGGGTTTCATCCGCATCGACGATCCAGTTTTTATTGCTATCGGTAAAAATAATCCAACCATCGGCCCACTGATTGTCACGTCGGCAGCGATTCACTACGGTCGGCACAATGGCGCACAAAGTGAGGTCATTACGTTGTTGCACGGCGCGCATTCGCGTGTATGACAAGGCCGCGCCCCAGTCGCTTTCTAAAAGTGAGATCTGGCGCCGCGTCCAAAATGCGTTGAGCGGTTCGGCGGCAAAAGCCCATAAAGTCGCAATGATGCTGATGGCGATTAAGAGTTCAAACAAACTGAATCCTTGAATCCGCCGCAACATGATTTAAAAAAACGCTTGATTAAATTTTGACCAAAATAAATACCACAAAGGCAATTAGCAAGGTTGACGTAAATGGCAGCAAAAATGTTTTGCCAAAGATGGTAATCCGAACGTCACCAGGTAATCGCCCAATACCGATTTTTTCCAGTCCGGGGAGCAAAATTGAAAACACAATGACAGCGACAAAAATGGCCAATAACCATCGAATCATGAAGAGCTCCTTTGAATGATCAATAAATTAACGAGCGCCTTGTTTGAGATAGGCCTCGATCCGTTCAATTTCTTCGCTTGCGCCGATAAAAACAGGGGTGCGTTGATGCAAAGCGCGGGGCTCAATATCGAGAATGGATTGCTGTCCATCACTGCTGCGGCCGCCGGCTTGTTCAATCAAATAGGCCATGGGATTGGCTTCATACATTAGTCGTAAGTGTCCCAATTGTTTGCCTGGACGCGCATCAGCTGGATACATAAATATACCGCCACGTGTGAGCAAGCGATGTACATCGGCCACCATAGAGGCAATCCAACGCATATTGAAATTTTTCTGCCGCGCGCCATCCGCGCCAGCGAGTAATTCGTCAATGTAACGTCGCACAGGCGCCGACCAATGGCGTAGATTCGACAAATTAACCGAGAACTCTTGTGTCTGACGCGGGATTTGTAAGTGTTCTTGGGTCAAAATCCATGAGCCTAATTCGGTATCTAAATGGAACACTTGGACGCCGTTACCAATGCTTAATACCAGTGAAGTTTGTGGGCCGTAGACCGCGTAACCGGCCGCAACTTGCTGTCGTCCGGATTGCAAAAAATCTTGCTCACGCGGTTCGGCCAAGGTGTCTGACAATTGGGCCGGTGCACGCAGGACCGAAAAAATGGTTCCAATTGACACGTTAACGTCAATGTTTGATGATCCGTCTAGGGGATCAAATAACAACAAATATTCACCGCTGGGAAAACGATTGGGAATGGGATAAATACTCTCCATTTCTTCCGAAGCCATCGCCGCCAAATGCCCGCCCCACTCATTGGCTTGTAACAAAATATCATTCGAGTAAATGTCTAATTTTTTCTGAATTTCACCTTGCACATTGAGTGATTCCATCGTGCCGCGATTGCCTTCGAGAGCGCTTTTGCGTACTGCCAAGCTAATTGATTTACACGCGCGCGCGACCACTTCGATCAATAAGCGCAAATCAGGACTTAAGCGATTGTGACGACGTTGTTCTTCAATCAAGTATTGGGAAAGCGCGATTCGTTTCATGGCAAATAGGCCTCAATCAATTGATTCGGAATAGCGACAGTGGAAAGCAAGGATAGTGGCAAAGGGTTTGGCGCGAATTTTGACAACTAACGTAACCAACCGCGTCGGTAGAAATACCATAAAGGTGCGATTACGGACGCCGCCATCAAGCCAATGGCATAAGGGTAGCCTAGCGTCCAATCCAACTCTGGCATGGATCGGAAGTTCATACCATAAATACTGGCGATCAAAGTCGGTGGCAATAAAGCGACACTGGCCACCGAGAAAATCTTGACGATTCTATTTTGGTTGACGTTGATAAAACCAATGACGGCATCCATCAAGAAGTTGATTTTGTCAAACAAAAACGAAGTGTGTCCATCAAGTGATTCGATGTCGCGCAAAATTTGGCGCGCTTCGTCTTGCTGCTCTTGATTGAGCACGCGGCCACGCATTAAAAAAGACAGCGCGCGTCGTGTGTCCATCATGCCACGACGAATAAACCCATTCACGTTTTCTTCGTGCGCGATGTTGCGCAAAATCTCATTGGCGTCAGCATCCGTAATGATTTGCTTGTCTTGTTGCAATACCCGCGCGGATACCCTTTCCAGCGCGGTGTAGACCTCTTCAAGCGCATCCGCAGAATATTCGGCATCGGTGGCATAAATATCCAACAAGACGTCGCGGTAATCAGAGACCGAGCCAGGCAAGCTGCGACCACGCATTCGCACCAAACGAAATACTGGGGAATCACCAAAGTGGACTGAAAATAAAGTGTTGTTGGTTAAGACAAACGCGACGGGTAGGGTGTGTGCAAGCTCATCATCATCGATCAAAAATTCTGAACGCAAATGAATCGTGCCGTTTTCTGCCTCATAAAAACGTGCCGACGCTTCAATATCCTTCATTTCGCTATCAGTCGGTAATTCGATTTGATAACGCAGCATGACCCATTGGTAATCCTCGGGCGTAGGGTCTGTGATGTCCACCCAAATAATTTTTTGCTCGGACAGCTCTTGATAGCGCTCGTGCTGGATTTGTTGTAGGCGTCCGTTATGGAGCGTAAATAAATTGATCATTTGATAAAGTAATCAAAGCCAGCGCCACAGCGCAAACAGCAGCAAAACATAAAATCCGGCGATGAGGTCATCGCCCATCACGCCGTGGGCGTTGAGATGACGCCGTTCAAAAGTACGAATGCCCCAGGGTTTCAGCATGTCAAATAAGCGAAACCACAAAAACGCCCAGCCCCAAGTGTTTGCCGAGTCCGGACTCACCATCCACAACACGCCCCAGAACGCGGCAATTTCATCAATCACAAATGCGCCGTTGTCGTGCCCTAATTCATGCACATAAGGACTCTGGTGAATATGATGAATTGACCAATAACCAAGCATCATTAATCCGACAAAAATCAATCCTAATATGGACTCACTCCATTGTTGCGCGGCGTAGTAATACAGCACGCCCGCCAACAAAGTCCCAGCAGTGCCTGGGGCAATGGGCGACAAACCAGAGCCAGCACCGGTTGCGATAAAGTGTGCGGGATGTTGAAAAATAAATGGTAAACGCAAGACTCGATCCTTTAGAGAAAATGCCGCAGCCGCTTTTAAATTTTTGTGATGATGCAACCCATTATTGCATTGGGATTGTTCTACTGAACGCTGACATAGAACAGTCCCAATTTTACGGCTGATTAGAAAACGATCTCCTCACCCTCAATCTGTATCAACTCTTAATGAACACTGGGATTGTGTCCCAATAAAAACTGCGCACTGGTGTAATACGCAATAGCAAAAGCGCGCATTTTTTCAAGAACTTGCGGCTGCTCTGTTGCAATGTCTGTTGTCGCGTCTTTTAAATAGCGGTACAGGGCGCTTTGGCCATTACT
This sequence comes from Burkholderiaceae bacterium, assembly GCA_031538895.1. Lineage (GTDB taxonomy): Bacteria > Pseudomonadota > Gammaproteobacteria > Burkholderiales > Burkholderiaceae > JAVKLU01. Next base: position 32,774 of record JAVKLU010000081.1, on the reverse strand, counting down.
GAGGTTGTATTTGAGTAAGAACTCTTGATCAAATACGGTCAATGTCGGGCCATTGAAATGATCAATCATGAATGCCATTTGCGGCGCTCCGCCCTTAACCCTAGCGCTGCCAACGGCATCGCGCCCCAAAGAGGTGTTTTGATAAGGCAAATTCAGTTGTCCCAAAATGGTTGGCATCACGTCAACCTGTTGCGCGATCCGATCAATTTTTTGTGCAGGGATTAATTGGGGGGCATACAGCAGAAAAGGGGTATGCGTTTGCGACAGATTCAGCGCGGTATACGCTGCGGGCATATGCGCGCCAGTGGTTCCAGAAATTCCGTGATCTCCCAGCAGTACAAAGATGGTGTTGTCAAAGTATTTTTCTTTTTTTGCTGCCGTAAAAAACTTATCCAAACAGTAATCCATGTAGCGGAAAGAGTTGTATTCTGCTTGCGAGTTAAAGCCATGTTTAACCAATTGGTCATGGCCTGTGCTGTCCCATTTAAAGTCTTTATCTTCCAGTGGAATCGTATACGGGCGATGGTTGCCGGAGGTTTGTATCATGGCAAAAAAAGGTTTTTTCTGTTGCGTGAAAATTTGATTGGCTTCTAAGAACATATTTTTGTCGGACACGCCCCAAACATCATTACGACTGGAGGCGTAATCGCCCTCTTCATAGGTTTTAATGCCTTTGATGTTTTGCACCACGCCGCGAATATTGGCCCAGCTTAAGCTGCCCCCAATAAAATAAAACTTCGCATAGTCAGTCAATTGATTGATCAAAATATGTTGGTTGGCATACAAAGGATTGCGCGATGCCGTATCCGAAATTTCGACGTCAGGCGTTCCGGTCAATCCTGTAAACACACCACGTGCGGTGCCAGCATGAGCGGTATAAAAATGCGTGAACAAAGTCCCTTTTTGGGCGATGCTGTTGTAAAACGGCGTGGGGTTTAAGGGGTTGCCAAAGGTTGTGGTTTTGTACCCTGAAAATGATTCTAAATAAATCAAGACCACGTTGGGTTGGTTTACTGTAGCCTGTCCGGGTGCGGAAGATATGAGGCGTGAGAATGGCGCAAGAAGACTGCTATCACGGCGATTGGTAATCCCGAGAAATTGATCCATGATCGGAAGGGCGCGCTTTAATACCTCGGGATCAAATGAGTTTTTAGCGTAGCGATAAGTATCGTAAAAATTTAATACGGGATTAGTGCCGACGCTGACATAAAAGGCTTGAGGCGTGAAATACAAATCACTCCACCGTAAAGGGTACTGCCCCAATTTGCCGTGAATCGGTAGCAGCCAAATAAAAAATCCGCATACCCCCCAGATGGTTTTTACTGCCCATTTTGTTCGTGGTCGTGACCATACTGGTGCTTGATAATGGGTAATGGTGTACTGAATGATGTTGCGACATCCCCAGGTCCACAGCGTCGTGGCAAGAATCAGGACCAGACTTAACCAAATGACAGGATAAGTGTGCCACACCGTGCCTAAAGATTCGGCGGGATTGGCGAGTAAAAAAATTAAATTGGCGTTGAGGCGGTTTTGTAAATAGCTGTAGTGCCCCCAGTCAAGCACTAAAAATAAAAATAAAACAAAACCTAAAATGCCGCTGTAAATTGCCCACACTTTGGTCCAGTGTGCAATCGTGCGGCCAAATTTTGGCAATACGGTCAGTACCGCCAGCGGTAGCCATGCGAGCGCCGCGAGACGCAAATCAAATCGGAATCCTAATAAGAAGGCTTGTGCCAACAAGTCGCTATCAAGTGTGGGGGGTGAAAAATACACCGTGAACCCAATTCGCGCCACCGTTTGCACAAGAATCGAAAACAACACCAGGCGGATAAAAAGTTTTAACGATAAAGGAATCATGGGGACGCAGTAGAGATGGTGTTTTTGAAAAGCGAAGAATGTTCTGATTAAGTGCCCTGAATAAATGCTCTGAGGTGTTATTTGGGCCACCCCTAAAACTGATCGACATTGAACTTGAGCAACCCTGAAATCATAACCTGTCGTGAAGATCGCACGACCGGCGATTTCATGCGAATGGTTTTTTCTAGGCCCCGCGCATAATTCGCTTGTTTACAACGTTTTTAATTTTGCTATGAATTTATCTTCATCATCTGCCCCATCTGCGCCAGTGGGTTTAACCACGCGAATTTTGCATGATGCGCGCCAACATTTTGAGCATGGTGCTGTGCATGCGCCGATCCATCCCTCGATCGCGTTTGGTTACGATCAGGCGGAAGATTTAGTCGCCGTATTTCAGGGGGAAAAATCCGGTTATCGCTACAGCCGACAAGGTAATCCGACGGCGACGGCACTGGAACAAAAAATTACACAACTTGAGCAAGGCGTCGGCAGTGTCAGTTTTGCGACTGGGATGGCGGCGGTTGCGGCAGTGTTTCAAGCTTTTTTACAAAAAGGCGATCATGTGATTGCCTCGCAATTTTTATTTGGCAACACTCACAGTCAGTTTTTAACTTTGCAAAAACAAGGTGTCGAATTAAGTTTTGTTGACCCTACGGATGTTGCTGCGGTTGCGGCCGCATGGCGTCCTGAAACGCGTTTTGTTTTTGTCGAAACGATTGCCAACCCGCGTACGCAAATCCCTGACTTAAGCGCGATTGGCGCTTTGTGTCAAAAAAATGGCGCACTACTGATCGTCGATAACACGCTCACCAGCCCAGCCTTGTTCGTGCCCAAAAATGTCGGTGCGGCGTTTTCGATCAATTCCTTGACCAAATATTTGTCAGGACATGGCGCGATTTTAGGTGGCGTCGTGACGGATACGGGTGCATTTGATTGGCGCGAGTGGCCGCACTGGGTCAGCCGATTTGCGCCCAGTATGACTAAAGCGCCGATACAAACCTGGGGCACCGCACAAATTCGCGCAAAGTCTTTGCGGGATTTTGGGGCAACACTGAGTGCCAGTGCGGCGCATCAGATTTTGTTGGGGATGGAAACTTTGGAATTGCGTTTAATCCGCATCACAGCTAATGCAGCGGCCTTGGCGGCGGCATTAGCAAAGGATTCTCGCGTCGCGGCGGTGTATCACCCCAGCATCGTGATGCATCCCCAGCACCAACGCGCAGCCGCCTTATTTGCGCAGGCGCCAAGTATTTCAAATGACGTCTTGCCCTATGGTGGTTTATTAAGTTTTGAATTACGTGATCACAAGCCTTTGATGTATTTGAATCGTTTGACACTGCCGATTATTTCAACGCATTTAGGTGACACGCGCACTTTGGTAATCCCCGTTGCGCAAACGATTTATCACGAAATGGGGGCAGCTGAGCGCGCCAAAATGGGCATTGCCGAGGGCTTGATCCGCGTATCTGTGGGAATCGAAAATTCTCAGGATTTGACGGCTGATTTTATGGCTGCTTTGGATGCCAAATAATGTTATCAAAACGCTACCGAATTTTGGTGGTTGAAGACGATATGGGCGTCGCGACGCTCGTGAGTGCGGTGTTGGCGCAACATAAAAATTTTGAAATCGCTCACGCCAGCGATTTACAAAAAGCCAATCAAGCCATTGCGACGAACCGGCCCGATGTGGTGATTTTGGATTGGATGTTGCCCGATGGCAGTGGCGTTAACTGGTTGGCACATTTGCGCCAAAAGGCCGCGCTACGGGAATTGGCGGTAGTGATGTTGACCGCGCGTGGAACTGAGCCCGACAAAATAGAAGGTTTAGAAAAAGGCGCAGATGATTATTTAACCAAGCCTTTTTCACCTAAAGAGTTATTAGCGCGGATCAATGCGCTGTTGCGGCGGCGTTATCCTGATCAGCATGTCTCGGTGTTGCGCTGGGGCAATGTCACTTTGGATAACGACAGTGCGACGGTCATGGTCAATCAAACGCTTTTGAGTTTGAGTCATATTGAATTTCGCTTGTTAAAATTTTTATTAAGCCGTCCTGAAAAAGTATTTTCGCGCGAACAATTACTGGATCAGGTATGGGGTCCCCAGGTGGCGATAGAGCCGCGCACTGTTGACGTCAATATTTCACGCTTACGCCGCGCGCTGAAAGATTCAGAGCTCACTGTCGCGACCCTACGCGGCTTGGGTTATGCTTTGCAAAAGGCGTCCTATACAACCGCCCTTTAATTCCTCTGACGCCTCGTATAATGTTTGTTGCTGCCGCGCAGGCTTGATTGAATGATTGCAAGGAGCGCGGCTTTAATCACAGGACTTTGATTTTTTGGTCACGCGTATCGTGACGGACCTTATTAATGATAGAAAACATCCGTAATTTCTCGATCATCGCGCATATTGATCATGGTAAATCCACTCTGGCTGACCGCTTAATTCAATTTTGTGGCGGCTTGGATGCGCGTGAAATGTCTGCCCAAGTACTCGATTCGATGGACATCGAGCGCGAACGGGGCATTACGATTAAAGCGCAAACGGCGTCTTTAAGCTACCGTTCACGATCTGGAAATGTATATCAATTCAACTTAATCGATACTCCTGGGCACGTTGATTTTTCATATGAAGTGTCGCGTTCCTTGGCGGCGTGCGAAGGCGCGCTATTGGTGGTTGACGCCAGTCAAGGTGTCGAAGCTCAAACCGTCGCCAACTGTTATACCGCGCTGGATTTGAATGTAGAGATTGTTCCGGTGATCAACAAAATTGATTTACCGGCGGCCGATCCTCCAAGTGCGCGCGCTGAAATCGAAGACGTCATTGGTATCGATGCCGACGATGCTTTGCTGTGTTCGGCCAAAACCGGCGAGGGAATTCAAGATATTTTAGAAGCGCTGATCACCCGTGTTCCTGCGCCTAAAGGTAATGTTGACGCACCTTTGCAAGCCCTGATTATTGATTCATGGTTTGATAACTATGTGGGTGTGGTGATGCTGGTGCGCGTGATGAATGGGGTGCTCAAGCCCAAAGATAAAATTTTGTGTATGAGTAACGGGACCGTCCACTTGGTTGATCATGTGGGGGTGTTCACGCCAAAATCTAAAAACCTGGTTGAATTAAGCGCGGGACAAGTAGGATTTGTGATTGCGGGAATTAAAGAATTGACCTCGGCGCGTGTGGGCGACACGCTTACCCAAGCCAATGCGCCAGCGACAGAAGCCTTGGCGGGTTTTAAAGAGGCTAAATCGCAGGTGTTCGCGGGCTTGTTTCCGATCGAAGCCAATCAATATGATGGACTGCGCGACTCGTTAGAGAAACTGCGTTTGAATGATTCGGCATTGCACTTTGAACCGGAAGTCTCGCAAGCATTGGGTTTTGGTTTTCGTTGCGGGTTTTTAGGTCTTTTGCATATGGAAATTGTGCAAGAGCGTCTAGAGCGCGAGTTCGACATGGACTTGATTACGACAGCGCCGACCGTAATTTACGAAGTGTCGCTGCGTAATGGCGAAATGATGCGGGTTGATAATCCTGACAAAATGCCCGATGTGTCAAAAATCGAGGAAGTTCTCGAACCGATGGTCAATTTGAATATCTACGTACCGCAGGAATACGTCGGCGCGGTGATTACCTTGGCGATTCAAAAACGCGGCGCGCAAAAAAATATCAGTTATCACGGACGGCAGGTTTTGTTGCAATATGAAATTCCGATGGCGGAAATCGTGTTGGACTTCTTTGATCGCTTGAAGTCGATTTCACGCGGTTACGCGTCGATGGATTACGAGTTTTTAGAATATCGCGCCGCAGATGTGGTGAAAGTTGATATGCTCATTAACGGCGATAAAGTCGACGCGCTTTCAATCATTGTCCATCGCGCCAACAGTCAATATCGTGCGCGTGAAGTGGCGGCCAAAATGCGCGAGTTGATTCCGCGTCAAATGTTTGACGTGGCAATTCAAGCGACGATTGGCGCGCATGTGATCGCGCGTGAAAATGTGCGGGCCTTGCGTAAAAATGTGCTGGCCAAATGTTATGGTGGTGATATTTCGCGAAAACGAAAACTGCTGGAAAAACAAAAAGCCGGTAAAAAACGAATGAAACAAATTGGTGCGGTGGAAATTCCCCAAGAAGCCTTTTTAGCGATTCTTCGTGTCGAAGATAAGTAAGTGCACTTCTATAAATACAGAATGTGCGGATGAAGTGCGAGGCGCACAGCACACAGAAACCGGAGCGTACATACAGTACGTGAGGATTTCGCGTACTGCGCAACACAGCAATTGGCCGCAAAAATGAATTGTTAGAAGTGCCCGTAAGAGATTGTGCAGACCTGTTCAAGATTATTTATATTGAGTTTATGGAAAATTTATTAACCTACTTTCCCCATTTGTTGCTGACATTAACTTTCTTTAGTGGGGTGATGTGGAGCCTAGAAAAATATCATTTTGCGCCCAAACGCGCGGTGGTAGATCGTGAGCGCGCCGATCAAAAACCTGAGCGCCCTTGGTGGATTGAATACAGCGCGGGTTTGTTTCCGATTTTGTTTACGGTTTTTTTTGTGCGCTCGTTTTTGGTCGAACCCTTCAGAATTCCGTCGTCATCGATGCGCCCTGGGTTGGAACCTGGTGATTTGATTCTTGTGCAAAAATTTGCGTATGGTGTCCGCGTCCCGATTTTGAATACGCGTTTATTTGGTCAAGATACCCCGCAACGGGGCGATGTCTTGGTCTTTAAATATCCCAAAAATCCAAAGTTAGATTACATTAAGCGCGTGATCGGAACTGCCGGTGATACCGTGCAATATCGAAATAAACTTTTGACGATAAATGGCGAAGAACTGGCCTATCAAAAAATGCCTACGTATCAATACACTGAAGAGTCGGGCGGCGCGACAGCAGCATTGTCTTTGACGCAGTTTTCAGAAACCTTGAACAAAAACACGCATCGAATCGCGGTGTATGACTTGTTTCCCCCCTTGATTGCGGCACCGCAGGATTTTCCCTTCCGTGAAAATTGTCAATATGATGACGCCGGTTTTGTCTGTAAAGTCCCCGCAGGTCACTACTTTGTGATGGGTGATAACCGTGATAACAGTGAAGATGGACGTTATTGGGGTTTTGTGCCAGACGCCAACGTGGTCGGGCGCGCATTTTTTGTGTGGATGAATTTTTCATCACCTTCAAGAATTGGTCGAATCCAATAACGGTAAAACGCGATGACTGAACAAGATTTACAAAAACGACTCTCGCATCAATTTGTCAATCCGCAATTGTTACGGCATGCCTTGACACATCGCAGCACGGGAGCAATGAATAACGAGCGTTTAGAGTTCTTAGGTGATGCAGTGTTGAATTGCGCGGTTGCGACTTTGATTTACAGTCGTTTTAGCAAATTGGATGAAGGCGATTTATCGCGGATTCGCGCCAACTTGGTCAAACAACAAACCTTGTTTGAGATCGCACAAAATCTGCACTTGTCAAAATTTGTTCAGTTGGGGGAGGGTGAATTGAAATCCGGCGGGTTTCGACGCCCCTCGATTTTGGCCGATTGCTTAGAGGCGATTCTGGGGGCGATTTACTTAGATGCGGGATTTGATAAGGCTTACCAAACAGTGTTGTTTTTGTACGAGCCGATTATTATTCAATTAGACACTGCCGCGTTGGGTAAGGATGCCAAAACTTTGGTGCAAGAGTTATTGCAAAAACATCAATTGTCACTGCCACAGTACAACGTGGTGGCGCGTCACGGAGCCGCGCATTTGCAAGAATTTGAAGTTGAATGTTTAATTAGCAGTTTAGAAATCTGTGTGTCGGGTGTCGGCACCAATCGCCGCAATGCCGAGCAAATAGCCGCCAAACGGGCATTGGAGTTGATTGAAAAAAATCTGCTTGAACTGCCAAGCGCCACAAAGAAACCCCGCGCGAAAAAAACACAATTGTCATTATTAGGGGTGGCGACGCGTCAAGACCCTGAAAATGAATAACTTTTCATTTTGATTCAGTGAACACTCCTCTTGCATCTGATGGCTTTCGTTGCGGTACTGTCGCGATCGTGGGTTGCCCTAATGTGGGTAAGTCGACTTTGCTCAATACTTTGATTGGGCAAAAAATCAGTATTACTTCATCCAAACCGCAAACAACGCGTTTACCGATTTTGGGCATAGTGACCCAAGAGACCGCGCAATATGTTTTTGTCGATACGCCAGGTTATCAAACCAAGCATAAAGGGACGATGAACACGCGCATTAATCAGACAGTACGCGACAGCTTGAACGAAGGAATTGACGCCGTGATTTGGGTGGTTGAGGTCAATCGTTACGGCGCGATGGATGCGCAGATTTTGGCTTTACTACCCAAAGATGTGCCCAAGATTTTGGTGATCAGCAAAATTGATTCGGTGATCGATAAGCGCACTATTTTTAGCTTTATCGAAAAGCTTTCAGCATTGACCCATTTTCGCGCGGTGATTCCGGTATCGGCGCATAAGAACACGCAGCTCGATGCGATTTTTCAAGAGTTGCGCCCCTTGTTACCCGAGCAGGCCGCCCTGTTTCCCGCTGACGAGTTAACGACGGCCAGTGCGCGCTATTTGGCCGCTGAAATCTTGCGTGAAAAAGTATTTCGTCAAATGGGTGATGAAATTCCCTATGCCAGCACGGTCGTGATTGATCAATTTGAAGACGAAGGTGGGACGATGTATCGCATTGCGGCAACGATTATTGTCAACCGCGCCACACACAAACCGATGCTGTTGGGCAAAGATGGTGAAAAAATTAAGCATATCGCGACAGAAGCGCGCAAAGATATGGAAAAACTCTACGGTCGCAAAGTGTTTTTGCAGACCTGGATTAAAGTCCGTGAAGATTGGGTCGAGGATGCGCGGCACTTCACTCCTCAATAATTGATTCGTCAATGGATTTTCCAATGGATTCATCAGTGGATTCGTCAATGGATTCGCCCATGGCGATCGAACCTGATGCGACAGATGTGGGTAGGTCTGCGCTAAACCAGACCAGTGCCAAGTCCAGTGCTCCCGTCAGTGAAAACCTGCGGATGCCGCCTTCTTTAAAATTACCCACCTCATCCCAAGTGCGCACCCCCGCGCGTTCACGTTTGCGAAAATGGGTGGCGCAACCTGCATTTATTTTGCACTCGCTAAGCTATCGTGATTCGAGCCTGATTGCTCAAGCCTACACGCGCGATCAAGGATTGATTACGCTTTTAGCCAAAGGAGCCAAGCGTCACTATTCACAACTTCGCGGCGTTTTGCATTTATTTCAAGAGTTGCAATTGGATTACAGCGATCGAGATGAAATCAAGCTTTTGATCGGTGCCGAGTGGGTAGGCAGCGTGCCTCTCATCGCCCCCGCGCGGCATTTTTCAGCGTATTATTTAAATGAATTGTTATTGCGTTTTAGCCCTGCGGAGGAAGAAAACCGCGCGGTCTTTGACGCGTATCACCGCACTTTGATTGCCTTGGCGCAAGAGTCCCGAATAGAAAATAGCTTGCGCCGTTTTGAGTATGTCTTGCTCAAAGAGGGCGGGTTTATTGACGCGGTCAGTTATTGTCTCGATCAAGGTTGTCGCGTTCAAGCTGATCAATGGTATTGGTTAGATCCGCAAAATGGTACCAGCAGAACTGATGCGCAACATCCACAGGCTTTGAGCGGCCAGTCTTTATTGTGCTTAGAGTCGGGTGTTTTTGAAGACTTTTTAGCGCCCAGTGACGCCATGCGAATGCGTAATAGCTTGCGTGCGCTGATCACGTATCATTTGAATGGAGTCGCGTTAAATACGCGCAAAACTTTACTTGAATTACAACTATGATGCATTTTTCCTCATCGCCCCTCATTGAATTAGGCGTCAATATTGACCATATCGCGACCGTGCGGAATGCGCGCGGAACGGTCTATCCCAATCCGCTTGAGTTCGCATTGATGGCGCAAGATGCCGGTGCCGAGGCGATTACTTTGCATTTGCGCGAAGATCGTCGTCATATCTGCGACGCTGATGTGCGCGCGATTAAAGAGGCGATCTGGGTGCGCATGAATCTAGAGTCGGCGATTACCGATGAGATGATCAATTTTGCTTTGTCCGTCATGCCCAGTGATGTGTGTTTAGTCCCAGAGCGGCGCGAAGAACTGACGACTGAAGGGGGGTTAGATGTCCGCACCCATTTTAAAAATGTTGAATCGGCGGTAAAAAAATTAACTGATGCCGGAATTCGTGTGTCATTATTTATTGATGCGGATCAAGCGCAAATTGACGCGGCGCATGCGGCGGGTGCGCCAGTGGTCGAGTTGCACACGGGCGCATATGCTGGTGTGACTGATCAGGACCAGCAAATAAAATTGCTCGCACAGTTGTCCCAAGGTGCGCAGTACGCCAGTAGCCTGGGTTTGTGCGTCAATGCGGGACATGGTTTGACGATAGCCAATACGGCGGCGGTGGCGGCATTGCCCGATATTCGTGAATTAAATATTGGTCATGCGATTGTTGCGCGCGCGCTCAATATCGGATGGATTGCGGCGATTCGTGAAATTAAAGCGATCATGGTTCGCGCGAAATTGGAGCGCACATGATAGTGGGTATCGGAACTGACTTGACAGATGTGACGCGAATTGAAGCCGCATTCCTGCAATGTCCCGCCGCGTTCACGCATCGAATTTTGACCCGTAATGAATGCCATGTTTTTCATCAACGTTGGGGGCAAAGTCATGGTAAAGCGATGCGCTACTTAGCGACACGTTTTGCCGCTAAAGAAGCTTTTTTTAAAGCAATGACAGCGGTTCATTTGGTGAGTTCTTGGCAAGATATGGAGGTGATTAGCCTTGATAACGGTGCGCCAATAATTCAGTGGCGTGGAGATGACGCGATCATTAAAGGTTTGTCTTTTCATTTAAGTTTGACTGATGAAATCCAGTATGCGCAAGCGATGGTAGTGATTGAGCGCAAACTTAAATGAATAAACCAACTCAGCCGACGGATCAAGTGAACCTAACGCCGCGACAATATCGGCAACAACAGTTAGAGAACGCGGTTCAGCATGGTGTGGTGTTGTTGAACAAGAAACAAGGACATTCCAGTCAGCAAGCAGTGACGCGGGTTAAACAATTGTTGGGTGCCAAAAAAGCCGGTCATACTGGAACGCTAGACCCGATGGCGACGGGTTTATTGCCGGTGTGTCTGGGCGAAGCGACTAAATTTTCGCAACATCTTTTAGACGCTGATAAGACTTATCGTGCGCAAATTTTTTTGGGTCGACGAACCGATAGCGGTGACGCTGATGGCGTTGTGATTGAACAAGTCGAAAGTTTTACGCCGCCAACGCTGCTACAAGTACAAACGGCTTTACAGCATCATTTGGGTCAACAGCAACAAACCCCGCCGATGCATTCGGCGTTAAAGTTTGAAGGTAAACCGTTGTACCACTACGCGCGTGCAGGCGTCACGATTGAGCGCGCGGCGCGTCAAATCACGATTTATGCGATTGAATTATTGAGTTACACCGCACCGATTATTGAAATCGATGTGCGCTGTAGCAAAGGGACCTATATACGAACACTGGCCGAAGATATTGGTCGCGCTTTAGGCTTGCCCGCCCATCTGTGCGCTTTACAGCGGCGCGCGGTGGGGACTGTGCAGATTGAGGACGCATATACTTTGAGCGAATTGGCGCAGTTGTGGTCAAAGGGAAATTTTTTAGCCTTGCAAGCAGTGGATTATTTAATTCAAAACTTTCCCGATTGTGTTTTGAACGAACGCGATACAAAGTGGTTTCAGCAAGGGCGTGTGTTGACGACACTGATCTTGCCTGCGGCGGGCTTATTTCGAATGTATCGTCAAGCACGTGACGACGTTTTAAAAGGTTTTTTAGGCTTGGGGTCATACGATGGGACCTTATTGACGCCGTATCGTCTATGCCTTACGCCACAATCAAGGTCGTCATTATTGTCACAAACAGAGTTGTAAAATCACGCAACATTTATTCAATCATTTTTGAAAATTTATTATGGCGCTCTCGGATCAAGATGGGAAAATTTGGCAAGACGGTAAATTGTTGGAATGGCGTGACGCCAAGGTCCACGTATTAACGCACTCTTTGCATTATGGAATGGCCGTTTTTGAAGGCGTTCGTGCTTACGAGACGCCAAAAGGAACCGCGATTTTTCGCTTAGCCGAACATACTGAACGCTTATTGAATTCGGCCAAAATTTTCCAAATGATGGTGCCTCATGATGCGGCCACTTTGATGGAAGCGCAAAAAACAGTAGTGCGTGAAAACCAATTACGCTCGGCCTATATTCGCCCTCTGATTTGGATTGGTTCTGAAAAATTGGGTATCGCGGCGAAGGGCAATGTGATTCATGCCGCGATTGCAGCGTGGACTTGGGGAGCATATTTGGGTGAAGAGGGGCTGAAGGTTGGAATTCGAGTGAAAACCTCTTCATTCACGCGGCATCATGTGAACGTATCCTTGGTTCGTGCGAAAGCCAGCGGTTATTACATCAATTCAATTTTGGCGCATCAAGAAGTCGCCGCCGATGGTTATGATGAAGCGATGTTATTGGACACCGAAGGTTATGTATCTGAAGGCGCAGGTGAAAATTTATTTATTGTGAAAAAAGGCGTGTTGTACACCCCCGATTTAGCGTCATGTTTGGACGGGATCACACGTCAGTCAGTGATTACGATTGCAAAAGATTTAGGTTATCAGGTGGTTGAAAAACGGATTACTCGCGACGAAGTGTATTGCGCCGAAGAAGCCTTTTTTACCGGAACTGCGGCGGAAATCACGCCGATTCGTGAACTGGATCGGCGCACGATTGGAATCGGTTCGCGCGGACCGATTACGGAAAAAATCCAATCGATATTCTTTAACGCTGTCGGCGGTAAAGAACCGAAGTACGCGCATTGGTTGACTTATGTGTAATTGATTTACTCTATAATCCGCCCCCTTTTTCGTTTTATTTACCATTCATTTGCGACATGACGACCATCCGCTTGAAAGACAACGAACCCTTTGAATCAGCGCTTCGCCGGTTTAAACGGACTATTGAAAAAACAGGTTTAATTACCGAATTACGCGCTCGCGAATCGTATGAAAAACCAACAACTGAGCGTAAACGCAAGTTGTCAGCAGCAGTAAAACGTCATAACAAACGTATTCGCAGTCAACAATTGCCGCCAAAACTGTATTAAAAATATCGGTTGTATATCGGTTATTTGTGGCGCCTTGTTTGAGCAATTCATGTGAGTGAAATTATCAGATGTCTCTAAAAGCTAGGATTGACGCAGATGTAAAGCAGGCCATGCGCGCGCGTGATGCCCAGACCTTGGGCACGGTGCGCTTGTTAATGGCGGCGATCAAGCAGCGTGAGGTGGATGACAAAATCGTTTTAGATGATGCGCAAATTATGGCAATCATCGATAAAATGCTTAAGCAGCGTCGAGACTCTATTGCGCAATTTACTCAAGGGGGGCGGCTTGATCTTGCCGATAAGGAGAGCGCCGAAATCAGCGTTTTACAACGCTACTTGCCGATGCCCTTTAGCGCGTCAGAGGTCACGGAAAAAATATCATCAATTTTGACAAGCTTGGCGCCCACTTCTCTTGCTGATTTAGGCAAGTTGATGGCGCAGTTAAAACCTATATTTGCCGGTCGAGCCGATATGAGTGTGGTCTCTGTTGAGGCAAAAAATATGCTTAACGCGTATTTACAAAAAGCGGTGTAAAAACTGATGCGCTGATAGTTTTATTGAATTGGAAAATCAGTAGTTTTTAAAAGATGTTTCTTAAAGGGCGTTTTTTAAAATTGATACTTGTATTGGTAATAGTGGTAGCACTAGTAAGGCTAGTAGCATTAGTAACTAAATGAATGTCTTATGTGGAGTGTCTTATGTCCCATGCAATGATTTTGAATAACGGCTTATCCGGCGGTCTGGGTAATCTTGATGCGTATATTACGGCCGCAAGTAAAGTGCCGGTGTTGTCGCAACAAGAAGAAATCGCTTTGGCGGAACGACTGCGCGATAACGGCGACGTTACGGCTGCGCATCGTATGGTGACCTCGCATTTGCGCGTGGTCATTTCAGTTGCACGGGGATATTTGGGTTATGGGCTGCCTTACGCTGATTTAATACAAGAAGGTAATATCGGTTTGATGCGCGCAGTGAAACGTTACGACCCGAATCGCGGGGTGCGTTTGGTATCTTATGCCGTGTATTGGATCAAAGCCTCGATTCATGAATATATTTTGAAGAATTGGCGTTTAGTCAAAATGGCAACGACGCGCGCGCAGCGTAAGTTGTTTTTTGGACTGCGCTCGCATCAAAATCAAATTGAACAGCTTGAGGGAAAATCAGCCACTGTCGCGGCACTGGCGGCTGATATGAGTGTTAGTGAAGACGAAGTGCGCACCATGCAGGAACGTTTTGCTGGCGGCGAAGTCAGTTTTGATCAAAGTGGTGATTCTGACGACACCACTTTTGCGCCAGCACAGTATTTGGTCAGTCTGGATACCGAGCCTACGCATCGTCTGGCTAAGCAGGCATACGATCATTTGCAGACCGATGGTTTAAGTCATGCTTTGGCCGCTTTGGATGAGCGATCACGCCGCATTATTGAAGCGCGTTGGTTAGTCGATAAAGGCGAAGCGCGTGAAGACGCTCAATTGGTTAAAGGTGATAAGGGTGATAAAGCTGGTAATGGGGGAGGCGGTAGTGGCCCGATGACCTTGCACGATTTGGCGCGCGAGTTTTCGATTTCGCACGAACGTGTTCGACAAATCGAAGTCGCCGCTTTGAAAAAAATGCGTCAAACTTTATCGTCATATAGTGATTTAATCCACAACTGATGGCGATAGTGCCTTAGGGGATAAACGCCTCGATGGTAGAAGTGATAGACGTGTTGATAGACGTATTTAGGTATTCAAAAACCCCTTAATGACCTTGAGGGGTTTTTTGTATTTGTATTGTTACTATAGATAGTGATATTGTGGTCTTGCGGTACAGGATTGCGCTGCGAAGCCTTTGTTTTTATGGGATGTAAATTTTTAGACGCTTATTTATAGGAAAAGTCATGTTTGATTTTGTTCGCACGCATCAACGTATTATGCAAATTTTGTTGTTATTGCTAATCATCCCATCGTTTGTTTTCTTTGGTTTCGAGTCTTTCATGCGCAATGGCGATGTCGCTGATTCGGTTGCGCAAGTCAACGGGCAGCGAATTACTCGAGCCGAGTGGGATGCGGCAAATAGTGATTATTTGAAGCGTGCAACTCCCGATGTCCAGGATAGCCCGATGCTTCGTTATGCGGTACTGGACGACTTGGTCAATCAATATGCGTTAAACCATGAAGTCACGCGCTTAGGTTTGACGGTAGGTGACGAACAATTGCGCAAAATTATTTTGTCATATCCCGGACTGAAAAAAGCCGATGGCAGTTTTGATCAAGAGCGTTATGCCGCTTTGTTGTCTGCGCAAAATTTGACGCCAGTCAGCTATGAAGCGCGCTTACGTAAAGATTTGGCGAATGAAAAGTTAACCCAAGTTTTGCAAGCGAGTTCCTTAACGAGCAAGGCGCATATGAACTTGCTTGCGGATCAGTTTAATCAAGAACGGGCGGTTAAAGAAGCCTTGTTTTTAACGGCGGATTACGTGTCTAAAGTCAGCTTAAGCCCGGCGCAAATTCAAGCGTTTTATGATGCCAGCGGAACCCAGTTCAACGCGCCAGAAACCGTTGATGTGGAATATCTGGTCTTTAGTAAAGTCGCTCAAGCGGCAAAAGTACAAGTCACTGATGCGCAAATTGAAGCGGATTACAAAGCTAATAACGCACAGTTTATGGTGCAAGAAGAGCGACGTTCACGTCATATTTTGATTTCGTTTAATGCCGATAAACCGGACGCAAAAATCATTGCTGATACGCGGGCGAAGGCTGAAAAAGTCTTAACCGAGTTGAAAAAGAAAGGCGCTAAATTTGATGTCTTGGCTAAAAAATATTCAGACGATCCTGGCTCAGCGAAACAAGGCGGAGAGTTGCCATTTGTTAATCGCGGCGCAATGGTAAAAAATTTTGAACAAGCCCTCTTTACGCAGGCCAAAGGTGTTGTTGGGCCTTTGGTGCAGACTGAGTACGGCTTTCACATTATTGAAGTGTTGGAAGTGCGTCTGCCAAAAATAAAATCTTTAGCTGAAGTACGACCGCAAATCGAAGCAAAATTGCGTGATACAGCAGTGGCCAAGTCGTTTGCAGGAGAAGCCGAAGTCTTTGCGAATTTAGTGTATGAACAGTCAGATAGTTTAAAAGCAGCAGCGGATAAATATGGTTTGAGCATTCAAATTGCAAAAGGCTTAAGCCGTACTGCATCAAGTGTTGCAGAATTGAATTCGCCTAAATTATTGACGTCTTTATTTTCAAGCGATGCTTTGAGTAATAAACGCAACATTGAAGCCGTCGAAGTGACGCCAGGTACGTGGGCGTCGGCGCGAGTAATAGCACATCACCTCAGTCAGAAGCGGCCTTTAGCGGAAGTCGAAGCGCAAGTGCGCGCCCAACTGACGCAGCAAGAAGCGCGTAAATTAGCGATTGCTGCGGGCAAAGTCGGCTTGGAGAATTTGAAAAAGCAAGCAACTCAAAGTGGTTTGTCTCTGACTGAAAAAGTGTATAGCCGGAATACCCAAAACAATTTATCCCCAGAGCTCGTTAACGCTGTGATGAAAACAACGGCAAGCAAGTTGCCCCAAGCTAATGGTGTTGAGTTCTCGGGTGGTTATGCGGTCTTTGAATTGACGGCAGTGCGGTCGCAATTAAACCCTGATGCGACAAAACGATCTGCTGAATTGAATGCACTTGATGCTTTGTATACGAATCTTCGGTATCGAGCGCTTGTACAAGAGTTACGCGATAGTTTTAAAGCGAAATTAAACGTCGCTCCTGTCAACGTACAGTAATTAAACGTTTTTTTTGCGATATTGAGCGCTGTTTTTTCGGGTGCGCACGATACGGAAGGCCTCTGTTAATTAACAAGAGGGCTTCTATCAATACATAAATGAGTGCGTGACTAAATAAAGTGCGTGACTAAATAATTATGTCAGTAGAACGGTTTGCCGCGGTATTGGATTTGGGGTCCAATAGTTTTCGTTTGGAGATCAGTCGCTGGACAGAGGCTGGAGCCGGATTAAGCGTGGAGTCCGTGGCCTATCACAAAGAATCAGTGCGTTTGGGCAGTGCCTTGTCCGTTCAGAAAGAGTTGAGTCCGGAGGGAATAGAGCGTGGTTTGGCGTGTTTGCGTAAATTCGCGCGTGCGATGGAGGCGTATCAATTGAGCAGAGTCCGTGCGGTCGCGACTCAAACTTTGCGCGAAGCGCGTAACGCACACGATTTTTTATTGCCTGCGACAGCTATTTTGGGCTGCCCCGTTGAAGTTATTGCGGGGCAAGAGGAAGCGCGTTTAATCTATTCTGGAGTGACGCATTATTTGCCCGATGAGCTGAAAAAGCGTTTGGTGGTAGATATCGGCGGACGTTCAACTGAAATCATTTTAGGGTGCGGTAAAACGCCCTTGTCGACAGAATCATATGGTGTTGGTTGTGTGTCGTTTTCGCTGAAATATTTTTCACAGGCACGTGTGTGTGTCGATGATTTTGCGCAAGCGGGAGCCGCTGCGAAATCAGTATTCAACGCGGGTGCTGCCCTGATTGACCGCAATCAGTGGGAGATCGGGTACGGCTCGTCAGGAACCGTAGGTTCTCTGGAATCAGTGCTGCGCAGCAATGGGATGGGCAATACGATTACCCGTCAAGGTTTGTATTGGTTGCGCGACCAATTTATCGCAGCGCCATCAATGGCGCAACTACAGTTAAAAGGCTTGAAAGAAAATCGAAAAACGGTGATCTTGGGCGGTTTGGCGATCATGATTGCCGTGTTTGAATTGTTTGATATTGATTTTTTGGCGTGCAGTAGGGGGGCCTTACGCGACGGGGTTTTGTTTGAATTGATTCAGTAAACGAACGATCTTTATGGCGAAATTTTTGTTTTATGTCGCTCTTTAGAATCGTTTCCTTGATGCTTCATCTCACTTTGTTTTAATGATCACTATGTCTATGCGTTTAATCGGTAATTTGACCAGCCCTTATGCACGAAAAGTGCGTATTTTTTTGTTAGAGAAAAAAATTGATTTTGATTTTGTGACTGACGACGTGTTTGCAAAAACTCCCTTGGTCAGTCAATTTAACCCTTTGGGCAAGATACCTTGTTTGCTGTTGGAAGACGGCAAAACTTTGTTTGATTCACGCGTCATTATTGAGTACGTGAACGGTTTAAGCCCGCTGGGACAATTGATTCCCAAAGAGGGGCGCGAACGCGCCGAGGTCAAATGTTGGGAAGCTCTGGCCGATGGAATTTTGGATGCGGGAGTATTGGTTCGTTTAGAAAAAGTATTACGCCCCATTGAAAAACAATCCGAGGAACAAATGGCGCGGCAGTGGGGCAAAGTAACGGCAGGAATTGCGCATGCGGCCCAACACTTAGGACAAAACGAATTTTGCGAGCAAAAAACATTTACCCTTGCGGACATTGCCCTGTGCTCGTGTTTGGGTTGGTTTGATTTTCGTTTCCCTGAGTATCGTTGGGGTGATCAGCATGTCAATTTGCGTGAGTATTACGATCGTATGATTCAGCGGCCGTCTTTCATTAGTACAGTTCCCAAAGCTTAAGAACAGCGTCTCATTAAAAGCATGGGTACTTTAGTCATCGTCGGTTTGGGTTTGATTGGCGGGTCTTGCGCGCTGGCGCAAAGATCGTATTTCAATCAAATCGTCGCAGTCGATCCGGATGCTTCACATCGCGATTGGGCTTTGGCAAATCATATGGTCGATGGCGTTTACGAAAATCTGTCGCAACTGCCCGATGCGCTGATGCGCGACACTGAAGTCATGCTGTTATGTGCCCCTGTTGCGCAAATTGAAAAAGTGTTTGCGCGCGTGACAGAAACTTTGCCTTCACTCACTTTACTAATGGATGTGGGCAGTACCAAGCAAAACATTATTGCGGCGGCGCGTGCCAATTTGCGTCCGACGCAATATGCGCAAATGGTTCCAGCGCATCCTATTGCCGGACGCGAGTTTTCGGGGCCGCAAGCGGGCCAAGTCGATTTATTTGTGGGTCAAAATGTCATCCTGACACCGCAAGTTGAAAATACAGAAGCCTTTTTACAGCGGGCGCATGATTTTTGGAAGCACTGTGGTGCGCGCGTGCATGACTTGGACGCGACGCTGCATGATCAAGTGTTCGCGGCAGTGAGCCATTTACCGCATTTGATCGCCTACGCCTTAATGGAGTGTGTCGCGCAAAATCCCAACGCTGCGGTTTTGTTGAACTACGCAGGCGCCAGTTTGCGTGACACTTCGCGCGTCGCCAGTAGTTCGCCGGTGATGTGGCGCGATATCGCACTGGCCAATCGATCTGCTCTATTGAGTGAGTTGACGCGTTTTCAAGACGTCTTATCGCAAATGGTCGAGGCCTTGAAAGCTTCTGACGATACCGCCTTACATACGTTTTTCACGCACGCTAAAAATACACGTGACGGCTGGTTACAAAATATAGTGACGCACGGCGACTCAAACACTCCGCCCCCAGTACAAAATGACTGATTACCCTCAATACCTGACCTTGGCGCCGCGCCAGCTACGTCGTCATGAATTAAATTTGCCCGGTTCAAAAAGCATTTCCAATCGTGTTTTGTTGCTGTCCGCATTGGCGCAGGGTGAAACGCAATTAAGCGATGTCTTGGCGTCCGAAGATACGCAGGTAATGCTCGAAGCCCTCAAAACTTTGGGTGTTAATTGGCGCGAAGGTGATGCGCCGAATCGTTATGTATTGACCGGTTTAGGTGATGTGTTTCCGGTTAAAAATGCGCGCTTGTTTATGGGTAACGCGGGCACGGCGATTCGTCCACTGGCGGCAGTGCTGGCCTTATCGGGTGGTCACTATCACTTGCATGGTGTGCCACGGATGCACGAACGTCCGATTGGTGATTTGGTCAATGCGCTCAATGAAATTGGGGCAAATATGACGTATGCGCAAAACGCAGGTTACCCGCCTTTAGATATTGCGCCGGCTGATATTTTTTGCGAGCAGATTGCAGTCAAAGGCAACGTGTCGAGTCAATTTTTAACGGCCTTGTTATTAGCTTCGCCACTCATCGCGCGCGATAAAGATTTGCGCATTGACGTGGTGGGTGGATTGATTTCGCAACCTTATATCGACATTACTTGTCAATTGATGGCGCGGTTTGGTGTGAGGGTTGAGACCGTTTCGCCGATTGAATATCGAATCGCTGCTGGGCAAAAATATCGCAGCCCCGGAACTTTGGCGGTAGAAGGTGACGCTTCATCGGCGTCGTATTTTTTAGCGGCCGGGGTAATTACGGGTCAAGCGATGACGGTGCACGGGGTGGGTGCACACAGCATTCAAGGCGATGTTCAGTTTGCCCGCGTGTTACAAGGTTTAGGCGCCGCGATCGAATTTGACGCGCATGCGATTCGGGTTTTAGCGCATCGAACCGTGTTGATAGGCCAAACCATTGATTGCCTGGCAATTCCCGACGCCGCGATGACTTTGGCGATGTTGGCTCTTTATGCTAAAGGTTGGACGCGCTTAAATAATATTGGCAGTTGGCGCGTGAAAGAGACGGATCGAATTGCCGCGATGGCCTGTGAGCTGAAAAAACTGGGCGCGACGATAGAAGCGGGCGCAGACTATTTGGTGATTCATCCGCCAAAACAGTTACAGCCGGCGCAAATTGATACCTATCAAGATCATCGGATGGCCATGTGTTTTTCACTGGCGAGTCTGAATGGGGTGGCGCAGGCGGGAACGTCGGTGACGATTAACGATCCCTCGTGTGTCGCCAAAACCTATCCTGAATTTTTTCGCGATTTTATTGCGTTAACTGAAACTTTAACGAAGCCTTAACTGTAATTCACAGCGATTTGATTGAGCACGCGATGACGATATTCAATAACAAGGTAGCGATTATTACGATTGACGGTCCGACGGCTTCGGGCAAGGGTACGATCGCGCGCGCGCTGGCGCAGACTTTGGGATTTCATTATTTGGATTCGGGAGCCTTGTATCGTATTTTGGCCTGGTACAGTGCGCAATTGGGTGTGGCGAGCGATGACGAGATCGCCTTAGCAGATTGTGCGCGAATGCTGGATTGTCGGTTTGACGGCGCGACGGTGTGGTGTGGTGCGACTGATGTGACTGACCTGATTCGTTCTGAGGCCAATGGACTGCGCGCTTCGCAAGTCAGTCAATATTGGGGTGTGCGCCAAGCCTTGTTGCAGTTACAGAAAGATTTCGCGCGCGCGCCTGGCCTTGTTGCTGATGGGCGTGATATGGGCACGGTCGTTTTTACCGAGGCGCCGCTGAAGGTTTTTTTGACGGCGTCGGCACAAATTCGGGCGCAAAGACGGGCCGCTCAACTGGGTTTGGACGAAAAGCGAGATGCGGGTAGAATCCGCACCCTTTTACAAGACTTGCAGGCGCGTGATGCGCGCGACCAAAATCGCACTCATGCGCCATTGGTTGCGGCTGCTGATGCGTACACGCTGGTGAATGAAGGTTTAAGTGTCGCAGAAGCGCTTGCCCTAGTGTTGCACTGGTGGCACGAAAAGAAACTAAGCATTTGAATCAGATGTTGTAAAGCCCGTTATTGCATTGATTATTGCAGTGATGTTTGTTTGTTTTTATGATAGGCCCCCAGTTGCCTTGTGCGCTGGGGTTGATTAATTAGTGGTGCTCCGTTTTGGCGCTGCTCTAACCCCTTCCATTAATGTCTTTTTCTTTTAACTTTACAGAAGTTCTT
The DNA here is from genome assembly GCA_031538895.1 of Burkholderiaceae bacterium. GTDB lineage: Bacteria > Pseudomonadota > Gammaproteobacteria > Burkholderiales > Burkholderiaceae > JAVKLU01. Next base: position 11,050 of record JAVKLU010000081.1, on the reverse strand, counting down.
CCTACCGAATCGTTTAGCGATTTATTTAACGAATCTTTATCTCATCAAGACTCTTTGCAGTCAGGTGAAATCATTACTGCCGAAGTGGTGCGGATTGATTACAACTTTGTGGTGGTCAATGCCGGCTTGAAATCCGAAGCGTTTATTCCTATCGATGAATTCAAAAATGACCTAGGCGTATTAGAAGCCAATGTCGGTGATTTCGTGACGGTTGCGGTGGAGTCTTTAGAAAATGGATTTGGTGACACTGTGTTGTCGCGTGATCGTGCCAAACGTTTAGCGTCGTGGATGTCCTTAGAAAAAGCCATGCAAGCGGGCGAATTGGTCACAGGAACGATTAACGGTAAAGTTAAAGGCGGTTTAACGGTAATGGCCAATGGTATTCGTGCGTTCTTGCCTGGTTCTCTGATTGAAATGCGACCAATCAAAGATACCTCGGCTTACGAAGGTAAAACCATGGAGTTCAAGGTTATCAAACTTGATCGTAAACGTAATAACGTGGTGCTGTCACGCCGTGCGGTGATTGAAGGCAAAATGGGTGAAGAGCGTAGCAAAATTTTAGAGACCTTGAAAGAAGGAACGATAGTTACGGGGATTGTTAAAAATATTACTGATTACGGCGCGTTCGTTGATTTAGGTAACATCGATGGCTTGTTGCACATTACTGATTTGGCATGGCGTCGTGTCCGTCATCCTTCCGAATTGTTGACCGTCGGTCAAGAAGTCAGTGCGAAAGTATTGAAATTTGATAACGATAAAAATCGTATTTCATTAGGCATTAAACAAATGGGTGAAGACCCATGGACTGGTATGGCGCGTCGTTATCCAAAAGGCACGCATATTTTTGGCAAGGTTTCTAACTTGACTGAATACGGTGCATTTGTCGAAATTGAGCAAGGTATTGAAGGTTTGGTTCACGTATCAGAAATGGATTGGACCAATAAAAATATCGCCCCTGCAAAAGCAGTGGCTTTGGGTGATGAAGTTGAAGTGATGATTTTGGAAATCGATGAAGAACGTCGCCGAATCAGCTTGGGGATGAAACAATGTAAACCCAATCCTTGGGAAGAATTTGCCGCCGCGCACAAGCGGGGTGACAAATTGTCCGGTGCAATTAAATCAATGACGGACTTTGGTGTGTTTATTAGCTTGCCAGGAAATATCGACGGTTTGATTCACTTTACTGATTTGTCGTGGAACGAAACCGCCGAAGTGGCGATGCGTAACTACAAAAAAGGTCAAACAGTTGAAGCAATGGTATTGACGATTGATGTGGAGCGTGAGCGCGTGTCTTTGGGAATTAAACAGTTGGAAGAAGACCCATTTACCACTTACACCACAATGAATGACAAAGGCAGTATTGTTAAGGGTGTGATTAAAGCGGTTGAGCCTAAAGGTGCGACTGTTGAATTAGCGACTGATGTTGAGGCGTATTTGCGTGCGTCTGAAGTGTCAGCAGAGCGTGTTGATGATGCAACGACTCAATTAAAAGTAGGTCAGAGCATTGAAGCGGTGATTCTGTTGGTGGATCGCAAAGCGCGCAGCATTCAACTGTCGATCAAAATGAAAGACCGTGCTGAAACCAAAGATGCAATGGAAAAAATTGCCTCTGACAGCAGTGGCTCGGGAACGACCAGTTTAGGCGCCTTGTTAAAAGCAAAGTTTGATCAAAGCCAAAACTCATGACTCGACAAGATTTAATTGTTCTGCTATCAGAGCGATCGCCGTTTTTCCTATCGGACGACGCCAGTGTGGCAGTTAATTTGATTTTGGAGACAGTGATTAAGGCCTTAGAGGAGGGGCAACGAGTCGAAATTCGTGGCTTTGGCAGCTTTTCTATGGCCAGTCGTGCAGAACGAATTGCGCGTAATCCTCAGACTGGTGAAAAAGTGATGATTCCTGCTAAAAAGACGCCTCACTTTAAGCCGGGTAAAGACTTGCGCGACATGATTTTGCCTGGCTTGGGTCAAACGATTAAAAAATAATTCAGTGTTGCGCGTTTTTGTTGTGTTCCCTTGCTTGAGTCCTTGCTTGAGCGCGATTTTTGTAGTGACTTTGAAAGCCCTCTTAAAGAGGGCTTTTTTTTGAATGCTTGCTATGCACTCATCCGACACCCCTCGTTCATCTTTGTACATCGGCGTAATGTCTGGCACCAGCTTGGATGGAGTGGATGCAGTATTGGTTGATTTCACTGATACGCTGGATGTGGACGGTCAAAAAACAGATCAAAAAACACATGTGTACGCACATCATTACTTGCCCTTTACACCGGCATTGCGCCAAGACTTGTTGAGTTTACAAAGTAGTGCCAGCGATGAAATCAATCGGATGATGAGCGCGGCCAATGCCCTCACGCGCTTATATGCAGAGGCGGTGCGCGTCTTGTGTCAAACCGAGCCAAAGGCCAAGATTGCGGCGATTGGTGCGCATGGACAGACGATACGCCATCGCCCCAACTTAGGTTTTACGCTGCAAATTATTCAACCCGCTTTGTTGGCCGAACTCACCAACATTGATGTGGTCTGTGATTTTCGCAGTCGCGATATTGCGGCCGGAGGGCAGGGCGCGCCTCTGGTTCCGGCGTTTCATCAGGCGCAATTTGCGGATGTGATGTCACACTCAGCTTCAAACGCTAGGTTAAATCTAGCCGCCCGAGCGGTGATTAACATTGGTGGATTCGCGAACATGACCTGGCTCCCGCCCAGCGGGCCCGTACTGGGGTTTGATACGGGGCCAGGCAATGTGTTGATGGATGCGTGGTGCCAACAACATTTGGGTAAAGAATACGATGCGGATGGACAATGGGCGGCAAGGGGGCGGGTCAATGCGGCCTTGTTACAAGATTTATTAGCGACGCCTTTTTTTCATCAAGCACCACCCAAAAGTACGGGGCGCGATGATTTTCATATGGATTGGTTAATGGCACGCATTGCCGCAGTGGAAGACGCGACGAAACAAGTCGTAGCATCACAAGATGTTCAAGCGACTTTGTGTGCCTTGACGGTGGAGAGCATTGCGGCATCACTGAGACAATGTACGCAAGAGCAGGTGTGCAGCGATGTGATTCTCTGTGGTGGCGGTGTGTTGAATTCGTATTTGGTGCAATGCTTGCGTCAACGCATGATCGTGGATTTTCCCAAGATTCGAATTGCGTCCAGCGCCCAATGGGGAATCCCTCCAACGCAAGTTGAGGCAGTTGCATTTGCCTGGTTGGCACGGGCCTTTCTGGTTGGCGAGAGCGCTAATTTACCCAGCGTGACTGGCGCGCGCGGTCTGCGGCGTTTAGGCGCTTTATATCCCGCGTAATTTTTGAGCGCGCCACCTGAGATTCGGCTAAACATCTGGGATAAAGGGGGGTATTCATCTTTTTACTTATCAATGGTAGAATCCGCCCCCTTTTCTGTCCAGAGTGCTGCTCGTCTCGGTGGTGGGTGTTTATAAGCCGCTAGTATTTAAGTGCAAGTGTTTTGGCGGATGATTTTGATTAATATGTTTTTGAACTCGTAATTGGAGTAATTTATGGCAGTCCCACAGAATAAAAAATCACCCTCGAAACGCGGCATGCATCGTTCGCACGATTTTTTGAGCGCACCCGCAGTAGTGACTGATGCTAGCAGTGGCGAAGCACATTTGCGCCACCACATCAGTCCTAACGGCATGTATCGCGGTCGTAAAATTTTCAAAACTAAATTCGACGAATAAATCCAGATTTTTGAATCAGCTATCGATTGCTATTGTCTGATGATGAAGGCATACGCATCGAATATTCTAGATATGCGCGTCGGTGTTTTACCCCTAGTGCGCATTCTTTTTATTGCCCAATTTTGTGATGACCCAAACCCTCGCCATTGACTGCATGGGCGGGGACAGTGGATGTGCGGTCACCGTTCCCGCTGCTGGTCGCTTTTTAAAACAGCACGCCAAAACGCATCCCCAATTGCGCTTGGTTTTGTGTGGCGATGAAAAACAGATTACGCCACCACTTAGCGCGCTACATCTTGTTAAAGACCCGCGTATTGAAATTCGCCACACCGACGAATTCATTACGATGGACGATAGTCTTGAAACGGCCTTGCGCAAAAAACGAAAGTCCTCTTTGCATCTCGCGCTTCACGCGGTGAAGGATGGCGCTGCTGATGCCTGTATTTCTGCGGGTAACACGGGTGCTTTGATGGCCGTCTCTCGTTACGTCTTAAAAACCTTAGTGATGTTGGAGCGGCCCGCTTTATGCGCGCTGTTACCCAATCAAAGCGGCAAACCCACTTATGTGCTTGATCTGGGCGCTAATATCGATTGCAACGCTGATCAGTTGCATCAGTTTGCGATCATGGGGTCGGTGTTTGCAGGTATCGGCGAAAATATCGTACCGCGTGTTGGATTGATGAATGTCGGGACTGAGGAAATCAAAGGCGGCGAACAAATTAAAGCCGCGTTTCAATTGCTTCAGATCGAACACGAGCGCGGTGAAATCGTTTTTGTCGGTTATGTCGAAGGCAATGATATTTTTGAAGGCACTGTCGACGTGGTGGTATGCGATGGCTTTGCGGGTAATGTGGCACTCAAAGCCGTAGAAGGTTTGGGGTCGATGGTAAAAGCCATTATTTCAAAAGAATTGCGTCGTAATCCTTTGACTATCTTGGGGTCCTTGTTGGCTTTTGGTGGTTTACGTTCGATCAAAAATCAATTAAGCCCTTCGCGCTATAACGGTGCGTGCTTGTTGGGATTAAAAGGCCTGGTGTATAAAAGCCACGGTAGCACCAGCATTTTGGGATTTGAGAACGCCTTGATTCGCGCCCACAGCGCGGTCGAGCGTGGTCTGATGCAAAAAATGACTTTAGAAATGGAAAAGATTTTTGTCCGTCGTTAATCAATAAATAAGCGAATCAATAAATTTATCAAAGTGCGTCAATTTCAGATGTGTCGCTGGAATGGCGTATTACTAAAGGGCACTTCTATAAATACAGAATGTGCGGATGAAGTGCGAGGCGCACAGCACACAGAAACCGGAGCGTACATACAGTACGTGAAGATTTCGCGTACTGCGCAACAAAGCAATTCGCCGCAAAAATGAATTGATAGAAGTGCCCTAAAAATCAAGAGAGTGTGAGCCACAATCAGCGTGCTTATATTCGTATTAGGAGAATCTGATGATGAATCCACAATACAGTCGTCTTATCGCCAGCGGATCGGCGCTGCCATCGCATCGCGTGAGTAATGCCGAAATGGTTGAACGCTTGGCTAAGCAAGGCATTGAAACTTCCGATGAATGGATTCGTTCGCGTAGCGGGATTGAGGCGCGCTATTTTGCCGATACCGGCGTATTGACCAGCGATTTGGCGACACAGGCAGCCCAAGCCGCATTAACACAAGCACAATTGTCGGTTGAGCAAATTGATTTGATTATTGTTGCCACCTCCACACCGGACCACATGGGGTCTTTCCCTAGCACCGCGTGCATTGTTCAGCATAAATTAGGAATGAAAAACGGCGCACCTGCATTTGATGTACAAGCGGTCTGTAGCGGTTTTGTGTACGCATTAACGGTTGCGGATGCCTTGATTAAAGCGGGAAGCGCGCGGCGTGCTTTGGTGATTGGTGCAGAAACTTTCTCACGAATTTTGGACTTTAGCGATCGCAGCACTTGCGTGTTATTTGGTGATGGCGCTGCGGCAGTTATTTTAGAAGCCAGTGAACAACCAGGTTTGCGGGCGTCGGCCCTACATGCGGATGGACAACATCATGATATTTTGTGTGTGCCCGGCGGCCTGACTAAAGGGCAACTCAATGGCAGCGGATTTGTTTACATGGAAGGTCAGGCGGTATTTAAACTGGCCGTTGATGTGTTATCCAAAGTCGCAAACGAGGTTTTGTTCAAAGCGTCTTGCACGATCGCGGATATCGATTGGTTAGTACCGCATCAAGCGAATATCCGGATCATGGAATCGACCGCTAAAAAATTAGGAATCGCTGCTGAAAAAGTCATACGCACAGTTGCCGAGCATGGCAATACTTCGGCAGCATCGATTCCACTGGCGCTGGATGCGGGGCGTCGCGATGGTCGTATTCAAGAGGGTCATACGATTTTGATCGAAGGTGTGGGCGGCGGTTTTACCTGGGGTGCGGCGATTTTGACTTTGTAGTCGCTTGACGCACATTCAAAAAATCAACAATCAAGCGGTGATGACGCCTTGCCTTTATTTTTCACGATCGCGCATCATGATCAAGTGCGTGTTAGTTCTGAGTGTCATCGGTATTACCTTAACAAGCTGGGCCGGAAAAAAAACAATCGATAACGCTGAATCAGTTTTACAAAAAATCCTTTCGCAAGCGCAAAGCAAAGGAACAGGACAGTTATCAACGCAAGGTTGGGGTGTTTATGTGCAAGCCTTGGGACAGGATCAGGGTAATCTCGCGCCAACACTTTCGCCAATACTTTCGCCGATACTTTCACATAAGGCGGATCAATTACTTAATCCGGCATCGCTGATGAAGCTTTTGACCACCGCAGTTGCGCTGGAACAATTTGGATCAGCGTATACCTTTAAAACACAAGTTTGGAAAAAAAACGACAACTTATATTTCAAAGGTGGCGGAGATCCGTATTTGACGATCGAGCAAATATGGTTAATGTTGCGCCACTTGCGTGGGCGTGGCCTATCCAATATTCGCGGTGATATCGTGCTAGACCGTTCGGGCTATGAAGTGATCGCAGATGATCCCGCCGCGTTTGATAACGATCCTAAACGCGCCTACAACGCACCACCTAATCCTTTGTTGGTCAATTTTCACGCGCTGACAGTGCGCTTTATTCCTGATGTAAAAAATGACTCGGTGCAGGTGGTAACGACGCCCAGCTTAAAGGGTTTGCGTATTACCAAGCCACGTTTGCAAAAAAATGCCGCCGCGTGCGGTGATTGGCGCGCCCAATTAAAAATGAATCTGCCTAAAAACAATCGCGGCAGTTTAGATTTTGCCGGAACATACGCGGCCAGTTGCGGCGAACAGTCGTTAAATATCTATCCTTATTTTTTGTCACCTAACGATTATTTTTTCGCATTGTTTCAAAATTTATGGAGTGAAATGGGTGGGCAATGGAGCGGTCAAGTGGTCGATGGCACGGTTCCTGCTGATGCCGAATTGATTTATGAACATGAATCTCAAGCAATGAGCAATGTGATTCGCGCGATCAATAAATACAGCAATAACGTGATGGCGCGACAATTATTTTTGAATTTGAGTGCACCCGATTTTGCGCCAGAAATGAAGCAGGCGTCTTTGCACAATTCGGCGCAAAAAATGTTGGCATGGATGGATGCGCGCCAACTGCCGCGTAATGGAATCATTCCGGATAACGGCGCCGGCTTGTCTCGAATGTCGCGGATCAGTCCATTGCAGATGGCGCACTTACTACGATGGATGTATCAATCCGCCATGATGCCCGATTTTTTGTCGTCTTTACCGCGACTGGGAGTGGATGGGTCTTTGAAATCACGTTTGAAAAATCAAACGGTCAGCGGAAGTGCGTATTTAAAAACGGGCCGTTTGGATAATGTCAGTGGCGTTGCGGGTTATGTCTTGAGCGCGCGCGGGCAATGGTATGTCGTGGTGAGTATTTTGAATCAAGAACAAGCCGAATTAAAAACCGCCGTGCACGACGCTTTAGTGCAATGGGTCTATGAACAATGACGGCGGTGAATGCCGACAATCAGGCCGCGACGAATCCGGCAGATAACACCAAGGCCATGCAAAAAATTTTGCGTGACGAAATAAGGGCAAATCAAGGTTGGATCAGTTTTGATCGTTTCATGGAGTTGGCGCTATACGCGTCCGATATTGGTTATTACAGTGGCAGGGGTGAGATTTTTGGTTCATCTGGCGACTTTATGACCGCACCAGAAATTACGCCCTTGTTTGCGCAGACTTTAGCGCGCGCAATCATTCCGCTATTACGCGAAACGGCCCCCAATCTTCTTGAACTTGGTGCCGGTAGTGGGCAGTTGGCGATCGATTTATTACCGATTTTGTGCGCAGAGTTTCCTCAACTACGTTACACAATTGTTGAGATTTCGCCGACCTTACGCCTGCGTCAACAAGCACGTTTGGCGCAATTTGAAATGGTGCAGTGGTGTGACGAAGTACCGCTCGGTTTTTGCGGCGTCCTGGTTGGCAATGAAGTTTTAGACGCTTTGCCGGTGAAGCGTTTGCGTTACAACGGCGCACAATGGCAGGAGCAAGGTGTGATGTTTCAAGATGAGGTTCTCTGTTGGACCGAACGCACGACCGATTTACGTTTGCCGATGGATGATCCGCCAACGGACTATTGCAGCGAGTGGCATGGTGCGGCACAGAGTTTTATTCAAACAATTGTTGAGCGTGTGCAAACAGCGGCGCTGATTTTTATTGATTATGGCTACGAAACACAGGAGTACTACCACGTCGAACGCAACAATGGCACGCTCACTTGTTTTTATCAGCATCGTCATCACGACGACCCCTTGCATCAACCGGGCGCGCAAGATTTGACGGCGCATGTGGATTTCACGACCTTGATGACGATTGCGCAAAATGCCGGTGGGCATTTGCTGTATTTTGGTTCGCAGGCAAAATTTTTATTGTCCTTGGGGGTGTTGGATTTGGTGCAAGGATCGCCCGATGATGGTTTGTCATATGTGCGTCAAACCCAAGCCTTGCAAAAATTACTTTCGCCCGCAGAGATGGGGCAATTGTGTAAAGTGTGGATAGTCGCCAAGGGTAAAGTTGAGGGGGAACAGTTACCATGAGCGCGCCGAAAAAACGTTTTGGGCAACATTTTTTGCATGACACCGGAGTCTTAGACAAAATTGTTCACGCCGTCAATGCGCAGTTACCGACGATTAAAAATCAGAATGAATCAGAACTTGCATCAGAAATTGAGTCGGTGATCGAAATCGGTCCGGGACGCGGCGCATTAACGCGCGCTTTGCTGGTTAATCTGCCCCAAAATGTACGCCTAACATGTTTAGAAATTGATCGCGATTTAATTACCTATTTGCAGCACACGTTTGCCAAGGAGATTGCCAGCGGTCGTTTGAACCTAATCCAGACGGATGTTTTGACGTATGATTTTTCTCAACTCTCAAAGGGGACTGTGGTAGTGGGGAATTTGCCCTATAACATTTCAAGCCCGATCTTGTTCCATTTGTTACCGCACGCAGACAAAATCGCGGCGCAAATTTTCATGCTACAAAAAGAAGTCGTCGATCGCATGGTTGCGACGCCCGACGATGCGCACAATCATCGCACCTCGGCGCGCGTGTATGGCCGCCTGTCAGTGATGTTGCAATGGTGTTACCACATGTATTTATTGTGTGATGTCGCGCCCGAGGCTTTTACGCCGCCGCCTAAAGTCTGGTCGTCCGTGGTGTCGATGTCTCCGCATGGACAAAAAAAAATCTGTACTTTTGATGATTTAGAAATGGTGGTGGCAAGGGCATTTAATCAACGACGCAAACAATTACGCAATAGTTTGTCGAGTTTATTTACCGAGGAACAGCTGGTGGCGTGTCAGGTATCGCCCAATGATCGGGCCGAAAATTTGTCCTTAACGCAATACCTTGCCCTGACGCAATGCTACGCCAGTCAGTCCGCACAAGCGCACGCACGCGCAAGTATTAAGACCTGATCGCTCATCAAGTAGAATCACGGCCCGCGCCCAGATGGCGGAATTGGTAGACGCACTAGGTTCAGGTCCTAGCGGTGGCAACACTGTGGAGGTTCGAGTCCTCTTCTGGGCACCAGAAAATCAAATTAGGTGAAATAAAAACAGTCACTTCATTGTAAAACCAGGGCTTTATCTAGTAAGATAAAGCTTTATGAATCTAATAATTTCGTCAAATTTCAAGCGCAGTGCACACAAAGTGCACACGAATGTGCAAACATGAGCGCGCCAAAAAAACTTCCAAGCGGGCGATGGCGGCAGCAAGTGCGTATTGCTGGATATCCTGCCGCGTCAAAAACCTTCGACAGTAAATCTGAAGCAACAATCTGGGCCGCTAAAAAGACCATTGAACTAAAAACTTTACGAAAAGGGCAAGTGCCCAAAAAAAGTCTAAGAGAAACTTTCGAAAAATATATTAAAGAAGTTTCTATTCGTAAAAAAGGCGGCGCTTGGGAAATAAAACGTCTTAATGCAGCATTTAGACTCATCCCGTTTATAGATAAAACAATATCCGACGTAACAGTCAATGACGTCATCTTGTACAGAGATATGCGGTTATCGGTAGTATCGCCCAGCACTGTCGTAAGAGAGTTTACACTCATCTCATCCGTGTTTGAGATGGCGCGTCGAGATTGGCGCTGGATCGACGTCAATATTATTCGTGAAGTGCGAATGCCTGCCCAGTCACCTCATCGTGAGCGCGTCATTGCAGACGATGAGATTAACAAGATGCTGCGATCATTGAATTATCGTTATGGTGATAAGCCAATATCTTTAAATAATCAAGTTGCAGTATGTTTTCTTTTAGCGATTGAGACAGGGATGCGCGCCGGTGAGTTGTGTTCGCTGCTTTGGGATGATGTTTTTGAAGACTACGTGCGGCTGAGAGACGGGAAAACCGGAGCGCGCGATGTCCCCTTAAGTATTTTTTGCAGAGAAATTATAGAACTCTTAAGAGGCTTAAATGAAGTCAAATTGTTTGACTTAACGCCACCAACTCTTGATGCTCTTTTCCGAAAAGCTCGAAAAAAGGCGGATTTAAAAGGATTTACTTTTCACGACTCTAGACACACTGCGGCGACGCGCCTATCCTTATCAGGAAAGATTGATGTTCTATTACTTTGTAAAATGTTTGGTTGGTCTAACACCAAGCGCGCGCTGACTTATTTTAATCCGACAGCATCGCAAATTGCCGCGAAGCTTCGCGGATAACTATTACCTATTTTTTAATCGATTTCTTGCGAATGCTTTAATTTCGCTTAGCCGATATTTCCCTGATCCGACAGAATCAGGGAAATTTGGAGAAAGTCTTAATTTTGCAAACGTATTGAATGATACATTGAGCTGTTTTGA
>JAVKLU010000080.1:0-6950 GCA_031538895.1 Burkholderiaceae bacterium | reverse complement strand
CCACTGGGTTATTTACACCAACACCGCTGGGATCTTTTTTAGGCCTACCTCCTTTGAGGCCGTTGAACCGAGCGGCTTGCATCGCCGGCGCTGCTTTGATGATTTCACGGGTAGCTCTTGGGTTTGCTCGTTCGCCGTCAATTAGCGGAAAATAGGTGTCTGCTACTGATTTGACAGCCTCTTGTTCGCGCTTGTCCATTGCGCGGCAAATTCGATAAAGTGATTGGTAATCGGCCGGTAATGGTTGCTCGGTGCTGTACACCTCATCCAGTAGGAGTGTGTACGCTCCATGCTCTGCCAAGGATAAGCGCGCTGTTTTTTTCGCGTAATCCGCCATGTATCGGTGATAGAAATTCATACAATCAACCTTTGTTGTGCCTGTTGGCCAACCAACGCAGCAGTGCAGGCGGGATTTAGCCAAACCACCTCTGTGCGCGTGGTGCCTGACTCGACTACGGCTGTACGCTCGAATCGATGCCAGTCTGGGTAAAGTTCTTGGTCATACAGGGCGGTGGCATAGCCAGATAAAACAACCATTGACTCGCACTTATGAAGGCGTTCTGCCAGTGCTCGGTGGTCGTCGTCTGTCATTTCGTGGCGGTACCCGTGACTGCTTTTTGCCGACCCACGCATAAGAGAGCGTGAAGATAGGCAATAAGGCGGGTCGGCATAAATCAAAGTTGATGGGCTATCGAACTGAGTAATCAAATCCGATGCTGGGCGGTTTTCTATGACCACGCCGCAAAGTCGCTCATGAAAGTCGAGTACCGCATCGGGAAAGGTTGAAAACTCTCTCGCTGGCGATGCTGACATTTGACCGCCCTGCGATTTGGAGCGACTTCGCTTTGTCCGAAACCCAGGCTGTGAGCGGCGGGTTGCTGCATCGCTACCGTGCCCCATGAATGAGCGAACAATGAGCTTATGCGCTTGGTCAATTTTGTCGATTGGAGGCAAATAGGATGCGTCGAATTCCTCTCGCGCAAACCCCGTGAAACGTAACCTGTGTGCAAGCTCTGCTGCTGATTCGTAATCTCTGAGCAAACGAAACAGATTCACGACTTCGCAGTCAAGGTCGTTGTAAATCTCGGTACCAACACGAGGTTTGCGTAACAGTACGCTGGCGGCACCGCCGAACGGTTCAAGATAGGCCGCATGGTCTGGAAAGAATGAAACAATCCAGTCCGCGATACGGAACTTGCCGCCGTGGTACCTTAAAACTGGTCTTGTCGGGGTATTCAAAATAAAACCCCTTGCGCAGCTTGAGCACTGGTGGTGCCAAGATGCAAAGCCGCAAGCCGATTGCGAGCTTCCCAAGACAACAAAACAAAGCAGAAACCACGCTGATTTTTCAAATGCCGTCTTGCCTGCGCTTCACGCAAGTAGATTCGAGCGCTTCGGATATGCTCGTCGCGCTCTGTGTCGGTGTGTTTGACGATGCTCAAAATAAACTCTCCCCTAACACCTCGGCATCACCAAGCTGGATTTTTTTTATAGCCATTAAAAAATTTTTTTTATTTAACCCAGCTGGGATTTTTATTTTTATAAAACCTCTTTTATTTGGCTTTTTTAGCGATGTTGTCTGCACAACATTTTCATTTAACCATTTAGTTAAATTTTTACGGCCAATAATAATTGCGCTCGGCGGCAAATCTTGATTTCCAGACTTGCTAACTGCATAGTGGGCGGGGGTAACTCCCTTAATTTTTTTAAAATGCTTCGATTGGTTTATCATTTAATCGTCCCTATTTCAGCGCCGATTGTCGCCACTAATTGCAGGCGTTTAGCGTGTACACTCACCGCATGTTCAACTCCAAAGATATTCACAATGACTAGCTCTCGTAAATACTCGCCAAGAGGAATACCAAGTTCCGATGCTTTTCGCTCGGCGGCAAATTTCACCTCGTCAGGCAAGCGTACTTTTATTTCGTTGGTAGCCTTTCCCCACGGACTGTACACCGCGCTGCGGGCTTCGAGGGTTGGATCAACTTCCATGCTTTTTCTCCACCGATTTACTTGGATCTGTAATTCCGCCGTACTGGCCAGTAAATCTGGCAATGTTGTAAGCAAGTTTCATTGTTTTGCCTTATCAATTAAGTCAGGCCAAATTTCGGGCCAATCATTTGGCCGGACATCTTTTCTAGTGATAAAACCATGTGTTAAATTTTCAATTGCCAGCGCATACTTAATTGGCACCGGCTTGATGCCAGTAGACCAATGACTGACTTGAGGTTGAGATACCCTTAGACTTTTGGCAAGTTTAGTTTGCCCAAAGCGGCTTATTTTTTGCTGTAATGTTTCCATTATTATATTATTGCCTAAGCTAATTTACTTGTCAATACCTAAGGTAATTTAATTTTCTTTAATATCATGACCTCTAGACTATCTCGAGTCAAACAACTAATAGACCGCTATGCTGACGGGTCTCAGACAGAGTTCGCTCGTAAGCTAGGGAAAACTCAAGGGCAAGTTAGCCAGTGGTTCATGGGAGTCAAGCCGATAGGCGAAAAAATTGCAAAAGATATTGAGAATGCTTTTGAGTTGCCGCGCGGGTGGCTTGACCAAGATGATTCATTAATGAATCTGCCATCTCACATCGCAAAAGTTGGTATTAGGGATGAGATTTTGCTACCTCAATTTAATACTGGCGGCAAAATGGGAAATGGGCTTGTATTACGCGATCAACCAGGCGTTATCAAAAACTGGAGTGTTAATGATGAGTGGTTGCGTTTTAACGTTCCAATTTGCACCTCCGTCAAAAATCTGGTGATTGTGACTGGATTTGGTGACTCGATGACTGGCGTGTACAACAGTGGTGACCCTCTTATCGTCGATACTGGCGTGACAACTGTTGAGTATGATGGAGTCTATTTTTTTCGTGTGGCTAATGAAGGATTTATCAAGCGCCTGCAACGCATACCCAGTGACGGGATTAGAGCGATTAGCGAAAACAAAGCTTACGAGACTTGGACGATTAAGCCGGAAATGGATTTTGAAGTATTTGGCAGGGTGCTAAAGGCGTGGGTGGGAAGTAATTACTAAGGAGTTCACTATGAGAAAATTTTTGGTATTTTTAATCTTGGCAGTCATTTTATGGCTATCGAGCTTGTCATTTGCAAGCAACTCAAGAGCGGCTGATAGTGATGATTATGTATCTAATATTTTATCTCAAAGACCAGAAAAAGACCCTTGGTCCCCAATACCGGATGCAAATAATACGGGTGTATTTTGGGAGATATTTAATACTCCATCATACATAGGCGAATATAGAGCTATTCGGGTTAGGGTTACCCCAATAGCGCCAGACAGCGCGCTACGAGACCTGCCTAATGGTAAAAAATTGAGATCAGCATCTATACTGTATTTGGTGAACTGTCAGAATATAGCTTTTGCAAAAAAATCAGTAGGGTCTTTTAGCAAGCCATTCACCCAAGACTTTTACAAGAACACCGATCTTCAAGAAGGAGACTTGGAGTTTATAAAGATTAACATGGATCAGGCTATCGATAGGGCAATCTACATAGCGTCGTGCGCATCAGACAAATAACATGCGAAGTGTCTTACTATTTTTATTGATGCTTGTTGCATCCAGCCAAACTATGGCAGGATATAGCATTAATGAAGCAATAGCAGAAGAGACTATGAACAAATGCCGCGCCGATCCGGAATGCTGGGACGCGGTGCTAAAACAACTCGAAAAAGAAGATCAACAAGAAGCCGCCCGAATCGCGCACGAACAATCCATCAAAGAAAATTCATACTTTGAGTATATTGTTTATAAAATCTGGCAATTTATTAAAGTAGCCATGGTTGCAGCCGGTTTTGGTTTATTGTATATGTTATTGTTTATGTTTTGCCTTCACCTAACGACATTAGGTAGAAAAAATAACTAACTTAAGAGAAATTACACATGAAAACAAAGCTCTTAGCAACTCTAATTACCACTCTAGCCCTGCTGTCCAGCGCGGCAGAAGCCAGATACCAAAAGGGCTATATTAAAAAGAACGGCACATACGTTGAGGGGCACATTAAAAGCAACCCTGACGGTAAGCGCTACAACAACTACGGATCACAAACAAATGGAGGTAGACAGCATGATGAGTTCAGCAATCCGCCAGCTTATAACAGTCGCAGGAAACACTAAACGCTAACTGCTACCCATCAAAAAACCGCCCTTCGAGGCGGTTTTTTTACGTCCGCACAATCTAGATTAATCGATTTTTAAAAAAATTATTATCTTAGATATTGACAATTTAATTAGCTTAGATAATAATTCATTCCTGTGTGCAAAATTAAAAATAATAAAAGGAGTAGCTAAATGAGTTTATCAGTCGTTTGCGGTCAAATTGATTTTGATGGAGTTACGCTAGCGTATGAGTGTGAATATGCACCATCTGAGCCGCGTGAAATTAACGATACCGATGGGGGTTACCCCGGCAGTCCGTCATACGCCAGCGTAATCGGCGTTTGGCTTGCATCTGACTCTAAAAAGAGCAATCTTTTTGGAGTCATATCTGATGAGGTTATTTGCAAGATTGAAGACGCGGTAATCGAAGACGAAGAGCAAAACGTTTTTTAATTAGATGTTTTTAACTTTTTTTGAGTGTATTAAAAATGAGATCGATATTCAAAAACAAATTTTTAAAGTACTTTTTTTATTATCTAAAAAAAGGGTACGGCATCCGATCCGCGTGGAATTTAGCACAGGTCACTTTTTAAATTATTTTAAAAAATGAACATTGTCACCATTCGCGCCTCAAGCCTAGGCAGACTCTTTGACTGCCCTGCGGCATGGGCAGCCACCCACATAGACGGGAAACGCACTCCGTCAAACGGTAAAGCCATGCTTGGCAAAGCCGTACACGCCAGCACCGCTGTGTTCGACCAGTCGGGCATTGACGGCACCGGCATTTCAATCGACGAGGCCGCAGCCGCTGCCGTTGACACTATCCACCGCCCCGACGAGGACGTGGTTTGGGAAGACGACACGCCGCAGGATGCCGAGAAGATTGCCCTTTCATTGCACGTCAAGTACTGCCAAATCATCGCCCCGAAGCAAACCTATCGCGGCGTTGAAATCAAGTGCGACCGCTTGGAGATTACCGACCTCGGCATTGCCCTCACAGGAACAACAGATCGCGTCCGCGAAACGGCTGACGGATTGGGTGTCTGTGACCTCAAAACTGGCAAGGCCGCCGTTGGGTCAGACGGCAACGTCAAAACCGCAGGCCACGCCTACCAAATGGGCGTGTATGAGCTGCTCGCCGAACAAGCCAGCGGCGTGCCAATCACGGGCGCGGCGCAAATCATCGGCATGAATACCGCCAAAACACCCGCGTCGCAGCGCGTGGGCACTGGCGAAATCTCGGACGCACGCTCTGTACTGCTTGGCGATGGTGAATCGCCTGGCATCTTGGAACACGCCGCCAAAATCATCCACAGCGGCAATTTTTGGGGCAACCCGAAATCCATGATGTGCCACGAACGGTACTGCGCTGCTTATCCCACCTGCAAGTTTCGTAAATGATTCAGATATGATTCACAGTCAGCTTCAACCCCAGCGCGCGGGTTACTTTCATGATGGTAGAAAACTCAGGGTTGCCCTCGGCAGAAAGCGCCTTGTACAGCCCCTCCCGCGCCAACCCCGTGTCTTTGGCAAGTTGTGTCATACCTCGGGCACGGGCGATTACTCCCAACGCGTGATTGATCAAACGCCCGTCGCCTTCGTCTTCTTCTATGCAGGCGTCAAGGTAGAGCTGAAAATCCTTCTCGGTTCTGAGAAGCTCGGCGGAATCCCAGCGGCTAAAGCCCTCGGGGATGTTAATGGTCAATGGGGCGGGTTTCGTTGGGTTCATGATTTACTCCTTCCAGATTTTGGCAAGTTCAATAGCACGGTTAATGTCTTTGGCTTGGGTGGATTTATCACCGCCGCACAACAGCACGATGACGGTGTTACCGCGCCGCGTGAAATACAGGCGATAACCTGCACCCACATCAATCCGCATCTCAGAAACACCATCGCGCAAAAATTTATAATCGCCAAGGTTGCCCAACAAAGCGCGGTCAATGCGTGCATTGATGCGGGTGACGGCAACCCTGTCTTTGAGCTTGAAAGCCCACTCGATAAATTCTTGCGATTTGATAATTTCAAACATGGGCTTATTGTAAATCATAGATTACAGTGCGTCAAGCATGAATTACAAATAACAGCTTGCAATTCCAAAAAACTCCGTTATAATTCTCTCGTCACGTCAAAAAAAGGCGTGATCGAGATTGGCGTCTCGGTTGAATCTGCGGCAAGAGCCGCAACTGGTGAGTATGCGGCTTTTTGCATTGTGCCCCCGTTTATGGCGGCCCATTCGAGGAGCCGCAAGGCTCGCCAGCTTCTGCTCCGCAGGTTCACTGGTACGCCAACTCGTTTGGGCTGCCGCCCCGATTGGCGTCGAGGTGGCAGTTGTTACGCAACTGAACCTTCGGAGGCCATCATGGCAAACTCACTCACGCCCTTTAACTTTGGGCAATCAACCATCCGCACCACGACCATCGGCGATGCCGTTTGGTTTGTCTGTACCGACGTAGCCGAAGCCCTTGGCTACCGCAACGCCCCAGACGCATCACGTCACCTTGACGACGATGAAAGGGGTACGCAGATTGTGCGCACCCTTGGCGGCGACCAAACCATGACCATCATCAACGAAAGTGGCCTGTACGCTTTGGTATTGCGTTCGCGCAAACCAGAAGCCCGCAAGTTCGCCAAGTGGGTGACAGGCGAGGTATTGCCGACTATTCGCAAGAAAGGCGGCTATGCCCAGCAACCCGCACAATTTTTCAGCGGCAAGCGTTGGCTCGTTTGCTTTCGAGATGGGCGCGAAGTCATACAAGAAATTGACTGGAATGACTGTCTACTGAAATACGATGACCTGCCAAAGCTCATCAAGTCACCCGACAACATG
>JAVKLU010000079.1:0-8314 GCA_031538895.1 Burkholderiaceae bacterium | reverse complement strand
CTTCTATCAATTCATTTTTGCGGCGAATTGCTTTGTTGCGCAGTACGCGAAATCCTCACGTACTGTATGTACGCTCCGGTTTCTGTGTGCTGTGCGCCTCGCACTTCATCCGCACATTCTGTATTTATAGAAGTGCCCTTATTTGAGTCTAGCGATGAAGCAATATAATTGCCGCTATCACGCGCTGCGATAAGCGTCGCATCAAATTCCCTCTTTTGTTCATTATTGACATGACTATTCATTTTTCCGCGTCATTGAATTTTTCCGCGTTATTGGGTCGTTGTATTGCGCAAGAAAACTTCTCCTACGATGAGATGACTGGCTTGTTTGAAGGTGTGATGCAAGGCACTCTTGAGTCGGCACAAATTGGCGCATTGTTAACCGCGCTGCGAATCAAGGGTGAAAGTGCAACCGAGATCCATGCTTGTGCGACGGTCATGCAAAATTTATCAACGCAGGTAAAAATTGCGGACAGCGCGTATCTGGTTGATATCGTGGGAACGGGGGGAGACAATCATCACACGTTCAATGTGTCAACCACTTCGATGTTGGTTGCAGGTGCAGCGGGAGCGCGTGTCGCCAAACATGGCGCGCGTTCGGTGTCATCATTGGCTGGAAGCGCAGATACCTTAGAGCGTTTAGGCGTCAACATCCATCTCAATCCTCAACAAGTGGCGGCCTCGATAGAAGACATCGGCGTGGGTTTTATGTTTGCGCCGAATTATCATTTGGCGATGAAAAATGTCGTGCCGATTCGTCGTCAATTGGGGGTACGAACCTTATTCAATATTTTGGGGCCATTGGCGAATCCTGCGCGAGTGCCGAATATTGTTTTGGGCGTGTTCAACCGACAACTGCAACGCACAATTGCGGAGGTTTTGCGTTTAATGGGTATGCGGCGCGCTTTGGTCGTACACAGCGATGATGGTTTGGATGAGTTTGCTTTGTCTGGCCCCAGCTTTGTGATTGAGCTTGAGCACGGGGAGTTACGCGATTACACCGTTCATCCTTCGCAATTTGGATTGTCAACCCAAGCGATCAGCGCGATTAAAGTGGCTGATGGCGATGCAGCCTGCGCGATGTTACTTTCAGTGCTAAATGGTGAACTTGGCGCTGCACGCGATATCGTTTTGTTAAATTCGGGCGCTGCTTTATACGTTTCTGGTGTCACCGATTCAATTGATGCGGGGGTCGCCTTGGCGGCTAAAACCATTGATTCTGGTGAGGCGCGTTTGATGTTAGATCGGATGATTCAATTTGGTGCGCAATATGCGTAATCTTATCTGGTGCGAGAACATTGAGAAACTGAATATTTTTCATAAGAGCTTCGTATGAAGACGATACTTGATCGGATTATTCATCGCAAAACCCAAGAAGTTCACGCCGCGCAACAAATCATTAGTGAGATAGATATGCAAGGACGTGCGCGATCGCGTGCGGACGATGTGCGAGATTTTTATGGCGCGCTGTTGAATCCGCCGCATAAAGACGCAGGTGTGATTGCCGAGATTAAGCGTGCGTCACCTTCAAAAGGCTTATTGCGTGATCCTTTTAAGGTGGCAGAGATTGCTAAAAGTTATGCGCAACATGGTGCCGCATGCTTATCAATTTTGACGGATCAAGACTTTTTTCAAGGAAACTTAACTGATTTGGAATTTGCGCGTGCGGTTGTCAGTTTACCGATATTGCGCAAAGATTTCGTCATCAGTACGTATCAAATTTATGAAGCGCGCGCCTTTGGTGCCGATGCGGTTTTACTGATAGTCGCGTGTTTAAGCGATATTCAGTTACAAACGTTCACGATGTGCGCACGTGCTTTGAATTTGACGGTGCTCATTGAAGTTCATGATTGGATGGAATGCCAAAGAGTGTTGCCATTGATTCAAAAAGGCGTATTGTTGGGCGTCAACAACCGCAATTTACATACGTTTGAAACATCTTTGGATACTAGCATCGCGATCAAGCAAAAACTCTCCAAAGAGGTCATGATGGTGTCAGAGTCAGGGATTGCCAGCGCACAAGATATTGCAGAGTTGAGGAGTCACGGCATTACCAGTTATTTAATTGGCGAGATTTTTATGCGAGCGCCTGATCCAGGCGTAGCGCTAGCCCAATTGTTCGGTCGTGTGTTCGATCGTGTTTAATTTTTAGAATCCAATTTTTGTGTCTTCAATAAAACCATTAAACGCACTCAAAGTGTTAACGATTGCCACACGTAAAAGCCGCCTGGCCTTGTGGCAGGCTGAGCACATAGCCGACCTGTTACGTCAACACTATCCTCAAATTGAGGTGCGTTTATTGCCGATGAGTACGCGTGGGGATGAAATTTTGGACCGCTCGCTCGCTGCAATTGGGGGTAAAGGTTTGTTCATCAAAGAACTTGAACGCGCTTTACAAAGTGGCGCGGCAGATTTAGCCGTGCATTCTTTAAAAGATGTGCCGATGGGTCTTGATGCTGAATTCGAATTGGCCGCGATTTTGCCGCGTGAAAGCCCCTTTGATGCGTTTGTTTCGAACCATTACAGTGATTTAGACGATTTGCCAAAAGGTGCCAAAGTCGGTACCTCTAGCGTACGCCGTCAGGCCGTGCTCAATACCTTTTGGCCGCATTTGCAAGTGCACAGCTTACGCGGTAATTTAGACACCCGTTTAAGTAAATTGGATGCCGGCGAATTTGACGCCATTATTTTGGCTGAATCTGGTTTACGCCGCTTAGGATATGGCGCTCGCGTAAAAAGCGTACTGTCAATTGAAGTTTTTGTGCCTGCTGTGGGACAGGGGGCTTTAGCGATTGAAATCTCAGCGGCGCGACGTGATGATTTATTACCCTTATTAACACCCTTGTCGGATTTTGCAAGCGAACAGGCTGTCGCGATTGAACGCACGATTGCACGCACTTTGGCTGGAAGTTGTCAAACCCCCTTGGGAGTTTATGCACAATGCCTGCCTTCTACTCATTCATCTACAGCAAACTCTTTTGAACTGTCTTTACGAGTTCAAATTTTAGGTTGTCAAGGTGAAGTTTTGCGAATTAGTCGTCAACAAGATTTGTGTGAAAGTCATGAAATAGTCGCCAGTGTGCTAAATGAATTAGATGCAAAAGATGCCAAAAAATTATTGGCGCAGTGGCAAGCCAAAGCAATTTAATCAATACGAAAAACTCAAAATGCGTATCGGTGTGTGAGTGCGAATCATTGTGACCAAATTATTTTTAACGACACCGTTTTCTCATGCGCAAAAAAATGTATTGATCGATACCTTGTCACCAAATGTACGGACAAAATGGGATATTCAGGCATGTCCGATTCAAACCATTTGCGATAAGTTATCGAAGTCTGATCTCGCGCAATTAAATAGTCAAGTACAGAGTTTTTCTGATTACAGCCTCGTCGTTTTGATTAGCAGTAATGCGGTTAAAGCCTTGGCATCGCATTTATCGATATGGCCTATAAATGTCGCGGTCGCCTGCACTGGTGAGAGTACATATCACAATTGGCGTGATGGTTTTGTCAATACTCAAGCCGTCAAAACACAGATTGTTGCACGCGAAAACGACAGCGCTGAACATTTGATAGAACACATTAGAAACGCGGCGAAGATGGTTCCTCATTTATTGAGGCGAGTCTTGATTGTTCGCGCGCAAACAGGGCGTAATTTTTTACAAACCAGTTTAGAAAAAATGGGCGTCAAGGTCGAATTGTGTTGCGCGTATTACCGCGAACTCAATCAGGCCGCGTTGCGCGACGCTCAAAAATGGGTGGTGCAAAATCAAACGTCTAGTGATATGCCATCGCCAGCGCTATCCTATTGGTACTTTAGCAGTAGCGAGACTTTACGTTTGTGGCATGAACACCTAGTGTCTCAATATGTACTAAATTCATCAAAGCCGGTAAGTGATATTGAATCAAATATACGTCTTTTGGTATCACATCAGCGCATTTTGGACAGCGCTTACGTTTTGGGTTGGCGCCAAGCGCAGTTAGTGAATAACTTGAGCGTTTGGTTGTCTGATTTGGCGGAGTAATTAAAAAATCAGTTTATTTACTGTCAAGAAAACGGGTAAAGGTATCGACCTCTTCACGATCGGTAACCAAGGTGTTTTCGATTTTGCTGGGGTCCGCGTAACCCAAGGCCATGCCGCAGACAATGTAGTCTGATTCAGGGATTGCTAATTCGCTTCGAATAATGTGGTGAAAGGGACAAAATGCTGCTTGGGCGCAGGTATCAAGTCCACGTGCACGTGCGGCGATCATGATATTTTGTAAAAACATGCCGTAGTCCAATAAAGAAGCACGTCCCATTGCTTTATCCAAACTAAAAATCAAACCTGCAGGTGCGTCGAAAAACGAATAATTTCGAATTTCTTGCGCTTTCATTTTTTCTTTGTCCTTGCGCTCAATTCCGAGCAAACCATATAAATCCCAACCTGTTTTGCGACGACGGTCAATGTAGGGGCTTTTCCATTCATTCGGGTAGTACTCGTATTCTTCTTTTAAATTTTTGACTGCTTCAGGATCGGCGCTAATGGCCAGAATTTTGTCACTCAAAGATTGTTTAGTCGCGCCCATGATGACAGTAACTTTCCACGGTTGCGTGTTGGTGCCTGAAGGTGCGCGCCGTGCCACTTGTAGAATTTCTTTGATCAGATCAATATCCAAAGGTGTTGGCAGAAAAGCACGAATGGAGCGGCGAGATGTAATCGCAAGGTCGATAGATTGAGCGTTCATAGTCAGTTAAAGTCAAAAAAATAAGAATTAAAAATTGCGTAATGATGATAAATCACATGAAGGGAAATTAAGACCTAAATGTTTACGTAAGTGTGTGCGTAAAAATAATTGCAAAATAGGGAATAAATTGATGCGTTTGGCCGTTAATCGAGCAGGTGAATGTTATTGACGCGAATTAATGCGTGATTTACCTAAATAGTTTTTCATCAACCGTATCTTAATCAAAGAAAATTTAATGAAAAAATCAATCTATTCGTATTTTGTTGTTTTAGCAGGCGTCACTTTATTTTCTTCAGCAAGTACTTACGCTAAAGATGGTGTGTCTTTTCTTGAACCTAAAAATGGCGCGACGGTAACTAGCCCATTCAAAGTGAAATTTGGTATCGAAGGCATGAACGTTGTTCCAGCGGGTAGCTTAGAACCTAAAACAGGACATCATCATTTAGTGATCAATGGCGAAAGTATTGCTGAGGGTCAATCGATTCCTTTTGATGCAAAGCATTTGCATTTTGGTAAAGCGCAAACTGAAGCCGAGGTGACTTTGCCGCCAGGTAAATACGCGTTGACTATGCAGTTTGGTAATGGCGCGCATCAATCGTATGGTAAACCTATGAGCAGCACGATCCAAGTCGTCGTCAAGTAAGGCTTTAGTGATTTGCCAAGTTTGCGACGGTTTGTGATAGTTGATCGTGCGATGTCGTGATCTTGGCAAATTTTTTATGAAACCAAAATGCAAAACGAGTCAGGTGTTATGAGCGATGTTGTTGCACTTAATTTACCCGAATGCTTGCCACGCTTGTGGCGTTTTGCATTGCGCTTGACGCGCGATCCGCACGACGCCGAGGATTTGGTGCAGCGAACATGTTTGCGTGCCTTAGAAAAAAAACATTTATATCGTGATCAAAATCGATTGCTGTCGTGGTTGTTTGCGATTGAACATCGATTGTGGTTAAGTGATTTTTCAGATCGATACAGGCATTCAACCGATGCGATTGATGACAACGGGTTGATGCAATCATTTCCGGATAAATCGGCGGGCCCTGAAGATATATTTTTTTATCAGCAAGTGCGCAGTGCGGTGAATCAACTTCGTGAACCTTACCGTAGCGTGATTCAACTCGTTGCAGTAGAAGAGTGCAGTTATGAAGAATGCGCGCAGATTTTAGAAATTCCCATCGGTACCGTGATGAGCCGACTCTCCCGCGCACGACAAATGATCGGTACGCAATTTGCTCCGCCAACTTCTGCGGAAAATCTGGCAGGCGACTCCACAGTATTACCTTTTAATCCTTTTTTGAAGCGGCAGGTAAAGCGATGAATTTATTTACTGACGAAGTTTTACTCGATTACGTTCAACAGCGTTTGTCACCAACGATGTCGCAAAAGCTTGAACGCGCGATTCAAAATGATTCTGAACTGGCTTTGCGTGTTAAAAATTTACGTTGCGGAGAGCTGCCTTATACCGCAGTTTTTGCGTACGAATCATTGCCGCCAGTACCGACACATTTAATGGAACAAGTGCATCTGTGGGCTCGCTTAAGTATGCGATCAATATCTGATGCCGCGAGCGCGCGACAAAAACCACAGGCGCAATTTTTTGGTGCGAAGTTGGGTGCGAAATCTAACGCACTCTGGCGTGCTTTCTCCTTGAAAGGCATTCGTGCGAGCATTCTGAGCGCGCTGGGTTTGAGCATTGTTCTATCCTTTGGTATGGGCGCTGGTGTCAGCACTTGGGTGCTTAGCAGTCAAGCGGATGATGCCAATTCTTGGACGACTGCCGTGGCGTTGTATCAAAGACTTTATCAGCGTGAAACTTTAGAGGCTGTAAATTTTGACGCGCCTCAAACGCATCAATTGTTAGTTGATCTACAAAAGCGTTATGGCATGCATTTACGCGTCCCGGATTTGCAGTCCGAAGGTCTGGAATTAAAGCGTGTCCAATTTTTAGCATTGGCGCAAAAACCGATTGTGCAAATTGCCTATATGCCCAAGGTCGGCACACCGATTGCCTTGTGCGTGACCTTGTCCGGCAGTCGTGATGATCAAGCGATTCATCATAAGGAATACGCTGGTCAGCATATGTTGGTATGGCGGCAACAAGGAATTTCGTATTTGTTAATCGGCACGCAATCGGAACAAGAATTACGGCAATTTATGCCTAAATTGCAATCAGCCCTATGGTCTTAAATGAAATCGGTGGCTTGGCATGAGCGCAGTGCCCGAAGAATAAGTATTTTTGAGGATGGTAAAGTTAAGAACTTTCTCACTTTATACCTCGCATCATGAATTTCCCCTTAGATCAACAACGTCGCGATTATTCGAAATTTGAATTGGATGAGTCTCATCTTGCCGCCAATCCGCTCGTTCAACTGGAAGAGTGGCTAGCGCAGGCGCACGAACATAGCGCAGACAGCAATGCAATGACTTTAGCAACGGCTGATGAAAGTGGACAAACCTCGGCGCGAATTGTGTTACTCAAAGCCATCGACATTACCGGTCAAGGCGGTTTAACGTGGTTCACTAATTATGAAAGCCGTAAAGCTAAAGAACTGGCGCATAACAACAAAGCGGCCTTGCTGTTTTTTTGGGGGGACTTAGAGCGTCAAGTTCGCATCGAGGGAAATGTTGAAAAAGTCACTCGATTGGAGAGCATCTCGTATTTTGAATCACGCCCCCTCGCCAGTCGCATCAGCGCAATTGCTTCGCAGCAAAGCCAATTACTCACATCGAAAGACGTTTTGGTGCAAAAGGTTGAGCAGATTGCGGCACAACTGAAGCAAGTTGGCTCTGATCAAAATTCCGCCGCCACCCAATTACCCTGCCCCGAACATTGGGGAGGGTATCGCCTGATTCCACATTATTTTGAGTTTTGGCAAGGTCGTAGTTCACGCTTGCATGATCGCTTGGTCTATCGTCAAATCAATAACACTTGGGTCATTAACCGAATTCAGCCTTGAAATCTCACTAGGAAGTGCCGACGATCCCGTTAATTTGCAGTAGTTTAGGGGCTTAATCAAGTTGTTGTAATAAAACATCATTCATCACTTATGTTATTTAAGCAATTGATATTGTTGGTTTTATGGGCTCTTCTTTGGTACTATCTTTTGCCGAGTTGCTTATTGAGTCGATAAATGGAGTCGATGAATGGTTTCTTAAAATGGCGATTTGACGCTGTTTTTAAATGATTTTTTATCTTGAGTTTTTTATTACAAGGTTTTTATATGAAACAAGCACAACAGCTCTGTTCCTCAACGGATAGTTCCTCAACCTTTAGCTCTTCAGCGTTGAGTTCTTCAGCGTTTTATTCCCCAATTGCTAAGGCGCGGGGACGCTTAGGTGCGTTCAGAGCTTTGAAATTGTTGTTTAAAGGTGTGTTAAATGGCGTTTTGTTGAGTAAATTTTTGCTTATTGCGTCCCTTATTGCATCCTTAGGTTTTGTGCTTAGTGCCTCCTTAGGTTTTGCGGTATCGGCAACGGCTCATGCGGCTGTGGTGGTTAAATCGATCAGGGTGACTGATGCACTGAAGCCGACTTTTGCTAATGAGACCAGTAGTGCGAGGGATTTTTTAGCGGGCAAAATAAGCGTG
>JAVKLU010000078.1:0-34796 GCA_031538895.1 Burkholderiaceae bacterium | reverse complement strand
TAAGAATATTGATTTGTAAATCGTGTAGCGCACACCGACCTCAGTCCCTATCGTCCAACCATTCACTTGCCACCAATCATTGCTGGCGAAACAGCATACATTCTCCCCTTTGGGGCCAACTTGATTGTCTTTACCCAAAATTGTATTGTCTGCGTGCGGCAATAAAATACCAGCGCCCAAGCGGCTAAGCAACTGTAAATCGCCAGGTTTTTTCTCTGGCCCTGCTAAATGTTTGAACCACACCGCGTTCACCATCAGGTGATTCAAACCATTGTGCAAGTTATAACGAAAGTCGCGATCACTCAACACCATTTGCGTATCAACGGATTTGTGATCAATCGTGCCAGTCACCCTTGCGGTTTGACCAATGTCGGTGTTGTATTTACTGTGATCCAGTGAAAACTCAAGCGCAAAGCTTTCCTCTGAATTCATAAATTTGCCCACCCGAATGTTTTCTTGTGGGCCCGTGACATCTAGGCTGACGATAGAGTCTATAGTGCCTTGTAGATCAGTGGGAAAGTCACTGGCTTTGACTTGATGCACTGTAAAGTCATTGCCCAAACTTGGTTGAGAAACGTGAATATCCGAGGGCGCATACTGCTGCCGACTGTAACCCCAAGAAAAATACCATTTATTTTTTTGAGTTAATGCCTGATCAAAATTAGCTTCAACAGCGCTTTTTAATGCCGGTTTGACTTCGCCCATAACTTGCGTATCGGTAAGACCTTGAGCTGATATTGCGGCAGAAAACAAGATTGATAAACTGATCAGAATGACACCATAAATTTTGCAAGGTTTAAGCATAGTTGAGTAAGCCCTTAATCTCGTGTGACACGAATAATTTCCGCGAGGTTGGTCGCGCCCGATTTAACCCAACGTTCACCGTCTTCGCGCATCGTCACCATTCCGTTTTGAACAGCCGCGTGACGAACATCGTGTTCGCTAGATTTGTTGTGAACCAAATTGCGAATGCTTTGATCAATTTCTAATAATTCGTAAATCCCTGTGCGACCGGTATAACCCACCCCGCCGCATTGACGACAACCGAGTGCTTCGTATTCACCATGTTCATCTTGTTTTTTACAATGCGAACACAGTTTTCGCACCAAGCGTTGCGCCAGTACGCCCGACAAACTTGACGCCAATAAAAACGGTTCGACGCCCATATCAACCAAACGTGTGACCGCCGCGCTAGCGTCGTTGGTATGCAAAGTTGCCAACACTAAATGCCCCGTTAATGATGCTTGTACCGCAATTTGTGCGGTCTCTAAATCGCGAATCTCGCCAATCATGATCACATCAGGATCTTGACGCAAAATCGCCCGCAGTGCGCGCGCAAAACTCATTTCAATTTTGTTATTGATTTGTGTTTGCCCAACGCCTTCTAAATCATATTCAATCGGGTCTTCAACCGTCATGATATTGGTGCGACTCGCATCCATATGCGACAAGCCGGCATACAAAGTCGTCGTTTTTCCCGACCCCGTCGGCCCAGTGACCAAAACAATGCCATGTGGCAAATTGATCAGTTCACGAAAACGCGCCAACATGACGGCGTCCATTCCCAAGCGCCCAAGATCTAAAGAACCGCTGTCTTTATCCAATAAACGCAACACCGCACGCTCACCGTGTCCAGTCGGTAGCGTTGAGACCCGCACATCAATCGGACGTCCAGCAATTTTGATACTGATACGTCCATCTTGAGGCAGGCGTTTTTCAGCAATATCCAATTGCGCCATGATTTTGATTCGAGAGATCAGCGCCGCGTGCAATGATTTTCGTGGTTTAACGATGTCGCGCAAAGTGCCGTCAACGCGAAAACGCACAAACGAAATTTGCTCAAATGGTTCGATATGAATATCCGATGCGCCATCGCGACGCGCTTGTCGAAACAGCATGTTAATCATGCGAATAATCGGCGCTGAATCGGTACTATCTTGTAAATCTTCAATTTCAGGAAGATCTTGGATCAACTTAGACAAATCCAAATCAGTATCAAAGGCATCGGCGACATCACCGCCTTCTGTCGGTGCGAACGACTGGGTATACGCGCCGTCAAGCGCGCGCAACAATTGATCCTCATCCCATCGTTGTACATCTAAAGCGCCAAAGCTGCGCGACAATTCAGAAATCGCCAACACGGGTGTTTTGGCAGTCACCGCCACCGATAATTGAGAGTCACGCGCCAAAGGCAGTACCTGATAACGGCGTGCAAACGTCACCGGCACACACGATAAAGCATCCGCAGAGGGGGCTTGGGAGATTGGCGCACCGACCAATTCTGGTGTTACCGCGTCTGGCGCGATCACAATGGGGGCGTTAGGGGTTGAAATAACAGAAGTTGACACATTCACTTTAATCAATACATTCTTTGTCAATACATTTTTTTGAATAACGCATCCTGATACAAGACGCCTTGACGCCTTCTTGACGCACTATTTTGGAGCGAGTTTACGCGGACTTTGTTTCACAGGAGGCAATAAAAAATTGCCCCGCAAATTATTGGACAGTTCAAGTTCCGGCAATTTGGGCAAGGAAGCATCGCCCCCATCATTTTCAAAATTAGTTTTGATTTGGTTATAACGATTACTCGTCAAACGGTTTAAATCCTTACCTTCACGAATCACGGTCGGGCGCAAGAAAATCATCAAATTGGTTTTGGTATGCCCTGTCGTTCGATAGCGAAACAACGCGCCCAAATAGGGGATATCACCTAACCAAGGCACTTTTTGCACCGTTTCCGAAACCGTATCAGAAATCAAACCACCCAAAGCAACAATTTGCCCATCATCCACAATCACACTGCTGTCCAAAGAACGTTTATTGGTAATCAAGCCCGCACTGGCATTAGCTGCATTTTGTACCGACGAGGCCTCTTGATAAATCGTCAATTTGACCGCGCCATCTTCACCAATTTGCGGTTTGATTTTCAAAGTTAAACCGACATCCTTGCGCTCAATGGTTTGAAACGGTGATGCGCTCGTCGCGCCTGCGGTTTGGGCGTATTGCCCCGTCACAAAGGGAACGTTTTGTCCGACGATAATTTTGGCTTCTTCGTTATCCAAAGTCAGCAAAGTCGGGGTGGACAGGACATTGGCTTTGGTTTCAGTCGCCAATGCGCGCGCCAAAGTGGTCAGCGCTAATTTGCCATCAACCGTTGACCCCAAACCCAAATTCAGCCCCACATTTGGTATCGTACTGCCCGCCGCTAAACTTAAAATATTCGCGCCACCAGCATTAAAATTCGTACCTAAAACATAAGGTGTACCGCCATTAGCCCCCGTCATCCACTGAACCCCTAACTCGCTGGCTTTATCCGCGTTGATTTCAACAATCAGGGCTTCGACATACACCTGCGCACGTCGCACATCCAGTTTTTCAATAATTTCTCGCAAATTATTGAACATCAAATCGGGCGCGGTAATCACCAAAGTATTCGATGCCGCATAGGCTTGAATCGATACTTTTGATCCAGTACCACCCCCGCTCACGGCCGCCGCTTGGGCTTGTTTATCAGCGCCAGAAACCAGCGCGGTTTCAGAACTCGCCACTGCACGTAAAGTTTCTGCCAACTTCACTGCGTCAGCGTTTTTCAAAGCAAACACGTGAATCCGCGTTTGCGAGTTATCGGGTAAATCCAATTTGTCCAACAATTGGCGCGCCGTTTTTAAGCGCGAAGGATTACGCGCCCGCAATAAAATTGAATTAGTACGCGGCTCTGCCACCACCACTACGCGCTGGGCAGGATCAGCGGATCCCGTATCAAGCAAGCGCGTTAGGGTATTGGCAATCTCTAACGCAGTCGCATTTTTTGCCACCACGACATCAAAACTGCCGCCGTCGGCAATATCGATGGTTTCAATAATTCGCTCGATACGTTTAATGTTGTCCGCGTAATCGGTGATGACCAAACTGTTATTGCTGGGATAAGCACTAATCATATTGTTTGGTGAAATTAAGGGGCGCAAGATGGGCAGGAGACTTTCTGCTGTCTCATACTTCAACTTAACAATTTGGGTCACGATTAAATTGCCCAGATTGCCTGAACGCCCTGCCTGCACTTTCCCACCTAAGAGCTTGGCTTCGCTTTCCGGTACGACACGCACCAAACCATCTGTTTCGACCATTGCAAAACCTTTGGTGCGTAAGGCGGCCTGCAAGGCTTGCAAGGCCTGCAAAGGTGAAACCGGTTTATCTAAATTTAAAGTGATATTGCCGGTAACACGCGCATCCAAAACAAAATTTTTATTACTCGATTGCCCAACTGATCGGACGACCGTCTCGATATCAGTATCGACAAAATTCAGCGTCACATCCGCAGCCCACACTTGTGGGGTACTCAAAATGAGGCTCAAAGAGGCAACCACCAGAATTAAGGGGATTAGGTAGGCGTTAAATAATTTCACAGTTCAAATAAAACAAAGAGTTAGCATAATTTTACTATAAAAAACTTTAATAAAGTAGTGTAAGTATTTGTTTTAAAAATAAAATATCACTTATGGTCATATTACTAAGCATATTACTGACCACATAACGCGCCATGATCTGGCGCCTCAATTTAGAAAGAGCCGCTATTTCAACAAGCGCCATACTATGAATTTGACTCCGTCAGTTAGCGCAGTAATGTGCCTCGCTTAGCCCCACAAAAATTGTTCTTGGCGCGCCATAAAGGCCTTAAATGCACTTCGTTTATCCGCGTTGTTACGATTGATTTCGCTGCGTTTATTCACCGCGACTAAATGCCGATCGTAGATCACAAAATCAAACGCCAAACCGGTCGTGCTGGTCTGATGTTCGCGCGACACTTCGCACCATTCGTCTTTTTTCAGTATTGGAAAATAACTATCACCGGCAAAAATTTCTTGAATTTCAGTCAAATAAATTCGGTCAACCAGATTTTTTTTGAGCGCCTCTTGATACACCTGACTGCCACCAATGATAAACACGGCATTTTCATGTGCACTTAACTGAAGCGCCTGCGTCAAAGATGAGCACACCGTGCACTGATCAATCACCAAATCCAAGCGACTGGACAACACGATATTGCGACGTTCTTTGAGCGGTTTGCCAATCGAATCAAAGGTATTGCGCCCCATGATGATGGTGTGATTCAAGGTCAGGGTTTTGAAATAGCGCAAGTCTTCTGGTAAGGACCACGGCAGACGATTATTGTCACCAATTACCCGATTTAAGGCTTGCGCGGCGATCAAATTCACTCGCATATCAGCTCCCTGGTTAATTCGCTATACCGCGACTGGCGCTTGAATCGCCGGCAGAGGGGCGTAACCGACAAATTCAAAATCGTCGTAACAATACGAAAAAATATCTTTAGGTTTACGCAAGATACGTAATGTGGGCAAGTCTTTTGGCGTGCGTGACAATTGTTCTTGCACTTGCGCCCGATGGTTGGTATAGACGTGACAATCGCCGCCGACCCAAATAAATTCATGAGCGATCAAACCACTTTGTTGCGCCATCATGTGCGTCAATAAGGCATAAGAAGCGATATTAAAAGGCACGCCTAAAAACATATCGGCGCTGCGTTGATACAGCAAGCACGACAATTTTTGATCCACCACATAAAACTGAAACAACGCATGACAAGGCGCAAGTGCCATTTTAGAAATCGCAGCTGGATTCCACGCCGACACGATGATGCGACGCGAATCAGGATTGTTTTTGAGTAAATTCAATGCATCAGAAATTTGATCAACCACCACGCCATCAGCACCTTGCCAACTGCGCCACTGCGCACCATACACTGGGCCTAAGTCGCCGCGCTCATCAGCCCACTCATCCCAAATCCGTACGCCGTTTTGACGTAAATACTGCACATTGGTATCGCCCGCCAAAAACCACAACAGTTCATGCACGACCGACTTCAAATGAATTTTTTTGGTAGTGACTAGGGGAAAACCTTGCGTTAAATCAAAGCGCAAAGGATAGCCAAAACACGACCGCGTACCGGTACCCGTGCGGTCAGATTTTTCAACCCCTTCAGTGGCGACATAACGCAAAAGATCAAGATAAGCTCGCATGGGCAATTACTCTGCAACGATACGTTTTTTCAACTCAAGGCCCAGTGATCGTGGATCTCCTTGATACAGCTTTTCAACTGCATGCGATTCCATCAAATATTTTTGTAAATCAATTCGTTCTTGATGAATTTCAATCATGCGCAAAGCCGCGTGTAAATATTCCTCATTGCTGCGCGTAATGGTCCACT
Organism: Burkholderiaceae bacterium; assembly: GCA_031538895.1. Taxonomy (GTDB): domain Bacteria; phylum Pseudomonadota; class Gammaproteobacteria; order Burkholderiales; family Burkholderiaceae; genus JAVKLU01. Next base: position 28,570 of record JAVKLU010000078.1, on the reverse strand, counting down.
CGGGCAAGCCAACACGGCGATACAAGGCTTCATCAATATGTTCAAACACTTCAGGGCCGGAACGACACACTCCAGGCAAGCCCACACTAAAAGCGTCAACAATTCCGTTGGTATTGCCAAAAGGGAATGGGCTCAAAAATAAATCACATTCATTCATCCGCGTCAAATACTGCGCGTATTCCTGATGGGTATACACAATTGCACCAGGCACCGCGTGTTCAATAATACTTTTGACTTGCATGAACACAATGCCATGCGCAAAACCGACAAAGAAATGCAGTCGCACTGGCACACGCGATTGCTCTAACAGGGCGCGACAAGTGTCCAAAAAACTCGGATTGATTTTCATCGTCGTCGCGGCAATAGCGACATTCACGACTTTTGGAACCGAATAATCACGCGCAGGGAGTTGCACTGTAAATATGGTTGGAACATAAGGCTGACCGTCTTTAGGCAAGCGTATCAATTGTTCGCTAAAGCATCCAGGATCACCGACGTAATCGTCTTCCACGCTCACGTAATCCATGTAAGGAGAATTGCTGGTCGCCGGATGACCTAGCGCAAAAACTTGCATCGGCGCGATACGAAGATTCGCCAAAAACATGGTCAAGGGGAACATCCCTAAACTGGGCATATACAAAACGCTCGGTCGGTTTTTGAGGGCGTAATCACGTACTTGACGCACCGATTCCATGGTATTGGTTCCGGCGGGAATCAACACAAATTCATCAAACACGGCACGCCCTTGATCATCCACGCAATTTTCATATCCCATCGCCACTACATGAAATTGCTCTTTGGCAAAACGCATGGTTTGCGAATGTGTGCGGAAAATCGAATGTCCCGCAGTAAACCATTCCAACACAATCAACAACAAAGGTTTATCGCGTTTGAGCGCGACATCTTTCTTTGATTTTTTATCTTTGACTGCGATATCAAACGAGACATCCTCGATGCCTTCCGCCTCAATCATTCGGCGCAACAAATGATTGATTGCGCCTTTGATTTTGTGACGACTGGGCAAGTCGGCGTAACTGCAATGCATATACACATCATGCAAAACACCCAAAGGTAATAAATTGATGTCCTCTAATTGTCGAATCCGCGCCGGCATCCATTCGAGCAAAATTTCGCGCTTGTTGTGCGCGGCCACACTGCCTAACAAACGCGGCGAAAGCAAAGCAAAGCATAAAGACGCCGTTAACTCTTTGTTGTAATCCCACAAAATATCCAAGTTAATGGGAATCTCGGAATCCGGCGTATACAACAAACAAAATTTTTGCACATCAGATTCATTATTAAATTCAACGCTGTCAGCGCCTGGACCGCGCAGATTTAACACTCGAATCACGTGATCGGCATTGCGAAAAGTACTGGCTGAGAATATCGAAGCAACCCAGCGGTGTAAAAAAATAAATTCTTTAAAACCTTCAGTCGTAATGGTAAAAGCAGGATCAGAAAACAAAGTCGACAATGCTGCCGCGACTCGATTAATAAAATGCGGCGTCACTTCAGCTTGTCCAATTGCAGAGACGACTTTACCGCTTAAACCTTGGCTTAAATCGCCGTAATTACTGTCAAGTAGGCGCAGTAATAGCAAAAGTTCACGCGCCGCATCTTCATATTGCCGACGGTAGCTAACGTATTCAAAACGGTCTAATGAAAACTCCAAAGTACTCATCAATAATCTCGCTCAAGACAGTAATTAAGACAATAAAAAAGCCACACTGACTTTTGTCAGCATGGCCCATTTTTAGCTATCTTTACCACACCGCCAACAGACAAAAAACTGCGCATTAGCAATAACTACAATTAAAAAACTTCCTCGGCAACATCACCATCAGCCGCCGTCACAGCGTCCTCCGCAGTCACAGCTTGCTCATCCGCCACCACCGCCTCCGCCGGAGCTACCTCGACATTATTATTAACCTCACCCCGAAATTGGTTTTGCGCTCGTACCGGCGCGGCTCGTACCGGTGCTGCTCGAACCGGTGCTGCTCGAACCGGTGCTGCAACAGGTGCTGCTCGAACCGGTGCTGCAACAGGTGCTGCTCGAACCGGTGCTGCAACAGGTGCCACTTGTACCGGTGCTGCAACAGGTGTTGTTTGAAATTGACCGTAGTTGGTATTTTGAACTAAATACACTGGAACCGCTTGCGCCAAAGCACTGGGCGATAGCAACAAAGGAGAATTTTGCACGTTAAACGATTGCGGTCCTAGCTGTTGAAATACTTGCGGGACTGAATAAGCCTGTCCATAGCCATTTTTTGACGCGTAAGCTACCGGATATTGTCCGGCGATCGGATAATAGCCCCGTCCATACTGAGCCGGATGCTGAACAGGTTGCGGCGCACGCTGCACGTAAACCCCTGGAGCAACTTGCTGCAAGGCGGGCTGGTAAGAATTTTGAGACGCGCTTTGATATGACTGCTGATACGCTGGCTGATTTGGGGCGGCATAGCACACACTATTCGGTTCTGATGACGCGTAAGGAGGAACTTGAGAGGGATCAAGCATTGGCTCAGCACCACCCAAATAAATGTTCACCGCCCGCCCAGACGATTCTGGATCACCCTGATAAACGCAATCGCGCGAAATCGTATACCCACCACGAGTCCGTTTTTTCACACAAGACCCGTCTGCACTGGCATCCAAACACACGCCCAAGCCTAAGAACAAGGTCAAAAACCCTAAAACAAAAGCCGGAGCTTTAACTTTTTGGGAATCAACAAAAAATTTGCGACTAAATTGAGTCTTTAATTGAGCTTTCATTACGGTATCCATAAAAAGTTCTATTTGAGAATTACCCCCTTCTATCATCAGAAGAGACTACGAATAAAAAAGTAGCATGTATTATTAAAAAACGCGCATTAAAACAACACACTAGGGGTATAGAACGTATCAACACATCTAATTTCACTAAACTTTGGCGGATTAAAACAAATAAATCGTTATTTGTCAACGACTTATGTTAATTTATTAAAGCTAGCTTTAACTTTAACTTGCAATTTAAGTTGTAATTTAGCTTAAAACCCTACTCGAATAAGCAGTTTTTGATCTACATATCCAAACGCCAGTGATTCAATTGCAATGCACAAATAAGCCTTAATTTTTTATTTACCGATGCAAAAGCCACTAAAAATTTCACCTAACAAATCATCAGCAGAAAACCGGCCGGTGATGTCCTCGAGAAATTTTTGGCTGTGCCGCAACTCTTCGGCCATTAACTCTAAATTTTGATTGCCCGAATCGGCGTGATTTTGCGCGTTTTGAAGATGAATCAGCGCATTGGTGAGCGCACTGACATGACGTGTTCGTGCAGTAAAGGTGGTTTCAGACTGTTCCGCCTGCGTTTGCGCCAAGCCTAAAGCGTTCAACAAGGCGTCTTTAAAGTATTCCAAACCCAAATCCATGCGTGCCGAGATTTGAATCGCTTGGGGCCACTGTGCACGCAATTTTTGCAAATCCGCCTCAGCGCAGCAATCAATTTTGTTAAAAATTACCAGTTTGGGCACTTGTTGATTGATCGCCTCTTGATCAAAATGTAAATCTGGCGCTTGCGCATCAGCAATCCACAACAATAAATCGGCTTGATCGATCGTTTCATAACTGCGCAAGATACCGATTTTCTCAACATCATCATCGGTTTCGCGCAAACCCGCAGTATCAAAAAAATCTAAAGTAATCCCATGAATTTGTATCGAGGCATGGATTCGATCGCGTGTTGTTCCAGCGACTGGGGTAACAATCGCGAGAGTGTCGCCTGCAAGCGCATTTAATAATGAGGATTTACCGACATTGGGCGGGCCGGCGATTGCGATACGCGCACCTTGGCGCAATATGACCCCTTGCCGCGTTGAGGCTAAAGTGGCATTCAAAGATGACTTAATCCGCAACAATTGACCGCGTGCGTCACTGGCTTCTAAAAAATCAATTTCTTCTTCTGGGAAATCTAAGGTCGCTTCGACCAGCATCCGCAAATGGATTAACTGCTCCACCATCGTGCTAACGCGCGCCGAGAAAAAACCACTCAAGGAGGCTTGGGCAGAGCGCACCGCGGTTTCGCTGTTGGCCTGAATTAAATCAAGCACGGCTTCGGCTTGCGTCAAGTCAATTTTGCCGTTCAAAAATGCACGTAAAGTGAATTCCCCCGCATTCGCTAGGCGAATGCCCAGTTCTGCATCCAAGGCCAATACCCGTTTCAACAAAATTTGCATCAGTACTTGTCCGCCATGGGCTTGCAATTCGATCACGTCTTCGCCGGTGTACGAGTGTGGTGCGGGAAAATAAATCGCGATGCCTCGATCAATCACGCGGCCATCAGCATCTAAAAATGCGGTGAAGCTCGCTAGACGCGGAGCCAGTTCTTGTCCGAACAGAGGGCGTAATAAAGAATGGAGTTGGGGTCCAGAAATTCGCACAATACCCACCCCGCCATTTCCAGCGGGGGTGGCAATTGCTGCAATGGGAGCTGCGTCAAAATCAGACACCGACAGATCAGTAAAAATTACCGACAGTCCTGGGGCGGACCAATTAAGTTGCGTAACGTTTGGTAATCACCCATTGTTGAGCAATCGACACCAAGTTATTAACGACCCAGTACAGCACTAAACCGGCAGGGAAGAAGAAAAAGAAAATCGAAAATACCAGCGGCATATACAACATCAATTTGGCCTGCATCGGATCTGGCGGCGGTGGATTCAATTTGCTTTGAACAAACATCGATACCGCCATGATGACCGGCAAAATGTAATACGGATCAGGTGCCGATAAATTATGAATCCAACCCAACCACGGCGCGCCGCGCATTTCGGCACTGGCCAGTAATACCCAGTACAAGGAAATAAATACGGGAATTTGCACCAATATTGGCAGGCACCCCCCCAAGGGGTTGATTTTTTCAGTTTTATAGAGCTCCATCATGGCTTGATTGAGCTTCATTTTGTCATCGCCATGACGCTCGCGCAAGGCTTGCATTTTAGGCGCGACGTTTTTCATACGTGCCATGCTTTTATAACTGGCCGCCGATAAGGGATAAAACACTCCTTTTAAAAGCAAGGTCAAGACAATAATTGACCAACCCCAGTTGCCCAAGCCTGAATGAATCAAAGCGAGTAACCAAAAAATCGGCTTCGCGATCACGGTTAACCAACCGTAATCTTTGACCAGTTCAAGACCAGGCGCTTGCGCTTCTAGCATTGTAGAGTCTTGCGGCCCTGCGTACAAAGTCACTTTTTCAATCTTTTCCTCCCCGCTCAGCAATGTTGGCAAAGGCAGCAAAGTCAAAACTGAGAACACGTGATCAGAAATTTTCTTGGTAATGAATTCGCGCGCTTGAGGCGGCGTAATTAGCGCTGCGACAAAATAATGTTGAATCATCGCGATCCAACCACTTTCGTTTTGCGCGAGTTTGCGTGAATTTTTTTCGTTACCTTTGGTGATGTCTTCAAAGCTGACTTTATGAAATTTTTCGTTATCGGAGTAAAACGATGGGCCAACATAAGTCGTGCTCGAGAACATGCTCGGCTTGCCATCAGGATAACTGTCGTCACGCAATAATTGGTAATACATCGTCGGTGCCACCGTCGCCGTACCAATATTTTTAATCGTATCGGTTTGGGTAATGGCATAACTGCCACGGGTAAATTGATACTGACGCGTTAATGCAATCCCGCCTTCGCTGGCATGCAAAGTCAAACTACGGACATTGGTTGCGGGATTAAAGTCCAAGTCGTTTTGCACGACCGAAAAAGTCGTTTTATGCGTCGGCGCGCCCTGCGCTGCAATCACACCGCTTTGCATTAAATACAAATGTTTGTGCGTGTCAAACAGTACCACAGGCTGCGTCGGATCTTGGCTGTCTTTATGGGTCAACAGCGCCAAGTATTGCAATTGTCCGCCTTGCGTCGAAAAGCGCGCTTCATATAAGTCGGTTTTGACTGCGATGACTTCACCGCTTGGCTTTAAACCATCTACGCCGTTGCTGGTAGGTAAATTCGCAGTACTGGCCGCGCCCGTTGCGTTGACGACTGCATTTGACGCGTTCGCTGAAACACTCGGAATCGTTGAATTTTCATTTGCTTTAACGCTGGCACTGACCGATGCCGAGGCTTTTTGCGCTTGATTCTTCGTGCTCATCATCATCCAATTTTGCCACATGACAAACAATGAAACGACCAAAACAGCCCACAAGGAAATGCGACGGTAATCCATAATTTGACGGAAGAAAAATTGAGACGCGACAAAAAGCGCCGCAGCATTAACTCATAAAAACTCAATGACGAGACAATGCAATGACGGCGCTAAAAAAGAAACGATTAAATAAACAACTAAATAAACGGCTCATCAATAAACACTAATACCGTGATGCCCAGAAAAACACGGAATGTAAAAATATCTTTTCAGACCATTCTGAAAATAAATATTCAATACGAATTCAACAATACCAACTCAATCACTTAATCTGATTTAATTTTTTCAGGAACCGGATCAAAACCACTTCCGCCCCAAGGATGACAGCGGCCAATTCGTTTGATCCCCAAATATCCGCCCCGCCACCATCCATAATCTTGCAAAGCTTGGGCGCAATATTCTGAACAGGTCGGCAAGTAACGACAACGAGATTGAAGCAAAGGACTAATACCCCATTGATAAACGCGAATCAGTCCCAATAAAAAACGCGTCATCACCTCTCCTAGCAATCAAGTCTTTACCATAAAACGTTCAAATAAACGCCCTAACTCAGCGCGTAATAACTGTTTTTGCGCGCGGGCACTTTCGGCCAAAAACGGCTGACGCAAGCGCACCACATAATCTCCAACAGGTAAAGTTCGCGCACTCGGCAAGGATTCTGCTACCAGCATCTGGGGATACGATCTAAAAAACTCCCGCATCACCCGTTTAATCCGATTGCGCTCAACACTACGACGCGCAAAACGTTTCGCGACGACCAAGCCCAAACGTGCCGACGCGCCTTGATGCATCAATTGATGTAATGCCAAATGACTGGTGCGACTCACCCACGGCGTCGCCAACAATTGGCGAAACTCTGCGGGTGTGTGGATACGCTGTTGCGCGCCAAAATACAGTCGGCGCATCGCGCCATGCTCCACTACTTAAATTTAAACAGCCAAACGTTTGCGCCCTTTGGCACGACGTGCATTCAACACCAGGCGACCACCGTGAGTTTTCATGCGAGCGCGGAAACCATGGGTACGTTTACGACGAACAACGGATGGTTGGTAAGTACGTTTCATTGCGAATTCCTAATAAATTTGTACAGCAAAAAAGGGGCGGATTATAGCCATAACCGCGTACCTGCCCCGCAACGCGTAAATGACGAACTTGGCTATCGACTAATGATTAGGGCACTTCTATAAATACAGAATGTGCGGATGAAGTACGAGGCGCACAGCACACAGAAACCGGAGCGTACATACAGTACGTGAGGATTTCGCGTACTGCGCAACAAAGCAATTCGCCGCAAAAATGAATTGATAGAAGTGCCCATTACACGCGATGCAGCAATAATTTATTCACCCGCGCAACAAAATGCGCAGGGTTTTCAATACTGCCGCCCTCCGCCAATTGCGCTTCTTCAAATAACAACCAGGCCCAATCGTCCAGACCTTGCGTTTGTTCGGTCAATGCCGCCACTAAAGGATGGTTGGGGTTGATTTCTAAAATCGGTTTGGTGACCGGCGCGGCTTGCCCAGCAGATTTTAAAATCCGTTGCAAATGATTCGACATCCCGTCCTCGCTCGCGACCAAACATGCTGGCGAATCGGTCAAGCGCAAAGTCACGCGAACACTACTGACTTTATCTTCCAACACTGTTTGAAAATGCTCTACCACTGCTTTGTGACTCGATTGGGCAAGCTCTTGCGCTTTTTTGTCGCTCTCATCCGATAAGGCACCCAAATCCAAGCCACCTTTAGCAACTGACACCAATTCTTTACCGTCAAACTCGTTTAAGAAGGACAACATCCATTCATCAACGCGTTCAGACAATAACAGGACTTCAATGTCTTTTTTCTTGAAAACCTCTAAATGTGGGCTGTTGCGCGCCGCTAAATAACTGTCGGCGGTGACGTAATAAATTTTTTCTTGGCCGTGCTTCATGCGTGCGACGTAATCGGCCAAAGACACGGTTTGCGCCGCGTCATCGTTGCGGGTACTGGCAAAACGCAATAGTTTTTGCAAACGCTCACGGTTGCTGTGATCTTCGCCGACGCCCTCTTTCAGCACTTGCCCAAACTCTTGCCAGAAATCATGGTAACGCGTGTCGTCGTTAATGCCGTCCTTATCGTTGGCCATTTCTTCTAAGACACTTAATATTTTTTTCGTTGCACCTTCGCGTATCGTTTTAACATCGCGCGACTCTTGCAACAATTCACGCGAAACGTTTAGCGGCAAGTCTGCTGAATCGATCACGCCGCGTACAAAGCGCAAATAAGTTGGTAATAATTTATCCGCATCATCCATGATGAAAACGCGCTTGACGTACAACTTCAGACCATGTCGTTGGCTGCGATCCCACAAATCAAACGGCGCTTTTTTCGGTACAAACAATAACAAGGTGTATTCGGAACGCCCTTCAACACGGCTGTGGCTATAGCTCAACGCCGGCTCTTGATCATGACTGATGTGTTGATAAAACGCTTGATACTGTTCTGGCGTGACATCATTTTTATTACGCGTCCACAAGGCACTGGCTTCATTCACAGCTTGCCACGCATCAGTGCTTAACATTTTTTTCTCAGTTTCATCCCATTTTTCTTCGCGCATTTCAATCGGCACTGAAATGTGATCCGAGTATTTGCGGATTAAAGACTTTAATTGCCACGACGATAAGAAAGTATCAAATTCGCTGTCGCTACGCAAATGTAATACGACTTCGGTACCGCGTTGATCTTTGCTGATTGGCTCGATCGTGAATTCACCTTCACCATTAGAAGTCCAGCAGATTGCGTCACTCGCTTTAGCATCGGCACGGCGCGTATTCACCACGACTTTGTCTGCGACGATAAACGCGGAATAAAACCCGACGCCAAACTGTCCAATTAATTGCGCGTCTTTTTGTTGATCGCCGCTTAATTGAGTGAAAAATTCACGCGTGCCAGAACGCGCAATCGTGCCCAAATTATTCAACACCTCATCTTGATTCATCCCGATACCATTATCACTAATGGTCAGGGTTCGGGCCGTTTCATCAGCGTTAATTTGAATCCGGAAAGTTTGATCTTGACCCAATAATTCAGGTGATTTCAAAGTTGCAAAACGCAATTTATCAATCGCGTCTGAGGCGTTAGATACCAGCTCGCGCAAAAAAATTTCGCGATTGGAATACAAAGAATGAATCATCAGCTTGAGCAACTGAGCGACTTCCGCTTTGAATCCGTGAACTTGTTTATTCGTACTGTTATCAGCAGTTTTGTTATCTGTCATGGCTATAGAATAAAAAATAAAGTGGGTAAATGCCTTGATTCATCAGCGTTACCTCGCTTAACACTGTTTCGTTTTTGCTTGGAAAACACTTTTTTAATCACACTTCCTAATAAGAACATTAGTGGTCGTTTCAAGAGGCACTCACTATTTTTATTTAGGGCGACATAATCGGCGCTTAATTTTAAATTTAAGTATTCGCTCCCTAATTTACTCTCTAATTCGCTATCGTGAATTGTATAAATCGCCGCATTATTTATTGCGTCATTGTCTTTTTGATGAGTCCATCAATCCCTATGGGCTACGCGCAAAGAATGCCCGTCATGGCGTCCGACGAAGCCCACTTACCCGAATTGGGTGTTGGCGCGGAAGCCACTTTATCGCCACAAGACGAACAAATGTTAGGCAATCGCATTTATTTATCGATCACACAGGGTGCCAATTATTTTGACGATCCCTTGATCAAGGATAGCCTCGATACAATGGGACAAGGTTTGGTCAAAGCCTCAGCCGTAAAACTTCCCTTCAACTTTAATTTTTTTGCCCTAAAAGACTCCAAAATCAACGCCTTTGCCTTGCCCGGTGGTTTTATCGCGGTATACGCCGGTTTGATTCTGACGGCGCAAGATGAATCTGAATTGGCCTCAGTCATGGCGCATGAAGTCAGTCATGTCTTACAACGCCACATCGTTCGAATGTTAGAGCAGAACAAACAAAATGGCTGGATTTCTGCGGCCAGTTTTATGACTGGAATGGCGTTACTAATCTCGGGCGCTAATCCCCAAGCTGGCTTGGCGTTTATTTATGGCGGCGAAGGTTTACGCGCAGATCAACAATTGCGCTTCAGTCGTGAAGCGGAAAGAGAAGCCGACCGCATCGGTTTTACTTTGCTACGTGATGATGGTTACGACACCGCCGCGATGCCGATATTTTTTAACCGCCTGTATCAAGCCACTAAATTAAATCAATCCGCTTACGCCGACTTCGTTCGCACTCATCCGATTACACAAGAACGTATCGCTGATATTCAAAACCGCGTGCGCACGCAATCGAATCAACCCAGTATGAAACCGCTTGTTCGCGATCCTTTAATGTTTAGTTTGCTACAAGCCCGCACGCGGGTATTAGTCAACAATAATCAACTTGAACAAGTACGCGTTCAACAGTATTTTAATGATCAATTGAACCAATCAATGCCGACTTGGCGTAGCACCGCGGCACGATATGGTTTGGTTCTGCTGGCTTTAGCGCGTGGGGATTTTCCACGCGCCCGGGCACATCTGGCGCCCTTACGCGCTTCCTACCCCGACAATCCTTATTTTGCGTTTACCGAATTAGAAATCAATTTGCAGAGCAATCAAAACGACCGAAAACTGGCCCAGAAAATGCTGGAAAAATTTCCCAACCAACGCGGCTTTATCAACTTGTACATTGAAACTTTGATCGCGCTGAACGAAACCACTGATGCGGTTGATTTTTTGCGTCGAGAAATTCGCGCCCACAAAGATGAATTAGTGCTCTATGAAAAACTGGCGCGGGTGTATTCATCACTGAAAAAAAACGCCTTGCAACACATGACTTTGGCCGAGTTATATGATCGTTCGTACCAGTTCACCGCGGCGATTGAACAAGCGGAAATCGGCCTGCGCTCAAATGATTTAACAGCTCAAGACGCGGCAATATTGAAAACGCGAATCAAACAATATCGTGCCAATGCAACGCGCGATCAGCAATTCAAACTACCTTAATTTTTTGCCGAACCCGACGCACTTCAACAAATCTTAAATAAGCATATGAGCTCACCGATTCGTTTAATCGTCGGACTGGGAAACCCTGGTTTGGAATATCGAAAAACACGCCATAACGCTGGCTTTTGGCTGACCGATTTATGGGCTGATATTTATCGCGGCAACTGGCAGGGCGCGCATCAAGGGCGTTTGTGCAGCATTTCTGTGAACGGTCAAAAAATCTGGTTGCTACAACCGCAAACCTATATGAACCGTTCGGGCAGCAGCGTTTTGTCGGTGATGCAGTTTTATAAATTAACACCCGCAGATTTATTAGTGTGCCACGATGAATTGGATTTATTACCCGGCATTGTGCGCTTGAAACAAGGCGGTGGCGTAGCTGGGCATAATGGGTTAAAAGACATCGTGCGTGTATTGGGTGGTGACGCTGGATTCTGGCGCTTGCGCATCGGCATTGGGCATCCGCGCCAATTGCACACACAACAAAACGTCGCCGATTTTGTTTTGCATCCACCCACACCAGATGATCAAAAACGAATTGACGAATCTTTGACTCGTATCAGCGCACAAACTGAACGCTTAGTTGGCGGCGATTTTGTCAACGCGATGCAGGTTTTGCACCGCGATGAATAGAACTCTCGCGCAAAACTACGCTTCAAACTCACGAGCGAATTTTGTAACCGCGTTTTAACAAAATCACGCTAAAGGCCGACATCAATACGACGCTGATGGATAAGACCGACAGACTCAATAAAGGTGAAACATCAGACTGGCCAAAAAAACCGTAACGAAATCCATCAATAATGTAAAAGAAAGGATTAAAGTGCGATGCGCTTAACCAAAACGTGGGCAAGGAATGCACCGAATAAAACACCCCCGATAAAAAAGTCGCGGGCGTAATAATGAAATTTTGAAAAGCAGCGATTTGATCAAACTTATCGGCCCAAAGTCCCGCGACTATCCCCAAACTGCCCAATAAAATTCCACCCAATACCGCAAACATAATGATCCACAAAGGGCTATAGACTGCACCTTGGTAGTAAATTCCCGCGACCGCAAAAATCCCCAAACCGACCACAAAACCGCGCACCACTGCGGCACCGACATAGGCAAAGAAAAAATTCCAATGCGACAGCGGCGGCAATAAAATAAAAATTAAATTGCCGGTGATTTTCGATTGAATTAAAGACGACGAGGTATTAGCAAAAGCGTTTTGCAACACACTCATCATCACCAGTCCGGGCACTAAAAAAGTGACGTAATTGACGCCCGCATAGACTGTGACTTGATTGGACAGTACATGGCTAAAAATCAATAAATACAAGAGCGCAGTCAATACTGGTGCGGCGACTGTTTGAAAAGAAACTTTCCAAAAACGTAAAATTTCTTTTTTGAATAAGGTGTTGGCGCCGGTCCAATTTTGTTTAGCGCCTGCTGGTAAAGTGTTTGCGTTCATGATTTCATTAATTGTAAAAAGACGTCTTCCAAATCGGTTTCTTGCACGCTCATTCGTTTTAAGCGCAAACCCGCGTCACGAATCCGCGCCAAAATCGGCTCGACATCGTTGTAGTTAGCGATGTGATAACACGCGACGCCCGCGACGATGCTGTCAGGCGGTGGGTTTTGTGGATATTCCTGATTCTCAGTTTCTAACTGTAATTCGGTGTTGGCTAGGCGTGCGATAAAGTTATGTGTGGCATCCAGCGCAATAATTTTGCCCGCTTTTAGCATCGCAATACGCGCGCATAAATTTTGCGCTTCTTCCAAATAATGCGTCGTCAAAACAATGGTGTGACCTTGATTGTTCAGCTCACGAACAAAAGTCCACAAAGATTGACGCAAGGCCACATCGACACCTGCCGTCGGTTCATCCAAGACAATGACGCGCGGCTTATGCACCAAGGCTTGAGCCACCATGACGCGGCGTTTCATTCCACCGGACAAGCGACGCATATTGGTGTGCGCTTTATCGCTTAATTGCAAACGGTCTAACAATTCGTCAATCCATTGATCATTTTTCGCAATACCGTAATAACCTGACTGAAACACCAAGGCTTCGCGTACGGTAAAAAATGGATCAAAAACTAACTCTTGCGGCACCACGCCCAGCAGCTGTCGGGCTTGACGGAATGCGCTTTGTACGTCAAATCCATGTACCAAAATTCGACCTTGATCAGCTCGAGACAAACCCGCCAAAATTGAAATCAGCGTTGTTTTACCCGCGCCATTGGGACCTAATAAGCCAAAAATTTCTCCTTCTTTAATTTCTAAAGAAACATCATCAAGGGCTTTAAATGCTTGTCCGCTTTTATTACGAAAGGTTTTGTGTACGCCATTGATGTGGATCGCGTTCATGAATGATTCCTCTTAGTTATTTGTCCTTTGTTTTTCGGACGATCGATTAAAAGTTTTAATACTCGGCTATTTTTTGAGTCTGGTTTTGAGTCTAATTTTTTATATCTAACTGCGCACGTAACTCACTCACTTCTTTTTGCAATTGCGCTAATGCAACTTGAATCGGATCGTCTACATTGGCGCTAACACCATAGCCGGTGAATTCATTTCTATCTTTATTTACGGTTTCGCCAGAATCCACGGGATAGGCCGGATTACCGACCACGGTCGTATTGGCCGCCACGGCGCGAACCACTACCGCGTTACTGCCGACTTTGGCGTATTCGCCCACCGTGAATGCGCCCAACACTTTAGCGCCGGCGCCAATAATCACGCCACGTTCCAAAGTAGGATGACGTTTTTCTCCACGGGTTAAGGTAGTCCCCCCCAAAGTTACGCCTTGATAAATCGTGCACTGATCACCGATTTGCGCGGTCTCACCAATCACTACGCCGTGACCGTGATCAATAAATACTCCTCGCCCTATTTGCGCGCCCGGATGAATTTCAATCCCCGTCAACATCCGCGACAGATACGCCAAAAAACGCGCCAACCATTTTAATTTCATGCGCCATAAACAATGCGCCAAACGATGATTGATTAAGGCGTGCAGTCCAGGATAACAAGTCAACACTTCCCACACATTACGCGCCGCTGGATCGCGTGCTTTAATCGTTAAGATATCTTCAATAATTTTTTGGAACATAGCAAAATAAAGCGCGTCGTTAACACGCATCTGATAAAGTTAATTTCTGAGCTAATTTTTAGAAGGACGCTTGAAGTTGCTTTCGCATTTATTCTCGCAGCGAAGTCTGCAAACGGTCTTGATTGGTGAAGCTAAAGGTGCTGATGATTTCCCACACTTCACTACCTACTGTTGCATTTTTTTGTCGCATATTGGCGGGCAATTTGGTAAATGGTGCAGCCATTTTGACCACGCGAACCGCCGCCATATCCAAGGCATCATTGCCCGAGCGACGTTTGATGCTAATGCCGCCCTCTTTTTCATAAATGGTTCCGTCTTCAAAAATCGGAATGTAAATCACTAAATCACCGTACAGTTTTTGGCCATTTTTTTGCGGAAAATTCAGTGTGCCCACGCGTTCAATTTTTTCTTGCACCATTTTGTAATACAAGGCGTATTCGGCGCGCGCGCTACGCGGCGTGATTTGTGTTTTTTTCGGACGTTGTTGATATTCGTGATAGCGTCGATCAATTTCGGCAAAGTCTTGCGACAGCTTTAATGGCGTGAGCTGCGCTTGATTGTGCGTTTGTTCAGGCGTGGGATTGGTTTTATTTACTGGCTGCGATTCAGCTATCTGCGCCTGATTTTCTTTGATACGGGTGTAAAGCACTTTGTTCTCGGCTTCAATCTCGGTTAAGCGTCGTTTTTGCTGTTCCAGCGCTTGTCTAACTTGACCCGTCTTTAGCTCCATCTCTGCGGGAAGCGGACTGGTACGACGCTCCTCTTTCTCAACCGTACCACTACCTTCGCTATCGATTTGCGCCAACACCGGTGCGTTATCAGGGCGAATATGGTCGCCACCACTTAACAACACAATTTCTAAACGTTCCTCTAATGGATTGGGATCAGGTTTTTCAGGGTGTCGATTAAAAGTGCTCAAAAAGAAAACCGTGTGCAACAACACTGACACAAACAAAGCCGTTGCCAACAGGTTTTCTTTAATCACTTCTTTAATCAGCATGCTTTGATAGGAGTTAACAGAAACATTGCAAAAATCTTATTTGAACAAGGAGCCGTAAATAACGATAGTGCGATATTGTGACGCATCGCGTACCTTGCACTGATGAAACCTGCTACAACACTGTGGGCGTACCGAGAATAGGGGTTTCAGACGCGGTTTTAACCACCACACTTTGCGTGACATCATCGAGCTCAATAACAGGATGATGCGGATCTAAATGCGCATTGACGCTGACCATGATTTCATCAATTGTCAAAATTTGAATTCGCACCCGCGTATCGCGCGGATAAGTATGCGGCGCGATTTTGATCATCAAGGGAATGTCTTCCAAGATCACGCTGTCGCTCATTAACACGCGCGCGGTAATGCTAATCGGTGTCGTCGCACTGAAGTCATATTGTTGTTGCAACCAGCGCAAGCACCAGAAATTTTCCATCTTGCGCTGATACTGTTGATAGCTTTGATAAGTCGCTTCAAAACCCGAAATAATGCCAAACAGCGTGCTGCTCTTGGCTTTAAAAGGCGCGAACAAGGGCGCCGCAGTGCCGTGTGTAATCGCCACCAATAATTGCCACTGATTGACCATGTCGGTATAACGTCGCAGTGGCGAAGTCGCCCAAAAATAATGTGCCACACCCAAGCCGTGATGTGGTGCTGATTGCGTTTGCATCCGTACTTTGAAATTACTTTGCGTGCGAAAAATTGCCGGCACATTCAATTCACTTAACCACTGCGCCCAAGTACGGTTAGCAAAAATCATCCATTCGGCAACAATTAAATCTAAAGGCGCACCGCGCAGCCGTGGTGTGATGTTGATACGCGGCATTGCTTGATCTTCAACCCGTTCCACATAAAAATGATATTCCGTACGCTGACCTTTTTCAGGCGTTAAGCCATAACTGACACGCGCGTCTTGGCGTTGTTGATACAAAGATTTTGCGCCGCGCCACAACTGCGCTAACTCGGCTGCGCAAGGGTAAGCGTCAGTAGGCGTGTCGGCTTCTAAACTTTCCAAAGTCACCAAACTGTCTAGCTGATTGGTACGCAAATTATGAAAAATCCGAACCCGTTCCAACTTGCTTTGAGTGCGTCCAAAAGAACCATCAGCGGCGCATTCAAGGTACAAAGACATTACCGGAATATCCTGCCCTTCTTGCAAAGAAAACTGCGTAACCAGCACGTCTGGCAGCATGGTGATTTTTTCACCAGGTGCATAAAGCGTTGAATAACGCGCCCGAGCAATGTGATCATAAGCATCGTCAGGCGTCATTACGACACTGGGTACCGCGATATGAATTCCGATGCGGGTTGCGCCATCAGGTAAATACTCAACCGAAAACGCATCATCAATTTCGGTGGTATTTTGATCGTCAATTGAAAATGCGCCAACCGAAGCCAGTGGCAAATCCTGCGGTAGCGTTAATGCGGGCAAAGTGGCGGGAAACTCAAGGCCCTCAGGGAACATTTCGGCCAGAAAAATATAGCGGTGATAGTCGTAAGTTGAGGCAATCAATCCCCAGCGCAACAAGCATTGCGGCAAAGTCAAATTCAAGACTTTGGCTGCCTGCATGACGGCTTGGTACTCCAGTGTTTTTTTGTCGGGACTATTTAAAAGTGCTGTGGCCATCGCCGCGATTTCTGGCGGTACCGTGTCTTTTAGCAAAGATTCCACAAATTGAGCTTGAATCGCTTGTTGTTGGGCCCGACGCGCGATGCCGTCTTTCGCCGCCTGTAATAACTCGGGCGTGCTACACAAATAGCGTCCACCGCCGTGACGGGAAAAATAAATGGGTGCGCGATGCAAGGCCAACAAAGTTGCAATTTCTTGGATGCACGAACAATTTTCACCAAAGTATTCATGCGCAGCATCGAGGAATGAAAAACCAGTCGGGTGGGCTTGTATAGTTAGGCCTGCTTGAGGCAAGGTCTCCCATAAAAAATCAGGATCGAGTGCTGCCGATTCGGCTTGCGCCGCCAGCATGATTTGATCGGGGGCCGTTTTATCGTCAAAATTCAACAAAACTTGATGGGCTTTGACTTTCTGCGTTTTACCAGATGTTGCGTGACCTTGCTGTACCTCAAAAGCAGCGCCTTTTTGAGTCACTACAATGGCGCAGTGGTGTTGACCTTTTTCTTCGTATAAGACAAGGGATGGCATGCGAACAATATGATCAAAAATTAAGTAGGGCCTGATATTAAGTAGAGCCTAATATTAAGTAAGGCCTAATTGTAGAAGGTGTAGAAATGTAGACGGCAATTGAAGCGATCAGTGTTTTTTGTGCAAAACGCAGTGTGATGTTCGTGTTACGGTAGCGCCAGTTAAATTCTGCTTGAACCCAACTTTGATTCATTTCAATAAAAAATTCTATGCATATCTTGCTCGCTGAAGACGACGCGGTGTTAGCCGATGGATTGACACGCTCCCTCCGTCAAAACGGCTACGCCACTGATTGGGTCAGCGATGGCTTGGCAGCTGATTCGGCCTTATCCACCCATCATTTTGATTTACTGATTTTGGATTTGGGGTTGCCGCGTTTGTCGGGGTTTGAGGTTTTGCGCCGCTTGCGCAGTCGCAATACGCCTCTGCCTGTATTGATTTTGACTGCAGCCGATTCGGTGGAACAACGCGTTAAAGGACTCGACTGTGGTGCTGACGATTACATGGCCAAGCCATTTTCCTTAAGTGAATTAGAAGCCCGCGTGCGCGCTCTGACGCGCCGCACCACTAGCGGTACCGCCAGCGATATCAAACATGGCTCACTGACCTTTGATCAAATCGGTCGCGCGGCTTACGCCAAGGATCAACTATTGGATTTATCAGCGCGAGAAATCGGTTTGTTAGAAGTTTTGCTCAAACGAGTGGGACGCGTAGTCTCCAAAGAGCAATTAGTCGATCACTTGTGTCAGTGGGGTGAAGAAGTCAGCAACAATGCGATTGAAGTCTACGTGCACCGTCTGCGCAAAAAATTGGAATCGATCGACATCAATATCATCACGATTCGCGGTTTGGGGTATTGTCTTGAAAAACCAAAAAACAGCTAAGGGGCTGTGAGCCGCTTAATTCCAGCGTCTGTCAGGGTCAGCGCCCCGTCTCCCGACGCACCCACCCAACAAATTGATCGCCGATCTTTGTTCGGTGAAATTTTGGATTGGATTTTGGCGCCGCTTTTGATTATTTGGCCCATCACCATCGGCATTAGTTATACCGTCGTCAAAAACATTGCCGACAAACCTTTTGATCGTAGCTTAGAAGAAAACATCTCGCGTATCAGCGCCACGGTATCGATCCAAAACCAAGGCATCGTATTGGGAAAGTCGTTTAATACTTTGTTTCAATCTGGCGGCAAAGACTATTTTTATTATGCGGTTCGTAGCGAGGACATGCAGCTAATCGGTGGCGACCCCCATATCACATTTCCCATCAACGACACCATCACCGCGCCTAACACCGTTCACTTTAGTAATGTGGACTACCAGGGCAACACCATTCGCGTCGCATATTCTTCGATCAATTTAGCGACTGAAAAATTTGATGCCCGTGCGCATATTTTTATTGGTGAAAATTTAGAACGCCGTGCGCAACTCACCAGCGACATCATCAAAGGTGTGATTTTGCCGCAGCTCTTGATTTTTCCATTGATTCTAGGCTTTGTCTGGCTCGCCCTCACGCGCGGACTCTTACCCTTGCGACGTTTACAAAAATCCATTTCAGCACGGCCAGTACAAGATTTTTCCGTCATCGAAACCCACGAAGTGCCCGAAGAAATCGCGCCCTTAATTAACAGCATGAATGACTTACTGGGACAATTGAGCAAGATGTTGGAATCGCAAAAAAACTTTATTGCCAACGCCGCGCATCAAATGAAAACACCCTTGGCCGGATTGCGCACCCAAGCCGAATTAGCACAACGACTGAAACATCCGTCTGAAATCAATCGCTCACTGGAACTCATTTCTTTAGCGGCGGAACAATCCAGTCATTTAATCAATCAATTGCTGTTGTTAGCACGATCAGAAAATTTAAATCAAGCTGACTCCACTGTGTTTAATTTGGTTGAAACCGTGCATAACCTCACTCGCAACTGGATTGAAAAGGCGCTGGACAAGTCAATTGATTTGGGTGTTGAGTGCGCTGAGGACATCGTGTTAATTCAAGGTTTGCCTTTAATGTTGGATGAGGTCTTAAATAATTTGATCGACAATGCGATTCGTTACAGTCCGCCAAAAAGCATCATCACCGTGCGATTGGAACGCCATGACACGCACGCTTTATTGTCGGTTGAAGACAACGGCGCTGGTATGAGCGAGCTTGAACGCGTACATATTTTCGATCGTTTTTATCGCGTCTCTAAAACCACCGAAGGCAGTGGCTTGGGCTTATCCATCGTGCAAGAAATTATTAACTTTCACAATGGACAGATCACCGTCTTGGCACAAAAAAACGGCAGCGGCACGGTATTTCAAATTACTTTGCCCATATTCTCGACCATAACAAAATTGATTTGAGATCGGCATATTGACTATGGAACCTGTAAATCCGCCACCTTCAACAGAGCATTTAACCGAGCATATTTTCGATTCAACGCAGTGGCGACAAAAACGCAAACTCATCGCCTATGCCTGCGCTACATGGTTTGGCGTCACTTTGATTACTTTGCTGTTAGCCCCCTATTGGCGCGGCTGGGGTTATCCCTTAACTGCGTTTTATTCGGTCATTTTGGGTTTGCCCATTTTTTATTTAGTGTTGATTTATGTGCTTAATCAACAAATTTTAAAACTGTCCCAAAAATACGAAAAGACATCATGAACAGTCGATTTTTATTATTTTTTTGCGGCGGTGTTATTTTTATCACGCTGTTTTTTGGCTACGAAGGGTATCGCGCAATTCCGCGTGAAACGATGGGATATTTGTTCTTATTCCTGACATTGGGTGTTTACGCGCTCGCCGGAATTTACTTTCGCACCACCAATATCAATGAATATTATTTAGCCAACCGCAATATCAGTGGCTTGAAAAACGGTATGGCTACTGCAGCCGACTGGATTAGCGCCGCCTCATTCATCAGTTTGGCTGGACAATTTTATAACTTAGGCTTTGAAGGTTACGCCTACTTAATCGGCTGGAGCGGCGGATTTTGTTTGCTTGCATTTTTAGTTGCCCCCTATTTGCGCCAATCAGCGCTGTACACCTTGCCAGATTTTTTTGCGCATCGCTTTCCTCGCCCATCCAAAAATAAAACGTTTGTCCCAAACTTATCGTCTCATTCTAATACCGATACCAATATCGATACCGATCACGCTAATCTGAACATGCGCTTAACTGCGGCATTAGCATCGATTTTGATTTGCTTTGTCTACGTTGTCGCGCAAATTTATGGCGTTGGACTCATCGTCTCGCGCTTAACTGGGATTGATTTCACCATCGGTATTTTTATTGCCTTAGCCGGAATTTTGGTCTGTTCGTTTTTGGGCGGAATGCGCGCCATTACCTGGACACAAGTGTTGCAATATCTGATTTTAATTTTGGCCTTGTTGCTGACTTTGGGATGGATCAGCATGAAACATTTTTCCAATCCAATTCCACATCTGGCGTATGCACAGATTTTGGGGAAAACCCAAGCCTTGGAAATGCAAAACAAAAACGATAGTAAAGAAAACGAAATTCGCCACACTTATGATTTGGTCGCTCTGGACTACCAAAAGAAAATTAACGCCTTGCCGCAATCGTGGAGAGAGGAACAAAACAAATATCTTTTTCGTCTGAATCATTTGAAACAAAACAATGCGTCCTTCGATTTGATCAAAAAAGCTGAGGCCGAGTTAGCGCAATTTCCCAAAAACTCTGAAGAAGCCCTGATGGTCTGGCAAAAAGCCTTGATCGAAGCGCGACAACACTCGCACTCGTTCAATGATTTAACCGCACCGGCAAATAATGATATTCGTGAGGGTCGCTGGTTTAACTTTATCGCGCTGGTATTTTGTTTAATGATAGGTACCGCGAGCTTGCCGCATATTTTGACGCGCAGCTATACCGCGCAAAACGTTCGCGCGGCGCGGAAATCCATTTTTTGGACACTGTTTTTTATTTTGTTGTTCTATTTGTCTTTGCCACTATTGGTCATGTTGGTCAAATACGAATTGCACACGCAATTGATCGGGGTTTCTTTTGACGCCCTACCCAACTGGGTGTTGTATTGGACACAGTTGGATCGCAAAGATCCGCTGTTGCACTTGCTTGACATGAATGGTGACAACATCGTGCAAGCCGGTGAAATTATTTTTTCTAACGACAGTCTGATGCTGGCGGCACCCGAAATTGCTTCGCTGCCGTTTGTCTTATCTGCCTTGATTGCCGCTGGCGCCCTCGCCGCAGCCTTGTCTACCGCTGATGGTCTGTTGTTATCAATTGCGTCAATTTGCTCGCACGATATTTATTTTCATCTCTTTAGTCGCGAATCAGTTCCACGCAAGCGCGTGACCGTATCCAAGCTCGTTTTGTTAGTAATGGCAATGTTGGCGGCCTATCTGGCGTCGCTACGACCAGGCAATATTGTGCTGTTAGTTGAAATTGCTTTTTCCTTATCCGCGAGTATTTTCTTCCCATCTTTAGTCTTGGCGGTGATGTGGCGACGCGCCAACTATTACGGCACTTTGTGGGCAATGGCGGTGGGATTACTGGTGACTGTCTGTTATTTTTTCTTAACCTATCCTGGAACCGGCGGCAGTCCTGATTCGGGCTTACTTGACATCGGTCACGGTGCCGCAGGATTGTTTGGTGTGATCGCGGGATTTATCACCCACGCGATTGTCAGTTCAGTGACTAAACCTAATCCCGCAACGGATCAATTCGTTGCACATTTACGTCGCGCATGATGCCAGATGTGTTTTTATAAACTCACGTATTCTTATAAACTCACAATCTCATATTGCGAGGGATCAGCCAAAACCGCACGCAACAAGCGATTATTAAATTCGTGACCCGCTTTGTGCCCATGATAGTGCGCCAATAAAGGATAGCCGGCCAAATATAAATCTCCAATAGCGTCAAGAATTTTGTGGCGAACAAATTCATTTTCGTAACGCATATCAGCATCGTTCAAAATATCAAATTCGTCCATCACAATGGCGTTTTCCAAAGAACCACCGCGCGCCAAACCCATGCCACGCAGCATTTCGACTTCGTGCATAAAGCCAAAAGTTCGCGCACGCGCAATTTCTTCATCGTATACCTCAGTCGTCAAATCAATGTGAGCGTACTGACCGGATTGATTGATCTTGGGATGATTAAATTCAATAAAAAAATCGAGTGCAAAACCTTGATACGGTGACAAGCGCGCCCATTTTTCTTGTCCATTTTTAGTCTCTCGAACTTCAATCTCTTTGGTAATTCGCATAAATTTTTTCGGCGCGGCTAAATCGCAAATTCCCGCTTCTTGCAATAAATACACAAAAGTCGCGGCAGATCCATCCATGATCGGAACTTCTTCGTTATCCAGTTCGACAATCAAATTATCAACCCCCATGCCGGCGCACGCCGACATCAAATGCTCCACCGTCGAGACGCGAATACCGTCTTTCTCCAAAACCGAGGCCATTCGCGTATCGCCGACCTGCGTCGCTTGCGCTGGAATTTTTACCGACGGGGTTTGATCGACACGATAAAAATGTATGCCTTGATTCGCCAGGGCGGGCAATAAACGCATCGTGACGCGTTTGCCCGAATGCAGACCCAAACCCACTGCTTGCACTGGTTTGGCAATGGTGCGTTGATTTTTATGCAGATAAGTAATCGCACCTTTGTTGATTGCGTTGGGCGAAATGGCGTGATCAGTCACTGCGGTGGAAGATTCTGCGGTGGAAGATTCTGCAATCATAAAAAATTTAAAAAAAAGTCATTAAAGAAAAACTCATGCGCTCGATTTTACGCGCGCAAATAGTCTAAACGTCCACGCATCCAGCGCAGTAAATGAACGCGCACTAAATCTGGATTTTTTACCAGGGCCTCAATCGCAAGATCTTGCGCTTGCGAAATTAAATATTGATCGGCATCAATATCGGCAAAACGTAATAGCGCATCACCGGCTTGACGCGCTCCCAATAATTCACCCGGACCGCGTTGTTGCAAATCAAAGCGTGCAATTTCAAATCCATCGTTACTGCTATGCATGACGCGCAAACGCTCTTTGGCTAAACGTGACAGCGGTGTTTGAAACATCAATAAACATACCGACTGCTGCGCTCCGCGTCCGACGCGCCCACGCAATTGATGCAATTGCGACAAGCCAAAACGTTCAGAATTTTCAATCACCATCACGCTGGCATTGGGAACATCGACACCGACTTCGATCACCGTAGTCGACACCAGAACATCCAATTCGCGTGCGCTAAACGCCGCCATGATGTCGTGTTTTTCAGTGGCTTTTAAACGTCCATGTAACAAGCAGATACGTCGATTGGGCAAGGCCTCGCACAAATTTTGATAGCTCTCCGTTGCGGTGGTTAATTGCAGGGTTTCAGATTCTTCAATCAGCGGGCACACCCAATAGGCTTGACGCCCTTCTGCAATTTCGGCATCCATGCGCGCGATCACTTCACTACGTCGACTTTGATCGACCACCCGCGTTTTCACCGCAGTTCGTCCGGGCGGCAATTCGTCTAACACCGAAATATCTAAATCGGCAAAATAACTCATCGCCAAAGTTCTTGGAATCGGCGTGGCGGTCATCATCAAATGATGCGGAACCCATTCAGCTTCAGTCGAATCAATGGAATCATCATCAGTATTTTTCACCACACTGCGCAGAGCCAGTCTTTGCGCGACACCAAAGCGATGTTGCTCATCAATAATCGCCAAGCCTAAGCGCGCAAAAGATACCGTTTCTTGAATCAAGGCGTGCGTGCCAATCACCATTTGTGCTTGCCCACTGGCGATCAATTCCAATTGCCGCGCCTTATCAGATTTTTTTTGACTGCCGCTTAACCATGCCAAGGTAATTCCCAAAGGGCTCAACCACTGCGTCAATTTGTGAAAATGTTGTTCTGCCAAAATTTCTGTCGGCGCCATCAGCGCGACTTGATATCCGCTGTCAATCGCCTCTGTTGCCGCCAGTGCTGCGACGATAGTTTTGCCGCTACCCACATCGCCTTGCAACAGTCGTTGCATCGGATAAGTGTGTTGCATATCCTGCGTAATCTCAAGACCAACGCGTTGTTGCGCGGCCGTTAGCGCAAAAGGCAACTGTGCGCGAAAAGTTTGGGTATAAATTCCAGTGCCTTCAAATTGCGGCGCATGTAAAGTTTGGCGGCGCATATGCGCTTGACGCAAGGACATTTGTTGCGCCAGTAGCTCGTCAAATTTCAAACGTTGCCATGCCGGATGGGTTCGATTTTCAAACGCTTCTAATACCCCATCAGGCGGTGGGTGATGCAAAATTTTTAAGGCCGCGCTTAAATCCATCAAACGATATTGGGTGCGTATCGATTCGGACAAAGTGTCTGCGATTGGCAATTGCGCCACCGCGTGCGCGATGACTTTTTGAATTCGCGCTTGGGTTACGCCAGCAGTGCTGGGATAGATAGGGGTTAAATGTTGCGATAAAGGTTTATCCGCACTAACGATGCTGGGATGAATCATTTCTGCCGACGCGCCGGGTAAAAATCGTGTAGCTTTTAACACCCCACGTACCCGAACACGCTGACCTTCAGAAACTTTGTTGACCTGCGAACTGTAAAAGTGCAAATAGCGCAAAACCACTTCGACACCATCATCGTCAAGCAACCACACCAACCATTGACGACGCGGACGCAACACGATCTCGCTACTGCGTATGGTGGCTTCAATTTGTATCGCATCCTCACTCATCTGCGCCATCGCTTCAGATGCTGTGGTCAAGGACGTCGCGTTTTCATACCGCAGGGGTAAATGAAACAAACAATCCTCTAAGCTGGTTAAACCCAGCTTTTCAATCATTAAGGATTTGGGTAAAGACACGGCCATTCACGCATCAGTTTAATTGCGCTGCGGCGCGGTAATGCAGGGTTGCACGTAGGTCACCTACCGCTTGCCCGTCATCACTGATGCCTTTATCAAATCCCTGATCAAACAAACGCGCTAACAATAAATGTACGGTACGCAAGCGTTCAGGATGACTTTGTGCGGATCGCAGCGCGCGTTCTAAATACACTTGCGCTTTGCCCCACAATTTTTGTTGTATACATAAATCACCTAAACAAATCAAAACTTCGAGTGGGCGTGGATAACGCGTCAACCAGTTTTCGCACTCTTGTAAATATTCTGCAATATGCGCTGTATCTGCACCCAAACGGGCATACTGAACCAAAGTCACGGCGGCTGGGCCGTCGCTTGGAATGCTTTGCAACATGACTTTATGCGCTTCGCCATACCCAGAAAAATCAATATACCGCCCCGCGGCGGCGGCACTAATGGCGGCGATGTCTTGATAGTGGCGCGGCATTTGACGCCACAAAGTGCGCACTGATTTTTCATTTAGGGCTTCGGAAAATAGCGCCAAATAAGCCTGTTCAGCATATTTTTCTTCAATAATCGGCAACAGCGCGCTATATTTTTTCAGGTTTGCAATTAAATTCAAAACCTCTTGCCACTGACCCAAACGTTGCCGCGCCTTGAGCTCCAATTGCAAAGGATACAAATGACGACGCCCAATTTTTTTCGCCTGTGTCAATAACTCCAGCGCCAATGCAAACTGTCGATCTTCAATCGCAAAGCTGGCCCGTGCAATCAAAACTGCATGATGTGCATCTTTGGGATGACGCTCTAATTCCAAATAGCGATCTCGTTCGGAAAATTGCAAGGCGCGATGCGCTGCTTGTGCCGCCAATAAATCTGCTGAAGATGTAATGTCAGGACTAAAGTGCGCGAGTTGCGAAAATTTCAGCGCTTGGCCAAAACGCCCATCATAAAAATAGCGCAAGGCCATATGCAGGGAGTGGTAAGCGCGGTCTTTTTTTTGCCGCGCTTGATAGTCTTTGGCGCGTTTTGGCAATTCAATCAAATGACGAACCACATTAATCACAAAACCACTTACACCCAAGGCGCACAAAGACGCCAGTAAAAATAAATTCCACGATACATCCAAACGATAACCCGCAACAAAGAAGGTCACTTGACCGGTATTTTGTTGCACGCTCAAAGCCAAGGCAACCGCCACAATCAATAAAAAAATAATTTTAAAACGCATAAATTCAGTTAACAATAATTCAAGAAAATTTCAACAATTTTAATTTTTTTGACAAAAAATATTAGGATTTTTATTCAGAACAGCTCTCTTACAGATGTTCAATTCTTCTTAAGGGCACTTCTATAAATACAGAATGTGCGGATGAAGTGCGAGGCGCACAGCACACAGAAACCGGAGCGTACATACAGTAGGTGAGGATTTCGCGTACTGCGCAACAAAGCAATTCGCCGCAAAAATGAATTGATAGAAGTGCCCTTAAAGCGTCTGTGCCAAATCAGCGTAGTAGATATGTAATTGACGCACTCTAGCAGAGAGTTGCGCGAGTGATAGCTGATCCGTATTGATGCAATCGTCCGCACATTTTTGACGCTGCGCGCGTGTTGTTTGCGCAGCAATCATCGCGGCAACTTGTTGCGCATCCAAACCATTACGTGCTTGTACGCGTGCCGCCTGCGTCGCGACCTCACAATCAATGAGCAGAATTCGATGCACCATCGCGCGCCACTCGTCAATATGTTCGACCAGCAAGGGAATCACCCAGATTTGATACGCAAAATTTTGCTCTTGTGCCGCGTGCGCGCTGTCGCGAATCATCTGCTGTCGAATCAAGGGATGAATCAGCGCCTCTAATTGTTGGCGTGCTGCGCAGTCATTAAATACCAGTTGTCGCATTGCCAAACGATTCAGTGCGCCTTTTTTATCAATCATGCCGACACCGAACTGCGCGACGATTAGCGGTATCGCTGCGCCATCACTTGAGGTCAATCGATGGGCAATCTGATCGCAGTCAATCACTGCCACGGGAAAACTCGCAAAATGAGTCGCGATGGTGCTTTTACCTGAACCAATACCGCCGGTCAATCCGATGACTAATGGTGGTTTAAATGGCGGCTTAAATGGCGGCTTAAATGGCGGCTTAAATGGCGGCTTAAGTGGTAACTTAACCAGTTTTGATTCAGCGATCGGCGGCGTTTTATCGGTCATTGCCTGAACCCATTCCATTCAGTAAAGTCACTTAATCTCATCACCCCGCCCGTCACCGCGATCACATCCAGATAAAAATATCCGACCATCACCAGAAATCCCGCCATACAGAGAAACGGCGCAAAGGCAATTTCTTGGTCAAATTTTTGTTGTTGGCGCAACACCTGAACGCCGCCCCAGACCGAACCCGCCAGCGCGGCGATGAGCAAAACCCACGGAATCGCCGCAAGGCCCAACCACGCGCCCAAGGCGGCGAGTAATTTGAAATCACCGTAACCCAATCCTTCTTTTTTGCGCAAAAACCAATACAGCCAATAGATCACCCACAATATGCCATAGCCCAATATCGCACCATAGACCGCGTGGTGTAAGGGCACGAACAGCTCGTAGGAATTGGCGATCAAGCCCAACCACAAAAAAGGAAGACTCAAAATATCGGGCACCAAATGTGTTTGACTGTCTGTCACCGCCATGGTCAAAACCCCACACAGAAAAATGAATACGGCAATGCTTAAAGCGTTAATTCCCAAGCCGTAGGCCAATCCCAAAGCGAACAGCGCAGTCGTTAATTCCACCATCGGGTAAAGCATCGCGATTTTGCGCGCACAAAAACGGCAACGCGCCGACAAAATCACATAACTAAGAATGGGAATTAAGTCACGCAACAGCAAAGTCTTTTGACAGTGCGGACAATGTGAAGTGGGCCAAGCCAGGTTAAAAATTTTGTGCGGGTGTTCAGAGTCATCATCATGCTCAATCGCCAGCACCATTTTTGGCGTGCGTACTATCAAGACATTCAAAAAACTGCCGATGATTGCGCCCAGTAATCCCACGCCCAAAAAAATTATTACAGTCGCTAACATAAAAAATATCTCTTGAATGTCGATTGAATCAGAGTTTTTAAAAACGTCTGCGCAGGTTTTAAAACAATACCTAAGGGCACTTCTATAAATACAGAATGTGCGGATGAAGTGCGAGGCGCACAGCACACAGAAACCGGAGCGTACATACAGTACGTGAGGATTTCGCGTACTGCGCAACAAAGCAATTCGCCGCAAAAATGAATTGATAGAAG
>JAVKLU010000077.1:0-15375 GCA_031538895.1 Burkholderiaceae bacterium | reverse complement strand
TGGTACGAATACAGGCGGGATTTGGAATTTTGGATCGAATGCGACGGCGACAGTGAATAACGCGACAATTGAAGCTTCCTTAAATAACGGAACCAGCGTGACGATTTCAACGGCGGGTAGTGGTTCGGGAAGTGGCAATATTACCGTTGACAATGCGACCATTAATAAAAGAACAGGTGCGACTGCGACGACCTTAAATTTGTTAAGCGATGGCGCTATTTTGATTAATAACGCGACAATTAGTTCGACAGGTGCGGACACAGGGTCTCTTTCAGTGAAGCTTCAAGGTACGAGTGGGGGTAACGCGAGTTCGGTCAGCTTCACTAATGCGACTGTCAATACGAATGGCGGATCGATTGATATTAAAGCGTCCAATGCAGTCAATATTAGTACGAACTCTTTATTAGCCAGTGAAGGTGGGGCCGTCAATATTTCTGCGGGAAGCAATCTTAGTATTAGTGATAGCAGACTGACGAGAACCGGTGGGGGGACAAATTCGAGTCAGGCAACGCTCAATGCCTCAGGAAACATTAATATTGTCAATTCGACCGTGGGTCTCGCCGCAAACGTTCTAATTGGCGCGCTGAATATGAATGTGACTGCTGGCGGCGGTGTGATATTAAATAACAGTTCTTTACAAACGAACTCTGGGAATTTAAATCTGAGCGCCGCGGGTACTTTTTCGGGGAGTTCCGCATCAACATTTAATAATTCGACCATTAGCGTCAGTGGTGGTACAGGTTCTGTTACGGTTAATGCCAGTACTGGAACCTCTTTGAATGTTTTGGGTAATAACTCGTGGGATACCTCTGCGAGCTCTACCGGATTGACCATTACAGGGAATGGTAGCGGAGAGGCTAAAGGTCTTGTCTTTAGTAATGCCTCGTCATTGAGCAGTCAAGGTAGTGTCACTGTTAACGGTGGCTCAGGTACAAGTACCGGCATAAGCTTGGAGGGTAATAACAAGATTTCGTCCCTATCGGGAGTGACGAAAATTAACGGAATTTCGACCAGTGGCGTAGGTGCTGATATTAATGTGACCGGTACGAGCCTGGGTAAGTTATCGACGCAGTTGAGTGTCAATGGGACCAGTACTTCCGGGGTGGGCCTGAATTTTAGTGCCGGTAATTTAAGCGTCGCAGGCAATATTGGCTTTGCTGGTAGTGGTGCAAGTGCAGGTGTCAATATGGCATCAACGACTTTATTTGCGCCCATCATTGCAGGTCAAGCTTTTGATTTGAGTTTATCAGGAACAAGTTCGGGGACAAATAAAGGCATTGTTGGCATGGGTGCGAATATCGCGAGTAATTTGGCGACAGGCAATATCGCTATTCTCGTCAACTCTAGCGGTAATGACATTAGTCTCACTTGTGTTACCGTGAATAACCTGAATCTGACCAATAAAAATGGTTCGATTAATATTTCTGGCAAGGTAGTTAGCAATGTGACGACTTTTGATGCCACTGGTTCAGTGGTGGCCAATGGCAGTGATAATACTTTTGGTTCCGTGGCGGTACTTAACGCCAGTAACGTCAACCTGACATCGGCCAATACAGGAGTATTAAATATTACCCGAGTGAATGCGACGGCAAATATCGCCATTAACGCGACCAATGGTTTGCTATTCAGTGGCAATCTGACGACGACTGGAAGCACATCGAATACTGTTACGCTGACAGCCACGGCGGGTGGGATTGGCATCGAAAATACAACTTTTAATACGGGCAACAGCAGCGTGAACATTTCTGCTGTTGGAAACTCTTCAATAACCAATAGCACAATTACGGTGGGCGGTAATGCCACTATCACGCTCAATAGCAGTACGAGTAAAACTTTAACAATGGGGCAAAACGTCACTTTGTGCGCAAGCAGTGGCGGTAATCTGACATTCAGCGTTAATAACACTAATACTGACAGTGCAGGGGCGGATGCGACGGAGCTAATTGCAGGAACTGTGTTGGCCTTAAAGGGAAATGTGACATTTAACTCATCCAGTAGCGCTGGTTTTGGTGTGGTCTTGAGTGGTGCAGGAGTAAACATCAGCGCGGCTGATGGTAATGCAACGATTCGAGGAACCTCCGCCAGTACAGATTCAGCTAAAGCGGGTTTTCGGCTGGCAAATGTAGCGACCCCAGCGACCAACTTGTCATCGACAAATGGCAGCTTGTCTCTGAGCGGTAGCAGTAGTAATAACGCGTCGGGGTTGGTAGTGACGGCGGGGACTCACAGTATCAGTGGTAATGTCACCTTGAATGGTCAAAATACCGGTTCGGGTAATGGTTTAGTTTTAGGCGCGGCATCGGGCGATGTGGCGCGGTTTTCCAGTGCGACAAACAGTAGACTAGGTTTAGTGGGTAACGCAAGCACGGCAAATAAATCCTTATTAAGCGGTGGAAATACCACTTTAGCGGATGCAACAACCAATTTGGCCGGCAGTGACTTGTCCATTGAAGTTCAAGGAACCGAGGACCTCACTTTGGGTGCTGTTAGTGCGAATAACTTTAGCGTAAAGACTTTAGGCGGTAATCTGTCTCTAGCGGGTACTGTGAACGTCACTCGTGCAACACTAAACGCTAGTAAAGGATTCAATTTAAATAGCACTCTGCAAAGCAATAATGGAACGATTAGCATCGTAGCTAATGGCGCGTCGTCGCTTAACAGTGCAACGCTTAACGTCGGTACTGGCGTCGCCACAATTAACGTAACGAACAATGCTGCGTCCAATGCTACAAGCCCAGCACTAAGCTTAACCGGTGTTAATAATTTGCAAGCCAGCGGATCCGGCTCCGTGTCCATGAATTTGAATGTGACCGGCGGTACGGCAAACACTTCGCATACCTTGAGTTTTTCAAGTAATGCACAGTTAGTAGGTGCTGGTAATCTGACCATCAATGCGACAAATGATGGTACTGCTAGCGCGATAGCAATTGCAGATGGCGTCAGAATTACGGCAAGTAACGGGACGACAAAATTAAACGCTACGATCAACGGGGCGACATCGTCGTTAGCTAACGACGCAGTGAAAGTTGCGGGAAGTTTAAACATTCAGTCATCTAGCGGTAGATTTGAGCTTTTGGGCGCTGGCGATAGGTCATCTAATGGTCTCGTGTTTAACAACGGCTCCAACGTTTCCATATTAGGAAATGCTACTTTTATCGGTAATAACAGTGCATCAGGTAAAGGTATTGTGTTTGGCACGAATAATTTTACGGTGAGTAATGGCACAGGTACAGCAATCAAATTCGATGCGAATGCGAATACAGGTGTCGCGATTTCTGGGGGTGTTAATGCCACATTAAATTTGACAGGTGCCGATGTAACGATTAATCAGACCTCAAGTTCAGCAAGTGACGCCAGTTTTTCATCAATCAATGCCGGTAATTTAACATTTAAGTCGTCTAACGGCGCCCTCAGCGTTACAGGGATAGTGAATGTGACAGGGACTACCAATATCAGTGCGGGTGGCAGTGGCAATATCACCCTAACGAATATTGATAACGCCCTTAACGGACAAATTTCCGTATCGAACGCTAGCGTGGTCAATATTACGAACAGTCTAAATACTGATTTGGGTACGGTTTCTGCCTCGAGTAATATGAATATTTTGTCTGGACGTAATTTGACTTTGAACGGTAACGTCAGCTCAACCGGCGGTAATGTCTTTTTGGCTGGGGGTAATGGGGTTTCATTAGCGCAAGAATCCAGTAAAGCAAATGGTAATTTGACTCAAGGCGATGTTCTGATTGGTACGATTGTTGATAAGGGAATCCGGGCGGGCGCTAATAAAACAGTGGTGATTGCTTCAGGTAATGCTAATACTGCCGCGTTACTTGCAAAAATTGGTACCAGTGACGGTGCGGTGATTCCTAGTTCTAATGCGACTAAAAAATATAGCACGATTGTTGGTGACGCGACCGACAGCAGTGGATTTACTTCTGTGGTTAATTCGTCCAAGGCCGTAAATTTCCTTTATCGCGTCGTACCAGTGTTAAATCTAGTAGGAAATAACTATACAGTTAACTATACAGCGGCAAATTACAGCGCGGCGAGTTCTAATTTTAACGATTCGAGCAATACCGGTGGTTACAGTGTCACGGGTCTAATTGATAGTGATACGCAAAGTGGGGTATTGGGTAATGCGCAATTTACTTTAAACGGTGTCAGTCAAAATAATTCGATTCGTAATGCTGGAACCTATGTGATTGATACCAATCAAGTGGAATTTACAGCGGCCGGCAAAATATTGAACTATGCCAGTCTGGCCAGCGGTACTAAAACCAATGGGCAAGTGATTATTAATAAGGCGAACATTACGTTTACAGCAGGGGCTTCAGGAACTAAAGCCTATGATGGCACGACCAACGTTGGTAATGTGAGCACTCTAGCTAATGGGGTCACCATCAGCGGCGGTAGTTTTTTAGGTTCTGATAATTATGTGACTTCATTAGGCGT
This sequence comes from Burkholderiaceae bacterium, assembly GCA_031538895.1. GTDB lineage: Bacteria > Pseudomonadota > Gammaproteobacteria > Burkholderiales > Burkholderiaceae > JAVKLU01. The sequence continues at coordinate 10,923 of JAVKLU010000077.1, read as the reverse complement.
TACCCCTGTTTTTAAAGGAAATTTTAGTTATACCGATAAAAATGCGGGTTCGGGAAATAAAACAATCACTATAAGTAACGTTCAAATAGTAGATGGTAATAATGGGCAAAACTATCAAGTCAGTTACGTTAACAACACCGTAAGTAGCATTGATAAAGTCGCATTAACCTTAACAACTTCAAGTGTGGTCAAGGTTTATGATGGCACGACTTCGGCAAGCCCTAGCGTGGTGATAAAAAGTGGTAATGCGTATGATGCGATTACTGGCGGAACATTTGCTTTTACTAATGATAACGATGTTGCAAATACTGCGCGTAATTTTGGCGGTAACAAAACGGTGGTTAAAACCTCTAACGTGACAATATCTGATGGTAATAGTGGCAATAATTATGATGTCACTTACGAAAGTAATACGAGTAATACGATTCAAAAACGAGTGATTACGGTGATCAGTAGTGGAAATGTAACAAAAGTTTATAACGGTACCTTGAGCGTTTCTGCGAATGCGACCTTACAAAACAGTACGATGGGAGAAGGAGATACTTTAGTTTCTGCCGTATTCTCGTTTTTAGACAAAAATGTAGGTGCTAATAAATCATTATCAGGGTCTGGAGCGTCAATTAATTCAACTGTCTCAAGTGTTAATTTATCTGACAATTATCAAGTTCAATATCCAGTTTTACCGTCTGGTTCAATTACTGCGGCACCTTTGACAATTGCACCAGTTAGCTTTACAAAAATATACGATGGTCAATTAAGTATTGACGCTAATTCAACTAAAGAGGCTACCGCAGTTGGTGGAACGCAGTTATTCTCCACTGATAGTTTTAATTATGATAATGCAAATTTTGTTTATACTAATATCAATGCAGGAAATGGAAACAAAACAGTTTCTGTCAGTAATATTTCAATTAATGATGGGAACAGTAACCTAAATTATAATATTACTTATAGTAATAATCTTAATAGTACTATTAGCCCTAGAACACTTCGCTTATCCTCGGTAAATACTACTAAAGCATATGATGGAACTACGAACGTTGTTAATGGCTCAATTAGAATTGTTGGTGGGAGTTTGGTTAGCAGCGGCGTCAATGGAAATGATGTATTAAGCGGCGGAAGTTTTGCATTTGCAAATAAAAATGCAGGTACTGGCAAGGTAGTCAGCTTAAGTAATGCCAGTATTACAGATACGAATGGCACGGGAAGCTCTGTTAATCAGAATTACAACATTACTTATGTTGACAATACAAGCAGTGTAATCACAAAAGTTAATGTTAGTCTAAGCTTAGCAAATTTGACCAAAGTTTATGATGGCACATCGCTGGTTACTAATGCGACTATTGTGACTGCTGGTGGAACAAGACTGTTTGGATCAGATAGTGCGAGTGGTACGTCTACTTTTAATACAAAAAATGCAGGTTTGAGTAATTATACTCTGACATTAAGTAATGTAACAATCACAGATGGTGCATCTGGAGGGGGTAATAACTATGATATTACATCAGTCGCAAATACTAATAGTAGTATCACACCAGTAAATGTCACCGTAACAAGTATCAATATTAGTAAAGAATATGACGGCGGTGTAGGTTTAGGTAATGGTACTGCAGGTTTACAGGCCAGTTCAGGAACTCAGTTATTTAGCACTGATAGTTTTAACGCAACTAATGTTACCTATACTTTTTTGGGTTCAGGCGCGCGTAACGTTGGAGGAAATAAAGTGGTTGGTGTTAGTGCAAATGGATCCGCACAAATCATTAATGATGGCAATAATGGTAGCAATTATAATATTACTTTTGCGAATAATTCAAACAGTGCCATTACTGTAAAAAACATCACCGTCTCAATTAATAATGTTACTAAAACCTATGATAAAACTAATACAGTTAACCTATCTAATGTCACATTTACGACAATAGGTAATACAAGTTTAGTTGCTGCCTCAAATGTTGCAGTTGCCGATACTTTCAATGGAAATGGCACCTTAAACTACACTAATGTTAACGCAAGTGCATCAGCAGGCGATCGTACGGTTGTTGTCAGTAATGTCGGCATTAACGATCAGAATAATGGTAATAATTATCAAATTACTTACGTAAACAATACAACTAGCACAATTAACAAAGCCATCATTTCGGTAGGTAATCTTGCCGTATCAAATAAAGTATATGATGGTACTAAAATAGCAACTTTAACTTCTTCTGGCTCAAGTTCTTTGACCTGGACTGGTAACATTGCTGGCGATGATATTTCTGTTGCACAATCTGGATCTGGTAGCGCGCAATTCAATACTGAAAATGTTGGCAATAATATTTCTGTTCAAATAGCAGGATTATCATTGTCGGGTGCGGCCGTATCAAATTATCAATTAGCAGAATTTCAAACAAGTGTGTCTGCGAATATTACGGCAAGACCAGTGACATTTGGTTTAAATAGTGTGGATAAAGTATATGATGGCACAAGGAATGTAAACGATCCAATCGCCATAATTGGCGGAAGTTTAGCAAATGCATCTCATACCGCGGCGAATCTGAAAGACAGTTTCTCTGGAGGTTCTTATGTCTTTGGTAGCCAGCATGTAGGAAGTAATCGCACTGCAAGCAAGGTAACTAATGTCACCATCAGTGACGGCAATAATGGTAATAATTATGTAGTGACCTATCTAAATAAAACGGGAACAATTTCAGCAAGAGAGATTACGATAACTCCAAATACCTATACCAAAATTTATGATGGAACCAGGACCATCGCTGGAACAGGGAACGGCATAAGTTCCGGTATATTAGGTACTGGCGACACAATTACAAATAACTATACGCTTCGGTTCGTTGACAAGAATGCGGGCACAGGTAATCGTCAGGTAGAAATTATCAATGATACTTTGTCAATTGTTGATGCCGATAACGTTTCAGTTAACTCTAACTATCTTATCAATACTGAACGAAATACTTCTTCTACGATTACACAAGCACCGATTACATTTACAGTAGTAAACCCAGTTAATAAAGTTTATGATGGTACCGTGACCGCGAATGCTAGTTTCGAAAAAAATGGGACTATATACGGTGCTGATCGTATTACGAACAATGGTAGCTTTTCGTTTAATAACAAAAATGTTGGCGCAGGAAATAAAACAGTTTCTTTAAGCGGTGTAATCATTACAGATGGAACACCCAACGGCGACAATAATTATTTGATTGAATACGTTAATAATACAGCAAGCACTATCTCACCACTAAATTTAACGGTAGGTTTGGCTAATATTACAAAAACCTATGACGGTACAACCAACGTTAATGTGAATTTAAACTTGACGGCAGGACAATTACTGCTCAGCAGCGAACTGGGTAATGGTACTAGCGCGCTGGCTAGAAATGATGCGATTCGTACGGGTAATTTTACATTTAATGATAAAAATGTTGGAACAAACATGACTGTAACGGTTAATTCCTTGAATATTAGTGATCAAAACAATAGTAATAATTATCAAATTACTTATTCAAACAACACCAATAGTCAGATTACAAAAGCAAATGTGACATTAATCGCCCCTTCTAATGTTTCTAAAATTTATGACGGAACGACGGCGGGTCCTAGTAATATTACGGCAGTAGTTGACGCCAGCTCAAGAGATCAAAAAGGCGTTGGCGATGTATTTTCAGAAGCGAGTGTATCATATACCGATAAAAATGCAGGCATTGGCAATAAGACGGTATCAATGAATAGTGTGACTGTAAGAGATGCAGGTGGCACAGATATGAGCGGAAATTATAATTTGACTTATAGGCAAAATATAAGAGCCTCTATCTTAAAAAGAGATATCACGCTTACTCTTGGGTCGATCAATAAAGTATACGATGGGACGGTCAATGCTTCAGGTAATTTCTCAGTAGTTTCGGGTTCCTTGGCGGATGGCGACGCTTTACGCGAAGCTAAGCTGTTATTTAATGATCGTCATGTTGGAACAGATAAAGCGGTAAGAATTAATAATTCGGATAGGGATATTGTTAGCGATAATCTTAATAACGTCGATAACTACAATATTACGAAAGTTAATGGCCAAGCAAATATCAGCGCAGCAAATATCACTTTGAGCGCCAGTAATGTCGTTAAAACCTACGATGGAAATTTGTTGGGCAATGGAACCATAGTGGTTTTAGGTGGTGATAATGGAACTAAACTAGCAGCGGGTGATAGTTATTTAAGTGGCACTTATGTATATAAGGATAAGAATGTAGGCGCTGATAAAATAGTTGAATTGTCTAGGGTAAAAATTGGTCGTAGTGATAGTGATGATAGTAGTTCTAACTATAATTTTATTTATAAAGACAGTTCAAATCATATTATTAATAAGGCGCTCTTGACGACGACGGGTTTTAATGTGTTATCGAAGGTTTTCGATGGTAAAAATACAGCTAATGTTGACGTCAGCGGTGTACGATTGGTCGGTAATATTATCAGTGGAGATGCGCCTGTGGTGACGGAAATCAAGGCAAGTTACGATAATGGATTTGCAGGACAAAACAAATTAGTGACTTTACAAGATGCGATATTAACGGGTGCTGGCGCTGGCAATTATCAAGTTGTTTTGCCGAAAACTCCATTTGGAAGTGATATTACGGGCGGAATTACCGATATTTCAAGCGTTGCCACTCCCCAATATTTGTCTGGTAATGTCTTAGCGGGGGCAACACGTTATTTGACACCATCGAGTCAAGTGGGGATATTAGAGAGTTTTGTTAAGTCTAATCAAGGTATGCGTATGCCTGTAGGGCTGACTGCCTACAGCGCGAATCAACCCAAAGTTGAAACTCAATTTAGTCGCTTATTACCAGAGGAAACAAATAATTTAAATGCTTCTGCTAATGTGAAAGATTTTCCACCAGTACCGACTTTAGCAACGGGTTCTAAAAATGATAAGTTAGCAAAGTCAAAATTTGATCGAGTACTGCGAAAAACCGGCAATGGGATATGAATATCTTTAATCTGACGAACTGAACTCGTGTGGGATAGTGCGGCAAGCATTATTCAAATAATCAAAAATATCTATCGAATCGCGTTTTTATGGAACATGATTTTTTTTCAGCGCTGACGGTTTTGTTATTGGTGCTGGACCCATTGGGGAATATCCCCATCATGTTGTCAACTTTGCAAACGGTCGAGGAAAAACGGCGTCGACGTGTGTTAATCCGCGAGTTACTGATCGCTTTTTTCCTGCTGCTGATTTTCATGCTTCTTGGTGATCATTTTTTGCATGTGATGCGTCTATCAGAACGTTCTTTGTCAGTTTCTGGAGGCGTGATTTTGTTTATTGTCGCGATCAAAATGATTTTCCCTTCGAACACCGTGTTATCTGGGACGAATCAAAAAACGCTCGAACCTTTTATTGTGCCTTTAGCGATCCCTTTGATTGCGGGTCCTTCAGCCCTAGCAACTTGCTTGTTGTTGGCGTCGCGCCAGCCGGCGGCCATACTGACATGGATTAGTGGCTTAACCGCAGCAATGGCGATTACCGGCGTTGTTTTACTGTCGGCGGAGTCGATTCAAAAACGCGTTGGTCCATCGGTTATCAGCGCAATGGAGCGTTTAATGGGTTTAATTTTGGCGGCGATTGCGACCAAAATGGTATTGTCGGGAATTGCGAAATATATGCAAGCTTAAGAACTGGAGTCCGCATCCGCATCTGTAGGCGAATATTTGATCGCGTGTATTTGTAGTCTGTTGTATTGGGTGTTACTGATTGCTCCCACGCTCTTCTTGAAGGAGCGCTTGAAATTCGCTTAGGTCATTAAAACTTTTATATACCGAGGCATAGCGAACATAGGCCACGGTATCAAGATCTCTTAAGGCTTCCATCACCCACTGACCGATCATCTGTGTCTCGATTTCGTCAAAATTTGAGAGCAATATTTTTTCCTCGATACGAAACAAGGATTGTTCGATTTCTGGCATCGAAACAGGGCGTTTATTGAGCGCGATCACAAAACTTTTTAATAGCTTTTGCGAATCGAAATTCATCCGGGTGTGATTTTTTTTGACGACCAAGGGAAATTTTCGCTCAATTTTTTCATTCGTCGAAAAACGTTTTTCACATTTAACGCAGCGGCGGCGGCGGCGCAAACAATAATCATCGATGAGGCGCGTGTCTAGGACCTGCGTTTCATCGTGTTTACAGTAAGGGCAATGCATTTGATTCTGATGTAAAAACTAAATACGTTTTGCCATGACTTTGTCGATCAAACCATATTTCATCGCTTCATCTGCGGTCATAAAATTATCGCGATCAGTGTCCTGAGCGATGGTCTCGATATTTTGACCCGTATTATTTGCCAAAATACGATTGAGTTCATCACGTAAACGTAAAATTTCACGTGCGTGAATTTCGATATCCGACGCTTGGCCTTGTACGCCACCCAGCGGTTGATGAATCATCACACGCGCATTGGGCAAAGCAAAGCGTTTGTTTTTTTGTCCGGCGGACAGTAAGAACGCACCCATTGAGGCTGCCATTCCGGTACACAGCGTTGAAACTTCTGGGCCAATAAAATTCATCGTGTCATAAATCGCCATTCCCGCCGACACCGAGCCGCCTGGCGAGTTGATATACAGCGAAATATCTTTTTCAGGATTTTCACTCTCCAAAAATAACAATTGCGCAACGACAAGATTGGCGTTTTGATCGTTAATTGGTCCGACTAAAAAAATAATCCGTTCTTTCAGTAAACGTGAATAAATGTCGTAGGCACGTTCGCCCCGTCCACTTTGCTCAACCACCATGGGAACCATTCCTAACATGTGTGGTGTCTCAAAATTTGCATTCAAATTTGCGTTCAAATTTACGTTCATAAAGGCGTCAATAAAATGGGGTGAAGATCAAAACACGTCGCTTCCAATATGTCTTGATCCAAGATATTTATTATTTTAGATCTGACATAGTTTGTTGCACCGTCGTTGTTTTTGCTTGGGCAAAAACAAACGCAACAGCTTTGTTTTCAATCACGACCGCTTCAACATCTGATAAGCGATCTTTGTTGCTCATGTACCACTCGATCACTTTTTCTTTGTCGTCGTAGCGCAAGGCAATGCGTTCAACTTCAGCACGAATTTCCTCTTGAGTTGCTTGCAGTTTATGGAGTTCTACCAACTCAGAAATAATCAAACCTGAACGAACACGACGCTCTGCCGCTTGAGTAAACAAGGTGTTATCTAATTTAGGCAAACGTATTTGACTATTTTGACGCTGTGCATCGCGTGACATTTCTTCTTGCAAACGATTGGCTTCGTTAGTAATCATTTGTGTTGGAGCATCAAACGTGCAATGCGTAAGCAAAGCATCGATTACCGCTTGTTTATTTTTTTGCGTCATGCGCTCAAAAATTTCTTGTTCTAAATTGCGGCGAATATCTTTTTTCAAACGTTCAACGTCGCCATCGATGATGCCTAATTGCACGGCGAGATCACTATTGAATTCTGGTAAATGCATCCAGTTAATTTGTTTCACGGTGATTTTAAATTGCACGGTTTTGCTCGTCATCGGAGCGGGGTAATCATCGGGAAAAGTTAAATCAAAAGATTTTTCAGCGCCGATTGCTAAGCCCAATACGGCTTCTTCAAATGCAGGCAGCATACGTCCCTCGCCGACCACAAACGAAAAATCTTGCGCCGTGCCGCCTTGGAATGCTTCTCCGTTTTCAGTCCCGACAAAATCGATAATGACTTGATCGCCTTTGGCGACTATGGCGGTGCCGCCATCGCCGTGTTCGTGATGTTGACCTTTAGGATGAAAATGTGCGTTTTGTTTGCGGATATTGTCGATAGTTTGATTGATGTCGGCGTCGCTGATGTTGACTTCAATTTTTTCTAACTTTAATTGATCGAGCGATCCCAAATCAATGCTAGGGAATACTTCAAAGCTGGCATAGTAGGACAATGATCCTGGGGGCGTGTTATCAACCGCGGTGAATTCTGGATAGCCCGCAATCTTCACTTGATTGCTTTGCACAAACGCGCTGTATTGTTTGACCAATTGACTGTGAATCGCTTCTGATTCAATTTCGGGGCCGTACATCGATGCCACCATTTTCATTGGTACTTTACCAGGGCGAAATCCAGCAGCGCGTGCTGTTTTAGCACGTTGAGTCAATTTTTTTTGTACTTCGCTGGCGATGCCGCTAGGGTCTAAATTCAAAGTAATACGGCGGCGCAATTTGTCCAGTGTTTCGATTGAAAGTGGGGCTGTCATGAAAGTTCTCGTCTATAAAAATAAGTTATCGTTTGTTTAACATTAAGGGGTAATTGTATCGTGCGCGTGCAAGCTCATGGTGAGGTCGGCTTTTGGCCAAAATCAATTGCTTGCTAATGGATTGTCTTAATTGCTGGCAACTCGCATGCTGCCAATGAGTACGGAACCGGTGGTTTTATTGCCGCGCGTAATCCGGTCGTTGCCAACGGCAACGATGTCCCGATACATCTGGCGTAAATTGCCGGCAATGGTGATGCCTTCGACTGCGAATTGAATCTGGCCATTTTCAACCCAATAACCGCCTGCGCCGCGTGAATAATCGCCGGTGACATAGTTGGTGCCGCTGCCCATTAACTCGGTCACTAATAAGCCGCGATCCATTTTTTTGATCATTGAGAGAAAGTCGTCACTCATCCGAGTATTTTTAGATACCAAGTGCAAATTATGTGCCCCCCCTGCATTGCCGGTCGTTGCTAGATTTAATTGACGCGCGCTGTAAGACGATAAAACATACGCTTGCACACAGCCGTGTTCAACTAAATGACGCTTTTGTGTGCGCACGCCTTCGGCGTCAAAATAACTGCTACCGTTTGCGCCTTTGATAAACGGGTCTTCAATCACATCGATAAATTCTGGAAAAATAGTTTGTCCTAAAGACGCGAGCAAAAAAGTGTCTTTACGGTATTGTGTACTGCCCGATAAAGCATGCGTCAAAGCGCCCAATAAGCCTACTGCAATGGGTGCGTCAAACAATACGGGACAGGTTTGTGTAGCGATGGTGCCGACATTTAATTTGGCCAGTGCGCGTTGGGCGGCATAGCGTCCCAGTGCAGTGGCGTCGGCAAGTTTTTCCGCGTCACGTGCTTGGCTATACCAACTGTCGCGTTGCATCAAGTGACCTTTTTGTGCGATGGGAACCATTGAAATACTATGCGACGAACTGCGGTCACCGAGTATCAAGCCATCGGAAGTTGCGTAAACAAATTGTTGATGTTGCGCATAAACGTTAGCACCTTCGCTGTTACGAATTTTGGTATCAGTGGCAAACGCCGCAGCTTCTATTTTTTGCCCTAATTCAATTGCCGCGCCAACACTGATTGACCAAGGGTGAAATAATTGTAAATCGCTGTCGGCGGCGCTGGGGCGATAGAGCAAATCGCGATCAGGCAGACCCGCAAAAGGATCGGGGCTGGTCACTGCGGCAATCTGATGTGCGGCGTTCAAGGTGCGGATTAAAGCATCTGCTGAAAAATCATTGGTGCTGGCGTGACCGCGTTGCAAGGCCCCTTGTTTACCCAGATACACCGTAATGTCCAAGGACTTGTCTTGATTGTGCTCGACGTTTTCCAGTTCGCCTTTGCGTACGCTCACGGATAGTCCTTGTCCTTCGCTGAGTTCAACGGTACTTGCTGAAATATTCTTTTTTTGTGCAGATTCCAAAACGGTTTGCGCAACCACATGTAATTCGTCCTGACGGTATAAAAATGATTCAAAAGACATAGCGGGGGATTATTTAAGAAAGTTTATGGCGACAGTTTATGTAGGGTGCTTCTATAAATTCATTTTGACAGTGAATTGCTTTGTTGTGCGGCAAAAAAATCTTTACATACGCATCGTGCGTTTTCGTTTTTACGCGCCGTGCATTTCATCCGTAATTTTTGTATTCATAGAAATGTCCTTTATTCCACTTCAGCCGCAGTCGTCGCGGTGTCTGATGGCACATCCTCATCAATCGTCAGGGTCACTTTTTTAGCGTCATCGATGCCGATGGTCACTTTGCCGCCTTGCACCAAACGTCCGAACAGCAGTTCATCAGCCAGCGCTTTACGAATTGAGTCTTGAATCAAACGCGCCATTGGGCGTGCACCCATTTGTGGGTCAAAGCCTTTTTCGGCCAAGTGCGCACGCAACTGGGACGTAAAGGTGACGTCGACTTTTTTGTCATGCAACTGTTCTTCCAATTGCATTAGGAATTTATCGACGACCCGTAAAATGATTGATGTATCCAGCGGCGAGAAGCTGATCATCGCGTCTAAACGATTGCGAAACTCAGGCGTGAAAGTTTTTTTCAACTCGATCATTTCATCGCCATTTTGCGTCGATTGTGAAAAACCGATCACGCGTTTTTGTAAAGCATCGGCCCCCGCATTGGTGGTCATGATGACGATGATGTTTCTAAAGTCAGCTTTGCGTCCATTGTTATCGGTCAAAGTGCCGTGATCCATCACTTGCAACAAAATGTTGAACACATCAGGATGGGCTTTTTCAATTTCATCGAGCAACAGTACGGCGTGATTTTTTTTGGTCACCGCTTCCGTCAATAAGCCGCCTTGATCAAATCCGACATAGCCAGGAGGGGCGCCAATTAAGCGACTGACGGCGTGACGCTCCATGTATTCGGACATATCAAATCGAATCAATTCGATTCCCATAATAAAAGCCAGTTGGCGTGCGACTTCGGTTTTGCCCACGCCTGTAGGGCCAGAGAACAAGAATGAACCAATCGGTTTGTCGGGGCGACCCAAACCGGCACGCGCCATTTTGATTGCAACGGCGAGGGCTTCAATTGCAGCATCTTGACCAAATACGACTGCTTTTAAATCACGGTCAATCGTTTGTAATTTGCTGCGATCATCTTGCGAAATCGTTTGTGGCGGGATGCGGGCAATTTTGGCGAC
>JAVKLU010000076.1:0-1895 GCA_031538895.1 Burkholderiaceae bacterium | reverse complement strand
GCGCGGCGTTAATTGTTTGCGCGGATTGCAATAGTTTTTGCGCCGCAAAATGCGCCAAAGAATCTTGTGCGCCTTGCAACTGAATTTCTAATTGACGTTGTTGCGCCTGCATTTGCAGCACGCGCGATTCCAATTCCGAGGACGTTGCTTTTAGTGCGGTGCACACGGCGTCTACCGTTTGATCCAACTCGCGCCACCACTGCAAGGCCGCCGCACCGCAAACCGCTTCAATTCGACGAACTCCTGCCGCAACACCTGATTCACTCACAATTTTAAAAATACCAATATCACCGGTTCGTGAAATATGCGTCCCGCCGCACAATTCACGTGACGGGCCAATGCTCAAAACACGCACGTCATCACCGTATTTTTCACCGAACAGTGCCATCGCACCGCTTTTAATCGCATCATCAAAACTCATGATCGTCGCGCTGCTGGCCTGATTCGCTAAGATCGCTTGATTCACGCCGTCTTCAATAGCGCGAATTTCTAGCGATGTCATTGGGCTGTGATGAACAAAGTCAAACCGCGTCCGCTGTTCATCCACCAAAGAACCTTTTTGTTGAACATGCGCACCCAAGACCTGCTGTAAAAAATAATGCATCAAATGCGTTGCGCTGTGATGACGCATAATGGTTTGACGTCGCGCCACATCAACTTGCGCTTTAAGCAGTGCGCCTTCGTGCAATTGCCCCGTGTGTAAACGACCGTGATGTCCAAAAACTTGAGATTGAATTTTTTGAGTATCGGCGACGGTAAACACCACCTCATTGGCTCCCACCAAGACCCCCGCATCACCGACTTGCCCACCGGATTCCGCATAAAACGGCGTGGCCGCCAATACCACCACCGCATCTTCACCCGCCTCGATTGAGCGCACCCGAACACCGTCGCGATACAAAGCTAGGACTGTTGTCTGCGCGATTTCTAATTCGGTGTAACCCTTAAATTCTGTCAAAGCCCCTTCAAATTCCAAACCGCCAGTTGATTTAAATTTACCGGCCGCCCGCGCTTGATTCTTTTGCTGCGCCATCGCCCCATCAAACGCCGCAACATCGACTTCAATGCCACGCTCGCGACACACGTCCGCCGTCAAATCCAACGGGAAACCGTAGGTATCGTGAAGCTTGAATGCCAACTTTCCATCAAACACTTTGGATTCACTGGCCAAGGCCGTATTCAAAATCTCCATGCCAATTTCCAGTGTTTCAAAAAAACGTTCCTCTTCGACACACAAAATGGTTTGTACTTTGTCTTTTTGCGTCACTAAATCAAGATAGGCGCCGCCCATTTCAGCCACCAGAGAGGGCGCCAGCGTATTAAAGAAAGGTTTGCTCATCCCTAATTTATAGCCATGTCGAATCGCGCGCCGAATAATCCGACGCAACACATAACCACGCCCCTCGTTTCCAGGGATTACGCCATCCACAATTAAGAAACTGCACGCACGCAAGTGATCGGCAATCACGCGTAAAGATTTGTCTTCAATATCGCGGCACTGCGTGACTTTGGCAACGGCTTGAATTAAGCGCGCGAACAAGTCAATTTCGTAATTGCTGTGCACGTGTTGCAACACCGCAGCAATGCGCTCTAAACCCATTCCCGTATCGACACACGGCGCCGGCAATTTTTTTAAACTGCCATCAGCCTGCATATCAAACTGCATAAACACGTTATTCCAAATTTCGATATAACGGTCGCCATCCGCATCAGGACTGCCCGGTGGGCCACCCCATACGTCGGGGCCATGATCATAAAAAATTTCTGAACAAGGACCGCAAGGCCCCGTGTCCGCCATCATCCAAAAATTATCCGACGCGTAGCGCGCGCCTTTGTTGTCACCAATTCGCACCACCCGTTCGGCCGGCAAGCCAATCACTTTGGTCCAAATGTCG
>JAVKLU010000075.1:0-1895 GCA_031538895.1 Burkholderiaceae bacterium | reverse complement strand
GCGCGGCGTTAATTGTTTGCGCGGATTGCAATAGTTTTTGCGCCGCAAAATGCGCCAAAGAATCTTGTGCGCCTTGCAACTGAATTTCTAATTGACGTTGTTGCGCCTGCATTTGCAGCACGCGCGATTCCAATTCCGAGGGCGTCGCTTTTAATGCGGCGCACACGGTGCCTACTGTTTGATCCAGCTCGCGCCAACACTGCAAGGCCGCCGCGCCGCAGACCGCTTCAATTCGACGGATTCCTGCCGCGACACCGGACTCGCTCACAATTTTAAAAATACCAATATCACCGGTTCGTGAAATATGCGTCCCGCCGCACAATTCACGCGAAGGGCCAATCTCCAAAACGCGCACGTCATCACCGTATTTTTCACCGAACAGTGCCATCGCACCGCTTTTAATCGCATCATCAAAACTCATGATTGCCGCGCTGCTGGCCTGATTCGCCAAGATCGCTTGATTCACGCCGTCTTCAATAGCGCGAATTTCTAGCGATGTCATTGCACTGTGATGAACAAAGTCAAACCGCGTCCGCTGATCATCCACCAAAGAACCTTTTTGTTGAACATGCGCACCCAAGACCTGTTGTAAAAAATAATGCATCAAATGCGTTGCACTGTGATGACGCATAATGGTTTGACGTCGCGCCACATTAACTTGCGCTTTAAGCATTGCGCCTTCGCGCAATTGCCCCGTGTGTAAACGACCGTGATGACCAAAGACTTGAGATTGAATTTTTTGCGTATCGGTGACTGTAAACAGCACCTCATTGGAACCCACCAACACCCCCGCGTCACCGACTTGCCCACCTGATTCCGCATAAAACGGCGTGACCGCCAATACCACCACCGCATCTTCACCCGCCTCGATTGAGCGCACCCGAACACCGTCGCGATACAGGGCCAGAACGCTTGTCTGCGCGACTTCTAATTCGGTGTAACCCTTAAACTCTGTCAACGCACCTTCAAACTCCAAACCGCCGCTTGATTTAAATTTACCGGCTGCCCGCGCTTGATTTTTTTGCTGCGCCATCGCCGCATCAAACGCCGCAACATTGACTTCAATACCGCGCTCGCGACACACGTCGGCCGTCAAATCCAGCGGGAAACCGTAGGTATCGTGAAGCTTGAATGCCAACTTTCCATCAAATACTTTGGACTCACCGGTCAAGGCCGTATTCAAAATCTCCATACCAATTTCCAGCGTTTCAAAAAAACGTTCTTCTTCGACACACAAAATGGTTTGTACTTTGTCTTTTTGCGCCACTAAATCAGGATAGGCGCCACCCATTTCAGTCACCAGAGAGGGCACCAGCGTATTAAAGAAAGGTTTGCTCATCCCTAATTTATAGCCATGCCGAATCGCGCGTCGAATAATCCGACGCAACACATAACCACGCCCCTCATTTCCAGGGATTACACCATCCACAATTAAGAAACTGCACGCGCGCAGGTGATCGGCAATCACGCGCAACGATTTGTCTTCAATATTGCGGCACTGCGTGACTTTGGCAACGGCTTGAATCAAGCGCGCGAACAAGTCGATTTCGTAATTGCTGTGCACGTGTTGTAATACCGCAGCGATGCGCTCTAAACCCATTCCCGTATCGACACAGGGCGCCGGCAATTTTTGTAAACTGCCATCAGCCTGCATATCAAACTGCATAAACACGTTATTCCAAATTTCGATATACCGGTCGCCATCCGCATCAGGACTGCCCGGTGGGCCACCCCATACGTCGGGGCCATGATCGTAAAAAATTTCTGAACAAGGACCGCAAGGCCCCGTGTCCGCCATCATCCAAAAATTATCCGACGCGTAGCGCGCGCCTTTGTTGTCACCAATTCGCACCACCCGTTCGGCCGGCAAGCCAATCACTTTGGTCCAAATGTCG
>JAVKLU010000074.1:0-11547 GCA_031538895.1 Burkholderiaceae bacterium | reverse complement strand
CACTTCTATAAATACAGAATGTGCGGATGAAGTGCGAGGCGCACAGCACACAGAAACCGGAGCGTACATACAGTACGTGAGGATTTCGCGTACTGCGCAACAAAGCAATTCGCCGCAAAAATGAATTGATAGAAGTGCCCGTAAAAAAAATGCCCCAGTAAAAACTGGGGCATTCCATTCAAACTGCTTGCCTGCCCAGCACTGGCACAGACCTACGTTACTCTACCTTGCCTTACACGGTATTAATTACCGGTCACGTAAGTATTAAAAATTTCATACGGCGCTTGACCATTCACGGGATAACCGACTGAACGTCCTTTAATCGGTTGAACCTTTCCCTCAACAGTAGCCAAGAAAGAAATCGAACCCGTTTGCGTCAAAGTACGCGCATTGTCATAACGGTCGGTCACTAGGTTAATTACTAATGGACCTTGAGGATTACCTTCAACGCTGTACGACACATCAAACGAACCCAATTGCTCTGCTTTAGTCGCATCCCGATACAACACCGAACGGGTCAAGACGCCTTTGTCTCCGGCTTTTACTGCTTTAGGATATTCGTAAGGTGAATACACCGCGTAAACGCCATTGGACTCATCAAGCACTGAGGCAAAAGTTGCGGGATCGTGATAGCTAACCACGACTGTTTTGATTTCACGCGGAACACCTTTCATCAAAATAGTACCCAAGGTTGACGTCGATTGCTTAGTCACCGTTTTGTTATCAACCACCACTGGCTCGGATGCACTGTATTCCAAACTGCCGTTGCCGCTAATCGTATTTTGTGCCGTTTCAACCCAACCTGAGTACTGGTAGGAAAAGCGGCTCGGATTAGAAACCAAACCTTGCATCGCGGCTTGCAAAGAAACGGTGATTGCCGCCGGTTCAGCCGGTGCTGCTGGCGCGGCTTCTGCAGTAGCGGGTGTTTCTTCAGCGGCATCCTGCTTTTTAGGTGCTGAAGAACAGGCAAAAAGGAATAAAAAAGCAGGCAGCACAAGTGCCACTTTTAATATATTAGGTAAACGTGCGGTAGTCATAGGTATTCCCCCGAAGGACTGTTAAAGATACTGTAAAGATACTAAATAATTCATGATAACTTGCGGAATTATAAGTAATTTCAAGGACTTAGCGCGGTTTTGTGAAAAATTTCTTTTACTAAGCATGAAAAATCTATTTTCAATTCAAGCGACGATTATTTCCAACAATCGCTTCCCACAATCATCGGGCGCGGTTTTAATCGATTCTAATCAATCTTCCTCGCGTCCTAATTATTGAGAATTTTCGACTGCCCTCATGTGTTGCCCTACCCAAAATTGCGCAAATTGTTTCGCAATTCGCCCCGACCGAACTGATCGCGCCAAGGCAAAACGCAAAGCTTCGGTGCGCGCAAGCTCATCAAAGTCGATCTTGAAATTTAATGTAGCCCCTAATTTACCGACCCAATACGCCGCGAGCATCAAATACTGTTCTTGGGTAAACGGATAAAAACTTAACCACAAACCAAAGCGATCCGACAGCGCGACTTTTTCCTCTACCGACTCGCTGGCATGAATTTCGCCCGACTCGGTGACTGTAAAACCCGTATTGTCCTGCCACATATCGGGCATTAAATGGCGCCGATTACTGCTGGCGTACACCAACATACGCACGCGCGACTCGACGTAACTACCCGATTGCAGGCTGCCCTCTAAAGCCACTTTCAGCGCTTTATAGCGTTGATCACCCAACTCAAAAGACAGATCATCACAATACACAATAAATGCATACGACGATAAATCTTGTTGCGGATTTTTTGACTGGCTGATAATCGTTTGCACGATATCGCCCAGCACCATCAAGTCATCAATTCCCACTTCAATTAAACGCAAGCCGATCGCGTGGTACTCTTTGAGCAAAGCTTTAATTAAGGATGATTTGCCGCAGCCGCGCGCACCCGTCAACAGCGTATGATTGGCAGGCAGTCTAGATAAAAACTGCTCTGTGTTATTAACCAATTGATACTTCTGCTCATTCAGATAATGAATATCGGTCAACTCAATATCTAATTGCGGAATAATCGCTTGCAAAGAACCACGCCCGCCACTGGTTTGCCAACGCGCCGCCAGACAGTGCGTCCAATCAATCGCTTCAACCGGCGGCGGCAATAGACGATCAACCCGAGTTAAAAATGCATCGAATTTGGTCATCAGCGCGCTCAATTTTTGTTCCAGTTCGTGGTTCATATTCATCAATATAAATGGTGTGTAGTGTGTCTGTGACGTGTCTTTAATATGACTTTAATCCAGCTATTTTTTATCATTCAATTTTGGAGCGCGACGTGAACCCTTCTTTACCACAGATTATTGCCACGATTATTTTTGCCCTGGCCCTAATTCACACTTTTTCCACTTCATTTTTTGAACGCCTTGCGCATCGCCAACCGAAGCACGCCGGAATTTATCATCTATTGGGCGAAGTGGAAATTGTCTTTGGTTTTTGGGCCGGCGTTTTATTTGTGTTCTTGCTTGCCATTCAAGGTCGAAGCGAAGCCACCAACTATCTGAATTCGCGCAACTACACCGAGCCCTTATTTGTGTTTGTCATCATGATCGTGGCCAGTAGCCGTCCAATCCTAGACTGGGTCAACACTGCCACCCTGTCGCTCGCACAGCGGTTACCCTTGCCGCCGCTAGTCGCCATTTATAGCTTGTGTTTGATCGCTTTACCACTTTTGGGTTCTCTCATCACAGAACCCGCCGCAATGACCTTGGCCGCCTTAATTCTTGGACAACAAGTGCTTGCCCGTCGCGTGTCATTACGGTTTAAATACCTGACCATTGCGGTATTGTTTGTCAATATTTCTATCGGTGGAACCTTAACTTCTTTCGCGGCACCGCCAGTTCTGATGGTTGCCCGAACTTGGGAGTGGAACAGCGCTTTTATGTTTATGCACTTTGGCTACAAAGCAATCTTAGCGATTGTTATCAATACCCTTTTTGCAGTGGTATTGGGGTGGCGTGAATTCAAACAACTTTCAACATCAAAGACTCAACTCGCCTCGTCCGCGCAGCCTTCTACCAATGCCGCCGTACCTTTTCGATTTTCAATCCTGCACATGTTTTTATTATTAGGAATCATATTTTTCGCTCACGACGTGCCGGTCTTTATCGGCATTTTTTTATTGTTTATGGGATTGGCAACTGCGTATCCGCAGTACCAAAACCGATTGATGCTGCGCGAGGCTTTATTAGTCGCTTTCTTTTTAGGCGGCTTGGTGGTTTTAGGCGGCCTGCAATCATGGTGGTTGCAACCTTTGTTATTGAGCCTAAGCCCCCAAGAGGTTTTTCTGGGCGCGACGCTTCTCACAGGGATCACCGATAACGCCGCGCTGACCTATCTGGGATCACTGATTCCTGGCTTGTCCGATTCATTTAAATATTTCTTGGTCGCTGGTGCGGTCGCTGGTGGTGGATTAACCGTCATCGCCAATGCGCCCAACTTACCAGGTTTGGCGATCCTGCGTTCACATTTCCCCGACAACACCGTCAAAGCCTCGGGCTTACTCGGCGCGGCCATCATCCCAACCATTGTCGCGGCGATGGCTTTTTATTTTTGGTAATTAGGGCGAAACGTAACCAAAGTAGAGATTTAAAAATAATTTAAAGACGTTGTCTTTGCGGTGGTTATATCGGAATTCAATTTCTTTTAAAGACATGGGGAAATGATAGCGTGAAACGCCTCGATAGTTGTAAAGAATGTGTTTAGCATAGCTCCAAAACCCTTCGATGCCGTTGATGTGATTTCGTGATTTTTTATTGACAAACTCTTTTGAATGATTGACCACCAAATGTTTACCAAAGCGTTGCAGCGATTGATAACCTCTAAAGGCGTCGGTGTAATAGACCGACGCCTTTGCACGTATGCGTTGTGATGTGTTGCATCAAGATTTTAGCAGAAACGTTCTCAACGACTTTGGTGTACACCCTACCATCCCTCTCAAGAAGCCCGAAAACAATGCTTTTGCCAGCTGCACCCCTGCCACGTTTGCCTTTGCGCACGCCGCCGAAATAGCTCTCATCCAGTTCAATTTCACCAGAGAGTTTCATGCCTTCGAGTTCCGCCGTATGAAACAACACTTCGCGCAAGTGTTGGTATACACGCGTAACCACCTTGACGTCACAACCCAGATCACTGGCCAGACGATAAGCAGGTTGTTGCTGATAAAAGCCTTGCAATATGATAATCTCACTGCGAAGCTTCTTCAAACTTTTTTGTCGCAAGCAGCCCGCGCATTTAATGTAACTGCGCGCGGTCCTAGATGTCTTAAAAGATCCACAAAAAACACACTTTCTGTCATTCAAATAGTTGACAGAGCAACCAAAAACGTTCTTGCGAGTAGTATTCATAAGTATCCTAGAGAATACTTCAGTTACTAATCGCCCTAATTACCTTATTTTTTATAAACCGTATTTATGGATGAGCTTCTAAGCGCGAACTTCTAAGCGTGAACTTCTGAAACGGGCGCTTTTCTGACCAAAAACCAATCGACTTGACGCCCGTCGGCACGCGAGACTTCAAAAGAATAGTCTTCCAAAATCACCGTCTCACCTAAATGCGGCACATGTCCCAAGTGATTGGCGATAAAACCGCCGACGGTATCCGCGTCCGCACCTGACCACGCTAGGCCAAAGTGACTATTGAAATAGTCAATTTCAGTAATCCCGCGTACACGCCAAGCCCCCTGAACATCCGCGTCTAAACGCACAATGTGATCGTCTTCCTCGTCAAAATCAAACTCGTCCTCAATTTCGCCAACAATTTGCTCAATCACATCCTCAATCGTCACCATGCCCACAATGCTGCCGTACTCATCAACCACGATGGCTAAATGATTGTGCGTATCGCGAAAATCGCGCAGTAATACGTTTAACAATTTTGATTCTGGAACAAAAACTGCGGGGCGCAGCATATCGCGCAGATCAAACGTGTCCACGCCATCATCTTGCTGGTAATAGCGCAACAAATCCTTGGCTAACAAAATACCTTCCACTTTGTCACGATTTTTTTGGTACGCTGGAAAGCGTGAATGTCCTAATTCAATCACCCCATCAATCAGAGCATCCACTGGCGCGGAAATATCCACCATATCGATTTGAGAAAACGGAATCATGACGTCGCGTACCGTTTGTTGCGATACTTGTAATACACCGCGAATCATCGATAGTGCATCAGCATCAATCACGCTGTGCTCGTGCGCCGCCGCCAAAATTTTTAATAAACTTGCACGATCTTGCGGTGCTTTAGTGAGTAAATCCGTCAGGCGTTCCAACCACGATTTATGGATCAAGACTGAGGGCGGTGCAGAGTCAGGCATATAACAAATAAGAGTTTTGGGACAGGGAGAATAGCAGAGATTTTTTATCAAGCTAGGTCTGAATCACAAGGCTTTTGCAATCACGCGATATTGCGCCGCGCCCACATCATTATTTCCGTAGGGGATCGGGGTAAGATGCCGCCTTCCTTGCGACGATAGATTTTATGAACGAATTTCAACCCCATTATTTTTTAGGCAGCGAAAAACCGCAGGTCGCGCAACGGCTTGAAATTACCAAAGATATTTTTTGGATTCGGATGCCCATGCCTTTTGCCTTGGATCACATTAATTTGTGGCACTTGCCCGACGCGGCGCACGCGACAATTGTTGATTCAGGAATCCATTACGCACCCATTGTCGATGCGTGGCAGATTTTGTTTCAGGATCCTCAAATGCAATCGGTACAAAATATCGTTGCAACGCATTTTCATCCCGATCACGTCGGTTTAGCACAAACCTTGCTCGAACATTTTGACGGCGCGAGATTTCACATGAGCTTGTCGGAATACACCATGGCGCGCTTGGTTCATGGCAAAGCCGAAGGATTTAACGCGCAAGCAGAAAATCGATTGTTCCAACGCCACGGACTTATTGACCCACAAATCATCGCGTCATGGGAGGCGCGAGATGACTACTACAATAATCTCGTGCACCGTTTGCCGCCGCAGTTCTCACGCTTACGCGCGGGGATGAACCTGCGTTTGGGCGCTATCGAATGGCAAACTTTGACCGGTTACGGACACAGCCCTGAACATATCGCGCTGTTTTCACCCGCACACAAAATTTTGATCGCCGGCGACATGATCTTGCCACGAATTTCAACCAATGTCGCGGTACACGCCTACGCGCCAGACGCCAACCCTTTGGCCGAGTTTTTGCAGTCAATTGATGCATTTCGCGCGCTGCCTGATGACACTTTAATTTTGCCCAGCCACGGCCTGCCGTTTTATGGATTGCATGGACGGATTGCGCAATTAGAAGCGCACCATCAAGCGCATTTAGATACGATTACCGAACTGGCTCGACACGGTTCACTGACTGCCTTTGGTATTTTGCCGACCCTGTTTAAACGCCCGCTGACCGATACGCACAATTTATTTTTTGCTCTAGGTGAAGCCGTCGCGCATTTGAATTTTTTATGGCACAAGGGCACTTTGCAACGCGAATTTGACGGCACCAGCTATCATTTTTTCGCGACAACATAATTCGCTCAATACTTAAATCTACTCAACTCATCAATGATCGGCCATGTTGAGATTAGAACCCACACTACAACGGGCGATCAGCGCAATCGCCCAGCAACACGAGCAACTCCCCGCACTACAAGAATGGAGCGAGTCTTGGCAAAGTCGCTATGTCGCCCAAATCGATTCCACCAATAGCGCGTTAATGCAAAACATGCCGCCACACGCCAGCTTGTTGTGTGCCGGACATCAAACCGCCGGACGCGGGCGCGGCAACAAGGTATGGGTTTCGCCACATCACAGTTTGACTTTTTCGATCGCACTCCCTTTTTTCAATCAGGCGCGGCAAAACCCTGCGACCGCTTTGGTGGTTGGCGTCGCTTGCGCCGAAGTGTTACAAAAATTAGGCGCGCAGGTACAACTCAAGTGGCCTAACGATATTTTGTGGCAAGGAAAAAAACTGGCGGGGATATTGCTGGAGTCAAGTACCCGTCATCCGCATCATTGCGTTCTCGGAATTGGGGTTAATCTGGAGTCGCCGCAAATTGAGGGGGGGATTGGGTTAAGCGACATAGGTTTGAACGACATCGGTTTGAATGACATCGGGTTAAATGACTTTGACCAGAACGCCCCTAGTTTGAATAATTTATGCGCCCAATCTGATGATGCGCGCGAATTATTACTGGCCTTGATTCCGACCTTGCTGTGCAATTTGGCGCAATTAGACGCGCACGGCTTTACGCCTTTCATCGCGCGCTGGAATGAACTACACGCATTTGCGCATCAGACGGTCAGCGTGCGAACCGCGCAAAACCAGATCATCGAAGGTGGGGCGCAGGGTGTTGATCACCTGGGGCGTTTACTGATCGTCACGCCGACCCAAACCCACGCACTCAGCGTCGCTAAATACCATAGTAAAGTGTGAGCGCGTCCGCTCAGCGAAGCGCACATATCCACGGCTTCAATGACGACGCTCCAAAGTGGCCATAAACGGTCAAAATAACGGATGCAACTTGTCAATTGGACATAAACGGATATATTTACGGACATGTTTAATATTCCAAGCATTTCAATCACCGCTGAAATACTGGCGCCCACCTCGACCATCGACGAATTTAAGGGCTCGTGGCGTGCTTTTGGCACGATCTCACCCGAACGACTCGATGCGCTCAGGCGTGTGACCACGATTGAAAGTATTGGATCTTCAACCCGTATCGAAGGCAACAAACTCTCTGACCGTGAGGTAGAAAAGCTCATGTCGGGACTCAGCAAGACCTCGTTCGTGCGACAGAGGCTTTGCGCGATGCTGACCGAAACTCGTCTAATCAAGCGGCGTGTTTTTCTGACGTGCGACAGTGCGAGGCGAATTGCAGCAACTATAGCGATGTGGGTTGGTACGTACGTCGCTACCAGCGAAGTTGTAACTAAGGACTAGCCATGCCCCTCATCAGTACGTTTTATGGTTTGATGGTGGAAATGTTTTTCAAGGACATTGAAAGACATAACCAAGCCCATATCCATGTGCGCTATCAAGATTTCAAAACAGTGATTGCCATTCCAAGCGGCGAAGTTTTGGGTGGTGATTTGCCGCCTAAAAAGATGAAGTTGGTGCAGGCTTGGGTGTCGCTTCACGAAGAAGAATTGATGCAAGACTGGGAGCTTGCGATGAATGGCAAGCCTGTTTTTCCTATTCAACCGCTGAACTAAACATGTCCACAATAATTGAGCTCGAACCCGATGCAGTTGCTGTGCAGGCAATCGATAGCACGCGCTTGCTGATTGAGTTTTCGACGAGCGAGCGAAAGATTTTTGATATGAAGGGGTTGATGGATTTGCCTGTGTATCAAAAGCTTAAAAATAAAAATGAATTTCAAAAGGCACACGTTCGTTACGGTGTCATTTATTGGGATGATTTAACTGATTTGGCGCCTGAGACCGCTTATTACCAAGGTGTCTCGACTTGAAATCCCTCCCAGCCCCGTATGAGTGTCTTTAGGCTTTTGATCACACTTGCAACTGACGCGCTTGCGCTTGCCCAGCAGCCGTTTAAACTTCTCCTCTTTAACCCGATCAAACTGCCACTAACCCATCTCGCATATCAGCCTGCTTCAGACTGATACCTGAATTAGAAAATACTCTTTCTGCCCTATGGGCTTGAGTTTCTACTTTTAACTGTTGTTAATTTGTGAGGGGATTACCGCTTGGCATAGTGGTTTATGTGGCTTGTTGCGCTATGTAGTTCATGCCCGCTGCTTCATCTTGCTCAATCGCAATTTCAACAGCGCGTTTGGCAACCTCTAGCAAACGTTCGCTTTCGGTTTTGAGTTTGAAGCTCTCTTGAAGTTGCGTGGCGATTTTTTGTTGCGTTGGCATGTCAATAAGAGGAATTGGTAAATTTAAAAAGGCCTCGTTATTGATGGCAGTCAAAATCGTACCTGAGCATCCTTGTTTTAGCAGGGCTTGAATAGGTGTTGATTTCATTAAAACCAATAAAGTTTCAGAATTGATTTTTTCTGAGTGCAACACATAAAACCCAGTGGAGCATAAAGCACCATCGTATTTTTCAGAAACGATAGCGCAACTAATCAATGAACCCTCAATGCTCGAAATTAAAACATCGCCTTGTTTAACGATGCGCCGCGCTCTTGTCGGTAATTCTTCGCCTGTTGCCACTGTCGCGCCAGTGATGCCCCCCAATTTATCGATGTCTGACAACTCGATATATGAGTAAGTACTATCGTCTATTGGCGTAAAATTTTTGTCTTTTACTTCGCAAGCATTGGCTACAGAAGTACTGCCATGCTTATAGGCTTTGATTGCTTGCGCCCAATCCTCATACTTCGGCTGGTAATACTCCGCATCTAGCCGCCCTGTACTACTGAACGAATCTTTGAATGATTTGATGTTCACAGCCTCAGTGCTTGGCGTGAAGTTGGTTAAGCCTAGGGTTTTCAGGATTAAGGTTTCAGAATCTTCAAAAATTGTTCTCGCGCAGGACTTTTTAAATTGAGACAACTCAACTAACTCGCTAAGTTGTTGTTGTAGACCAAGTGAAATGATAGGTATTTTCAGAAATTCAAAGCAATCATTTCCTAAGTTTCTTTGGCGTATACCTTTCGCATATCGTTCTAATTGCGTTCTACAAAACGTTGAAGACAGTAAGACATATAAAGCGTTTTTATTGGTTAATTGTTCATCAATTATTTCAATTTTTGCGACCCGTTGATTCCAAGTCATGCGAGACGTGTAATCAGCAACCATGTTGACCTTTCCAACATCTGGCGGGTCACCTGTCAGGGACATGACAATATCGCCGCTATTTAGGAAATCGGCATTTTGTTTTTGAAACTCTTGAACACTCACATATTCCCACGTGGTTGGGTCACGCTTATTTGTTACATCGCCAATTTTTGAGATGCGAATATCTTCGCTAACGTTAAATTCATCTGAACTGAATGCAAAACCGTTGATGAACTTCGCTATCAAAGTACTCTTCCGTGTTCGCGCACCTCGAAGCACAGCATCTATTTTTTGAAATTTTTTCAAAAAATATTCAGACTCAACTCTGAAGTCTATGATGTTTTTTAAGGATGAAAACCGCGTCTCTACTGCCTCCAGCCCTTCCAATAACGCCCGATAACGGGCCTCATTGAAAGGGCTTAGAGAAAAAAACTCAAACGCTCTTTTTTGGCGAACTCTTGGAAGGCTTCGGCGATACCGTCCTGCGTTTTGCCGTCGTGATTAAACAGGTCGTGCTTCACTATCAAATGGTCGTGCGCATCTAGCACGGGCTGCCCGTCTTCGCCCATCACATAAATTTTGTCGCCGCTGTTGTCTTTGCTGGGCTGCTGCATGGTGGCAAAGAAGATGGGGTAGTCATCAACACGCGGGCAAAGTGCGCCCGCCGCTGCGTCGTCATTCCATTTTTGAACAAATAGAACACTGGTTTTTGTGCCTGTGTGCGGCTTGAACACATTACCATGTAAGCCCACGACAGCCAACAATCGGCAATGCTCCGCCAGGTATTCGCGTATGTCTTTATCGCTGGAATTATTGAATCTGCCTTGCGGCAAAACCACGGCCATACGCCCGCCAGGTTTGAGGAATGACAGGTTGCGCTCGATGAACAAAATATCGCGCCCCACGGCGGTTTGATGTTTGCCGGTTGATTTTTTAGCCAAGTCGTACTTAGCCAAAATCCGTGTTTCTTTGATGTCGCCCGCAAAGGGCGGGTTCGCCATAAGAACATCAAACCCAAAATCGCGGTTTTGCTCTTTGGCTAGGCGCAGTTTGCGCAGCTTTTTCCAGCCCTCGCCGTAAACATCTGTCCAAGCCTCATCTTTGGTTTTTTCGTCCCAGCGCTCATAGTCCAGTGTGTTGAGGTGCAGCACATTGGTTTGGCCATCGCCTGCAATCAGGTTCAAGGTGCGGCCTACGCGCACGGCTTTTTCATCAAAGTCAATGGCAAACACTTTTTCTTGCACATAGGTTTCGCACCGTGCGGGCTTTTTCTCGGTGGTGAACAGGTGGCTTTTGTTTAAACCTTCGTCTTTCATGATTTGTTCCCACACATGGAAGATGCCATGAACGGGGAAGCCACAACTACCCGCTGCGGTGTCAATCAAGGTTTCATGCTCTTGTGGGTTGAGCATCTTCACGCACATATCAATCACATAGCGCGGGGTGAAGTACTGCCCTTTTTCGCCTTTGCTGGATTTGTTAATCAGGTATTCAAACGCCTCGTCTACCACGTCGAGGTTGGAGTTAAAGAGCTTGACCCCTTCTAGGGATGCCACGCAAACCGCCAAGTGGCTGGGGGTGAGGTCGATTTTTGCGCCTTCAGGGAACACGCCTTCCCACTTGCTGCGGGCTTGGTCAAACAGGTCTTGAATTTTGGTTTTGAGTTCGGTCTCTGTGTCGCCGTAGTTCTTAAACACAAGGTGGCGTTTTTTGTCGCGCCCGCTCTCCATCTCGTCAAACAATTTGGTGAAAACGAGTTTGAAGAGTTCT
>JAVKLU010000073.1:0-23963 GCA_031538895.1 Burkholderiaceae bacterium | reverse complement strand
TTTTGTACACCTTGCGCCTAAAAACAGGTGAGACGGTAATGGCTCATGTGCCTAGCCACCACGACCATATGCTGGGGGAGTGGATTGGTATTCGCGCCCAAGTCGATCACGTCGTGACCTTTAATCGCGCACACTTGTGAAGCCCACGCCCTAAAACAGGTGCAGCTTTAGGGGCGGGTTCAAATTTTCAGATGTGCAATAAGTATCAAATAATAGGCATCAAACAATAAGCATCAAAGCTTGGCCAGTAATGCCAGTGCATCCCCCGCCGTGTTTGCCCCGTCAATCGGGTTGCTCTCGAACACCATCATGTAGTGATAGCGGTAGCCTGTTGCGTGCGTGATCTCCTTGGCTTCGGACTCCCAAATTTTTCCCAGCTTCAATTTATCTTTTGAATTGGAGTTGTCGCGGTCGTCCCCCTTCGTCTCAATAATCACGATGTTTTTACTGGCGGTCAGAACAATGAAATCGGGGTAATGGTTAATGAAGCCGTTGATGCAAAAACCTTTGCTGCGCTCCAGGTTGCAGTGCCACCACACCACGTTTTCAAGCTGCGCAATCCTGCCAATCACCGAGGCCTCTAGCCCATTCATGCCACGTTCGGTGACATACAGGCTTTTGTCGATGCTAGGGCCGTTGTCGCTGGGCGCAATGCTTGCAGGCAGCGTAAAACTCGGCTGCAATTTCACCTTTTGCGTGATCAGCCAGTTGTTGAATTCTTTGGCGGCATATTCGTTTGCTAGGCTCTGAATCTTGTCTTTGATGGCCTTGACATAGGCATAGTCGCGTTCAAGGCAGTCGGCGCGTTGCTCGGTATTCATCACCTCCACGATGCGTGTGAGGTACTTTTTGATGTCCTTGTCTTCAATGGGGTAGAAGGTACTCTTGCCTATCAGACCGAACAAACGCCCGACGATGGAGGTCACTTGCCCCGAAGTCGGCTGACTTTTGATGATCAGATTGAGTGTTTCTTTCTCGGCCTTCTTCACCACTTTGAATGCGGGGGCGCTTTCGCCCTTGCCAATGTCTTGCGCATCGACAGCATAAACGTCCGCATCAATCGCAGAAAAATTGACCGAGGCATCCAGATTGGCAAGGACAAAATCGGTCAATAAATTTTCTTTGGCGAGTTTGTGCCAAACATCGTCATTGGGGTCGCTGGATTCAAAGAAGCCCCCCTCGGATGGCAATTTGAGAAAAAATTGCGGCAGCAAAATATCTTGCGCCGATGCTTCAAACATCGGTTTCATTTTATGTTCGTTCATGTCGATCTTTAATTCATCTGGGCAACTGTCTCCGTCAGTTTGTGCGGTCTGTGCTTCAAATGCTTGAGCCTCTGCAATAGCCTGCGCTTTGATACTCTCTACGCCTGTTACATCTGCGACTGACGCTGCGCCCCCGTCACTTGCACTTGCGCCAGTGCTTTGGGCGTGTTGCAAGGCGGCGGCTTCCCAATTGGGATTCAACTTGGTGGCATCAAGCAACAGTTCATCGTCCTCTTGCGCTGGATGGACTGGCTCTTGACTTTCTGGGGCCAGCAAGTCGCCCTGCTGGGCAACTGTTGTACCCGTATCCATTGTCAGAGGATCGACAGACATATCCACCTCGCGGTAATCGCGCTGGGAAAACCCCGCCTTGTTCAAACCCGCCACCACTTGGTTCAATGTGCTTTGAAACTGGCTGGATGCCGTGAACACATAACTCAGGTTCAGCAATTCATGACTGTGCTTGCGCTGGTAGGGCATACGCAGCACGCGCCCCAAAATCTGCGTCACGTCCACTACCGATGACTTGTTGGCCAGCGTTGCCAGCACATAGGCAAAGGGGCAGTCCCAGCCCTCTTTCAAAGCGTTGACGGTAATGATGTAGCGAATCTGGCAATGGCGATCCAGCAAGTCCTGATTTTTCAATTCATTCACATTGGCCGTCTTGATGGCAATGTGTTCGGGCGGGATGTTCAGGTCAAGCAACACCTGCTTTACCTTCTCAAACGTCGTGTTGTCGTCACGGCTTTTGGGCTCTGCCTGGAACAACACAATGGGGCGGATGTAGCTGCCGCCCCCACGCACGTCTGCCTCGGCCTTGTCGGCCAACACTTCCAATTGGCGGCGCATGTTCAGCGCGGCCATGATCACGTCTTCCTGGCTGCGCTGGTTGGCCACAATCACGGGCAGCTTCACCATGTTTTGTTTTTTCAGACGCAGTGCGTCGACATAACTGATGATGTTGCTGTTGTCGCGTGGTGTAGCCGTCAGGTCAAAAATGAAACTCGGGTTCAGGTTGCGCAGCATGTCCACCGACAAAGTGCTTTCTGCATTATGGCTTTCGTCCACCACCACCACGGGGTTGAGCGTGCGAATCACGTTGATCAGCGAAGTCTTGTCGTATTCGGGCAGCAACACCGCATCGTGCGTGTTGTCGTTCAAAAACGAAGCCAAGTAGCCGTTCTCTTGGTAGGCCTTGCGATTTTCTTTGTTGCTGGCTTTGAGCGAATCAAACGACATGAGCACCACAGACAACTGTTCGCGTACGGTGTCGGCGTTAAAACCTGCACCTTGCAGCACGTCGGTTTTTTCATACACCTGCACGCGCCCTTGAAACAAATCGTTCAGGCGCTGGCGGTAAGGATGGTCGATGTTGGCCAGGTTCTTGGCCGTTTGCTCAAGTATGGTGAGCGAGGGCACCAGCCACACCACAAACTTCGGGCGGCTGGGGTTGTACTCGGCAAACGCGGTGAATACGCGTTCTAAGGCGTTGACGGCAATGAAGGTCTTGCCGCCTGCCGTGGGCACTTTCACGCACACGTGCGGCACTTCCTGGACGTTGTTTTTGTAGACCTGTTTTAGCACGCCACGGTTTTGCCAGTAGGTGGTGAAGGCTTTGGGTAAATGGCCTTTACAGTCCAGTAGGGTTTGCAGGTAGGTACTCAGATCGGTGAGTACGTCGGCTTGGTAGTCTTTGAGTTCCATTAATGAGATGCTGACAGAGTCGGCTGTAAGTTTTTAAGCAAAGTTTTTGGCGCTATATCCTGACCATGCGGCCAAGTGACTGCACCGTACGCGATACCCACTCGCTGGAAATACACGGGGTTTTGAAGTTCGCGAAGAATGCCCCTCTCCCAATAGGGCGAGACATCAAAAACGCCTTTCATCCCATTTTCAAGTTCAACATAAATTTGCTTGTCGGACACAGCGCTCACTTTGGTGACGGCGATTTTCATGACATCTCCCATGCTCAAGAAAGCGGGGTAATTTTGTAAGGCATCTCGCCGTTCATGGCCAGCTTCCAATCGGCCAGCAATTCATCTTTGTGCAATTCAATCCATGCCTGAACCAAGCGAAGCTGCTTAGGGGGCAGAGACCCTGCCAAAACATCGCCTGTATCGATTTGAATAGATGCCGAGTGCTCGGCATATTCTGCATGCAAATGGGGCAAATGGTGATGCTCTGTGTCAATGAAATACAGCCGGATGATGATTCCGTAAAACATCGAAATAATGGGCATGGCTTGACTCCTCATTAAAAGCGCGTGATGTCACGCGGGATGCGTTTGAACGTGATGCTGTGTTTGATCAAAAACGCTTTGTCCAAGGCACACTTGTCAGCATAAATAATGAAGTGCTCGGGACGCTTGGACAAGTTCTTGATGTTCAGGCTGGCGAGAAAGTCCAGATTCAGTGTGGTCACACGCTCGCGCTCGTAATAGAAAAGCCACAGCGCCGTGTCGCTGGCCCCCAGCATGTAGCGGCTGACTTTCAATAGGTGAGCGTTGTCGGTGCCACATTGCTGCGCGGTAGGGATGCTCTCGGGGAATTTGGATATACCTTCGGTGAACTTGGATATACCTTCGGTATAGGCCACATAGTTGCGAATGGCGGTTTCACCCACCGCTTCATTCAGGTTTTTGTCTTCTAGGAACAAAGGCGCGCCGACGGTGAAGTAATCAAAAGCGCCGCCCGTGCCTGCCACGGCCTTGGAGCCCTCGCCATAGCCATTCATCACGCGGCGCACGCGCTCGGCGGTAATGGTTTCGGCGTAGTCCATCATTTCGCACAGAATGAAGCGGCGCTTGCCACCGTCTTGGGCGTTGAGTTTGAGGACGGCGTGGGCGGTGGTTCCTGAACCTGCGAAGGAATCGAGAATTAGGCCGCAGTTCTCGCCAAGCATACTAATTAAATATCCCACGAAGTCATTGGGTTTTGGATAATCAAACGCAATAGATATTTCGGCCAACTGTGCGGACATTGACTGGGTGCTACCCAACGCCGACAAAGTACTAATGACATGACTTGGCTTATCTCGTTTTTTTATCGTCTCGATTGCACCTGACTGCGTTATAACAAACGTCGTTTCTTGTCCCTTGGTATCTAGTATTGGTTGAAAATCATGGGCAATAAATTCCTTCAATAGCGACAAAGAACTCCAGCCGCTTTCAAAAATCACTTCGCGTACCAACTTTGAATCAACCACTTCACAGTTGCTGTGAATTTTTGGCCAACCATCATCCCGTGGTTCGATGCCACCAACTACAAAATCAACAGGAAATCCAGCAGGCAAAAGGATTTTTGAAACAGGATTTTTTGGTCCGTTTTTGACGATTGTGTTTCTAATGATGGGGCGAAACAACTTACTGCCATCTTTGATACTTGGATCAATGACAGGTGGATGTTCAAATTGATCAGGTTGCCTGCAATAGCACAACACATATTCATGGCAAATTTTGATCTTTGCCTGATTGTCAAAGTTTCCGTCTGTTCGCCAAACAAAATTTGCAAGCATCTTTGTAGAGCCAAAAACGTCATCCATCAACAGCTTCAACGAAGCCTGCTCGTTGTCATCAATCGAAACAAATATCACCCCATCATCCGCCAGCAAGCGATGCAGCAATTTCAAGCGCGAGTACATCATGCACAGCCACTTGTCGTGGCGGCTTAAATCCTCGCCCTCCTTGCCCACCACTTGCCCCAGCCACTTTCTGATCTTGGGGTCGTTCACCGCGTCGTTGTACACCCAGCCCTCGTTGCCCGTGTTGTAGGGCGGGTCGATGTAGATGCAGTTCACCTTGCCTTCAAATTCAGGCAACAGGCTTTTCAAAGCCTCCAGGTTATCGCCATGGATGATGCGGTTGGCGGTGGAATTAACAGGCGCGCTCTCATTGGCGGTGAAGGTGTATTGCTTATCCAGCAAGCGAAATGGCACATCGTGATGGTGGTTCACCACTTTGTCTTTTCCTATCCAGTGCAGTGTTGGCATTTATTTATCGCGCGCTTGAATGACAGGGTTTACTCTTTCAGTTGCCATGGCGATTTCACTGAATTGACAAGAGTTGATCGACGTGCGCCAATGCAGGACATCAATGAGGTGGCTGATGCGGCTAGAACCCACGACAACAGGCATCACAATTCTGGACGCGATCAATCACGCTACCCTCACCGTAAAACCGGCGCGATTATAGGTCGAAGCCCACACTTCCCTAGCCAAGCTGGTCTCGTTTTGGGTTCGGACTTGCTGATCTTGATTTACACACGAAGACGATTGCGTTTTTTGACGCCGATTTTTCACTGCCTCTTTTATGATGGGAGTCGCGCGTAAACTAGCGTCCGTTTTCGGGTGCTACGTTACTACAGCAGTACCGCACGACTTCAACTTTATCTTTAACTTTATAACGATATATGCCCTCCTTCGATACCTTGTGCGCCCCTAATTTTGTGGAAATTAAAAACGCAGTCACTAATGTCGAAAAAGAAATCGCGACTCGATTCGATTTCAAAGGTTCTTCGGCGGCCATTGAACTAAAAGACAAAGAAATTTTTGCTTTTGGCGATTCTGAATTTCATCTGACGCAAATCGAGGATATTTTGCGCAACAAGCTCAGCAAGCGCAGTGTCGACATCCGTTTTTTAAATAAGGCCGACGGTATACAAAAAATCGGTGGCGATAAAGTCAAGCAAGTCTTTACATTAAAGAATGGCGTTGATAGCGACACTGCAAAAAAAATTCAACGCCTGATTAAAGACAGCAAATTAAAAACGCAGGCCGCTATTCAAGGCGATGTCGTTCGTATTAGCGGCGCAAAAAGAGACGATCTACAAGCCGCAATGGCCTTGATCAAAGATCACATCAAAGATGCACCGCTGTCTTTTGATAACTTTCGTGATTAAGCTGATCTGGGGAGCGTCCGATGATGGGCCTAAAATTTGACAAAGGTTTCTACGTGGACTTGGCCGCGCAGTTGGCTTAGCCAGTCAATCAGGGCCTCCTCATATTTACGCTCGTATAGAACGACTCGCGCCTGTAATTCTTTACGACTGACGGGTAACACATCGGTTTTTCTTTCCAGCACTTGAATCAAATGATAGCCAAATTCGGTTCGAATCGGCTCACTGATCGCGCCAATTTCTAACTTATTCATTGCACTTTCAAAGGCCGGAACGGTATCACCAGGAAACAACACGCCTAAATTTCCGCCCTTATTTTTTGATGAATCGTCTGAATACTGTTGCGCGAGAATCTCAAAAGTCGCCTCTTGCTTATCTAGCTTGCTCTTAACCGCCTGAATTTTAGTCTGGGCCTGCCGCGCACTGACCAGCGGCGTGGTTTTAATCAAAATATGTCGTGCACGGGTTTGTTGCACTTTTTGCGCGCTCTGCGCGTTATCACGCCGTCCCAAGACCTTCAAAATATGAAATCCGTTCGCAGATCGCACGACTTTACTTAACTCTCCGACTTTCAATGCCTGTACCGCATCAACAAATGCACCAGGAATCTTGTTCACACTGCGCCAACCCAGCTCGCCCCCTTTTAAGGCGTCGGCGCTATCAGAGAACTCAACTGCGATACGCGTGAAGTCCTCGCCTGAACTTAAGCGTTTCCATGCGTCTTCTGCGCGCAGACGCTTTTGTTCGATTGCTTCAGATGAAAGCCCCTCGGGAGTTTGCACCAAAATTTGCGCCAAATTCAACTCTTGCGTATTTTTGCTGTCCTGCGATAAAAACTGTTCAATATCCGCTTCGCTAATCCGTACTTTCGTCCCGACGTCCCGATCTTGAACGCGTTTGATCAATATCTCATTGCGCAATTCTTCTTTAAAGCTCTCAATCGTAATCCCATCAGCCGCCAAGCGCTTTTGAAACGCATCGACCGACAGTCGATTTTGCATCGCGATATTGGCGAGGGCGGCCTGAACCTGTGCATTATCAATCTTAATCCGCAGCGTTTTTGCCAGATTTAACTGCGCAATTTCGATAATCACTCGTTCTAAAACCTGTTTCTGTAATTCATCTGTTTTAGGAATTTGCACCCCCTGTGATTGCATCCGTTTTAAAAGGTTTTGCGTTTTTTGCTCCATCTGAATCCGCGTAATCACCGTACCATCGACCGACGCAATAATTTCATTCAATGTCCGTACGCGCGAATTGACTGACGGGACGGGGGCCAGTTTTTTGACACCAGACTCAGTTTTCGCACTACTGGCAGGCGGTGTTGCGACCGCGCTTTGGGCAAAACTGTGACTCGAGACAAGTCCCAATAAACTGAATAAAAAAATAAAACGATAAAGTAAAGCCATAGTAAAAGCTCAAAAAGACGATCAAAGAATTACAACTGTATTTTTACCACAGGATTTAATCTGGCCAATCTAACACCGCGCCATCCTTATCCGCAAAGTCCTGTGCTGATTAGGGCAACTCTATAAATACAGAATGTGCGGATGAAGTGCCCATTATTTATAGTTCGTAATATTGCTGCGCAATACGTCTAAGGGGTTAATGCCCACTCGCGACCAACCAGTAAACTCTAACTGTAAAAAATAGTTTGTCGTCGTCTGAGTGGTATTGGGGTTGAATTTTTGTGTCACAAAGCGCAACACCCAACAATCCGCATGGTATTCCAAACCCACAATTTGCTGCGCGACGCTGTTGCTAATCACCGAATAAGACGCTTGACCAACCCCGTACAAACCCCGCATCACTGCGCTTAAAGGCCATTGACTACTCAACTCGTATTGATCAAAGGTAATCGGCGTAGTGGCGGTATCAGAAAAACGCCGACGGGATAAGTTGACTATTTTTTTAGCTTCGGGATTCCAATTTACGGCCAGGGTGCTCTTAAAAACCCTGCCATTATCAACGTTGTATTGCGCATCTGCCGACAATTTCAAGGCCGGCGTGACAAAACCGCTGCCCGACAGCAAGATGTCTGATCGCCCCTGATTGGTATTTTCCAAAATTCTGGGGGAGAAATAAGCCCGCTGTGCCACTGTAAATCGTGAGCGCTCTTGCCCACTGTCAGCATTCAACAAACGCGTTGTGAGTGCCGTTGTCAATTGATTTGCGTCAGCAATTCGATCACTACCGCTATACACATTGCTAGTGAACATCTGGGCAAAATTAAACTCCGTTAAGGCGCTATCAAAATTCGGCAAGTCGGCTTGCTCGACAAAAGGGGTTTGCACATAAAACAGTCGCGGTTCCAATGTTTGCAATGTTGCCACACCCCCCAAAGTCAAGGGACGTTCAAACACCAATCCACTGTCAATCGACAAAGTTCCTAGTCCACGGGTTCGGGTCTCCGTATTGGGATCACTCGATAAGCTCGCAAAATTACTTCGCGCCAGGCTAATCCCACGACTGATTTCATATAGAGTTGCGTGATAACTGTATTTGGGATCGAAAAAATAGCCCTGCTTACGGATCGGCAAGCTGACCGCTCCGGTCAAAACCGTTCGATCCGCGAACTGCGGCTTCCATTCGACGCCGGTAATTTTGTTGTAATCAGTGACAAACGCGGTATCAGGTTGCCAAAAGCGCGTGTATTCCAGTCCGCCGCTCCACTCCAGTCCCAGACCAATTGAGGTATTACCGCTCAGTGAAACTTGTGGCAAACGATCGTAGGGGCGCGCAACGATTGCCGCAGAGTCTTGTAACAACTGATAACTATTCAGCCGAACACTCGCTTGCCACGACGGCGAATCTTGATATTGCAAGAAGAACGAACGCGGTAATAAGCGCTGACTACTGGTTATCGCCGTCCGTGAAAAATCGGTCAAATAATTATTATCTGATGCTCCCGCCAAATGAATTTCAGCCTTAACCCCAGAACGCGAATCAATAAAATGATCGGTGCTGTACAAGTAACGCTCTTTACCCAAGGTGAGGTCATAAATCGTATCGTAATTAAACGTTCCATTCACATAGGGCTCTAAATAACGCGCTGTCGTATCCAGCTTTAGACCTCGAGAGGCACTCAAATTAGGCGTAAACGTGGCGTCACGGTTCGGGGCGATATTCCAATAAATAGGCAGTCGCCACTCAAGTCCGCTCGTACTTGAATACTCAATTGAAGGCGGTAATACGCCACTTTTACGCGCCCCCGTTAAAGGGAATGACACATACGGTAGCGCCAAGAACGGAACGCCTTTGAAATAGATTCGCGGGAAATA
The DNA here is from genome assembly GCA_031538895.1 of Burkholderiaceae bacterium. GTDB lineage: Bacteria > Pseudomonadota > Gammaproteobacteria > Burkholderiales > Burkholderiaceae > JAVKLU01. Next base: position 14,525 of record JAVKLU010000073.1, on the reverse strand, counting down.
GGCGTTACCCTGATCACTAATTTGGTCTAATTCCAGTGTCGAGGTTTTCAGATACCAATCTGGCGCGTCAATATTGCGGCAGGTCGTAAAAGTAGCGTCCTTAAGAATAACTGGCGCGTCAGGGTCAAAAGTAATCAATGTACTTTTACCGCCTACCGTCGAACCGACAAACACATTATTTTCACGCTTACCAAACTGGTAGGCGGCATTCTCTACTTGTCCAATCCCTTGATCCACATTCAATTGCAAACGATCCGCCTTGAGTAAAACGTCAGCCCGATCAACTTCAACCTGACTGAACACGCTGACCTCACCCGTACTTTGATCCATAAAAGCATGACCACTACGAATCACGAGATTCGGTTTAGTAATTTCCACATCCCCCAAAAACTGTACGCCTAAAGTATTTTGACCCAGCATTTCATTGGCCTGAATGGTGGTCTGAGTATTGGTGTCACTTAAGGCTCCGACGGGATTCTTAAACACATCTACATTACTCTTAATGACCTCTGTAATTTGTGCCCCCGCATCTGGCGTCATTGACGACTTCAGCGCGCCCACGAGTTCTGGCACTGTAGACATTGGAGTATTCTGGGCGCTCTGCGCGTGCACCAGCGTTGCGCCGGCCAAGACGATCCAGCAACATCCGCCGTAAACGATCACCGAAACTAAAATCCGGTACATCGTATTTAGAGACGAAGATGAAAATGAAGACGACGGCGGTCTGCGTATGTACATGCGCCGATTAGGTTTGATCAATGCCGTATTTTGCGCCATAGACCGGATAGCTACCCAAATTTTTATAAAACGCTACTTTGGATGCCAAAGCTGCTAGTGCCGTATTCACATTGCTGTCTTTATGATGGCCTTCTATATCAACATAAAAATAGTAGGCCCACGATCCCCCGCGCGCAGGGCGCGACTCAAAGCGCGTCATTGATACCCCGTATTGATCCAGCGGCTGTAGTAAACGATATACCGCGCCAGCGACGTTATCAACTGACAAAATTAACGAGGTTTGATAACGCGGACTGGACGCCAATTGAGGCGCTCGCACCACTTGCTCGGACACTGGTGGGCCAATCAAAGCAAAGCGCGTTTGATTATGCGGATCATCTTGAATATTACGCGCCACCATGTTCAACTGATACAAAGACATCGAAACCTCGCCCGCAATTGCGGCAATCGAGGAATCAAGTTGCGCTTGACGCGCCGCTTCAGCATTTGAGGTCGCAATCACTGTTTCAATGCCAGGGAAATTTTGCGTCAACCACAAACGGCACTGCGCTAAGGCTTGCGGATGGACGGCAATGGCTCTAATGTCCGCGCGTTGACCGCTCTGATTCATGACACAATGTTGAATCGATAACGACACTTCTGCTTGAATCGTCAAAGAAGTCGTGAGCAATAAATCCAAAGAGCGATTGATTGCGCCTTCACTCGAATTTTCAATCGGGACTACCGCAAAATCCGCGCTCCCCGCCGCGCACGCACGAAACGCATCATCAATACTGTTACAGGGCTGTAAATCCACCGCATGACCTAATAGTCGATACGCCGCTTGTTCTGAAAAAGTTCCTACCGGCCCCAAAAATGCCACGCTAATCCGCTGTTCTAGCGCTCGACACGCCGACATAATCTCACGATAGATGGTGTGCAAATCACCCGTCAGCAAAGGACCACCCACTTGCGCATTACGCGCGCCGACGTAACTTAACACTTGCGCTTCACGTTCGGGACGATACACCGCCGGATGCAGGGCCACCTCGCCAGTTGTCGCATTAGTCGCAATATCGCGTTGCTTCGCCGCGCCAATTTGCTGCGCCAAACGGGCACGCATATTTAATAACTCAACAATTTTTTGATCAAGTTCATCGATGTCCTGACGCCATCGGATCAAATTGGAATCACTCATGTTCTGTGTATAAAAACGGTAAAAATAAAAAAGAGTGCTTGGTGAAGTTGGTGAGCACGCGCACGATTTTTCTATTCTGCGAACTATGCTTTTACGATCGGCGGAAAGCGCCCGCTACGATCAATTTTTTTTGCCGCCACGGCTTTCACCAATGATGCAGCGAGATCGCGATACAAGGCGGCGATCATACTGCTTGGCGCGCTAATTTGCGGCGGCTGTCCCTGATCCATCTGCGCCTGCAAAGCACCCAGCAAAGGCAATTGCGCCAATAAAGGTATTTTCATTTCCAGACTGAGCGCGGCGCCACCGCCCGAACCAAAAATCGAGTCCTGATGACCACACGCGCTACAGGTATGGGTAGACATATTTTCCACCACACCTAAAACATCAATCCCAACACGTTGGAACATCGCAATGCCGCGACGCGCATCCGCCAACGCTACGTCTTGCGGCGTAGTGACGATTACCGCCCCTGTGGTGGGAATTTTTTGCGCCAGCGTCAGCGCGATATCCCCTGTTCCTGGAGGCATATCAAGCACCAAAAAATCTAAAGCGCGCCAATTGGTTTGATTCAATAACTGCTGCAAAGCCTGCGTCACCATCGGCCCGCGCCAAATCATCGCATCATCACGGGTAATCAAAAAACCCATCGACGCCAACTGAATCCCGTGAACCAATAATGGTTCCATCGTTTTTTGATCCAGACTTTCAGGCGTCGCGCCAATCAGCCCCATCATGGTGGGTAATGACGGGCCATAAATATCAGCGTCCAAAATGCCGACTTGCGCGCCTTGCGCGCTCAAAGCCAGCGCGAGATTCACCGCAACCGTCGATTTTCCAACGCCGCCTTTACCAGATGCGACGGCAATAATATTTTTAATATTGGGCAAAGGTTTTAAACCTGCTTGCACAGCGTGTGTTTCTATCATCATAAAAAATTTTTGAATTAAGTTAAAACCAATGCAACAAGGCCCTGTCTCATCATGTTCATCGCCCAATACAAAACCGCTAGCGACGCTCCACCCAATACAAGGCAACCAGACTACCCAGCATAAAAATCATTGCAGGTGCAGACGCGGTGAAAAAAGGCGACCAATTGTTCAAAACACCTAAATTAGAAAAGAACGCGTTTAAATTCAAAAATACCACGCCCAAAATAATTCCGACAAAAATTTGCAGTCCCAGCCCGCCTTTGCGCGCATGCAAGTAGGCAAAGGGCAGTGCTAAAAACAGCATCACCAGAATTGAAAACGGATACATCAAACGTTTATAAAAGGATATTTGATAGCGCGCATCAACCTGCCCTGTTGCTTCTAAATGTCGGGTTGTTTGATACAGGCGCAGCATCGACATTCGATCCGGTTCGATAAACAAAGACCTCAAGATTTCTGGCGTAATGTCGGTTTTAATATCAAAATGATCGCTATGCTGCGAGGTCACGACCATCGGCGCCCCCGTATCCGCGACGGCCATCACAAAGCTCGTGCTGGCAATACCATTCAAACGCCACTGATTTCCCCCCAGGTAATTGCCGCTACGCGCTGAGATCATGCTCGTCAGGCGCGCCTGCGCATCCAAGTTATAAATCGTCACGCCACTGATTTGATCGACCAAGTCAACTTGGGCGATATTCAAAATACGTGATCGGCCATCGACCGGCTTGTCTTTGAGCCACACGCCAGACAAAAAACGTCCTGAATAGGTCTGCCCCTTAGCGGTAAAGCGCGCCTTTTGTCCCAAATCAAAGGTATAGGGTGCCAGTAGTTCGCCAACTAAAAAAACCAAAACGACCGCAATACAGCCAAAGCTCAGCAAGTTGAATAAGGCATTTCGCATCGAATATCCGGCGGCGCGCAACACGGTGTATTCGTTATGACTCGCCATTTGCGCCAACACCACAATTGCGCCAATCAAAACCGCAATCGGCGCAATTTCATAAAAATAGGTTGGGCTGCCCAGAGCTATTACCAGCAATGATTGCGCGAAGGTGTACCCCGTGCTGGAGACTTCGGGCAGTTCATTGAGCAAATCAATAAACCCCAATAGCAACAAAAAACTGATCAGAACACCCGAAATCATCAAGGTGAGACGTCCCCACATCATCCGCATAATTATCATTGCACGCCGCCCTTCGTTTTGACGGTATCGGCTCTCGCCGCTAAGCGTTTTTTGTTATACGATTGACTGCGCCCAAACCATGAAGGATGATTTTTCGCGCTTAAAAAAAGCAAGGTCAAGAATCCAACAATCAGATGCAAAGGCCAACTGGCTGACGCGAAAGTCAATACGCCCTGCTTCACCGCCGAAGAAAAATAAATCGACAAATTGTTGTACATCAGATAAATCAAAATCGCGAACACCAAACTCATCGTCCGCCCGCCTCGAGGCTGAGACACCCCCAAACCAATTGCCAGAAATGGCAGTAGCAAGGCCATAATTGGCGCCGAGAGTCGCGACAAAAGTTCACCTTGATAAATTATATTTTGACGAAACTCTCGAATCAGCGTCATGCTGTCACGCGAATAATCCGGGATGTGATCTTTTTTGAGTTGTTTCGGCGGCGTGTCAATCGATACCTTATATTGCGCGAACGACATCACTTGATAATCGGACTGTCCAATTTGACCTTCGTGCTGATTCCCCGCTAATAGCGTCACTAAACGACTGCCATCGGCCTGCGTGACCACCGCACCTTGATGCGCCAAGATCACTGTTTGGCGCAAAGTTGTAGGGTCTTTACTGAATACAAAAATATTTTGCACTTCATTTGGACGATCGGGAACTTCTTCAACAAAAAACACCCGATTACCATCACCGGACTCTTGAAAACGCCCCGAAGATAATCGCGCTAAATCGTCTCGCTTTTGAAAAGACTCGCGATAGCTATCGGTTTGCTGATTAGCCCAGGGCGCTAGATAAAACGACAATAGCGCACTGATTAAAGCGCACGGGATTACCAAACCTGCCACCGGTTTAATCCACTGCAATAAAGAAATCCCTGCGGCATTCCACACGATGAACTCTCGCTCATTGGCATTACGAATCATGACCATCAACACCCCGATGAAACTCGCCAGCATCAATAAAATCGCCAACACATTTAAGGTCGCAAAACCCATAATGATCAAGACGTCGCGCGGATTAATCCGCCCGTTACTGGCCTGACCCAAATAACGAATCGCCAGCACGCTGGTGGTAATGGCCAATAACACGATAAAAATACCGACGCTGGTTCGATATAACTCTCGCATTAGGCTACGGGTAAAAATACTCATTTGAACAATAAAAACGCACCTTAAAATCAAGTGCAACGGGCTATTATTACCGCGCTTTGATTAAATGATTCAAGCTTGATCAATCCGTGATCACCGTTTTTTGATCATCCATCCCGCACATACGAATCATCGGTATGAAAAATAAATTCTCTGTCGACTCCTTGCTTTTGCCCTATAACGCAATCATGGCGGCGCCATTTGGTTTTTTAGGATTGCGCTGGGACTCGCAAAACACCGTCACTGCGATTCATTATTTAGCAAAAATGGGCGCGCATCAGGGCGATCATCATCCCATCATGGCGGCGCTGAATGCGTATTTTTTGGATCCACGCGCACCACTGCCAAAAATTAGCGCACAAAAAGGGACGCCCTTTCAACGTCGCGTCTGGGCGGCAATTGATCGCATTCAATGCGGTCATGCCCTCACCTATGGCGAAATCGCATCACAACTGGCATCGGGCCCGCGCGCCGTGGGTGGCGCGTGCCGCGTCAATCCCTTGCCTTTGATCGTGCCCTGTCATCGCGTCGTCGCGCAAAATAGCTTGGGCGGTTTTTCGGGACAAATGGGTGGGCAGGGCTTCTATCACGAGATCAAAGTGTGGTTATTACGGCACGAAGGTTTTTTAGCACCCGATGACTAAACGTCCTGAACACTTCGAACTCTCGCCCGATTCAAAAGCGGCGCTGTTGCGTGATCACACCAACATCGATAATTTTTGCGATGCGATTTGGCTCGCCGATGGCTTAAGCAAAAATACTTTAGAAGCCTACAAACGCGACTTGCAACAACTGGCGCTTTGGTGCCACACCGTAGACGACACAAACGCGCTGACTGAAAAAGATTTACGCACTATCGATACTGATACCTTGCAAAACTATCTGGCGTTTTGTCAAATCAAAGGCGATAGCAGTACCTCATCCAACCGCCGCCTATCAACATTTAAACGCTTTTATCAATGGGTGCAAAACACCACCACATCGGCCTACAATCCAAGCACGCATATGCGCGCGATGCGAACGCCGCGACGTTTGCCGCACAGCTTGAGCGAACATGAGGTCGAACAATTATTAAACGCACCTGATATCACGCAAGCTCGCGGATTGCGTGATCGCACCATGCTTGAATTGATGTATGCCAGCGGTTTGCGCGTCAGCGAATTGGTCGACTTGAAAATGTTTGAAGTTCATTTAAACGATGGCGCGCTGTTGATTCACGGCAAAGGCGATAAATCGCGCATTGTTCCCTTTGGCGAAATTGCCTACGACTGGATGACTCGTTATTTAGCAGAGGCGCGGCCAGCAATACTGAATCGTCGTGCCAGCGAAGCCGTGTTCGTCACCGAAAGGGGCAGTGCGATGACGCGCCAAGGTTTTTGGAAAATTATCAAAAAATATGCACTAATCGCGCAGATTACTAACCCCTTATCGCCACATACTTTGCGCCACGCCTTTGCAACACACTTACTCAACCACGGTGCAGATTTACGCGCAGTGCAACTGCTGTTGGGGCACGCAGACATTAGCACCACACAAATTTATACTCATGTCGCACGTGCGCGATTACAAACGCTGCACAAACAACATCATCCTAGAGGCTAAGGGTAATAGGACAATAGGGCTTAGCTTCTGATTAGGGTCGATAGTCATTTTAGATTTTTAATCACTCGCAATATGGATAACACTTCTTATGGATAACGCCTCTTTAAGTCTCGCCATTCAACTCTCCATCGCACCGGTTTTTTTGCTGACCGCAGTGGCTGCTTTAATCAGCGCTTTGACGCAACGCTTGGCACGGGTGGTCGATCGCTCGCGCGTGCTGCAAGCGAAGCTGTCGCAGAATGATCTGCCTGCATCTACACGCGCGGTCTATCAAACTGAAACGCGCCACATCATGATTCGCGGCCGCTGTATCAACGCTTCGATGATTTTTTTGGTGTTATGCGCCCTGATGATCGGCGTCACCATTTTGGAATTATTTTTTGCTGAAACGGGATCCGCCAATATCGAATTCTCGCGGATTGTGCGTACCACCTTTATCAGCGGCATCGCCAGCTTTATCGCCGCGCTCATCGTATTACTGGCCGAAGTCCTCGTCGCCTCGTATTCGATTCGTTGGCGTGGATAACCCCTAGGGCACTTCTATAAATACAGAATGTGCGGATGAAGTGCGAGGCGCACAGCACACAGAAACCGGAGCGCACATACAGTACGTGAGGATTTCGCGTACTGCGCAACAAAGCAATTCGCCGCAAAAAATGAATTGATAGAAGTTCCCCCTATTTTTATAAAACTCTGTTATGACTTCTCGTTTACTTTTGGTCGATGGCTCTAGCTATCTATACCGTGCGTTTTACGCCCTGCCCGATTTGCGCTCGCCCGAGGGCATCCCCACCGGCGCGATTCACGGCGTTGTCGCGATGCTTAAAAAATTGCGTAATGACTTCCCCAGCACCCACGCAGCTTGTGTGTTTGATGCGCCAGGAAAAACTTTTCGCGATGACATATACGATCAATACAAAGCCAATCGTCCTTCCATGCCAGACGACTTGCGCGCGCAAATTGATTGGATTCATTTATTCACGCGCGCGCTGGGCTGGCCTTTACTGTCCATTCCAGGAATCGAAGCCGACGATGCAATCGGCACTTTAGCCAAACGCTACACCGGACAATCAGATCGCAGCTGTTTGATTTCGACGGGCGATAAGGATTTGGCGCAACTGGTTAATTCACAAATTCATTTGATCAATACCATGAGCAATGAATTGCTTGACGAGGCCGCTGTCGTCGCAAAATTTGGCGTGCCCCCCAATCGCATTGTTGATTATTTGTCATTGGTCGGCGACACCGTAGACAATGTTCCCGGCGTGGAAAAATGCGGCCCCAAAACCGCCGTGAAATGGCTCGCTCAATTTGACTCCCTCGATGGCGTGATCGCACATGCCAGTGAAATCAGTGGTGTCGTGGGCAAAAATTTACAGTCGGCACTGGCATGGCTGCCGACTGCGCGCAATCTGGTGACAGTGCGCTGCGACTGCGATTTGGCCGGTGCGGACGAAATCGAGGCCTTACACTTTATTGAGGCCGATGAAGCTTTGCTCAAAAATTACTACCGCGAATTAGGCTTTAAAACCTGGCTGCGTGAACTGGGCGAATCTTTGCCTGACAAAACACCCAAGGCCCGTTCAAGTTCTGTTCAATCCGCCGTCCCTAGTGCAACAAACGCAACAAACGAAACAAACGAATTCACTCACAGCAACACTTCGGCGTATGTCTGTATCGATACTTGGCCCGCATTTGATGCCTTATTGACCGAACTAGACGCCGCACAATTGTCCAACATGGTCGTCGCATTTGATACCGAAACAACGGGACTGGACACGCGCACCGCGCAGTTGGTCGGAATGTCTTTTTGTCTACAGCCAGGAGTCGCGTATTACATTCCCTTGCAACATCGCGATTTAACCAGCCCCACGCAATTGCCTCTTGATCAGGTTCTGGCGCGCTTGAATGCTTGGCTAACATCAGAGCAGGCTAAAAAAGTCGGGCAAAATTTACGCTATGACGCGCATGTGCTCGCTAATCACGGCATTACTTTGGAGGGGATCTCTGAGGACACGCAATTGCAAAGCTACATTCTCGCTTCGGATGCGCGCCATAACATGGACGATTTGGCCAAACGTTATTTGCGCATCGATACGATTACCTACGAGTCTTTATGCGGCAAAGGTGCGGCGCAGATTTCTTTTGCCGACGTGCCGATTGCCAAAGCCTTCTTGTATGCGGCGGAAGACGCCGACATTACTTTGCGCTTGTACCATTATTTTGCGCAACAATTATCAACTCATGCGGAGCTGAACTCGGTCTATCGCAGTATTGAGATGCCTCTAATCCCCGTGCTTTTACGCATGGAACGCACCGGCGTATTGATCGACAAAAATTTATTAGTGCAACAGTCGCATTCACTGGGGCAAAAAATGAATGCCCTGGAAATAGAAGCGCACGGTTTGGCCGGCCAAGCCTTCAATTTAAATTCGCCGAAGCAACTGGCTGAAATCCTGTTTGTGCAACAAGGTTTGCCCATCGAAAAAAAAACAGCAGGGGGCGCGCCTTCAACTGACGAAGCAGTCTTAGAAAAATTGGCGCAAAACTACCCCCTCGCACGTTGTATCTTGGACTATCGCAGTGTCGCCAAATTAAAATCCACTTACACCGACAAACTGCCGCGCGACATCGATCCACACAGCGGACGCGTGCACACACACTATGCGCAAACAGTTGCGGTCACAGGGCGCTTGGCGTCGAACGATCCCAATTTACAAAACATCCCCATTCGCACCGCTGAAGGTCGGCAAATTCGCGCGGCATTTATTGCGCCAGAAGGGGCGCAAATTATGTCGGCGGATTATTCGCAAATTGAATTACGCATCATGGCGCATTTATCGGGCGACACGCAATTGGTCAAGGCATTTAACGAAGGGCGCGATATTCATCAGGCCACTGCGGCAGAAATTTTTCAAGTCGCGCTTCCTGAGGTCAGCACTGATCAGCGGCGCACCGCCAAAATGATTAACTTCGGTTTAATTTACGGAATGAGCGCGTTTGGCCTAGCGGCCAATTTAGGCATTGAACGCAGCGCGGCGGCACATTACATCAACCAATACTTCACGCGCTACCCAGGCGTTGCGGCTTATATGGAACGCATGCGACTACTGGCAAGAGCGCAAGGTTATGTCGAAACGATTTTTGGACGCCGTTTATGGTTGCGCGATATTGCCAGCAGTAATGTGGGGCGGCGTCAAGGCGCCGAGCGCGCCGCGATTAACGCACCGATGCAAGGCAGCGCCGCTGATTTAATCAAATTAGCCATGATTGCGACCGATGACTGGTTGCGTACCGAACAAGTCCGCAGCCGTTTAATCATGCAAGTTCATGATGAATTGGTGCTCGAAGTTCCTGACGCGGAAGTTGAATTGATGCGCGAACAAATACCCCGTTTGATGGCGCAAGTCGCGCAATTAAGCGTGCCCTTGTTAGCCCAAGTCGGTGTCGGCCCGAACTGGGATCAAGCTCATTGATTGGGTTTGTCACTGAACATTTTGAACTTTATTTTTACGACTGCCCTTTATCACTACCCTATGAATCTTGATACCCTTTTATTTGATCGCACGTCTTTATTATTAAATCCGGTTCGCGCATTAACCCGCAACATGACGCAATTTGAGGGCAGCGAAGCGATCACGCGCTTTTCACGAATTGCCTCTGAAACAATTGATGAAGTGGGCGAACTCGATTGGCAATGCACGATTGCGCCTCATCAACGTGGGTCAGCGCTACTGAGCTTAAGCATCAGTGGATACTTTCACTTAACCTGTATCGAATGTCGTCAAGCGCTTCGACACAATGTACAACTCGCATCGCGCTTGCTGTGGTGTCGCGATGCTGCGCGTGCGCAAGCACTGGAGGACAGCGGGATTGAAGACGAGGAAAAATTAGAAGTCATTACCTCTGACATTGGATTGATGGATGATAAAACCTCCGATTGCATCGATTTAGCCGCACTCATTGAGGACGAGGTGCTGCTCAATTGGCCTGATAAGCAACGCCATGCGCAATGCGCACGAACCAAAAATATTTTAGCGAGCGCAAGCATGGAAGAAACACATCGCCCCTTTGCCGAACTCAAAAAACTGTTGAAGAAAAATTAACTTCCACCCTAATTGATGGGTTGATTCGTTCGCTTTTACACCTCATGTCTTGGTTCGTCTTTGGTTTTATTCCGGGCGCAGTAATCGTGCAGCAACAAGCGTCCTTGAGCGATCAGTTGTGGCCCATCGCCATAACCAGCGCGCTCGTGCTTGTGCTTGCGCTTGCGCTTTTTATCCTTCCCTGGCGCAGGTTTCAATCTCCGCTGCGACACGCGCCTTCACACCGCAGCGGACTCAGCGTCAAAATTTTACGCGGCAGCATTATTTTGGTATGCGCTTTGGGTTTAGGGTTTAGCTATTCCTCATGGCGTGCGCAACAACAAAGCGCCAGTCTTTGGCACGATACTCCCGCCGAACATCTGGCGCGTGATGTGATTGTCGAAGGGCAAATACACGGCTTGGTGTCGGTGCAGGAACCGAAAATCACTCGTTCTAAAGACGATGCGGCGAACACCCATAACGTCACTAAAAATCCCAACACGCGTTTTAATCATGAGCGCGTGCAACGATTTGAATTTGTCCCCTCAGGTATCGTCACCGCTGACAGTTCGGCTGAAAATACCGCGACCGCTTCACTGGCGCACTTCCCGACTCGATTACGTCTTGCCGCTTACGGCGCCCAACAACCTTTATTTCAAACGGGCGATCGCTGGCGTTTTTTACTCAGACTCACTCCCGCTTATGGCAATCAAAATCCCTATGGTTTTGATTACGAACTCTGGTTGTACCAACGGGGCATTGCCGCGACCGGTTATATACGGCAAGTCGAAAAACAACTGCCTGACACCCACAGCGCAGACCTCCGCACAACATTGTCCATCGCGCTGGATCGCTTTCGCTCACACTTGCGTGAACGCATCGAGACCGCTTTACCACAAACCGAATACCCTTTAGTCAACATCATTACGGCCTTAGTGATCGGTACGCAAAACGATATCGAGCAAGCCGATTGGACCTTGTTTCAACAAACTGGAATTGGGCATTTAATTTCGATCTCGGGACTTCACATCACCATGATCGCGGCACTGATGGCATGGTTCAGCAGCGTCTTGTGGCGCCGCATCCATGGCCATATTTACTGGCGCGGGTCACGTCGCTATTTTGCCTTGAGCTTATGGGTTCCGGCTCAAACGGTGGCGATTTGGATGGGTTTGTTCAGCGCCTTTGCCTATTGTCTGATCGCCGGATTCGGTATTCCCGCGCAACGCACGCTATACATGTTGGCAAGCGTTGCCATGGGCACATTAGCCAATCGCCACGCCAATTGGCTAGATCGTTTGTACATGGCGGCAATCGTAGTTGTGATGTTTGATCCATGGGCAGTGAATGCGCCGGGGTTCTGGTTATCTTTTTGTGCCGTTGCGGTGTTACTACTCGCCGCACAAACTCATGCTCCCATTCACGCAGCCATAAACGACGATCACAATATCCTGTGGCGCAAGCTGTGGATCAAAATTAAAACCGCCGCGCACTGGCAATGGACCGTGACCATCGGCCTGATTGTGCCCAGCATTTTTTTATTTGGACAGTTTTCACTCGTCAGTCCACTGGCTAACGCGGTCGCCATTCCTTTGATGAGTTTTGTCATTACGCCTTTATCTCTTTTGGCCTTGACCTTACCGAATGCCGCGATGACGGGGCTGCTACAAATTGCCTACACTTGCTTGGATTGGTTACATAGCGCTCTTGCTTATCTGGTCGCTATCCTGCCACTGGTACAGTGGAAAATGCCACAACTGCCTTGGCCCTGGATGTTATGGGGGGTATTTTGGACCGGTTTTATCATCGTCGTCCCGCGCCAGATCGCCTATCGCCGATTGGGTTGCTTAGTCTTAATTCCTCTCTTGTTTTATCGCACGCCTAGGCCGCAATCATCACACTTTGAATTTCAAGCATTTGATGTCGGTCAAGGCACTGCCGTTTTAATTTCAACCGCCCAGCATCGATTGTTATTCGATACCGGCCCACAATATGGTCCAACGAGCGATGCGGCGCAACGCGTGTTAACTCCCTATTTCAACGGCGCCGGAATCAATCAACTCGACACGGTAATTCTGAGCCATAACGATAAAGACCATACCGGTGGTTTGCGCTCACTCATGCAAACTGTTTCATTCAAACAGATCATGAGCTCTTTACCCGAACAGCTTCCTTTAATCACGCACGCGACTTCACAAGGCGCACGTTTTACGCCCTGTGTTGCGGGGGAAAAATGGAATTGGGATGACGTATCGTTTGAAGTCCTTTATCCCGCCGCCGAGGTGTACGCACAATATCCCCACGAATCACTAAAAGACAATGAATGGAGCTGCGTCTTGCGGGTGAGCAATGGCCAAAAAAGCATACTCTTAATGGGCGACAACGAACAGGCAAGTGAGCGTTATTTACTCGCCGATCTCGCCATTAAAGAAAACAATCTGGATAAGCTCAAATCAGATGTTTTGTTAGCGCCGCATCACGGCAGTAAAACCTCGTCCATGGCCGAACTTATCGCCGCCGCGTCACCCAAAGAAGTCTTAATTCAATCAGGATTTATCAACTCCTACGGACATCCGCACCCCAGTGTTTTAACTCGCTATCAAGAGTCGGGGGCAAAAATTTGGCGCACTGATCAACACGGCGCATTGTCCTTTGACAGCGCTTGTAGCGCCGCGCCCTGCCTCAAGTCTTGGCGCGAGCAAGCGCATCGCTATTGGCAGCGCGCGATTCCCACAGAAAGCTCGCAACCCTAAAAATAACTACAGCAAGGGCTCTAGCAAGCGAATAAACGCCGTCCAAATAATCTGAATCCCTAAGCACAGCAGAATAAATGCGGTGAGGCGCAAAATCACCACCGACGCCGTCTTGCTAAAAATTCGCAACAATTTATCAGCGTAACGCAAACAGACCCAAGTGATCGCGCTCAACAGTGCTACGGCGCTCACTCCTGCCAGTGGTAATAAAGTAAATTTTTCGACTATGGTTTTACCCGATAGCGTTGCGCCCAGAGTAATCGCCACTGAAATGGCACCAGGCCCCACAGTCAAAGGAAAAGTTAAGGGATAGAAGGCGCGTTGTTTAAGCAATTCTTTATGTTCTGACGGTGCTAAATCTGCCATCACGACAGGGCGTTCAATCACATCATCATTCAAAATACGCCATGCCGTCAGCGCAATTAAAATACCACCGGCTAACTGAATTACGGGCAAGGAAACGCCAAAAAACGATAGGACGTACCCGCCGACATAAATACTGCCCAACAACAATAAAAAACAATACAAAGTTGCGCGGCGCGCCAAAAAATATTTTTCCTGTTCAGAATTGTTGGCCGTCATCGTGACGAAAAAAGTCATTAACCCCAAAGGATTGATGATCGGCAACAGCGCCGCAAAAATAAAGAGAAAATTGGTAATTAAAAATGATTCTGTACTCATCACAATAGTCCTCGATCTACACTTGGCCGGGCATCGCACCCGTATTTGCGGACATGTTCGCACCCCTTAAAAACATTAGGGCACTTCTATAAATACAGAATGTGCGGATGAAGTGCGAGGCGCACAGCACACAGAAACCGGAGCGTACATACAGTACGTGAGGATTTCGCGTACTGCGCAACAAAGCAATTCGCCGCAAAAATGAATTGATAGAAGT
>JAVKLU010000072.1:0-10353 GCA_031538895.1 Burkholderiaceae bacterium | reverse complement strand
ATAACCAATTGGTTTCCACGGTCTTCTGTTTCCTCTGTCCAGTCAAAACGCAGTCCAGTCCCTGGAGAACCAAAGGCGCAAACAGCCGCCTGCCGTCCCATAAACAAGGCTCGTGAAGCTTTGACGTTTCCACCAGCGCCGTAGTCGGCAAAGTTAATTACGCCGCGATGCTTATGCAACACTACGCCGTTGTACATCCCCAATGATCCCTTAAATATAGGACTATTTTTACCATCAGATGTGGCGGCAGCCTTTTGAATGTCCAACCATTGACCAGCGCCAGTATTTGTGCGTAAGTCATACTCCTGCCATGGATGCATTACAGTTACATAGGTATCTTCACCTTCAATCATGCAGGGCTGCAACGCGGGGACGCCTGATGCTCCGCCGCCCATAGTAGATGCTCGAGCTACGGAACGATCAATAAGCGCCAGGCTGAACTTATCTGTAGCCGTTAGGGATGCCTTACTGGTAGCCGATCCTCCGTACATTAAGTGCATACTATCTGGGGCGACTAGCGGATTCATCACTGACCCATCATCATTTTGCTGACCAATGTAACTTGGCGAAAATGTGTAATCAGCATTCACACCGCGAGATCCTGAAAGATACATGAAAAACAGCTCATCAAAAATGCGCGCCCACCATTCGGACTGACGTTTTCGTGAGATTGCGCGTAAATTGTGAATGGTGCGCTTACGCGTCATTTTCCCGCCAGTATTCACGCCTCCGCGCATTTGATTGATTTTCACCGAGTCGGTATAGAACTTCAAATCCTCTTCTTTGCCACGCAAAACACGATCACCTTCGACTGGCTGCATTTTGAGCTGCATTACTAAATCGTAAGTAATGGTATCTCCCGCATCATTTTCGAGAGATGCAATGGTTTGAATTGGAGTCTCAGAATCGACTCCAACACCCATAAATTTTTTATTAAAGTACGATTGACGTCCAACATCTACCGCTAAAAAAGCCGAGTAGCGCTGTACAGCTTTTGGGTCATTTACCCCGATTACAGTTTGAGCCATGATTTACCTCCAAAAAAAGAAAAGGAACACCAAAGCACTCCTGCGCTTACGGTATAAATAAGCGCCCATTAGGACGCGGTGCTAAAACGAATGCCTCGCATCGCCATTTCTGCGGCCGTTTTCACGGGCGCTTTACTACGTACGATTGAGATATCAGCGCCAGCCTTAAAGTGTAAACGGGCAAGTTGTCCCGATTTTTCTTTAAGGCAAACTACTATGCGGCCGCCATCTATGTCAATGCTATCCCCCACCTTGACATCCAAGCTTAATGACCGACTCATATGTGTTTAACTCGTCTCCAGATATCGCTGTTGTTGCTCTGGCGACATCTTGGCTAAAGCCCGCTCGATCTCCAAGCCACTTAACTTGTCCAAATGCGCAAACTCGTCTTGCCCAATGTCTACATTGCTAGCAACTGGTACGCCAGCAAGTGTTGCTGGAACTTGACTAAGGTCTGGTTTACGTGCTGCCTTAGCAGTAGTTGTATTTTTAGCGGTAACTGGCCCTGCTTGTGCAGCTATGATTCGCTGGATAGACTGATCCGTGCTTGCCTTAACCTGCGCATGTGCGCGCTCTAAGAACCACTCGGCAGATTTATTTGTATTTTCAGGATTTGTGGCAAGGGTTTTAAGGATCTCGTCAAATGCTGAGTTCAGTCTGTTTGAGTCCGCGTAATCTATGCCCTCCTTTTGCAAAGTGTCCCGCAAGAATCGATTAACCTCCCATGCCCACTGTTGCTCACCAGACTGCCTCGCCTGTTCTTGCGAAATTTGCGCCTTTAGGTTCTGGTCTCGTAGCGCATCGCGCTTTGCCAGCACGTCGTCTTCAATCACAGCATATTCATCAGGTGTAAGCTCTCCGTCTAGGACTTTTTTCCACGCCGCTGATTTCTGCTGATTGAGCACCTTAATATTTTCAACATAATCATGCACTGGAGGCGCAACATACTGCGGTATAAATTTGCTTTCAGCTTCTTCGCCTACGGCGCTATCAACTTTTTCAACGCCTTTATCGTTGACTTGCTGTTCATCATTATCGCCGTCGCCATCATCATTATCGCCCGCAATTCTTGCCAGCAATTTTTCATCCTCTTCACTGCCCTGAAGTGCTTTACGCTCTTCCTCTGACAGCCCGATTAAATCGTCTTTATTTTCTAAGCTGTAGTCTTGATCTGTGCTCATATTTTCCAAATAAAAAACCCCGCAGATTAGCGGGGTTGGTTAATAAATAGTTGGATGGTTATTCATCGCCATCGGCATCACTAGCGCCTAGTCGAATTTTTGTCATAGTGTCGCACCTCTCCCTAGCCAAATCCTGCGCAGCCTTCAGGCGTTTAGGATCACTGCGGATTTTGCTTGCTTCCATAAGCGTCCTAAGGTCGCTGTCTACTTGCCACTCATTATCTGATACATTTTTAGCCATTTTTAACTCCATCATTAACTACGGTTTGAATACCTCGCATAGCACCATCACCCCGTATAAGTTCTTGGATAGGTTCTACTTGAGGTTCTACTTGAGGCGCTGGGATATTTGGATTTTGTCCGTGCCTATCCTTATAACCAGACCCTGCCAGTATTGCATCAGCTACTGGCGTAATACCAGGAACGGTTGCTACAACTTGTGCGGCTTGCATTGCAATATACATTGATTCAACCATGCTCTTGACTGCATCGGCATCAAGTTTCACGCCGTCCTTAGTCAATTTGTCAATCTTAGCTTGCAGCTCTGCCATTGCCAGCTCTTCTTTTTTCATTGCGGCCTGCTGTTGCATCTGCTGAATTTGTTGTGCTTGCTGTTGCTGCGCCTGCTCCTCTGGCGTAGGCTTGCGTATAGGGTCTTGCTGCCCGTTTATTTGTCGGATACGTGACAGCCATTCGTCTTTGTTTGGGATGTCCCATAAGTCGACTACCATATCCAATAGGCTTATGGCGGCCTGCGGCTGCACACTGGCAACTTGAGACAGCATTTGCATCAGCTGCTCACTTGCAGATTGCCTTATACTGTCCCTAAAGTCTTGCTCAGCTACCACAAAATCTGCTTGCCGCGCGGTAATGTCGTTCAGATACTCACCAGTTTGCGGGTCTAGCTGGTTAATTTTTACCCACTCAATCGGTTTTTTATCCCCTATAATGCGGATTACTTTAGGCTCTGTATAAAATTGTTCCATAAGGGACAATTGTATTTCTCCTTGCATCTGCACAGCAAGTCGGTAATTATCAAATAGCCCAGCGGTGACTACTGCACCCTGCTCTTGCCGCGATAAAATAGCTCTGCCGCTGGTGGCGTTGCTTTGCCTACCCATATTTTCATCTGTGATCCCAGAAATATCTTGGATCATACGCGCACCTCGATCCATCAACATCAAGTGCTCTTGCGCCAGTTGTTTGTCCTGGTTTATTTCAAACTTTTTAGAGCCGTCTTTAAGGATAATATAGGGATCAGGCCGCGCGACTTCATCACGCGCAGTCTCATGATCGTATACAGCGCCAGATTCAGTAATAACTGTTTTTGTGCTAAGTATGTGCAAAGCCTTAGAGGCCCGTTTGTTGTAATCTTCTTGCGCATCGCGCACGTCGCGTATTACGCCATAAGGGGCATTGTCTTTGGCGCGCCGATAAGCCCACACAGGAGTAAATGGGAATCGATTATGCTTAAATGGCGAACTTAAATCAACCAACAAGTCATTTTCGGTCATGAAAGCAACTCTGACCTGCATCCGCATATGCTCGTATACATCTAGGATCCCGCTTTCTTTGGCGGAAACCATATCCTCGTTTTTCTCGTCAAAATCCTGTCCATTAAATAACTGGCCACGGCAAACTTCACAAGATTCGGGGACTCGATACCAACACTCAATCAGCCTAACACGACGACGATCTTGACCTCCGCTTGCGCTTGATTGATGCCGTACAGCGTAGTCGTCTCGATCGCTAATGGTTTGACTATTAGCGCGCGCACCAAGATACCAATCATCTAACAATTGGTCTACATTGCTCTGCGCGGCGCGAATTTCAACTTTTTTTTTCGGAAACATCATGAGAGCAACGTCCAAATCCACCCACTTTACTCTAAAAATGTAACGCGCATCGCCCAAATCGTCGTCGATACTGTGACTATCGCAGTAGATGTTTCGCCAGCTTTCAGTGCGCGAGTAAATCAGTTCGGCGCCAGGCTCCAGATTGATGCCATCCTCCAACCAGCCAATACCAACCTTGCAAGCGCTCTCCCATGCTTTTGAGCGGGCAAACGGTGTACGATTAACATCCGATAGGTATTTGAGTAGCTTGGTTTTAATCTGCGCCAAATCCTCATCGTCACTTTCGCGCGGCAAAACCTTATAATCTACGCGTGTACGCTTTTCAGTCCCTATTAGCCAATTTATAGCGGGTTTAATTTTATTGTAAACAAGGGGCGCTTGACCGCGCCGAATAAGCTCTTGTTTATCCCCCTCCGACCACTGGATTCCATCGTAAAAATCCTCATCAATCGCCATTTGCTGACGATTTGTAGACTGCGCATCGCGCTCGAATTCAAACCACGACATTAGCCGTTTATGTTTTTCTTTCGCCTCGTCACTTTTAGCGGCATTATCGTCATCAAGCCCTACATCTTCATCCCATACTCCGCCCATTCGGCTTGGGTCGTCAAAAGGGCTTTCCGCCACAAATCTTTCGATCACCGACATTAAACTAATGTCTCCATCGCTGTTTTGCCATTAATCTTGATTGACAGCTCGCCATCGCCGATAGGTTTGTCGACTTTGGTTTGCTCTGGTGGCATAGGAGGCATCGCTAGCAGATCAGGCAACCCATCAAGTATGATGTCAATCATACGCTTAGCCGCGTCCTTGTCAGCAAAAAATCCTATTGAGTCTGCGGCGCGCATACTGTCACGCATTAACTCAATGGACGGCATCCCATTCGACTGCGCATATTTATGGGCGTCTTCAAGTCTGATGATAAACGCTCCAGTCTTTGTAGACGGTACCGCTCGGTATAAAATCATCACAGGCTCATCCTGTAGCCACTTAAACTCACTCACAATGTCGCCTGTGACGCGCCGACGCCACACAAAATCTCCTCCCAGCAACACCATAGGCAACCCAGTATTACTGAGTATTGAGCTTGATATCATATTAGTTGTTATTTAATTGTTGACTTAGCCTAATATTGGTCATGCGGTGCGCCAATTATTGCCTCTACTATCTCTGCGCCTAGGCATCCTTACCTCACCCGCATTACTGACACTATCTATAATTACCGCTAATCCTCTAAACGCATCTGCGCCGTGACTAGCACTATCATGCACTGGTGCGCCTGGCTCATTGGTTCGTTGGTTCACACCTCGTCGGTATCTCTTTAGCGCATTAACCAAGTCTATTGAACCGTCATCAACATAAACACGAGGGAACATTAAACGCGTCGCTCTTATACCCTCCTCTATACTCATGCGCTGTATTACTTGTACCGTGCGCCCCATAGACTGCGCTATTTCTTGCGCACTTTTGCCGGTTTTGAAGTCCTTTGCAGCCCCATCGTGGGGTAAATAGTCTGTACCCCAGCGCCACTTCAAAGTTTCAAGGTCTGCAACATAATCCGCAAGTGTGCGATGACTGTCTTCTATGTACTTCACAATCCGGACCTCGGAACTAAGCACCTGAAAACATATGATGCTCATGCTATCATTCCAGCCTAAATCCCAGACGGTGTGCACCGGCAGTATTGGGTCTACTGGCACGGGTCGGACACGTCCGCTATCTTGTAGCGCCGCTATTTCTTTTGCATAAATCGCGCCCTGAACTGCCGGACGACACTTACCCTCCCAAACAGTCGCATAATCATCTGGCGCGATCCTCAAACACTCTAGTCGCTCGATTTCTAACTCGCGAGTGAACCATGGGTTGTCGGTGTAGTTGATTTCCTTAACCCATGACTCTGTTGACTTGCTCTTAACAAAGCGCGCATAAACCTCATCAGTTTCAAGTTCAGGGTTAAACGTAATCCAAACCTCTGACCCCGGTTTGCGAATCGTTGGCAGTAATGTATTCCAAGACCTTTTGGTCACTACATGCGCCTCTTCAACCCAACAAATATCAGCTCCCTCGAAGCTTTTTAAATTATCAATCCCTTGCTGGCGTATCCCAGCAAAAACAAATGCTGAACCATTTGCACCGATTATTTTGCGCTCTTGCACAGTGTAAAAACTACTCAACCCCATTAACTCAATTTGCTCTTTGAGTAGTTTATGTACCGACTGCTCAATACTTGTTTGAGTTTCTCGTGCGCAAAGAACGAATATTTTTTTTGAAGACGCAAGCGCAATTAACGCTCGCGCTACACTCCAGCTCTTACCCGACCCTCTGCCACCATAAGCAACTTTATATCGCTTTGGATCAAATAAGGGTAAGAGCTTATCCGGCAGCTCAATGTTAATTTTGAGGTTTGACACCGTTAATTACTAATGTAATTTCAGATCGCAACGGGGATAAGTCATCAGCGCCACCAATAGCAACCTTGTCTCCAAATTTTTTAGGGGCTAATTTACCAGCAAGCCATTTTCGCGCATCTACACGCAATCTTGACCGAGCGATAAACTCATTATTAGCAACCTCCACACCGTCTCTATCATATGTATCGTTTTGGCCGTCGTCTGATATTGCGATAATCTCTTCCGCCATATAGTCGGCTTGCAACTCCTTCGCGCGCGCGTATTTGTCCTGTAACTCTTTATGGCTATCCATCCAGACATAAAAAGCTGCACGACTTGGGAATTTAGGATTACTTTTACAAATAGCCGCAAGCCCCATAGAGCTTGACGCAATAATTTTACAAATCTCATCTGCTATTCCTGCACTGTATTTTGATGGAGCGCCAGTTTTACGCTTATTTGCTCTACCTTTCGCCGTCGCTGTTGTCTTATTTGTCGCCACTATTTATGCCCATCAAAAATATTACTTGCTCTGCTTGCCTCCTGCGAACAAGCCCTTTGTACACAACGCCACCAGCCGTATTTGGACTAAGCATCAACTCAGAGGCACGCAGCCAATAGCCAGCGTCAATAGCACGTCTTAAACGCGACACCCTGTAAGCACCAAGCCCACAATTCCACGCCCAACTCGTCACTGCGGCTAGACAACAATCATCGATGAGCAACAAACTTGGGCTCATCGCCGCCACTCGACGCCCGTACTCAATCACACCTTGTCGGAGCTCTAGCTTAGCCTGCCCTACTGTAATAGGTGGACTTACAGCGGTAATTCCGTAAGTCCTGCCGTATCCGCGCGTCCAAATATGGGGCTTTGCCAGACGATCCAAGTAAGGGCGGACTAACCCATTGATACGCTGCTCACACCCCTCAAACGGCGCAATTAAAGCGACAGCTTGATCATCCCAGCTCACTACGCTACTTGTTTCCGCAAACTCCGATCTGCAAACCAATAGGCCATAATGCTGCCCAATAATGCGCCATCAAATGTTGAGTAAGTTGCTTGTACTGACGCAAGCAAACCGGCACCAGACAACATAGCAATATTGATTTGAGCGATCTTTGATACCGTATAAATTAATAGCAGCCAATAGCTGGCAACGGGACGGACACTAGCTGACAGCTTAGACACCCACCCGCCTGCGGCACGCGCCTCTTGTGCTTGTGCTTGCAATGCCGCCACTAAAGCGCCTGCATCCTCATTGCTTGCCGAAACCTGTGCATCCATATGGCGCAATTGGGCCTCGGCAGTGTATTTTTGCTCTTGTAGCTTTGCTTGTAAATCAAACATCGCAACCTCATGCTCACGCTCCGCTTGCTTGTCTTTAACTTGCATCCAATACTGCCCTAACCTGGACGCACCGCCAAAAATAACACCTAAAAATTCAATCATTTTGATATTTAATAAAATTTACTTAACGTTTAACTTATTGATATCGCGACTAAGTTGTGTAAGTTGACTCTCGTAATGCTTAATATCTCCCCTAATCTCAGCGATTGCGCTAGCCTCAAAAGATACTTGTGAAAATAGCCAAAAAAATGACGCTAATACAGCCGTCTGAAAAAAAGTCAGCACTAAAACTCCTCCGCGCAAAACTCCCCTAAGATCTATTAGACCATTATTAGTTGCGTCTGATTTAGCGCGCACAGACTCGACCTCGTCTGCGTGAGCATTACCTTGATCCGTCATTGCTTGCCGCAATGACATAATTTCCTTGGTCAACCCCTCTATTTGCACAGTAAGCCTTGCAAGTGCTACGTCAGACGTATCTGTCGGCATTAAAAATAATTTAAAAAATCAAATAAAAAAACCCGCAAAGCTAGCAGCCGTGCGGGTTTTTTTACCAAGAAAGATTTAATTTAAATCTTTCTCCGAATAATAGCAAAATTATAGCATGAGTTGTACAGATTTTGCAATATCTTTGTAAGAATTTATTTACTACTAATTAAATTCCAGTTTATGACTAATAAGAAATATCTCAAACAATCCCGCTAATCTCAAACTCTGGCCTGAGTTTGTTCATCGCTCGACTAAACAGTAATTGCCCATCATTTATGATCCGCATTTGAGCATCCCTTGCTAAGCGTCTATCAAGTCCATACTCTTTCGATATCGCTGCAATACTAAGTCCATCACGTTGTTTGCGCGTCACAAACACAGACCAACCAAGCGCAAGTATTGCATCTTTGTTTTTTATCGGCAAAAGCCAAGTTAAATACTCTACAAATCCACGGACACCATCAGACTTTGTCTTTTGGTGTCCGTAGTAAGACTTGATAACTGCGATTTCATGTACATCCAAATTTCTATCAACAGCTCTGCGGATCAGCGCGCATTGACCGCGAACTTCAAGCGCTGACAATCCTATAAAATTTATCGTCCTGTCTTTTTTGACATCATCCCAAATTTGATTACGCTTGTTTTGATCATCATAAATCACCTGCATAATACTTGTTGGATACACTGGCAAAATCTCCATCAGATAGCTGACGTACAGCGCTTGACCAACACTTTCAAACATCGCCTCTGACATGTTTTTTATCTCATTTTTCTAAAATTATTAGTCTATTCGAGTATCCGAGTATTACTCGGTATCTCAACACCCAGCTCAGTGACCGCAAAATAACTTACTTGCTCAATCAGGCGCGCGTAACCTCTGACACCAAGCTCCTCTGTACTAACGCGCAGATTAGTCCTGCGATTTCGTCCAGTCATCGGATTAACAACAGTCTTGCGCCTAACCCCAAGAAACTTGTCTCTAAAAAACTCTTTCCATATCCGCATAGGGTACTTTTGCCCGTTAATCACTTTATTGCGGGCAATGGTATCAAGCACTACCGCGTGGTAATAGCGGCGCTGTTCATCCGTTTTAGCATCTTCATAATACCGAGCTTCAAGAACTATTTTTCGCTGCTCAATAAGGTTAGGCTTCAACCATTTATTCCACAGGTCAAGGACCGAAATGTGCCCATCTTGCGCGTTATGTAACACTACATAATGATTCATTTTTACCTCTTTTCGATAAGTTACTCCAGCCATCTTTTAACTCTGCAAGTTTCTTCTTAAACTCATCGCTCGGAGGGACAAAATTGTGCTGGTGATTAAGCATCTTTGGAGGATCTGGCGGACACATCCCCCATCCTTGCGACAACTCTCTTTCCAAGGTGGATTCCCACAATTTACGTGCATCTTTATATGTCTTACACCTAAGCTCGAAGGTTAATTTACTGGCCGCCCGATATACGGCAGGGTGAGACCAATCACCAAGTTTCCCACTCTCCCTATCTCTCATACCATGCACCGCCTCAATCCAGGCGTATTCACTGTCAAGGCAGGGTCTGCACAATCGCAAAAACTCACCTAAAGTCGGTGCAAAAACCCGTTTTTGACACGCGTCCAATCCCCTAGAAATTTCCTCTGGTAAAAACCCCCAAAGCGCCTTACCCCACTCAGACTTAACATCATCTGGATTGCATCCTGCATACAAATCTGCAATTTTTGCCCCTAACTGTGCTCCCAATCGGGTAAAAATTCTTTCAACCCATCGAGATGACAAATTACGCCCTTCATCCAACGATTCTTGCTGTAACGTCAAAAATTCCTTCTTTAGGTATTCCGACACGATGTTCATTTTTAGATTCCCCGTTTGAATTACCAGTTAATGCGGACATTGTTGCGGCTCGCCTGTCTGCTGACGATACTTGTTTTTGATGCGCATTTAGCACATCTGTTTTTGGCTCAAAAAGACCTTGCCACCCACCAATTGCGGCGTTTTCTAAGGCTTTTGCGTGGTCGATTCCAACGTCACGCCACTTTGAGAGTTTGTCAACGGCAAGCTGT